>JBBDQZ010000040.1:0-1053 GCA_040905705.1 Balneolales bacterium
CTGCATCCGACACTGTAGTGATTATGCACCTTTCAGCACCGATTGCAGATGCAGGGCAGGATACAAGTATTTGCCAGGGAGAAACAGTTCAGCTTGGCAGTGCTCCGGTACAGGGACTTGATTATACCTGGCAGCCGAATGCTTCGCTTTCCAGCCTGAATGTTTCTGATCCTTTTGCCACGCCAATTCTCAATACTGATTATATTGTGGAAGTTGTTGATCCCAATACTTCCTGTACAGATATGGACACGGTTTCTGTCAGCATCAATCCGCTTCCGCAGGTGCAGGTCGGTGGATTGGATACGCTTTATTGTATTTCAGATAATGTTCCTGTTTCACTTACCTTAAATCCGAGTGGTGGAAATCTAAGCGGCCCGGGAATCAGCGGTACGGATTTCACCCCTTCTGCCGCAGGCATTGGAAACCATCAGATAATATATCAATATACCGACCCTCAAACAAATTGCAGCAATTCGGATACAATAAGTGTAGAAGTAGTCCCCGATCCAACTGCAAGTTTTGATAATTTACAAACAGAATATTGCATATACGACAATGATTTTGTTTTACAGGGAAGTCCTGTTGGCGGTGTGTTTTATATCAATGGCCAGTCTGAGACTTCATTTTCTCCTTCAACTTTGGGTGCAGGTGTTCACGATGTTGAATATGTTTATACAGTTGGAACATGTAGCGATACTGCAACAGAACAAGTGACGGTAATAGGGAATATCCAGGTCGGTATTGATCCGCTTGGAGCAGTTTTCTGTAAAGGCGACAATACACCATATGCACTGAGTGGAACGCCTGCCGGAGGAACCTTCAGTGGTTTTGGTGTGCAGGGCAGCGATTTTATACCTGAACTTGCCGGTGTTGGAACCGGATCGATCAGATATGAATTCGATACCGCGGCCTGCACCTTTGTTTCATTCTTACCCGTAGCAGTTCATGGTGTTGAACTGGGAAATGATACCTCAATTTGTGAAGGCGATTCAGCACTGCTTGATGCTTCGGTTTTGATATCCAATATTCAGTGGAGCACAGGTGAAACAACTC
>JBBDQZ010000041.1:0-1049 GCA_040905705.1 Balneolales bacterium
GTGGTCGGACTCGATATCAGCCGGGCTGATTTTTATGAAAAAGAACTCACATTTCAGGTATCATGCTCGTATGGTCCGGGGCGATATGATGAGGATTATGAGCAAAAAGGAATCGACTACCCGCTGCCATTTGTCAGGTGGACAGAGAAGCGAAATTTTGATACTGTTCTGCAAGCGATCGCTAGTGAAAAACTGAATGTTACGGATCTGATCACCGAAATCGTGGATCTGGAAGAGTATGGAAAAATCTATGATGATATCAGTGAAAGCAACTCCATCGCATCTATTCTGCGGTATCCGTTAACAGAGAGTGAACATGCAAAACCCTCAAATCTTGTCCAACTTGATAGACGGTCATTTGCCGGGTCAAAGGCCGTTTTAGGCGTGATCGGTGCCGGAAACTTCACGAAAATGACCATGCTGCCGGCATTAAAGAGATCGGGTGCCGGTTTAAAAACGATCTCGAGTGCCAGAGGGGTATCCGGAACAGAATTGGCGAAAAAGCACGGTTTTGCGCAGTCGGCGACGGATAATCAGCAGATTTGGGACGATCCGGAAATCGATCTGGTGCTGATTACAACTCGACACGATCAGCACGCATCGATTGTAACAGATGCCCTCAACGCCGGAAAGCATGTCTTTGTTGAAAAACCACTCGCACTGAATGATGAAGAGCTGAATCAAATTATAGACACCTATCAAAAGTGTTCAACGACACTGACCGTAGGATTTAACCGACGTTTTTCTCCGCACTCTGTTGCCATCAAAAAAGCAATCGGATCAGGTCCCATGAATATTGTGGCAACGATGAACGCGGGTTTCATACCAAAAGATGTCTGGGTTCATGATCTGAAGGTGGGCGGCGGACGTATTATTGGTGAGGCTTGCCACTATATAGATTTATGCTCCTACTTGACCGGCTCTGAAATTATATCTGTTAGTATGAATGCAATGGGACCGGATGCAGACGAAGCCACAGATAATGCATCCATCCTGCTAAGATATGCCGATGGCAGCAATGCAGTGATCAACTATTTTGCGAACGGACA
>JBBDQZ010000042.1:0-32683 GCA_040905705.1 Balneolales bacterium
GTACTTCATCACCAGTTCAAATGTCTCTTCGGCAATATGTTTCATATTTTCTATATCCGAAGCCTGGCGAAGATCAAGAATGGGACGCACGTGAATGACTCCCACGCTGGCATGCGCGTACATGGAGACATCCGTGTGGTATTTTTTGCAAATGGCCAGCACTTCCCTGATATATTCGGGCAGCCTATCGACGGGAATTCCGGCGTCTTCAATAAACGGCAGCGGCTTTTTCTCGCCCTTGATTCCCAGCATCAGCCCAAGGCCCTTCTTTCGAACGATCCACACATCTTCATAATCTTTCCCTTCCGGAAACAGCGGCCAGGCATATCCCATACCCAGTCGTTTCAGCTCTGCAACCATTTCACGCGGACGCTGCATCACTTCTTCAGGGGTATCTCCATAAAACTCGGTGATCAGGATGGCTTCGGGATCCTGCTCGATAAAATGACAGTGATGCCGGGTGGTCAGGTTTTCCCGGCTCAGTCCCAAAACAATGCGGTCCAGGATTTCGACCGCCGAAGGACGATATTCGAGCATCGGTTTTACCGCCCGCAAAGCCTCCTCCAGCCCGGCGAAATGCACAACCGCCACCGATTTGTGCTTCGGAAGCGGCTCCAGATTCAGTTTCAGTTCCAGTGCAACGGCCAGTGTCCCCTCGCTTCCGGTAACAAGCTTTGCCAGGTTCCAGGAGTCGGTGTTCGTAAACTCGTCAAAATTGTACCCGCCGACCCGTCTCATCACTTTCGGGAAGCGTTTCGCCACCTCCTCTTTGTTCTGACGCACGATACGTCGAAATTCCCGGTAAATTTCACCTTCACGGCTCTGTTCCCCGGCTATTTGCTCATACTCCTCCGCGGAATATTCTTTCAGATGCATCCCGGTACCGTCGGATAGCACCACCCGGGCTTCCAGCACATGATCTACGGTTTTACCATACAGTATACTTTTGGTCCCGGATGAGTTGTTACCGGCCATGCCGCCAATGTTGGCCCGGCTGGATGTAGCCGGATCGGGCGCAAAGTGCAGGTTGTATGGGGCCAGTTCCTTGTTCAGTTCATCGAGTACCAGGCCCGGCTGCACACGCACCCACCGTTCTTCCTCATTGAATTCAAGGATTTGATTCATGTACCGTGAAAAATCCAGAATCATAGCATCCCCTACGGTCTGGCCCGCCAAACTGGTACCGCCACCCCTGGGAAGTATTTTTATCTGATGCCGGCGGGCGACAGCCATACTTTCCTTCACATCCGCTTCATCCCTCGGCAATATAACCGCAACAGGTATGATCTGATAGATACTGGCGTCGGTCGCATAGATCCCCAGTGACCAGGCATCATCCAGCACATCACCTTTTACGTGCTTTTTCAACTCGGTTGTAAATGACAAATTCGGATACATAGGAGTTGGGATGGATCACCCCGGTTAATCAGTCACCCCGGTTGAAAATCAAGATTTTCAGTGATACGGGTACCGTCCCGCTTATAGGCCTCCATATACATGGCAATACGTTGCTTTGCCGCTTGCAGGTCTTCGTTATTCAAATTGATATTCAGGAGATCAATATACCATGGCGGTTTCATTTCGCTGAGAACATATACATGAGCGATCTCCCGGGCAATCGGAAGCGTTGTGGTTTTTGAAGCCTCATAGACATCCCTGTCAGCGGCATCCATAAGTTTTTGGTATTCTTCCTCAAGAAGCATTTCGAAGAGTTCCTCCGTGAACGTGTCGCCTTTATTGATCCCGGTTTCCGGGTCGCCGGCCGTCATCTTCGCCCCCTTGTTTACCCATTCCCAAAGCACACTCAATCTGATTTCACCCGTAGCCATATCCTCCATGAGATAGAGGATATCGTCATCACCGAAAAAGTCCGCCGGTTTCAGCGCAGCAGCCTGAAGCCCCTGCCCGAAGGCATTCCCGTATTGCATGGCAACACTCAGCAGATTGCGCGCACCGCGAACCGTTCGTTCTGCCGGTTCGAGCAGCAACAAGTCCTCTGCATCCTTCCGGGTGTACGTCAGCGGCGGAAAACTTCTTCCCAACTGATTGTCCTCACCGGCTTTTTCCCATACGGGCCGGATGATTTGCACCATTTTCCAGTGCGAAACCCATTTTCCGCTTGCCCCCTCATGCTGCTCCCGCGCAGCACCGGCTACCGCCTTTTTCATACCTGCCTCCACCCCCTCTTTCGACCCAACCGGGATGTTGGGCTCCATTCCGCCCTGCCAAAGTGCAAAATTGCCGTTTTTATCGGGCGTATTGACAGCACAGCGCACCCGGTCTTCATAGACACGCATGTATCCGTAGGTCATCGTGATATCTTCAATGTTGGGATTGATAAAATCGTTTTTCCACACCATGGTATCGGAAACGCTGTTGATATAATCCCATCGACCGGTATTAAATCCGACAAAATGTTTACCAAGGGCCGCCCGGATTTCCATCAGCTGATACGTTGCCTCGAGCTGTTCTACCAGTACATATGTTTTTATGGTGCCCTCCTCAAGTCCGAGATGTTGTTCCAGGGCCAAAAGCATATCATTCCAGATGGCGGCTTCTTCCGCGGTCTGAATTTTCGGCAGATACAGCACAACGGATGAGCCTGCGTTCCGGAGTTCCTTGTAATTATTTACCACATAGAGGCAGGTGTCTACAATCGAGGCGGCCATGGCCGTCCCGTCTCCGTTCCGGATATGCCGGTCGTCGAGATGCAATCCGCGTGCACGGAAAATTTTGGTCGTGAAGTCCAGCTGCGCTTTCCAGTCGGTGATGATGTTGTGGCCCCAGAAATCTTTTGCCCACCGGTTGATATCGGTAGCGACCTGTTCCGCCACTTTCAGGAAAACGGGATCTTTACAGATGGCCATTTTCAGGTTGCGTTGATTATCGAGGGACATGGTTGTAATCTGTCCAAGGGCATCTTCACCATCGAACATCCATCCGTCGGCACCGGACAACAGGGCATAGGCTACATTTCGGATGCTGTTCTCAACCGGTGTATTGGGTTTTGCACCGGGGCCGGTTCCCTGAATCCATTGACGCTGAAGATCATCCGGTATGATCGATCCTTCAAAATTACCCTGACGTGCCTCATTTACCTTAAGGCCGGTTCGCGGGATGGTGCTTTCCGGATCCGGGAAGGTTACTCCCATTTGATTCTTTATCCGCTCCGCCCTTCGTTTGATCCGTGCGGACATGGCCTCTTTAATTTCGCGATTAAAACGTGCGAGTGTGGCGATGGCCGTAAGGGCTTCCGGGGTGTACACATCACGATATGTATTTTGCAGGTTACCCCTGATGATGACTTTTTTATCAGACATAGATGAATCGATTTTCAGTATATGATCATTAGAAGCACATTTTGCCTAAAGTTACCAATTTACATATGTTATGAAAGGCAATATTAATGATCCGTCCATTGTGTGACAACAGGTATATCGATCGGTGGAAGAATTTGACCGCAGCCGGGCAATTTACGATCTGTACCCGCTATACCTCTTATATAGCTGTGCCACACTTTCTCCGGCACCGATGAAAGTAAGCCGGTCTCCTTCTTTCAGCCGGGTGGCTCCGGTCGGTACGATCACATGGCCATTCCGGTATATCATGGCAATCAGTGATTTTTCCGGGATCTCGATCTCCTTGATCAATTTTCCGATCATCACGCCGCTGGCCTTTTTGCGTTCCAATTGTATCGCAAAAAAGCGATCATCCTGCAATAGCAGTTCTTTCAGTTCCTGTTCATTTTCGGCGTTTAACCATTGTTTCATAAAATCCGGTTCTTCAACCCTGCTGGCAAGTTGCGAAAGAAATCGCAGGTGTTGTCCCGGATTTTCATCCGGACTTACAAGGAAAATCAGGGCATAACATTTTTGTTTGACTTCATGGGTGGTATACCAATCGTCCCAAACCTCGGGATGCAGGCCTTTCCGGTAACGCACCAGTACCATTTCAGGATGTTTGATACCGTATATGCGCAAGTGAGGCAACGCCACCCCCCTGGTTATAGCTGTGGCGCCCATGACCGACCCTTCCATAAACCCTTTAACCAGCATATCCGGCGATGTAGGCAGGCGTTCCGCAATATCATCCGCCGAAATGGGCAGACGTTCGGAAAGCGATGACGTCGCACTTTTGAGCAGCTGCTCAAACCGGCATTCCGATTCCATGTCAAAGACACGGGCCCGCGCTACAACCTGGTCAAATGGATCATTTTCACGAAGGCCCTTTTCCTTCATGATCCCGAGCATCTCCTTGTCCAGTTCTTCATACCGGCGACGGCCCAACCGCTCAAAGATATGATAGATCGCCCCGTCACGATACACGCGTTCCTTTGCGTAATATACGTACCAGATAATGCTTGACACGATAACCCCGACCGTAAAGAGGATCGGCAACAACCCCATCTGAATAATCAGCCATGAACTGATCAGCATGCCGGCTATTTGCATCCAGGGATACAAGGGAGTGCGAAAACCGGGATCATATGACTCGATTTTGCTCTCCCGCATAACAATCAGCGCCAGATTGATCAGGCCGAACGTGAAAAGGGCGAATGCACCGCCCAGTTTGGCGACGTTTTCTATATCCAGTACAAGGATAAACACAATCATGGAACCGCCGGTGAACAGGATAGCAATTGAAGGCGTATTAAAGCGGCCGATGTAAGACAGCTTATTCCATATCAGCTGATCACGGGCCATGGCCATCGGAAACCGGGAGGCCGACATGATCCCGGCATTGGCCGTGGAGGCAAATGCAAACACAGCAGCCAGTACGATCAGAAGCTTGATCGTCTGACCGGACACCCCGCCCGGGAACAGTGCCGCCGCCGAAGCAGCCGGGGTTAAATCTTCACTCATGCCCTCCGGGCCCAGCAATGCTACCATAATATACACTCCGACCACAAACACGATTATGGTCGTCAATAGTGACAACATCATACCCAGTGGAATATTCCGTTCGGGATTGCTGACCTCCTCCGACATGCTGACGACCTTTTTGAGTCCGCCGTAAGATAGAAAGACCAGGCCTACCGCTACGGCCAAACCATCCATACCATTAGTCAAAAAGGGAGCAGACGATGGAGCCTGGAGCAGAAAACCGCCCCGGGAGAACACTTCGGTTAGTCCCGTGACCAGGAACAGGGCAATAATAATCATCGGGAAAATGATCAGTGCCACCTGCAACCTGCCGGTCTGCCTGGCACCGAATATATTGGCAATCGTGAAAAACACTGTGAACAGGATGGCGGAAAGTGTGATGTTCAGATTTACAAAAAGACTCAGATAGGCTCCCATCCCCACCAGGGCAAAAGCACTTTTAAAAAGCAGGGTAAACCAGTTACCTATGCCACCGATAGTACCTACCATCGGACCCAAACTTCGATCAAGATAATAATAGGATCCCCCCGCTTTGGGCAGGGCGGTTGACAATTCGGCCAGTGAGAACACGGATGGAATGACCAGAAACCCACCAAGCAGATAAGCCAATACAACGGCCGGACCGGTTTCCGAACTTACGATCGCCGGCAGAATAAAGAACCCGGAGCTGAACATGGCGCCTATGCTGATGGCATAAACATGGAACAGGTTCAGATTTTTTTGCAGTCTGTTTTCTTGCTTTTCCATAGGTGGTAAAACTACTACAAAAAATGGTTTTATCCATTTATTGTTAATCAAACCTCTAAAAGGAGAAACAGGAAATGAGTAACAACTTGATATACAGATCTTTGACGTATAGAGGACCAGCAAAAGAAGTGTCATGTCTGAGTCATTTTTGAGGCATGTTTGATAAAGTCGTATAAATTTTATTAGTTTCCTGCAAATACTAAGAAGGTCTTGCTAAGGTTCCTTTTTCATAGAACACTCCGCATGACAAATACATGAGCATGTCATAGGCTGGAGGTATTGTTATTAATGCTCCTGTTTACAAACTCACATTACTATGTACAAGAGAAATTTGTTGCAAACGGCAACATTCATCGCCACTTTCATCATCATATGGAGTTCTTTAACCCAGGCACAATCTCCCGAAACACTGGAGGTGCTCGTAAGTGATCATCAAACCGAAAAGCCTCTTACATCAGCTGGTGTCGGTTTGTATCATGACGGACAACTTGTTGATTCCGCCGTCACCGATGATCGCGGCTATGCCAATCTTTCCTTGCGTACAACTCATATAGCTCATGATCCCGCCAATACCCCTTCATCATTCGAGATAAGTGCCAATTATCCCAATCCTTTTGTCGACGAGACCCAGATTGATGTAACCATACCTGATGAACAAACTGTAACCGCCGAAGTATACAATATCATTGGCCAACGTGTGATGTCGCAGGATCTGACTTTTTCACCTGGTTACTATCAACTCAACTTGTCGCTTTCGCATTTGTCCACAGGTATCTATCTGGTCCGGCTGCGGGGTAAGGAACAACATACCGTGACCATTACAAAGGCAGGGGAAAGAAGCATGTTTCAAAGCACGGGTGGGATGATGCGCGTATCTGGCGGCGGAACCAAACCGGTACAACTTGAAGAAGATATAGAAGGGGCTCCTGCTGACCAGCTTCCTTCAAATAATCAGGAATTTAATACAGACTGGAATCTTTCCGGGGATGAAGTGTATGAAATACGGGTATCCAAACAAGGATATGCAGAGGAGACGACAAGTTGGAAACAGTCGGAACAAAGTCCGCTGGAGATATCCCTGCTCCGTACAATCCAGGTAAGTTTACAGACTGTTAACACAGAGAAGGAAGGGGTGACGGCCGAATTGAAAGTGACCGGTGGCGGCGTGAGCGAATCGGTCATTACACCAGCTGAATTAACTTTGCCGTGGGGGCATTATAAGGCCACCGGCCATTCGGAATCTCTGTATTTTGATGAGTCCTTTCAAATTGAAAACGATACAGCCATAGTACTTGAACCGGTTGGTTCCCTCGATGGTATTGCGCTTGATGGAGATCCGAAACTTCCGGTACACGAAGCTACGACAAATTTGCATATCCCGGTTCCGTATAATGATGAAGAAGTTTCAACCGACCCGGATATGCGTGAAGAAGGCAGGGTATTGCGTACCGAGCTGGAGGTAACATTCAGCGAAGAGGCAACCGTTAAACAAGTCAACGAATTTCTGCAGCAATACGAGGCCGGAATAGTGAGTATGCTTGAGGGATTGTCACTTGCCGTAATCCGTTTTCCTGACCCGGGTGATGTCGATCAGTTAAATGAACTGATCTCAAAAATAGAATCGGATGACATTGTCTTGTACACTTTAAAATCCGCGATTGTAGAGGATCCGATATTTATTACTCAAGAAGAGGAACCAAGAAAAATACCCGGCCATCTCTCGAGCTTTTTGAGAATCGATCATCATCTTGCAATCCGGGGGCATGGTGCCTGGAATGCCCGCCGTTATTTGCTGGAAGAAGGGGATCATCCATGGTTGGTAATTGCAGATGCATTTGGAAACGGAGCACCATCGGAGGATACAAGGTTCATGCTGGATCTGGAAGATGATGATTTCGAAACCGACGATGCCAGTAATCATGGATACCATGTTACAGGCATCATATCCGGATCATATGATTCGAAACCATTATTGTTATCCGGAACCGATGATGTCACAGGAATTTTTCCGGATGTACTTCGTGCACGTATAGTAGACCTGCGTTCGGATGAAGCCAATACCTGGCCACGCAGAATGAATCAGATCATCACCCGTATCAAGGATATTCTTGATGATGAACCGGATGCACGGATCATTGTCAATACCAGTCTCAATTCCAGGTCCTATGATGATCAAAACTACCCGTCCGTTTCCTGGATTCAGCGGGTTCGGGGAGGTTTCTGGCAAATGGCATATCCAGGAAGAGGATTGGAAAGCCGATTTGTTCACTTTACATCAGCCGGGAATGCCGTGTATAGTACGGGCGTCACAATTCCTGTTGAATACCAATGGGAAGCAAAAGATAACAGTATGTTCGCATACGCAGCACTGGGAACCTCTGTCATGACAGTATTTCCCAGTATCTCAGTGGAGGTACCCAAACTCACTAACACATTTGTAGTTGAGAACCGGGTCAATACCACTCATGATTCCACAAATGACCAACGCCCACTTCCAGGTTGTGCCAATGATGGATCGGTGATGAAAGGTAATTTATCAGGCATCGGTACAAATGTTTGGTCACACACAGCTAACTGGCCAACTTCGTCTACCGGAACTTCCATGGCCACTCCTCAAGCTGCCGGCGTAGCGGCATGGGTCTGGTCACTGAACCCTGATCTGACTGTACATCAAGTAAAAGATTTGATCCAGCGAACTGCTGAGAAACGAATCACCCGTTCGCTTGCACCCTCCGATGAGGATTGCCACGACATTTACCCCCAACCTGTAATTGATGTATATGCTGCTGTCCTGAAAGCCGGCGGCGAAGATGTACGACGATCCATTCTCGATGTTAACGAAACAGGACAGTTTGATGAGAACGATCTACAAACTTTTCTTGATGAATTTGAGGATCAGAATGGAACATTGGACTATTCACGGTATGACCTGAACGCCAACGGCCAGACCGGTGGCGAGGATCGGGACCGTTTCGATCTTACAATGAACGGTCACTACGGACAGGCATCCATCGAAGCAAAGGAGTTTCAATTAACTTACAATGAAACGAGCCTTCGAGATATTGATATTCTTTGCTATTACGCATTTTCAGATCTCTATGAAGGTGATACAGAAGTGCGCGACGAGATTCTGGATCTGCCTTGCGGATTTGATTTGTTGCGTCGTTCTCCGATTGCTTTTGACGATTATGCCATGGTTGTGCAAGGCTCCAGTGTCAATATTCCGGTGCTTGTCAATGACTATAATCCGAATAGTCGTGAAAACATATTCATCGACGATATCTTTTCCATAAACCGGAGCCCGATTTCGATCATTGAAGATAACACCATGATACGATATACCGCCGAGCCGAATCAAACCGGAATCGTTACTTTCGATTATACGATTGTAAATGAAAGTGGATTAGTCTCCCAACCAGCTACCGTTTCGGTGTTTATATGGGAAGGACTGATTCCTTTACGTCCCCAAATTCCGGATGATGTGTTCACTCATATCAACAATGCTCGAATGAATGATTGGCACGACCTTGTTATAAGCGGTTTTGATATGCATGAATTAGAAAAAGCCATCTTCCTGGATCGGCATGGAATACCGTTTGAGCTCGAATCATTCGGCGAACAGGGTGTCCAGACAGAGTCGCTCAACCGGAATGGCATAGTCATCGGCCAAAGCCGGAATAGTGACGGTATCTTGACTCCCTTCCGCTGGTCACGTGAAGGAAGAATGGAACCCTTACCAGAACCGGAAATAGTTACCGATATTGATGAACCGATACTGGAAGATGCTGTTCAAGTCTCCGAATCTTTTGAAAGAATGACCGAGGTAACTTCCGCTGCCGAGGCCATGATTCCGGCTTCGCCTGTTGACAACCACTCGTTAATCGAAGTTGACCCGGTACCGCGCCTTGCCAAGGAACTGGCCGGAACCGTTGGAGTGATGGAAGGGCGAGCCCTCGACATTAATGATCAGGGAATTATTACAGGATCATATGGGCCCTTTGCCACGGTTTGGTTAGAAAACAATGCTTTCAATCTTTCCGAAAAAATCGATGGATACGGACTTGCCTCAGCCGTTAATAATCAGGATATGATCGCCGGCAGCCGGATTGATATGAAAACCGGTGAAATGACCGGATTTCTGTGGTATAATGAAAGCAGCGATTTTAATGAATGGGAAAATATCGAAGATACCCTGATTAACCTGGGTTCACTTGGAGGTTCTGTGACTTATGTATCGGCACTCAATGAAGCCGGGCAAATAGTCGGCTATTCCGAGGTTCTTCCGGAGAATGACCATGATTATGGAGGGATCGCACCCTATTTATGGACTCCCGAAGAGGGGATATTCTCTCTGGGAACCCTTGGAGGAGATAACGGTCTTGCCCTGGACATAAATGACAATCAACAGGTTGTGGGTACTTCTCTTGATCAAAACGGGAATTCTGCCGGATTTCTCTGGATGGATGGCAAGATGTATGACGTCAATGATTTTGTACAGGACGACACCTTCAAAATCGTTGTGGCCTTTGACATCAATAATCGTGGTGTGATGAGCGTCATCGGCTATGATGCGGATGGGCAAACGGAAGTTCGGATACTGAAACCCGATATGAATTAGGATTGAATTGAACCAAGAACCTTCAACAGGAAATCATTCAAACCGACATCACCACCACAGCGGCAATGGCCGTGCCCACGATGGCGCTCCCATAACAGAAGACCAGAATGTATTGTTCCAGGTGCTTGAGCTGCAACCCGTCGTAGAGCGTGTACCGGAAACGATGCGCCCAGTGGAACAAAGACAGGGAAATCAGCGCAAATAAATAGATGCGGGACAGCGGGTGGCCGGCCAGCGCCAGCATACTATCATAATCCGGGCTGCCAACCCATCCAAGTGGAATAGCAATGCCTGTCAGTATAACATGGATGGGAATCAGAAAGGCCGAAAGGGTGCCGCCCGCCCCGAAGAGGGTCCACCAGAAAGGATCGTTATTTTTTTGTCGAGCCATTTTTCAGAAAATATTTCAATTTTCCTGTTACAAAGATTGCATCCGTCAGGCAGTCAGCACAAACCATACTACAGCCAGTGAGAGCGCTACCCACATCACAAAATTGACGGCAATGATCAGGGAACCGGGCAAGCGCCTGCCCCCGATGCGAACCACCATGGCCGTCGGTGCCAGCCGAAACCAGGTGATACTGTGAAAGACAACAAACACCAGGATCACCGCATGAAAGCCCATTGAAAAGGGCGTAGCAAACCAGGCCATCATCGACTCCCATGCTTCGGGCCCGCGTCGCAGTGCATTCAACTGGAGGATCAGCAGGATCGCGTAAGCCGCCACAAACAGGCTGGTTAATTCACGGATAATAAACAGCACATAGGGTTTTTGTTTAACCCACCAGAAAATGGACATCCGGGGTGTATACATCCGGGGCCGGAATCGGTTATACCGGATGTGTTCGCCGACAGCAAAGTCGCGGGAATCACTCATATCAGTCTCCTCCAAACGGCATGATCACTGACTTCCACCATTCGACCGCACCTTCAGCCTTGTAACGCTGAATCGATCCGGCCGGATCCACTCCTTTAGGGCAAACTACCGAACATTCGCCGACCAGCGTGCAACTGTAAATGCCCCCTTCTCCCATCAGCTCTTCATTTCGTAACTTCCGCCCTGCGTCACGGTTGTCGTAATTGTAGCGCTGAGCTAACGCAATAGCTGCAGGCCCGACAAATTCCGGCTCCAGGCCCACTACCGGACATGCGGAATAGCACAGCATACAGTTAATGCACATACTGTATTGTTCATACCCGGCCCGCTCTTCCGGGGTCTGTTTGTATTCCCCTTCCCCGGGTGGTTTTACCTGATCGGTTATCAGCCATGGTTTGACACTTTTCAGTTTGTCCATGAACCCGTCCGTATTAACAATCAGATCGCGAATAATACCGAAATATGACAAGGGTTCCACACGAACCGGGTCGTCACCGGCGTACTCTTCCAGAAAGGTTGCACAGGTGAGGGCAGGACGGCCGTTAATCACCATCCCGCAGCTTCCGCATACGCCCATCCGACATGACCAGCGATACGACAATGTACCGTCAATGTGATCTTTGATATAATTTAGTGCATCTAAAATCACCCACTTTTTTCGTAATGGAACCTCGAATTCCTGAAAAAACGGTTCCGGATGTTTTTCCGGCAGATACCTTTGAACCTGAAGTTTGATGGTTTGTTCCATGAAAATTTTCCGATTGCAAGTTTCCGGTTACAGATTTCCATTTACAGGGTGTGCATCATTGCCCGTATTTTCGTTCGCCCGGAGGCCAGCGGGTAATCGTGACCGGTTGATACTCCATGTTCGGGGTACCGTCACCGGTCCGGTAGGCAAGACTGTGTGCAAGAAAATGTTCATCGTCCCGGTTCGGATAATCCTTCCGCTGATGTGACCCCCGTGATTCGGTCCTTTTCAGAGCCGATTGGATAATCGCCTCCGCCACATCCAGCATATACGACAGCTCAATGGCTGAAACCAGTTCCGTATTGAACGTATAACTGTGATCCTGTATCGATATTTTCAGCAATCGCTGCTGTAAATCTTTAATTATTTCCTCCGACTTTTTCAGGGAGGTTTCCGTACGATAGATTCCGGCACCGTCTTCCATCGCCTGATGCATCTCCATTCGGATATCCGCAATGCTTTCGCTACGGTTTCCCTTGCCGGAAAAGAAGGCTTTCTCTATCCGCCGGCCTTCGTCGCCTGAAAGTGCTTCCATTCCGGAACGGAAAGACGGCTTCCTTGAAGCATATTCAGCCGCTGCCCGTCCGGCGCGGGCCCCGAAAACCAGGCATTCGGTCAATGAATTGGATCCGAGGCGATTGGCTCCGTTAATGCTGACACAAGCGGCTTCACCGGCCGCATAAAGTCCTTCGAGGGGAGTAGCCCCGTTGATATCCGTATGAACACCCCCCATCATGTAATGCACAACCGGCCGCACCGGTATCATTTCTGTTACGGGATCGATGTTCTCATACTTGCGGCACAGTTCCCGGACAAAAGGGATTTTTTTATCTATCACCTCTTCCCCCAGGTGTTTGAGGTCCAGATGGACATAATCTCCGTATGGCCCCTCAATCGTCCGGCCTTTTTCGCGTTCCTGTTCAAAAGCTTGTGAGAGCCGGTCCCGTGGGCCCAGTTCCATGGAGCGAAGTACCGGATACGGTTTCGGTTCCCCGAGATCGTAGTCCTGCAAAAAGCGGTACCCGTCTTTGTTCAGCAGAAAGCCTCCTTCCGCACGTGCCGCTTCGGTGATCAATATTCCTGAAAAAGGCAGGCCGGTGGGATGGTACTGGACAAACTCCATGTCTTTTAAAGGAACACCGGCCCGGTAGGCCAGAGCCATGCCGTCCCCGGATTTGATATTAGCATTGGTGGTAAAAGGAAAGATCCGGCCACCCCCTCCGGTACACAAAATAACACTTCTTGCCGCAATGATTTCTATTTTCCCGGTGGCCAGTTCGATAGCCGCCACCCCCTGGCAGCGGCCATCCTCCACCACAAGGCGCGTAACGAAATACTCATCATAACGATGAATGGGATCAAATTGCATCGTCGTCTGGAACAAAGTATGCAACAAATGAAAACCGGTCTTGTCAGCGGCATACCAGGTACGCTTGATTTTCATCCCCCCAAACGAACGGACAGCCACACTGCCGTCCTCTTCCCGGCTCCACGGACATCCCCAGTGTTCCAGCTGGAGCAATTCATTTGGAGCTTCCCTTACAAAAAGCTCAACCGCATCCTGGTCACAAAGCCAGTCACTTCCCGAAACCGTATCATAAGCATGATCATTGAGGGAGTCTCCCTTTTTAATCACGCCGGCAGCACCCCCCTCGGCAGAGACCGTGTGGCTTCGCATCGGATACACTTTTGAAATAACGGCAATACTCAGTTCCGGATTGGTCTCCGCAACCGCTATAGATGCGCGAAGCCCCGCTGCTCCACCACCGACAATCAACACATCATGTTCATTCGGTCCGTAACGGGCCATAGCGTAGCGTTATTGGAATTGTTTGATCGTACGTCAAAACATACATGGTTCTCAAAACATAAAAACATCACCATACGTATGAGCTGCACTAATCGTCGAGAAGCGGTTCCCCTCCAATCTCCTCAGGCTGTGATTCGAGTTTGTGCTGCTGAATAAAGCGCACACAGGCATTCCACCTCAGGATAGATTCCCTGTTGGTTCCGGATTGAAACTGTTCGGCCTTTTGATAATGACCCATGGCCCGCTGGAAATGCGAATAGGCATGATAGCCACAGCCCGGAGTCTGGCGCCTGTATGTAGCTATTGCCAACCGTTCAAATATCAATCCGCGACAATACTCGGCCTCGTAGGGATCGTTTAATTTGGAGGTCAATTCTTCGGCAAATGCAGGGGATGTCCTTCCATAACTTTCAAACTGATCGGTAATCGCAAGAATGAGTGTGTAAATGACCGCCTGGTTGTCAGGGTCAGCATTCAGTATATCCCTGCATATACTCTCTGCCTGCCAGGGTGCATTGAGAAGCCGGTAGTGTTTGGCTTTTTCATGCGCTTCCGGAATGGCATCATTGGATAAAGGCTTTAATTCAGGCATTTTGATGTCAGACATGGCAGCCGATAAAGTATTAATTAAGAACCCTTTACGCATTATAATCAAATTTATTTTTGTTTGCGAATTTTTATGGGTGGACAAAAAAAGACCAGAGTGAAATTCACCCTGGTCTTTAATGAGCCGGTTTTAATCAGCTGTATTCAGCTGTTAAAAATCTGATAATTATTCGATACTCCCGACGGCACTGCCGGATCCAAACATCCTTTTCGTTTCTGGATCAACAAATATTAAGGCAACACCCCCGACACCGCCTCTTCTGACCTGTATTTCGTGGCCCCGGTTCTCTAAATCAGAGACAACCTCATCAGGAACCGGGCTTTGCAGTCGAAGACTGGCTATATTCGGTGAACTGTAACCAAACGATCCCGTATGATGACGGGTAGCAAAACGCGGAGCATCATTTACCTCCTCATCCTGCATCCCGAAATCAATATGATTCAGCAGGAGTTGCAGCGCTGCCTGGTCCTGTAAATCTCCGCCCGCAACACTAATCGCAATGACCGGTTTACCGTCTTTTAACACCAAAGTAGGCGTTAGTGTGGTTCGAGGCCTTTTCCCGGGTTCAATCATATTGGGATGCCCTTTCACTGTATTCAGTGTCGTCAATCGTGCTCCGTGAATAACACCCGTTTCGCCACCTGACCCCGCTTCACTGCTCAGCCCACTCGGTGTGAGAACGACGAGGTTCCCCTGGCTGTCTGATACAACAAGCGTGGTTGTCCCCCCATCCTCCGTATACGGTGTTGATGCGGAACTCAATGCTTTCATCTCTTCGGGGTCTCCGGGCAAGATTTCGCGTGAAGCTTCTTCCATATTGATTATCGGACGGCGAATATTGCTATAGTCATCCGAAAGCAATGCTTCCATGGGAATACTGGAAAAGCGCGGATCACCGTAGTGGGCATCGCGATCGGCAAAAGCCAATTTCATAGCCTCCGTTACCACATGGATATAATCTGCCGAATAGTGCCCCATTTCCCTTAAATCAAAACCTTTAAGCAGATTCAATGCCTGCAACAGAAAAGGCCCCTGAGACCAGGGCCCGACTTTATACACCGTATATCCGCGATACTCCAGCTTCACCGGATCTTCAATACGCGTGACATGAGCAATTAAATCCTGCTTTCTGAGAAAGCCATCCTCTTCCCGGTACCACGCATCCAGCGCATCGGCGATATCGCCCCGATAAAACCGGTTGGAAGCTGCCTGAAGTTTATCCACACGATCCCCGACAGCCATTTGTTCGGCTTCCACCAGTTTACGAAGGGTCACGGCCAAGTCCGTATACCAGTCACGACCGGTTTCAATAGTATCGCCTAAACCGGTATCGTAATACCAGCTTGGACCTCCTTCATCCAGAATATCCAGTGTTGCTGAAACGGCCTCCTCAAATGAGATCGTACCATAATTTTGCAGTGCAGTGACAGCCAAATCGATCACAGAAGGAACGGCCGCCGCCTTAATGCTGCGCCCGGGTATTCCATTGGATAAATACCATTCGTTCGCTTCCGGATCCAACGGAGCAGCGCCCTGTCCGGACAAAGCTTTCACTTCATCTTTCGCTGCATTATAAATCAGCATCGGTGATTCCCCGCCGATACAGAAAGCACCGACATGTTTAACACTTAATACCAGCAACGCCGATACAGCCGCATCCGTAGCATTGCCCCCGGCCTCAAGTATTTCCGTTCCCGCCGCTACCGCCTCGGGTTTTCCGGCTACCACCATTCCTTTTCCATCACTGACACCATCTCGTGGGAATTGGACTTGATTCGACATTTCGCCTGTTTCAAATCCCCCTGCTGCAACTCTGTTATCATCAGGCTCCGGATTTACATGCGTATTTCGTGCATCACTAAATGTCATTTGCGAGTGGTCGCTTTCGATATTCAATTCTGAATATCTCAAATCTCCACACGACAGTAATACCAAAAGAGGCAAAGAAAACAAAAATAACTCATTCAAAAATGTTCGTATAATTTTCATGGCTTTCGGGATTTATTCATAACTGGATTTAATCATAATAAATTGAAAAACTTTCTGTTAAAGAAGATTTTTATTGAAATACTATTATTTGTTTCAATTTCTTCAAAATAAAGACCGTTGATGCAATGTAGTCAGATGTTGGTAGTTCTGCAAGCATCACCGTTTTGTGCTGGATTATCCCAGCTTTTCTACAGCCGCACTCAGTCGCCGGACTACCTCAGCCCGGCCCAGCAATTCCAGGGATTCAAACAAGTCCGGGCCCGATCCGGTACCCGTAACCGCCACTCGCAAGGGCATCATGAGCTTTCCCATCCCGATCCCCTCTTCTTCGATCATATCGGTCAAAATCCGCTTCAGCTCCGCTGCCCGAAACGTATCTTCTTCCAGCCGGGCAATCCGGTCACGATATTGCAATATACGCTCCGGTGTCTCCTCTTTCCATCCTTTTCTGACGGCTTTTTCGTCGTATTCCACCGGGGCTTCAAAGAAAAACCGACCCGCTTCCAGCATATCCGGCAGACGAGAGACCCGCTCTTTGAGTAACCTGGCCACGCCGGACATATACGATTTGTCGTATATCCGTGACTTTTGCAGATTGTCAGGCCCATCCCGTCCCGAAGTGCGGCCTGCCGGGAGATCCATGGTTTCTTCTGTCGTGCCTTCCGACACGCCTCCCCCTGTCATACCATATAATTCCTGTTCCCGAATCAGTTCGATCAGCTCGCCGGCCAGTTCCTCATCACTTTTCTCCCGCATGTAATGTTCATTAAACCATAGCAACTTATTGTAATCGAATACGGCGCCGCTCTTCCCGACATGTTCGAACGAAAACGCTTTCACCATCTCCTCCAGATTGAGTAGCTCACGATCATCCCCCGGACTCCAACCCAATAACACAAGAAAATTGAGCAGGGCCTCCGGCTCGTAATGCCCTACCCGGTAATCCTTCACATTGACCGGAATGCCCTCCTCCACGGCTTTGCGTTTGGAGAGCTTGCCGCCACCGGGCGACATAATCAGTGGCAGATGCGCCATTGCCGGCCGGCTCCATCCCAGATAACGGTAGAGCAATAGGTGCTTGGGCGTCGAGCTGAGCCACTCCTCTCCACGGATTACATGTGAAATAGCCATTTCGTGATCATCGACTACATTGGCAAGATGGTAGGTCGGCATTCCGTCAGCCTTCAGCAACACCTGGTCGTCGAGCTCGCTGGTCTCAAACGATACGGAACCGCGAACCAGATCGTCAAACTGTATGGACTCATTGGAAGGAATTTTTAAACGAATTACATAATCTGCGTTTTCATTCAACAGACGAGCACACTCATCTGCCGGCAAGGCCAGGCTATTGCGCATCTGCATGCGGGTTTGTGGATCATACTTCGGGGTGGGATTATCATGTGTGCGCAACCGGTCACGCATCGACTCAATCTCCTCGACGGTATCAAATGCATAATAGGCAAAACCCTTTTCAATGAGTCGTTGTGCATAGTTTATATATCTATCCCTGCGTTCGCTCTGGTGATAGGGCCCGAACGCACCTGTATCCGAATGGCTTTTTTCGGCAGTTATCTTCGAAGCATGCCCCACGGCATCAAGAGGCCCTTCATCGAAATCCAGGCCAGTCCATGACAAGCTTTCCAGAATATCTTTTTCCGCATCTTCCATATACCTGCTACGGTCCGTATCTTCAATGCGAAGCACCAAAGTGCCGCCCTGTTGCCTGGCAAATAGATAGTTGTACAATGCGGTCCGCAGGCCGCCGATGTGCAGCAAACCGGTGGGCGAAGGGGCAAATCGAACTCGAACATCGGAACTCATGCTTTCTCAGTTTTTTTGATCAGATTGGATAAGTTTGTATACCATAGTAGATTTCTCCGTTTGCATAAAATACTGACTATTTTAGTGGCGACAAATCGGATCCGATGATCGTGAAAAAACCGGAACTTCAACACTCTCCTCAACCTTCTGCACTTGCCCTTTTGTTGCCGGGTTATTCGCCCGGCCTTGCATGGATGGCCTGTGCTCTGAATGCCGGACGGGTTCTGCTGGATGACCTTCATCCCTTTTCACGGAAAAGCAAAGTACATCGAACCAAAATCCGGACCCCCGACGGGCACCAATGGCTTACCCTTCCGATTATTTCCGAAGACCGGGGCAAGCCGATCAACCGGGTACGCATGGATGAGCGCCGTCCCTGGCTGATGTACCATCTACGGGCGTTGGAATTCAATTACCGCAACAGTCTCTATTATGATTTATACGAGCCGGAGATCCGCTCCGATCTGGAGGCGGCAGCGGAATGCGAGCTTCTTATCGATGCGATACGGCATCTGATGGAGCGTCAGTGGGCTTATCTGGATTTAGGCAGTTTCCCGGAATGGATGAGCGGCCGGTTGAGCGAATGTTCAGGCAATGACACTGAACGTGCTTTGCCCATGGAGCATCCGGATGCAACATCGCAAACATCCGGCAATAACCCCCGCGACAATCATATCCGGGAATGCGCCGGGCTGAGTCCGTCTGCTTCAATAACGATCTGGCAGGAACCCGACAGCCGGAATTACCAGAAGCCCCATCCCAATGCCGTCCCGTCCTCTTTTACCCCTCCTGAGTATCGCCAGCACTTCCCGGGATTTGTACCCGGTTGCGGCATACTGGACCTGCTATTTGAATACGGGCCCGAGGCATGGATGATTCTGGATCGTATGATCGATCACCATTAGAATCGCTATCCGCTCATCAATATATACTCCAAACAAATCGCTTTTATAAAAAAAATGCTATAATAAGCTAACAATTCTTTGATTTGTCACTTCTCCTGTTAGCTTTATCACGTTCTTATTCTACCAGCTTTCAGAGTTTACATTTTAACCGTTATCATAAATATTGATACCGTTCGTAATTATTCAATGCTCACCAGGAAGGCGTACTCACTATGTCAGCAACGCTCTCACTTCCGAAATTTCATACCGACAAGCTCACCCGGCGACTGTATGCCAGTGATGCTTCCATGTACGAAGAAATTCCCGCCGCCGTTACTTTTCCTCAAAACACAGACGATCTCAATGCACTGATTGCCTATGCAAGGCAAAACGGGCTGTCCATAACCATGCGTGCTGCGGGCACAAGCCTGGCCGGACAAACTACAGGCGACGGTGTTATTGCCGATATATCCCGGTTCATGACCCGGATACTGAAGGTTGATCCGGAAAACCGTACTGCCCGTGTCCAGCCCGGAGTCATCCGGGATCAATTGAACCGTGAAGCCGGTGTCCACGGCCTCCTCTTCGGCCCGGACACCTCCACCACGGATCGCTGTATGCTGGGCGGCATGATCGGAAACAATTCCTGCGGATCCTACTCGATCAAGTACGGTACTACACGTGAACATGTACTTGAGCTGGATGTTGTCCTGGGCGACGGTTCAACAGTAACATTCAAGCCGCTCTCCGGGACGGAACTGGAAGAAAAAATGAAACTGGATTCGTTTGAAGGGCAGCTGTACCGGGAAATGATCGAGCTGCTCACAGTGAACCGGGAGCTGATACGGGACAAATTCCCTCATCCCGATATAATAAGACGTAATACCGGGTATGCGCTGGACAGATTGTGCGAAATGCATCCGTTGACTCCCGGCGGCCGGCCGTTCAATATGTGCGAGCTGCTATGTGGAAGTGAAGGGACATTAGCTCTTGTTACGGAAGCGGTAGTCCGTCTCGAACCTGTCGAAAAGGAGAAACTGTTGCTTATTCCGCAGTTTGAATCGCTGCATGAAGCCCTCCGCAGTACCGTCGAGGCTGTAGCTTTTGAGCCGGCCGCAGTGGAACTGATTGATGAATTTATCCTCAATGCAACCAGGGGCAATGTTGAACATAACCGGAACAGGTTTTTTCTGAAAGGGGATCCCAAAGCACTTTTGCTGATTGAGTTTCAGGGTGATGACCGGGACGATCTTCGCGATCGTGCCGCAAAGCTCAAAAATCATCTTGAAATAAAAAATTTGGGATATGCTCACACCATTATGGAAGACCCTTCCATAATGGCACGTGTCTGGAATTTACGTAAAGCCGGCCTCGGTTTGCTGATGGGTTATCTCTCCGACTCCAAATCCCCCGAGTTCGTTGACGACACCGCCGTCCGTGTAGAAGATCTGCCTGATTACATTACAGAGTTTCAGGTTATACTTAATAAATACGACACGCAATGTGTTTACTACGCCCATGCATCGGTCGGAGAGCTCCATTTGCGCCCCATCCTGAATATTAAATCGCAGGAGGGACTCGATAAAATGAAAGCCATCGCTGTGGATGTAGCTGATCTGGTGAAAAAATACCGTGGCTCACTTTCCGGCGAACACGGTGACGGCCGGCTTCGATCGCATCTGATAGAACGTATGATGGGCCGGGAAGTACTGGAACTTTTCCACCGGGTAAAAAATATCTGGGATCCGGAACATTTGTTCAACCGGGGGAAAATCGTCGATTCCGAGCCGATGGATGTGGATTTACGCTACTCCCCGGCCTATAAAAATGTTGAAGTGGACACCGTCTTCAAATGGCGGACAGAAAACGGATTCAGCGAGGCCCTTGAGCTGTGCAACGGCGCCGGCGTCTGCCGTAAAAAAGCCGAAAGTGGCGGCACCATGTGCCCTTCCTACATGGCCACCCTGGATGAAAAAGACAGCACCCGCGGCCGTGCCAACGTTTTCCGCCAAATATTCTCAGAGCAACAGAAAAACGGGTTTGCTTCAAATGAGATCAAAGCGGCACTGGAGCTCTGTCTCAGCTGCAAAGCCTGTAAAACGGAGTGTCCGGCTAATGTCGATATGGCACGGATGAAGGCCGAATTCACTCATGGATGGCATCAAAAACACGGGGTAAGCCTGGCTTCCCGCTTCTTCGGGAACCCGGCGGCCATTTATCCGCTTGCCGGAACATTTGCAACCTTCACCAACTATCTGAATCAACTTCCCCCGGTAAAGGGTATCCTTCAACATTTTCTCCATATTCATCCGAAACGCAAGCTGCCCGAATTTACCACTCAGACCTTTACATCCTGGTATCGAAAGCATCGTAAAAACCTTCCCGGTACAGTCCCTGGCGATGAGAGGCCGAAAGTCGTCCTGTTGGTCGACTGGTTCACGGATTATCATGAGCCCTCCATCGCCCGGGCGGCTCTGAATGTACTCGAAAGGTTGAACTGTTATGTGAACGTAGTGGGGCCGGTAGAAAGCGGACGCACCCAGCTTTCGCGCGGACTTCTCGACAAAGCCAGGGCGATTGCTGAAGAGAATATCCGCAATTTAATGCCGTATGTGAGTGCAGGATTTCGTCTGATAGGGTTCGAACCCAGCGAAATTCTTACTTTCCGGGACGAATATCTCGACTTGTGCGAAGACGATCAACTTGCCGATGCCCGTTCCGTCGGAAACGCTTCTATGATGATTGAAGAATTTTTATCGTCTGATGAAATCGATCCAAAGGTTGTTTCCGCGCATTTCAATGGTGCCCGGGAAAAAGTTCATGTTCACGGCCATTGTCATGCCAAGGCTTTAACCGGTATGGCACCGGTTCTTACGGCTCTTGAACGGGCAGGCTATCAGCCGGTGGAACTTCAGACAGGTTGTTGCGGCATGGCGGGGAGCTTCGGATATGAAGAAAATAATTACGAAGTATCCATGCAAATAGGCGAACTATCACTATTTCCATCCATACGAAAACTGAATGAAAAAGCGGTGATCTGCGCACATGGATTCTCATGCCGGCACCAGATAGCAGACGGGACTAACAGATCCGGACAACACACAGCCGGGATTATCTGGGAAAGCAGAAGAGACTATTGATACAAAACCCCTGGTTAAATTGCAATAAAGGAGAAATAGTTGATGGCAAAAAACAATTATGATCTTATAACCGGCAGGCCGAAATAATACCCATACGTTTCGCTATTTATACTGAGCGTCTTGCCAGTGTTGGTTGACAAGGGCAACCGCACCTTTAATATCAAACTTGTTGATATCAGCATCCCTTGAATAATCCATCACCTGTATCTCTTGCCCTTCTTTGTCTATAATGCGGTATTCCGTGCACATGGATTTTCCTTCTGCCGCCTTTTTCAAATGTACCATTACTTTTTTTTGATCCTCGGGATGAATCAACTTTTTCCAGCCTTCACACCCTTCACACTCTGCCGGCGTATAGCCGGTGATATTCTGGATATCTCCTGAGATCCAGCGAAAACCGGGTTCTCCCTGCTCATTAATGTTCAGACAATATTTGAAATCGCTCCTGGTATTGAAAAGTCGATGGAAATCCCTGTTACGCTGATTGAGCGTTTTAAGTACTCTCTTACGCAGAGAAAAATTACTGATCTCCATACGCACTACCCGTTCTCTTTTTAATTCAATTGGATGAATGGTGGCTTCAACCTGGACCGGAACACCACTTTTATGTTGAAAAATTAACCGGTAAGAGTTCTGCGTCGCGAAATTCTCTTTCCACAGCTCATCAAACCGTTTTCTGAGTATGTTTCCATGTTTTTCCGGCATAATCTCCCACACCTTCATCCTCAGAAGCTCCTCTTTTTCAAACCCGACGAGCTCTTGAAGAGCCTTATTTGCAGAATAAACGGAACCGTCACGGGCAATATCCAACTTCATAAGTTTGGACCATTCATATAAATCATCCGCCTCCGCTTTGCTGTCAATCAATGATTGCTCCAGGCGTTTTCGCTCGTAAATATCCTGTTGATAAGAAACCCAGTGTGTGATTTTTCCATCCTCATTAATCAGCGGATGAACATCCCACCGGTTAATGAACTCGGATCCATCTTTCCTGTAGTTGACCGTTTGACCAAAAAAGGCTTTGCCGTTACTCAGGGATTCCTTCAAACGGGCCAGTGTTTTGTTGTCCGTTTTCGGACCCTGTAAAATTCTCGGTGTTTTTCCAATCACCTCCTGTCTGGAATATCCGGTCATTCGTTCAAACCCTTCATTGACATACACAATTTTGGGGCCTGGTTTTTCCAGTTCCAATTCAGTAATAAGAATGGCATCGTAATCATTGCGAATGGCCGCCTCCAGCAAGTACAAATCTTTAACAGCCCGTTCTTTTTCTTCAATAATATTTTCAAATAAATCTTTCAACTCCTCAACGGATTCCTCATTCTTCGCATGCGTCCGAAGAATGGCCATAACTTCAAGAATATCCATAATAAAATACTTGTTTAAATAAAAGCCTGCGATCCAAAAACAGACTGATTAGCCGTGAACGGCATACGCTCAATAAAACATATAAGCCGTCAGACAAACGCGAGCACACCCGGTGAAACAGCTAAAACCCCGGTGAATCACATAAGCAACTTGAAGATCACAAAGCGCTCAATGTAAGCGCATAAGTAAAACACTTATGATGAATAAGTGCACCGGGTCACAAAAACGTTCCATTGATTCATGATTTTTTTGATATAAGGCAACCTGTGCCTCATAACGGTAGTATGGTTATTGTAAAACCGACTCTTTGAATAAACCTCTGAAAAATTCAGATGGCATCTGATTGTTTTATAGAAGCATTTGGAAAATTAATTTTTAAAGGATTGATAATGTTACTGATATTTACAGCTTGTGACGATAATTCGATAACCGGCCGTGATCCGGAAGAGGATGCCTCCTTTAAAACCCATGTGCTTCCTATCTTTGAAGATAACTGTACATTTTGTCACTCATCCGATAGTCCGCAAAACGGTGTGGCTCTGGACAGTTATCAGGCGGTAATGCAAAGTGTCGGCCAGCAATACGGCCGGTCGGTTGTTGAGCCGGGTGATGCAGATGCCAGTCCGATCTACAACAAGATCAATCCCAACCCACAGCACGGAGTGAGGATGCCTTTTGAATCAACACCATTGTCCGACAATCAGATAGAGACCATTAGAGATTGGATCAATGATGGAGCCCCAAATAACTAACAGGGTACCCGCCGGAAGGATTTGACCGGCCCCGTACCGGTGTCTTTACAAAAAGCCGTGGCTGGTGAAAAAATAGAAGAGACGCGGCACGGTCGACGGGGCCGGTTATTTTACCAACTGCCTTCGGTCACTCTGAATCAAATCCAGCCGGGTAGCTGACCTTGGCAAAATTCCGGGCCAATCGGGTCAATTGGCCTCCAATTCGGATTGACGAAAACTGGTTATATCCGGATCATCCATTTGCTCTTCACCCAGATGCTTTTGCATTTCATAACGCAGTTTCTGAATCGTCATTCCACTGGTTAGCAGTCCGTTATGTGCCACCGATATTCGTCCGGTCTCCTCAGAAACCACCACCACCATTACATCGTTTACTTCACTGATACCCAGGGCAGCCCGATGACGCGTCCCGAATACAGAGGAAATGTTGGGATTCTGGCTAATGGGTAGATAAGCGCTTGCTGCAACGATCTTGCTGTCACGAATAATCAGTGCCCCGTCATGCAGGGGAGTACCCTTATTGAATATCGTCATTATCAGTTCGGAACTGATCTTTGAATTGATCTCGACTCCCAGATCTACAAGATCATGCAGGGTGGCCTCTTTCGCAAATACGATCAGGGCTCCGGTTTTTGAACGTGACAAGGATTTGACTGCTTCAATCACTTCCTCAATCACCGAAACAGATCCTCCCCGATCAAAAAACTTGTACAGACGGGAGTTTTGCCCAATGTTGTAAAGCACCTTTCGAATCTCCGGTTGAAAAATGATGATCACGGCAAGAACGCCAACATCCAGAAGCCGGCGAAGCACAAAATTGATAGTGGTGAGCCCGAACAGACTGACCATTGCATTCACTCCGAAAACCATGAGCAGGCCAATAACAACCGGAATGGCAAATGATCCCCGAATCCATCGATAAAGCAAAACGATGACCATCGCTATTATCAGCGTCTCTATAAGATCTTTCAGACCGAATTCAAGAAATCCTAATGGCATGATACCCACCGCAGTGTTGCATAATGATGGTTGAGATGAAAAGAAAGAACGTAACGGTATTTCGACATGGTTACACTTATCCGATACAGTTTGATTATCTTATCATCTTTGCAATGGCCTTGAAAATCTCAAGTGTATCCCGGGTATCCCGAACGTCGTGCACTCTCAAAATATCTGCACCGTGCATTAATGCATGATAATGAAGCGCAAGCGTTCCGGCAAGTCGTTTCTTTACAGACCTCGGGCCGCTTTCGTCTGCCAGTATTTGCCCGATCATCGATTTTCTGGATGCTCCGACCATTACCGGATATCCGATTCGGGAAAAAACATCCAATTGTGCGAAAATCTCCAGATTATGTTGCAATGTTTTGCCAAATCCAATGCCAGGATCAATGATAATTTGTTGAACCCCTTTTTCTTTGGCGAAAGTTGCTTTTTTATTTAAAAATTCGGTTATCTCGGTGACAACATTCCGGTACTTTGGGCTATCCTGCATCGTTTCAGGAGGGCCCTGGCTGTGCATGATCACCAGTGCCGCACGATACTCGGCGCACAAGCCGGCAAGACGTGGCTCCAGCTCAAGTCCGCTGACATCATTTACCACATGAACACCACAATCCAACGCTTTCCGTGCAACTTCATATTTGGTTGTATCCACGGAAAAGAGGATTTCCGGAAACAAATCAATCGCTTTGTTGATTGCCGGGATCACCCGGTTCAACTCCTCCTCAACTGATACCGGATCAGATCCTGGCCTTGTGGATTCACCACCTATATCAATGATGCCGGCACCTTCATGCACCATTGATTCAATTCTCAATAATGCCTCATCCGTCGAACGAACTTGCCCGCCATCCGAAAAAGAATCCGGTGTAACGTTTAAAATCCCCATGATGCACGGGGTTGAAACAGAAAGCGCCTTGCCCGTAAGGACAAAGCGCTTGCTAGAATCATAATCCGACCCGGATTGCTGGTTGTACACCATTAACCTTTAGCATTATAATTTTATCAAAAGGGGATTACTTCTTGATTAAATCCTCATTTTTCTCCTTTTCCGCCCATTCGTCGGCATCTGGAAGAGGATCTGACGTTTCGTTGATAACCTTGTCATCCCAGAGTTCAGCCAATCTGGCATTAAGCTCGGTATAGTGTTCCCACTTTTCCGGCACTTCGTCATCCGGGTATATAGCTTCGACAGGACACTCTGGAACACAGGCATCACAATCGATACAGTCGTCCGGACTTATGGTAAGAAAATTGGGGCCTTCCCGAAAAGCATCTACAGGGCATACGGATACACAATCCGTATATTTACAATTAATGCATGGTTCGGTTACTACATAAGTCATTATCCGTCACCTCACTTGGTTCCTGTTTCAATTCATTAGCAATAAATACAAATAATCTTATATATCCAACTCTGTTTTGATGATTTATTGCTGCCCAATATTATTCCAATTATAAGTCAGATTCAATACAAATAATTGCAACTTAGACAGATATACCTAGTAACGCAGGAACCCACCGGACAAAAAGCTCGTTAGAGTACGTATAGTTCCAAACAAAAAGTTCTTTGGATCATCACTAGGCATATGAAAGGGTTCCTGTGTATTTTGAATTACCAGGATTCCTTGCTATACAACTACATAGATAACTTGCCAACTGAAGTTGTTAAAATACAGTCCTTATGAAGAAATTTTTCTTTTTAATTGTTGCTTCCTTGTTTGTAACCATCCATGCGGAGGCGCAAAACACTATCCAAAATAAAGGGATAGGTGGAATTCTTGGTGAACCTACGGGCGTAAGCCTTGCTTATTGGACGTCTGATTCACAAGCGTTTTCCGCCGGTGCCGCCTGGTATTTAAGAGAAAATGCTTCCTTACACCTGCATGTGGACTATTTGTTCCACCGATTCGGAATTATTAACGTTAACCGTGGCTCAATTCCGTTATACTATGGTATTGGCGGTCGATTGCGTTTTACCAATGAAGACCAATTTGGTATTCGGTTTCCTTTTGGGATTGCCTATCATTTTGAGGATGATCCATTGCAAATCTTCCTGGAGATTGTACCTGTGCTGGAACTGATTCCCGGAACCGATCTTGCGGGTAACAGTGGTATCGGCATCCGGTATTATTTCAGATAGCCTTTTACAACAAGATTCCGGGCTTTTTTTTGATTCATTGCCGGAATGAGGTGTTGCTCTGTTTTCTATGCCAATAGAAACTCAGCTCTAATTCTTCTGCTTCGTGGCCGAATTCGTAAATTCTGTATGTCCTGCCTGAAGCAGAAAGTTTTGTCCCTCACGTGCCATCTCAACATGAATCCCGGTTCCGGAGACCATTTCCTCAAGCTTTTCCGAGACCTCATGAAGGTATTGATCATTTGAATCCGGATCATAGTGAGTGAGAATCAATTGCTTGACATTATTGGCAATCGCCCGCTCCACAACAATTTCCCAGGCCGAATGTCCCCAGTTTTTTTTATGTTGATATACCTGTCGGTTGAACTGGGCATCGTGTATCAACACATCGGCATCACTGACAAATTCGTCGAATCGAGCCAAGAAAGGATTTTCTTCCCCTTGCGCATCTGAATGATCCGTATTCAGTTCGTTATCCGGGCAAAAAATAATGGTTTTTTTACCACACCGGATTTTATAGATCGCTGTTTCCACCGGATGATTTGCCGACATATATTGAATACTGTAGCCGTCGTAATGCTGTACAGAATGTATCTGTGTAAAATATTCAAGGCGGGCTTGTAACATCATTGAAGTTACCGGGAAATAGGTATAAGACATCTGATCCAGCAAAACATCTTTTGTATTCCCTGCCATCTGAGGCGGCATGTGTATTTCAAACAGGTTTTGGGATGAATATAACGGTTTAAAAAACGGGAACCCCTGAATATGATCCCAGTGCGCATGAGTAAAAAATATACGACCGGTTATTTTCTTGTTCGATTTAACCAGGTCATCCCCTAAAACACGAATCCCTGAACCCGCATCCAGTATCAGCAATTTATCTTGTCCGGGAATCTTAATCTGGACACAGGTTGTATTCCCGCCAAAATGAGTGTATTCATTACCAGGACATGGAGTGGATCCGCGCACACCCCAGAATTTAATTTCAATTGCATCTCCCAAAATCTCATCAATTTTGTCTGCAAATTTACTATAATCCACCGGCTTGTTAAAAAATTCCGTTACCCCGCAAGACATTGCTATCTGTTTTTCAACCGGATAGTCACGTGTGGTCAATACAAGAATTGGCACACCACTTAACTCCTCATTATCCTTCATCAACTTGCACAAATGCAATCCATTTCCATCAGGAAAATGAAGATCCATAATAATCAAGTCCGGACTGGCTTCTTTCACACGCTCGATTGCCCCGTCGATGCTGTTATGATACGAAAAAACATAGCCTTTTTTTACAAGAATTGAACCGACCAGTTCGCAAAGCGTCAGATCGTCTTCAATCATCAGGATTTTTATACTCTTATCGGTGACGGACATAAATCATTGAGTTGGCAACCGATTCCAATTATATGAACCGCATCATTAATATATCTATTGGAGTATTGAAAAGTAATACAGTCTTCTAACTCTCGAGAAACACCCATATCAGCACCCTCCGATACACAGACTTTCCATTAAAATTATGGATGCTCCAACTGTCATTATAAATAAGAAAATCCTAAACAGATAAAAAAACGTTCAGGATGTTCTTAAGTTTCCATTTCTTTTCTTAATTTTTCTAGTTTATCTAACTTGTTATCAAGTTCTATCTGTGCATGGTCAATTTTTTGCTGAATTTCATCTATCAGCGCATTGCCTTTCCCCCCTGGATTAATGAAGGTTTTGGTATCCCCATACCGCATGATTTCGTCATGCAATTTGTCACATTCCTTTTTTAATCTGAAGTATTCGCTACTTCGGGCTTTTTTATCATCAGCAAATCCATTTATTGCTCTTGTCTGCTCACCGATTTTGGACCTTTGGCCACGTGCTTTCTGAAAAATAAGATCACACACCCGCTGATAATCATTATCCAGTTTCGTTTTCTTCTTTATCGGAACAAAACCAATTTGTTTAAACTTTTGCTGAAGTTCTTTAGCCAGACGAACGGCTTCTTCCGGGTCATCATAGTCAACCAGTTTCTCAAGCTCCGAAAGAATTTCACGTTTTTTTTCCAGGTTTTCCTTTTGATCCTGGCGAACATTTTTGAAATGTTCGCGGCGATTGTTGTAAAATGTATCCATCGCCTTTTTGAATTGCCTCCATATTTTACCAGCCTTGCGCCGGGGCACCGGTCCGATCTCTTTCCAGGATTTCATTAACCCGCTCATTTCCGCCGATACGTTCTGCCAATCCGTGCTGCTTTTCAGTGCTTCAGCTTTTTCACAAAGAACCAGTTTCTTTTCCAGGTTCTGCTGCTCCTGGTGCCGAATAGTGTCTAAATTCTCATTTTTTTTCTCATTGAATTTTTTGGATATCCCATTGAAACGCTCCCAAAGTTCATTATTTTTTTCTGCTGGAATAGATCCGATTTTTTTCCACTGATTATGAATATTGTTGATTTCACGAACGGCAACAGCCAGATCTTCTACTTCAAGAAGTGCTTCAGCTTTTTCACAAAGTTTGGTTTTCTTGTGAATATTTTTCAATACTGATTTTTGGTACGCTTCATCATATTCGAACTTCTTGCTATCGTAATCATCGCGAATCTTTTTAAACTTCTCCCAGACCGTATCCGCCTGTTCCAGGGGAACGCGTCCGATTTTTCTCCACTGCCTTGATAACTCCTCAACTTCGACATCCATTTGCTCCCAGTTAATCGTGTCGGGACCAATGGATTTGGAAATAGATGATAACTTATCCAAAATGGCAAGTTTACCGGCAAGGTTCTCTTCCTCTTTTTGAGCTTTCCTGACCAGATATTCCACCTTTTTTTCATTAAACTCGTCAAGCAATACCTGATAATTTTTCTCCTGTTCCGCGGCATGATTATCACCGGGCACATCCTTTATCGCTTCCCATCTGTTGATGAGGTGGTTTACCTCTTTAAAAGCATGCCATCGTTTGGTGTCGATAATATGTTGCAGCTGATCCAAAATTTTAGCTCGTTTATCAAGGTTGTCCTTTTTGCGCTCACGACGCTTTTCCAGAAAAGCAGCTTTCCGTCCGACAAAAATCTTTTCTGCCTCATCCCGTTGCTTCAATAGCGGCCCATATCCCTGTTCCGATGATACAGACTCATTTGCTTCAAGTAGTTCATTCCATTTTAAACGGATATTTTCAAATTCAAGCTGTGTATATTGCCAATTCTCCCGTTCCGAAAGCTCACGTGCTTTACTTGTCAATTCAACAAATTCTGTAAGCGCATCGGAAATTTCAATATCCTGGTTTTCATCCTCTTCACCGGTTCTCTCCTGATCTTCCTCCTTATTCTCTGATCCATGTTGATCTGATTTGGATTCTTCGGAATTGATGGAATCCGCATCATCTGATACGGTTAATTGCTTGTTCCCTTCATTGTCCACAGAATGAATTTTCCCTAAAAGCTGATCAAAGTCACCAATAGCTGGTGCATTGACAATTTCTTTAACAAGTCGTTCCTGAATCCGTAATCTCTCCGTATCGGTATCAGATATTTTCAATGCGTTCAGGCAGGCTTCCACATACTTTTCGAGATCCGAAAACATATTTAAAAAATAACGAATAGCCTCTTCCAAAATATCCGAATACACTTTTGCCAGCTCTTTCCCTTTAAAAAAAGTGTTATCCTTTTGAATTATCCGGTTATCATCTGTTATCTTTGCAAATTCATTTCCCATGTGTTATACAACAACCAAGCGTTTTACATCGATACCCGGGGTGCTACCCCGTATCGGAATTATTCCCCAATGAGCAGTGTCGAAATCCCATTGTGAGCAAAATATTAAATTATAAAGCTTATTAGAATAATAAAAAATTCTGATTTCCTTACTATTTAACTTTTTTCACCGCAATTTTATCCAGGTTCTGTGATAATTCGCTATTAAATTTATCTCACTATCAAGAAAATTGTATTTTACTGATCGAAATTAACCGGTCGTTTTTTATCAAATTTCTTGCATACGCGTTTATGGATATTCATTCAAATGACCACACCATACTGATTGTTGAAAACAATCAGTATAATTTGGAAATATTATTAAACATATTAAATCAACTGGATTTTCGACTCGTTGCAGCGGGAACAGGAGAAAAAGCCATAGCACTTTGTAAAGAAATTGCTCCTGATCTGATTCTTATGGACGTTCAAATGCCTGGAATGGATGGTTTTGACACGGCTGCTCTTCTGAAAAAAGATAAAAAAACTCAACATATTCCCATCCTGTTTACTTCAACCTTTTCCGACAGTGCGAACATACTTCGCTGTTTCGAGTCCGGCGGTGTTGATTACATCAGTAAGCCATTTAAAAAAGAAGAACTTCTGGCCAGGATCAACACGCATCTTTCTCTCACCAATCTCCGTAAACAGCTTCAGGCAGAAAGGGATAACCTCAGTGCCATTCTCCAGAACATGCTTCCTGACAGCCTGCTGAATACTTTGAAAAGCGGATCGTTCCCCCGGCCGATGTCTGTCAATTCAGCCGGAGTGCTGTTTACAGATTTTAAAAATTTCAGTAAACTTTCTCAGCTGCTGGGTTCGCGCGAAAGTGTGACCCATTTGAATCTGCTCTATTTTGGATTTGATGAAATCATTGACTCCTTTGGTCTTGAACGGGTCAAAACCATAGGTGATGCTTATTTTGCTGTGGGTGGAATTAATACGCAACCGGATGATCTTTATTTAAGTCCGGCACTGGCCGCATTAAAACTGTTGGAGTTTGTAAATTATTATAACAATTCACAAAAAAACGAGCATTGGCAATTGCGAATAGGCATTACTGTCGGGCCGGTCACCTCCGGGGTAATCGGATATCAAAAAATCGCCTATGATGTATGGGGCGACTCCGTCAATCTTGCGAACCATCTGGAGGAAGAAAGTGATGTTGGGCATGTTGCCATTCCAGATCCTGTGTATCAAAAAATCCGAAAATACATCACCTCAACACATACAAGTACGTTTTCATCCGAAGCCTGGGGGCAGATGACCGTACATCACTGCAATAATTTAACCGATGCCCTTCCCGCGAAATTCCGGAATAAATTTCAGGAGACAAGCCCGAAAACCATATTGAAAAAAGCATCCAGCAGAGAACATCTCTTAAATAAGATTTTCCGTCTTAATACCGAACAGAATTAATCGATCTACCTGCTTAACTCAAATTCCGATAAAAGTTGCTGAGAGCTTGCATATGAGTATTGTAGTTGCTACAATCCTGACATGTACATTCAATGCAGCACAGTTAAACGGAAAGGCAAGGACGGTCGCAATCGCAAGCTGG
>JBBDQZ010000043.1:0-5561 GCA_040905705.1 Balneolales bacterium
TTCAGGCTCTCTCTTCCAATGAACATGAGGAAGAGTTTTGGTCATTTCAGAGCGGCTCTTACAGCAATCGCCCTGATTGGGTGCTTCCGGTCGGAGAGGGGTTTCAACAGCAGAACTTTTTAGGAATGAATGCGTCGGACTACGGAGGAGGAACACCGGTCGTCGATGTCTGGAGGCCGGATGCCGGATTGGCCGTTGGACACCTTGAAATTGAGCCTCAGCTTATTTCTCTGCCTGTTCAGTCGGCAGACCTAAACATGGGGGTTCAGATCGCTGTTCAGTTTGACGCCGATAGTGTTTCCCAGGCGAAGTTTCCACACTCAATAATGCCTGGAGAGAGTATGTCTACATTTGAGACCTTTCTGACAGCGCATACGGGTGACTACTATACATCCCTGACAAATTACCGGAACATCATGACACAGAGTGGAATGGAGGTTTCAACGGCTCCTGAGTCAGCCTATGAACCCGTATGGTGCGCATGGGGATATGGGCGGGAATTTACAACGGAGCAAGTTGTCAACTCCCTCCCGAAAGTCCGTGAATTGGGTTTTGAATGGGCCGTACTGGATGACGGGTGGCAGATTGCTGAAGGAGAGTGGGTCCCCAACGAGAAATTTGACAATATGTCCATGAGTGAATTTGTCGACCAGATTCATGCGAATGATTTGAAGGCGAAGCTGTGGTGGGCACCGCTGGCGGCTGACCCGGGGTCACAGGTTCATGAGGAAGAGACAGATATGTTATTGGTCAACAAGGATGGAGAGTATCAGCGAATTTCCTGGTGGAACAGTGATTATCTGAATCCGGCACTGCCTGAGGTCAAAGAGTACCATACTCAACTTGTTCGTACATTTATGGAAGAGTGGGGATATGACGGACTTAAAATTGACGGACAGCATTTGAATCAGGTTCCGGCTGATCATGGACATGACCATATCCAGGTTTATCCGGAAGAATCGATCGAGGAGCTGCCCGACCTGTATAAAGAAATTTATGAAACAGCCATGACCATTAACCCGAATGCCGTTGTGGAAATTTGTCCGTGTGGGGCTTCCGTTTCTTCCTATATCATGCCTTATATGAATCAGTCGGTCTCTTCTGATCCGACCAGCTCCTGGCAAATTCGTCACAAGGGGAAGACCTATAAAGCCCTCATGGGAGCAGATGCCGCCTATTACGGAGACCACGTCGAACTCAGCGATAACCGGACTGATTTTGCCTCGACGGTAGGTATCGGTGGAGTGATCGGAACCAAGTTTACACTTCCTGATCCATCCAATCCCAATCGCAACGATTTAACACCTGAAAAGGAAGAATTGATTCGTAAGTGGATGGATATTTACAGAACCTACATGCTTCCCAAAGGTCAATACAGAGGGGAGTTGTATGATATCGGATTTGATTTTCCGGAAGCCCATGCTGTAGAGAAAGACGAAGACATGTTCTATACGTTTTACTCTGAATCGTTTGATGGAAAAGTGGAACTTCGCGGACTGGCTCCCAATGTCGAGTATGAGCTTGTCAACTATGAGACAGGTGAGTCTCTGGGCAGCGCAAAAGGTCCTATAGCTCATTTTGAGACCAATTTTTCCGATCATCTGATGATTCAGGCGAGAGTCCCGGAGTAGGTATCAACCCTTCTGAAATAAAATAAAGAAGAAACAGTCAACACGAATACTAAGATTTGTGTTACTTGTTGGTATAGCAAATTCAATTTCATCAAGGAAGAACATACCACTTAAGCTGAATAACAACTTTGGTTCGATTGAAGGCTGGTATGCTGATCCCGAAGGAATTATATTTAATAACGAATACTGGATATTACCCACGTATTCAGATCATTATGGTGAACCGGATACATCCTCAGTATTTACAGAAAGACAACTCGAAGCCCGTTCGCAAGCTATCAACGAGCAATATCTGATTCAAACCTTTTTTGATGTATTCTCATCCAATGACCTGGTGAACTGGGAAATACATTCGCAGAATATTATATGGTCTACCATCGCCGTCCACTGGATACGGATAACCCCCACCACCGGGTTGTAAGTATCGACCGAATGTACTTCGATGAAAATGGTTTTATAAAACCGATCAAGATGACATTCGAAGGCGTGGTGGCTAATACACTAGAGTAGTGATATCAATATCAAATGATCTAACACTCTCAGTTCATTGGACTGAAGAGCCAAAAATCCTCAAATACCCATTCACCGTTTACGGGTCTGCCTACAGAAACGGCAAATTTATTATCAGGACGAACTTCATATGATACTCTTACATCTTCACCTTGCTTTTCAAAAAGGGCCTGTCCGTCACTACTCTCCAAAAACTTGTAATGGTCAAATTCATCTTTTTCTTCTACACCGATTAAACCGGGTCTGAAATGTTTTACTTTTACTTCAAGGCCGGTATCAGTCATTTCAATAGCAAAAATTTCATAAAGAACAGCTTTTCCTTCACCGATTATTCGAACTACACCTACCATGTTATCGCCCTCAGGCTCCGTCCAGAAAGCCTCAACCATATTTCCATTTCTCATGGTCTCCCAATGTCCTGAAATAAATTCCATATCAGAAAGTGTTCCGGCATTTTGGGCATTGACGTTATCCGTATTAACCAACAATAATAACAAGAAAAGAAAAAGTATATTTTTCATAAAATCACATTTAGAATATTAATATAGAATGATCAAAAACATATGAAATATTTAATGAAAAGTGAAAACGAAAAATAAGTACTTAATTTTCTCTCGAAGGTGGCCTTCGGTTATCATTAGAAATAGTATCGATTAATTTGTTATAAGGATCAATGCCAACCGAGACGGGTTCCTCACTCACAGTAATGGTGATTTCATTCATGATATCCGTGAATTTCCGTTTTTCAAGGTAAAGCACGGTTTCTTCTCCATTCTCATCCACACCAAATACGCCTACATCAATCCAATCGTTGAGGGGTAAGGATTCAACAGGTCGCCGACGTCCCTCTATTTCCACTGCTAAACTGTCTCCGGATTCATTCAAGTAGATCCGTTCACCCGTTTCACCGGTTCGGTATTTGGTAGCTTGTAGTGTCATATTCACTTCAAAGGTGGTGCTGTCAATTTCAGTATAAGATGCTTCCTCCACACGGTTCTCATACAGCGTTATGGTCTCAAACATATCCGTGATGAGATATTGCAATGAATCGGGGGTTGCTTCTTTTAAATACTCAACCAAATCAAGAGAAATAGTATATGGGGGCTCCTCGAAAGCGAATTCATCTATATAGTCGCTCAGGGCGGCATTCAGAGTGGTTTCACCGATATAATCACTCAATGCATAAAAAACCAGTGAACCTTTATTGTAGTGAATGTACTGCTGATTTTCATTGTAGATGAGTGGCAATTCACGTTGAGACTCAAAGCTTCGCCCCATTAAGTATGTGTCGAGTGCTTCTTTAAGGAATCGGCGCATTTGATGCACACCATATTCTTTTTCCAACACTTTTAAAGCGCTGTATTCCGAAAGACTTTCGGACAACATCGTTGCACCTTGCACATTCGCTCCGATCACCTGATGCGCCCACCACTGATGGGCCACCTCGTGTGCTGTAATATTGAATGGATAGTTCACGGCATCATTTTGCGTAGTGTCCACATCTGCTATAAAACCAACGGCCTCAGAATAAGGTACGGTGTTGGCAAAAGATTGGGCAAAACTACCTCCTGTTCGCGGAAATTCAATGATACGAAGTTGCCGGAACTGATATGGACTGAAATATTCGGTATAATAATCGAGTGATTTTTTGACACCGTCGATCATATAATCCAGATTGTAGGTGTGAGCCGGATGATGGTAAATCTCAATATTCACGTCATTCCACTGGTCGCGTACAACATCAAATTCAGCGGAAATGAATGAGTAAAAATTCACAATGGTACTGTCCATTTTATAATGGTAAAATCGTCGGCCGTTTTCTTCCCATTCGTCTTGCAGATATCCTGGAGCGATGGCAATTTGCTCGGGTGATGTTGAGATAGTTGTCTCAAAATCGATCCAATCTGCATCGCTGGAGATATAGTTGTTCATCCTTGCAGTGCTGTCTGTGGGAGGGGCCATGCGGTCTTTTTCAGGGAGCTCATAACGTTCACGAGCCTCCCGGCTGCTTAATTCTCCCGATTCCTGGTACCCGATTCTTGGGAAACTGAAGTTGTTGATGAAGGTTCCATTCCCTCGAACCGGAGAATTATTCCGGAGGATCTCATTTGGTTTGTTGGAAAGGGTAAAAGAGAACAAGAGTGAATCACCTGGCATGATGGGCTCGTTGAGTCGATATATATCGTAATTCAACGTATCGTCTTCCAATACGAGTTCAAAACCACGGTCGAATTCAAAAAAACTGATATAGTTGTTATGGTCAATATGGATGGAGTCTATGGCCACGTCCGTTTTATTTTCGAGTATAAAACTTCCTGCAACTTTAAAGTCCCGGCTCTCGGGATATAGATCCAGATTGATGTTGCTGGACACTATCCTAGGCTGGGGTACATCTTTGTACTTGCCATAATTTTTCTCATAATTAGCTGTCCGCAATTCACTTTGCTGAGATGAAATATAGTCGTACTTGATATTATTGACGTAATAGATCCAGCTTCCAATCCCCAAAAATCCTATTAAAGAAAGGGTGAAAATGATTTTAAGATTTGGTGTGAAGGCTTCTCCTGCATTTCTCAATCGTTCATTGATACTGCCCGGTAGCCCCCTTCGAAAGAAAAGTATGGCCATTACATATAAAGCGATTCCTAACAGTAACCAGTAAATTTTATATACAAAATAAGGAGCTAATGAATTTCCATACCCATTCATATCAGAATAAGCTGTGCCGGGAGCCTGATTGAATTTGAATAGCGTCTGCTCAATTCCAATTTGATCTAAAAAGGTGATGCCGATTGAGATGATCAATAAAAGAATAAACCCGATGTAGTAATTTTTGAATAAGTTATGAATGAAGATGGAGAGTAACCCCCAGATCACAACATGAATTAGAGAAATGGCGTAAAGATCAAAGAGATAGAGCCCGATTTCAAAATTATAGTAGCCGTTGTAAAGTTGAACTCCGAGACCGGCAATCATAATAATGGAAAGCAGTACCATCTGCATGAGCATCAGGGCCAGAAACTTGGAAAACAGGATGGTCCAGTTGGGAGTTGGAGTTACGTGAATAAGCTGATCCATATGATCTCCACGACTGCGGTGAATGAGCATTCCCGCATATAAAAAGGTCAATATATTTATGAAAAGGCTAAAGAACGTGCCCGGAAGCTGGAGCATCTGCCAGGTTACTGGAAGTGTATCGGTTCCGAAGATTTCACTTCCCAATAGGATTACACTGAGTGATATCAGTAGTCCAATCAATGCTATGATGATAAAAGCCCAGCCGCTAACGATATATTTAAAATCTACTTTGGCAAGTTCCCAGGATAATTTGATGTTCTCTATAAATGAGAAATTCATATTCACCTTCGGCATAGTTACCGTCAAAATACTTCCGAAATTCTTTTTGGTTACCACTTCTCC
>JBBDQZ010000044.1:0-5487 GCA_040905705.1 Balneolales bacterium
TTTGTTCTTTAGGATCATTGATCTTCAGGTAAATATCATAGTCCCCGGCAGGAATGTTTCCAAATTCGGACATGTTGACTGAGAAGGACATATCATGCCATGCAGCGGTATTGTCTGCCCTGCTGTCCAAATCAGGACGCCAATCCCTCGCGTCAAGGTTCGTAAGGGCAATGTTAGACTCAGAACCGGCTTTGGGTTTCAGAATAACCGACACATTTTTCCGGTTGACTATAGGACCAAAACCTACGTTCTGGATTTTTCCTTCGAACCTCAGGGTGCCGTTCTGATTTACCCATTCGCTTGCTTTAGCCTCGCGCAGCACCAGGCGGTAGCCCATTCGGTCGCGGAAATATTCCAGTACGTTTTTGCCTTCATATACCGGATCATAGAGTACCCTTACAGTTTTATTATTATGAGGGAATGTGATATCCACATCAATTTTATCTTTTGTATAGGAAAAATCTTCAAGAACCTTCATCCGGCCTCCGGACCATTCTGCACACAGATAATTTGTTTGGCAAAAAGCAGATATATATAAAAGAGCCGGAGGTGTAGTATAAAAGAAAGCAGGGTCATAAGTACCTCCGCCTAATTCACCTCCAAAGTAATTGTTTTGACCTCTGGCCAGATTAAAAAAATTGTCACGATCAAAATTACCTCTCATATAACTGTCGTCGAAGACACCGAAACGAGCCTCAGGCGAGCCGGGTGATGCAGGTAAAATGATGCTATCCTGATCAATTGCCAAATGACCACCGATTGAATAACCTATGTCAGTCCCATTCCTGGCATTATACCATGCCACATACGGTCCCGCTTTTGCCATGATAGAGCGCGAAGGTGGAATCGCATCCAGCAACGCATTCAAAAGCATGACATTGGCTTCTGGATCCCGTGACAAAGTAGATGTGTGGATTTCACCCCATGGCCCAAAAGTACCCGTGTCAATTACCATGATGATGTCTTCGAATTCATGGAAAATCGGCTTCAGTTGTAAAAGGTGATATTCTATCCAGGACAAATGCTCAAAGCCTGCTACCGTACACATTCCTTCCGGTTCGGTATCATATCTGCCATTGTAACTCCAACCCATCCCGTCGTACGTTGGGCGGAGATGGACGGTAAGGCCGGTTTTTTCTCTCACAAACAAAAGCGCTTCTCTCAATACAGCAAGTGCATCGTCTGTGATGGGTTGTGTGGTTCCGTATGTGATGGTACCCGTATTGTTGAGGCGCGACCGCGATGAAAAGTTACGCAAGTCAATATAGAATTGAACGACACCAGGCTCACACCTGACATTGGTTGTAACAACAGGTCTGCCCGGATTGACCCCGCCCAACGTGAGCGGTTGGTATTGCATCACCCACGGGTCACCTGTCCACTCGCTTATCGCCACTTTGCCGTTTACCGGAAGAACTAAAGGACCATCAGAAGTATGGTCATCATTGCTTTTGACAAAGCCTCTGTCCGGGTTCGGAATATCCACCGGATTCTCCGTATAGTTAAGTGGCTGTAACTCAAGCTGGGCTGATTCTCTAAATGTATCATGATTCGGCCGAAAAGCCCCACCTGTTATCAATCCAGCACCGGCCAACCCTGTAAGCTTTAAAAAATATCTACGATTATTATTCATGATTAATATATTTATATATTGTTTTTTATGTATTAAGAGAAATCTGGTTTTCCAATTTCATCCTTCAACTCGATACCAAGATACCAATTGACTTTTCTCTTAAATAAGAAAGTACATCGGGTGTTAATGCCCGAGATGTTCCTTTCTCAATAAATTCTCGATTGATCCATGCACCCGAAGAAAAGCAATAAATAATTTTATGATTTCCATATGGGATAATTTTCAAATTTATCATAACTATTTCAATTTCAGTATTTTCTTATATTAAAATCACTCAAGGTCTACTTAACCGTCGTCGAGTCAATTAAGTTAGCGCCAAGGTCAGCATTCCAAATATCGTGATTCGCAAACTGTATAGAGCGCTTGTTAGCCCTTTGTTCTTTACGATCATTGATCTTCAGATAAATATTATAGTCCCCGGCAGGAACACTGCCAAAAGCGGATATATTAACTGAGAAGTTCAAATCACGCCATGCCGCCGTATTGTCCGGCTTGCCGTTGCCACCCTCATCCGTCAGCCAATCCCTTGCGTAAAGGTTCGTAAGTGCCATGTAAGACTCAGAATCGGTTTTGGGTTTCAGAACATCCGAATATTAATCATGAATTATTTCTAAATAGGTTGATGTTTTCCTACAAATTCAGGATCAATGATTGCTCCCATACCAAGTCCTGTGGGCGCTTTCATCTTTCCATTCACTATTTCCATCGGTGCTGTGGGGCATTCGTAAACCACATTGGTTCTGAAACTTTTAAATTCGTGGTGTGGATCAGCATTAGGGAGTGCCGACACAAAGAGCGCATTATAAAGAAATCCTAATCCTCCTCCCGATATGTGGGGTACACAAGATTTACCAAATGCATGTCCCATAAGCGCCACTTTCATGGATAAAATGAAACCGCCAAAATAGTAAAGGTCTGGCTGTACGATGTCTAATCCGTCATGTGCCAATAACCATCTGAAGTTGTAGAAGCCTTGATCTTGCTCGCCATTTGCAATGGGCATGGTAAGCGTTTGGGTTACTTTTTTTATGTCTTCAAAATGATTAAACATCACGGGTTCTTCAAAATATGCATAATTGTTTTCTTCCATTATCCTGCCTATTCTTATTGCCTCATCTACACTATAATAGCCATTGGCATCGGCATACAATGCCCAATCATCACCGTAATGTTTTCGTACCAGGGGAATCAGTTTTTCTGATTTTCCGGGGATTCCTCTGTAATGAATATCTCTATTCATTTCAACCATAAATCCTACTTTAATTTTTATAGCTTTCACATCGTATTGCGCCACTCTCTCCTTGATCCGTGCAAAATGTTCTTCCAAAGGCTGATCCCGGAATTCTGTAGCCATATATATTCCTACTTCAGTGTTATGAATATCACCTATCAATTGTGCTGCCGATTTATTGGCTATTTTCCCCATCATATCCAATATGGCAAATTCGACCATAGATATAGGAATACCAACTGCCATACCATATAATCTGAAGTTAAGTCTGTATTCAAAGACCCTTTCCAAAAGAAGTTCTAACTCCCTGGCATCTTGTCCAAGAAAAAATGGTCGCACATTTCTCTGAAATACAGGAAGAAAGACTGCCGACAACCAATTCCCAACAGACAAACCTTCTGCTCCATCTTTTGAACGGACTCGACATAAATAATTACCGTTGTATTCCAATATTTCGAGTGTTTCAATGATCACCGGATCGGGAAAAAGTTCTTTCTTGAAAATCGGCTGTTTTAATACTTGATCAAGTTTATCGAAACGAGCTTGAAGTTCGTCTTTTGAAAAAGATTTACTGGCATCAGATGGATAAGATACAAGCGGAAAGCCGGCTATGGCCGCTCCACCAGCTATGGAAGAAGTAATAAATTGACGTCTGGTTGTTGTCATTATGTATTAGTTCTGTATTAGTTTCCTATTTAAGGCAACTTCTATTTAATTACCTAAAATGATTTAGTTTATACATAAATACCATTCCCATCCCGGATTTTGCCAGAAAATTTCATTGTTATCCTTCTTCTGCCACTCTGAAATAGGAAATTGACTTTGTTTGTTCATTATTCATACCTGACTGACGTCGAGCCAATCAAGTTAGCGCCAAGGTCAGCATTCCAGCTATTTCCCTTATTCGCAAACTGTATACAGCGCTTGTTAGCGCTTTGTTCTTTCGGATCATTGATCTTCAGGTAAATATCATAGTCCCCGGCAGGCACACTGCCAAACGCGGACATGTTCATCGAGAAGTTCAAATCACGCCATGCCGCCGTATTGTCCGGCCTGCCGTTGCCTCCCTCATCCGCCAGCCAATCCCTCGCGTCAAGGTTTGTAAGGGCCATGTAAGAGTTAGAACCTGTTTTGGGTTTTAGAATAACCGATACATTTTTCCGGTTGACCACATTCCCAAAACCGACGTTTTGGATCTTCCCTTCGAACCTCAGGGTACCCTTCTGCTCTACCCATTCGCTTGCCTTAGCCTCACGCAAGACCAACCGATACCCGAACCGGTCACGCATATATTCCAGCCCGGTTTTGCCGTCATATACCGGATCAAAAATGGCCGTTTTAGTGGGACCGGTGAAAGGAGGCGTTGTTTCACTAGCTGATGCCGGAAACGTAACCGGCGCTGTGACGTTTTCTTCATTATAGATAAAATTACTCCACCGCGAATAATTACCGTGTCGCATATTTGCCGCCGTTATCCGGAATTGTTGGGCTTCTATTATAGCGCCGGGCATATTGCCAAAAATATTATCGCCAATCCCGCCTTCCGTTTGAGTGATTGTGTTTCGTTTATGGAGCCAGGCGAAAAATCTGTAACGATCATCCGGGGTACGGTATCTGCCACTGTTCGTATAATTTGATGCATAACTATCATCGAAATAACCCCAACGCGCCTCAGGTGTACCTTTTTCCGGAACAGGTATGGAGTCTATAACCGTATAAGTGGTCCCATAGGTAAGGTTATACCAAGACAAGAATACTCGCTGAGTTGTTAAAAGCATACGCGAATCGGGAACAACGTCTAAAAAGGTATCAAAAAGTTTCTTATTAGCCTCCGGACTCAGAGACATCGGTGATGAGTGCTGTTCGCCCCATGGACCAAGCATCCCCGTTTTAACACTCATGATGATATCTTCGAATTCATGGAAAATGGGCTTAAGCTGCCATAGATGATATTCTATCCAGTCTTTGTCCGTATGGCCGGGTACATCACACATGGCCGATGGATTATTAGGAGTTACATATGCCGGTTCAGGACCATGAATAAGTCCCTCTCTGAGATCTAAGTGGGGGTATCTGGAAGTTTCCAAATAACCAAACCCATTTCCGTCATACGAAAATTTCACAAAGGCCACACCGTTGCCGTCTCTCACCTTCTGAAGCAGGCCTCTTATATAATCAAGCGCATACTCTGTTAAGGGTTGAGTTTTTCCTGTTCGTGTGATTCCGGTGTCCGGGTCTTCAAATAATCCATCATCTTTGTAAGCTAAAGCACCTACCGCCGAGAGGAACGCGTTCGACGAAAAACGAGCCAAGTCAAAACCCATAAAAGAGATGGAAGGAAGGGCAGAGACCCCGGTACCGCCAGCGTAGTTTGGACTTAGATTTCGGCCATTATAAAATTGTGTCTCTTCGATATCATCACCTTCCACAGTACCAAGTGTTGCGAGTCCCACCAATGTCGCTCCATGGAATAGAACATCATTTGCATCAACTGGAACCAGATGATCTACTTCAGGTGTAGTGCCAAAATGTGTAGCGATACGCTGCCATCGGCCTCGATAGGGACCTCTGTCCGGATTCGGGATATCGACAGGATTCTCCGTATAGTCAAGCGGCTGTAACA
>JBBDQZ010000045.1:0-31161 GCA_040905705.1 Balneolales bacterium
GTATCAAAACCGGAAGGCCACCATCGCTTTTGACAAAACCCAAACAACCCGCCAGGTGATCGTTGAAGCGATCAACACGACCGGTTTTAAAGTCGCAGAGTAGGGCGGATTATTTTATCAAATATTTAATAATTTTCTTAAATAATATAATATGTCAAAGCAAAATCAACTCAACGTCAGTATTCGCGGAATGACCTGCGACGGTTGTGCCCGAAATATCGACCGTGCATTATCCAAAAAACAAGGAATCAAAAAAAATCAGTTTCCTGGCCGGAAGGGAAAGCAGAAATCAGTTATGATTCAGACTCCATCACAAAAGAGGAATTGATCGATACCATTAACAATACCGGCCATTACAAAGTGACCGGGGTGGTTAAATCATCCGAGAATGGCGGAAATCGGTTTGATCTACTGATCATCGGCGGAGGGTCGGCCGCTTTTGCCTCGGCCATCCGCACCAGCGAGTTGGGTGGCAGGGCGGTGATCATCAACAAAGGCCTTCCCACCGGTGGAACCTGTGTGAATGTAGGCTGCGTGCCATCTAAAACACTTATCCGTACCGCAGAAGCCATTCACAACGCAAATAACCCTAATTTTGAAGGGATCGATTCAAAAGCTACCATCTCCGACTTCAAACTAATTATCGACAAGAAGCGTCAGATGGTTGAAGCGTTGCGTCAGGATAAATATGTCGATGTAATCGCCGATGATCCGAATATCCAGCTGGTGGAAGGATTCGGCCGGTTTGTGAATAAACACACGGTAGATGTAAACGGAACACCGTATTACGGCAAACATATTCTGATAGCCACCGGGGCGGCTCCCTGGACACCGCCTGTTGAGGGCCTGGAAAATTCCGGCTATCTGACTAATGAATCGGCCTATGAGCTGGACGAACTTCCCGCAAGCCTGATTGTGCTCGGAGGAGGCTATATCGCCCTGGAGAATGCACAACTTTTCAGTCGCCTGGGCAGCAAGGTGACTATTGTACAACGTTCAGCGCATATCCTGAGCGATCAGCCTGAAGAACTTGGAACAGCTCTGGCCGGATACCTGGAAGCTGAAGGAATCACGGTATTGACCAATACCCAAATTAAAGAGATATCAAAAAATGGGGATACCGGGAAAAAAGCAGTACATCTGACCGTAGATGGCAAAGAGCTGAAACCGGAAGCCGATGAGATTCTCGTTGCTACCGGACGAACCGGAAATACGGCGAATCTCGGACTTGATAAAATCGGAATTCAAACCGAGGGCCGGGGATACATCCCGGTCGATGAAACCCAGCGCACAACGGTAGATCATATATTCGCCGCCGGTGATGTGGTTGGCAATCGGCAGTTTGTCTATACCGCCGCTTACGAGGGTAAATTAGCTGCAGAAAATGCGATAAGAGACAGCCGGGGAAAAGCTGATTTTTCGGTCCTGCCATGGGTCATTTTCACCGATCCACAGGTGGCCGGAGTCGGTATGGACGAGCGGCAGGCCAAAGAGGCGGGCATCGATGTTGAAGTTGCAAAACTTTCACTTGAACACGTGCCCCGCTCGATTGCCGCCCGCGATACCCGTGGCTTTATCAAACTGATCCGAAACAAAGCGAACGACCGGCTGGTGGGTGCCCGCATTCTGGCTCCCGGGGGCTCGGAGCTGCTCATGGAGCTGGCCCTGGCCATTCGCCATGGAATTTCCGTGGAATCTATGAAGTCGGAGTTTCATCCTTATCTGACCCTTTCAGAAGGAGTAAAACTGGCGGCCATTACTTTTGGCAAAGATGTAAAGAAGCTAAGCTGCTGCGCAACGTAAAAAACAAGAATAGTAATAAAGCGCGCGTTTCGGAAGGTCCGGATTGCGAATGTTAAGCACAATAGTAGATAAAATTCTACCACTCAACCCGGATAGAAATACATTAAACCACAACTGACCAGCGGAATAAAATGGTGTAAAAAAACAGCCGGATATCACTGAAGTAAATCATAACTTTAAATCTACAGTCAAAACAGTTTATGTACAGTGATAATGGCAATTTGTAAAAAAATCGATTCACCACTTGACTCCGTACCATGGTACGGCCCTTATATTTATGATGAATGTCAATTTAAACTTAAAAGAGACCGATTATGCCGTTCAAAAAAGGAGAAATTTATAAATGTCCGAAAGAAAGTTGTGGTTGTGAAGTAACCGTAACTAAAGGCGCACCTGCTACCTGCAACGGAACTCAAAACCCCACCTGTTGCTGTGGCTGTGAAATGAAGTTGATAAGTGAATCCTGATTCCCTTTAGACACTGCTATTGGTATAGCCTACAGGAATTTAGTTAAAAATACCGGCCGGGGAAAAAAGGACAGGATGGATAATAGTAGTGAGGTTTGTTATGTCTGATGATAATAAAGAAGCTGTCTGGAAGATCGGGAAAGCGGCCGGGCTGGCCGGTGTAAATAAGGAAACCATCCGCTATTACGAACGCCGTGCCCTGCTGCCTCCGGCAGAACGCAGGGAATCCGGCTACCGGTATTTTTCCCAACGGCACGTGGATCGGATTCGGTTTATAAAACGGGCTCAGGAACTCGGTTTTACCCTATCCGAAATCAACGAGCTTTTAAATCTGAGGATGGATGAACACACGAATTGCTCCGATATCAAACGGGAAGCAGAACTAAAGTATCGTGATGTCATATCAAAAATGGAAGATCTGAAGCACATTGAAAAAACGCTGACGAATTTGATTGATTCATGCATCGGAAATGGTCCCATAGGTGATTGCCCGATATTGGAAGCACTGGAAGGCCATGAAAAATCCCCGGAGGATTAAAGTCCTCTCATGAAACCAGTTTCACCATTGCCTGTCCACATCTTTGGCTGCGCAAAAAAAGATTGTGTGCCCAAAGACTTCAGAAGAATTTGTCGACAATGCACTTCCTATGAGAAAGTGTAAAAAAAAGCCCCAATAATGAGAAGGGCTTTTTTTCTCGTGTCATTAAGAGCCGTAAATGGATAAATGTTAACTATTATTATTGCTTGTCAAACCGGAGGTATCAAACAACTCCCGGTTGATGAAGTAAAGATAGGGCAGCACATAGATCCAGTGACGTACCAATGACCCAACAGCCATATCCACACCGACATTGAGGCCGGCCACCCCGGCACCAAGCAGGGGAAACATAAACAGCCAGACGAGCACAATGGTCTGCACGGTGATGAACAAAAAAGGCCGAATCCAGGCCGGCCCCCATAAAGACGGCGCAATTCCGGAATATAATATGGCCAGAAGGACTCCGTTGCCAAAATGACCGGGTACTCCATACAACATTCCAAATCCGGTTTGCTCGCCTAATAATGCCGGGATGTCCCACCACCCGGATCCGGTGACGAGTCCGACTATATCAAACAGAATAGTGCCGGTGATACCGGCTATAATGGCATTTTTCCAGTTTATTGTATGCATGTCCAATACCCTCCTTATTAGTGGTTTTGTGATTTTTGTGATCCGTTGGCTGTCGTCGATTCAACCCCTGAAAACTCATCAGACAGTTCCGGTGCTTCTGGAAAATCGATCGGCACATCCGTCATGTTGTGCAACAGATTGGTGACACTCTTTTCTCCGGCCCCGACGATCACATCAATTAGATTTTCTTTGGTGTATCCGGCATCGAAAAATATTTTGAGCACTTCATCGGAAACTTTGCCGCGATTTTCGACCAACTCCCGGGTAACTCTGGCCAGTGCATCGAGTTTATGGTCGAAGGAAGCCTTACCAACACGCAGCTCAAGAATCTGTTCATCGGAAAAACCATTCATTTTGCCGCTTTGTGAATGGGCCGCCAGGCAATAGGTACAACCGTTCACCTCGCTCGTCACAAGCTTGACCACCTCTTTCTCCTTGTTACTGAGAGAGGTCTTGCCGTTGGAAAATGCCAGATAGCGCCCAAGAGCATTTGAAGAGTAGGCATAGGCCGCATATATATTGGGAATAAATCCGAGCTTATTTTCCATCTGCTCTAGGATCTGCCGGTTTTCGTCGGTTACTTCATCTATTTTAGGTACGTTGAATGGTCTCATAATATATTTTCCATCTTTTATTGTTTCGTGCTTCACTATACCAGGTATCACAATTCCTGAACAGAATGATGTCGCCTGGATTTGATTCTTGCGATTCAAAGATTCAAAGATGGATAAAAAAAAGCGGCATTTAAATGGAAGGATTACACTCAGTGTTGTCAATTTTTCCCCATAATGAAAAATTACCATTATCTGATGCGAAAACACTCCTTCAAAAAACACGTATCTTGATCTGATTACAAGTCATTAAAGATGATGCGATATGATCAAACATGGCCATATCCCGCCAGGTAATTCAAATTGTTGTATCCGGTATGCCTCTCGACTTTACTTGCCGGTACTCAGTAGCTGTTTTTCCTTCGTGACTTTTGAACCACTTACTAAATTGAGCCGGGTCTTCATAACCCAATTCCATAGCGATCTCCTTGACACTTTTGTCCGTGTAAAGCAACAGCCGTTTCGCCTCTATCAATACCCGTTTGTGAATAACCTGTAAGGGAGTTCGTTTCGAGTACTTACCGAAAACATTGGCAATAGTCTTGGGAGATTTGTGCAGCATCCCGGCATAATCGGCCACCGTTTTATTCGTCTTGAAATACTTTTCCACCAGTACATTGAAATGACGAACCAGATCGATATCTTCCTGTTTCCCGTCATTTCTTAGCAGTTGTTTGCGCGCCAAACGGGTACAACGTATAATAAATCGTTTGAGAAGTATCCGAAGCATCTCCTCCTGGTTGGCATCCCGGATACCAAGCTCTTCTTCCAATACAGAAAACAGGGTTCGCAGTCTACAAGTCTCTTCAGAATCTAATGTCAGTATCGGTGAAAAATCCGACCCGAAGAAAAGAAGTCCGTTACAGGATACTTCGCTATCATGCGTATGGACACAGTAAAATTCTCTATTGAACAACAGTATTTTCAGTGCCCGCACAGGGGGCTTCTCCTCTATTCGGACTCTCTGAAGATAAGTGGTGCAGATAATCCGGCCAAAGCCAAGAATAACCGGTTGATCATCGATCCGGAGCGTAAACGGTTGAGAACCGTCATTCCAAAGAAACATCATATTGCTGTCCTTCTGGAAAAGGTCATCATTATTGAAATCGTCAGTGATGATCAACCGGGCATCAATACCGGGATTATGATAGATTTTGTTCATATTGCTTCCTGTAACTCACAAATAATCAGACCCAAACCAAATTGTAAGTCATGAAAATCGGCCCGTACCGGATTTTGCTGCAATCCGGTGCATACCGGTATTACGTATTCCTTACAAAATCGGTTTAACAAAAATCGGATACGAATTAATCTATAAAACGGACGATGACAAAACGGCAATTTCATCCGGAACTCGTGGTCGGAAGCGGTATGGTACAAAAGGTTTTCATCGAAAATAGTTAAGCCGATCCTGTTGAAACGCTCAACATAACGTATTAAAAAATAATACCTTTATCGAAGATAATTGATGTTAGTCTTTTTTAGTGCATTTGTTCAGCATTTGACAAATCGCTTATTCCAATTTTTTAGTTACAACACCATGCATACTTAAATCCGTCAACCATGAGCAATTCGTATTATGATCCAAAACACCTGAAACAGTTTACCAGCATCACTGAACTTCAGCAAAAACTCGGCGACAAATTTTTTGACTATTATAATTCGGTTTTTGAAGACGGAGAACTTTCCACAAGAGAAAAGGCCCTTATCGCCCTGGCCGTTTCTCATACAGTACAGTGTCCCTATTGTATTGATGCCTATACGGAAACATCCATGAAGCACGGCATATCCGAGTCGGAAATGATGGAAGCCGTTCATGTGGCCTGCGCGATCCGGGGTGGTGCTTCTCTTGTTCACGGTGTACAAATGATGGAACAGTCCAAAAAACTGGGAATGTGATGAGTGATAACCAAAAAGAGCGTAATTCCAGAGTCCGGAAGCCGGATAACGAAACGTATAATGAAGATTCCAAACCATTCAATATGGATACCGGAATTCAAAATCCGTATACCGTAATCGGGGATTTTCACCCGGAATTGGAACTGTTACGCAACCGCACGGAAACGCTTAGACAGTTACCATCATTCAACAGTAAACTTGACGAATCGGGGCTCCATCCGTTAACTCCCGTCGAGTTGGAGATATTGCAGGTCAATGTCGGGTATATATGTAATATGACCTGCAAACACTGCCATGTGGATGCAGGGCCGCACCGCAAGGAGATCATGTCCCGTGAAATCCTGAAGTACTGTCTGGATGCCGTCGACACAGGTGCCTTTCAGACGGTGGATATAACCGGAGGAGCACCCGAGATGAACCCCGATTTCTATTGGTTTGTCGATGAGCTGTACAAAAAAGGGTGTCGTGTCATCGTCCGGTCGAACCTCACGATTCTGGTGACCACTCCTGCTTACCGGCGGCTGCCCGTTTTTTTTGCCGAACGTGGGGTCGAAGTAACCTGCTCGCTTCCCTTTTATAACAAGGTGACCACCGACCGGCAACGCGGTAATGGCACATATGACAAGTCGGTTGAAGCACTACATATACTCAATGAATTGGGTTACGGAGATCCCGGTAGTGGTCTGGAACTGAATCTGGTTTACAATCCCGCCGGGGCTTTTTTGCCGTTATCCCAGCAGCAACTGGAAGCCGATTTTAAAAAACAGTTGTGGAAAAAACACCATATCCAATTCAACAACCTGTACACCATTACCAACCTGCCTATAAGCCGCTATCTTGATTTTCTGTTGAGGAGCGACAATCTTGATGACTATATGACCACTTTGGCCAACGCCTATAACCCGATCGCGGCCGAACAGGTCATGTGTCGCAATACCCTATCGGTAGGGTGGGACGGTACCCTCTACGATTGCGACTTTAACCAGATGCTGACTATGCCGGTTGATACCGAATCATGCAATCATATAAGAGAATTTGATTACCGTATGCTTATGAATCGCCGCATACGCACCGGTCAGCACTGTTTCGGCTGCACAGCCGGAGCCGGCAGCAGTTGCGGCGGAAGCCTCGATAATGCATAAAACCGGTTACTTAAACTCACAAAAACAGCTTAGAGTCTCTCAATTTCTTCAAACTCACAAAACGACGTATCACAACCTATAGCTATCAACTTGAATCCAACCTGAAATGATGTCCGATACGAATTCCGATACAAAAATGGTTTTGAATCAGGTGCAGCAATATTACGGCTCGGAACTGAAATCTCAAAAAGATTTAAAAACCAACGCATGCTGTTCCAGCGAATCCATACCCGAACAGCATAAAGCCATATTGAAAGAAATTCATCCGGAGGTGCTTAATCGTTTTTATGGATGCGGATCTCCGATCCCTTTCGCTATAGAGAATTGTACCGTACTGGATTTGGGATGCGGTACCGGCCGTGATACCTATCTGGCTTCAAAACTGGTGGGTCCGAAGGGTTATGTAATAGGAATTGATATGACCGATGAGCAACTGGAAGTGCCCCGAAAAGTTATGGACCAACAAATGGAGACTTTCGGGTTCGATCAACCCAATGTCTCTTTTCGGACCGGTTACATTGAAGATCTGGGTGAAGCCGGTATTAAAGATAATTCGGTGGATGTGGTGATTTCAAACTGTGTGATCAATCTGTCGCCCGACAAACAACGTGTCATCTCCGAAATCTTCCGGGTACTGAAGCCCGGAGGAGAACTGTACTTTTCCGATGTCTTCGCTGATCGCAGAGTACCTGAACACCTTCGTGAGGATCCGGTCCTTTATGGAGAATGTCTCTCCGGGGCTTTTTATACCGAAGATTTTCGTCGTTTAATGGCGGAACTCGGATGCCCGGATTATCGTATGACAAGTCAATCTCCGATTGAAATCCGCAATAACGAGATAGAACAGAAGGTCGGCATGATCCAATTCCAGTCCAGGACGCTACGCGCTTTCAAGCTGGAAAACCTGGAAGATATCTGCGAAGATTACGGCCAGGTGGCTGTCTACAACGGAACCATCGGGAAGACACCTCACCGGTTTGTGCTGGATGATCATCACGTTTTTGAGACCGGGAAACCCGTCTTGGTGTGTGGCAATACCGCAGCCATGCTGGAGAAAACAAGATTTGGCAGTCATTTTCGGGTAGACGGTGACCGTTCGTTACACTACGGTCCTTTTGACTGTGGCAATCAAAGCAACACAATGGATTCCGGAGAACAGCCCGGTACCTGCTGTTGAGTACAATGTTCCTGCATGCTTTGCAGATGTTAACCTTTTTGAATTATTAGGTCATACATAATAGATCGTAATGCTTTTGATCCTTCTGTTTATTGCCACGCTTCTGGTAGCCTGGTTCAACGGAGCTAATGACAACTTCAATTGAATGTATCGGCACTTACTGGCTTTTTTTTCTTCCATTGATGTGAGTCCAGTAATGGAGATCGTTGTGGGAGAAGCCTCATCATATCTATTCAATAACCATCCTTCACAGAATCAAGCAAATGAAGATTGGTGTGTTTGCGCCGGTGAGTCACTTCTGGCTGCCAATTCGGTACAAGCAGAAAGCGCTTTGCTTGCCGGAGTTATCTTTGTTTTATTATAGGGGATTCAACCAATTGTTTTACCCGAATCCCAGTATGTGTTCTCAATTATCCAGGCAATTTACAGAGACATGATATATAATCGACACAATAGGCCACGATCATTTAAGGCACCTATTGTGTCGAAAAAATGTCATTTGTGAGGTGACCAATTTCTGTCACTCTGATTGTTACGTCGAACTGTTTGTATTGAACAACTCCCGATTGATGAAGCAAAGATATGCAAACACATAGATCCAGTGGTGTACCAGTGAACCAATGGCCATATCCATACCGGCAGGCGGTTCGAAAAACGATATAAAATCGATCCAAAATCCATCCTGAGCCCCACTCATTGTCAAACCCCTGAACACCTTTTACTGGTAATTGCACTTTGAAGTCACTATTTTTTAGCTTGGAAAATGGTCCATATTCTCCATATTCTCCATATTCATAGACAGATTCACGGACTCCCTGAGCGCGTACCACAAATATCCAATCCGGGTGCAACGATTTATCGTAATTATATTACAATGAGTATATTAATCTTGTTGTCGGTTTTAAATCGAAAAAGCCATGATGAAAATGAATCTCTGCTCTTAACTCGTATAGCTGAAGGCGATGAAGAAGCTCTTGCACGACTGTATGATCTCTATTCAGGCATCCTGTTTGGTTTGATCAGAACGATTGTCAAAAACAGTGAAACAGCAGAAGATCTTCTGCAAGAGATTTTTCTACTGATCTGGAAACGCGCTGCAAGTTTCGATCCCTCGAAAGGATCGGTATATACATGGCTGATAACGCTTACACGCAATAAATCCATTGACAAGATCCGAAGTAAATCGTACCGGATGCAACAACAGCACCTTTCGGACGAGCAGGCAATGCCGTTTTCAATACTTGTCTCCAACGAAAAATCACCGCACGAATCGATGTGGTTGGACGAGAAAACGGAGATTATAAAAAATGCTTTGAACAAAATTCCGGCCAAACAACGTAAAGTGATTGAAATTGCCTTCTATGAGGGTCTTTCTCAGTCAAAAATTTCCGAAATGTACCATATCCCTCTCGGCACAGTGAAAACCCGGATGCGACAGGGGCTGGAAAAACTGCAGGTACTTTTGAAAAACAGTGAAGAGATGTTAAGATGAGAAACCATAAAGAATTTCGGGAAACTTGCGTAGCTTATGTTCTCGGCACTCTTGAAGATAAAGAGCGGGAAGATTTTGAGTTGTTTCTGCATCGGCAAGCCGATCAAAACCACTTGGAAATATACCGGGAATTGCGAGATACAGCGATGCTGCTTCCTCTGGCGGTTCGCCAAAATCCACCGGAGCATCTTCGGAAACAGCTCCTCGATGCCATTCAGGCACAGCACCAACACACTCAACAATCGACCTCAAAACCCCGGGTGTTAAGACTGTATCGCAGTCTTGGACTCCATAAACCCGCTGTGGCCCTGCTGACGTTGGCCGCCTTGCTGCTACTTGGTTTCGGATTGATGATCTACAGTTTTATGTTGCATCAACATCTTGATGATCGGCAGAAACCCGTGGTCGAACTCCACGACGAATTGACCATAATGCAGGCATACCTGGGCATCCTGGAATCACAGCAACTCGAATATGTCTATCTGGACGGAGCTGATCATGTCTCAGCGGCCTTCGGAAGACTGATCTGCGACCTGGACCAGAAGCGGGCCTTGTTACAGATTTCCAACCTGCCTCCTCTGCCCCATGACAAGGCCTATCAACTCTGGGCGATCAAAAACGGCCAGGTGATTAACAAAGGTGTTGTCGCTCCCAGAGAGGACCGCGTCCACAACTTTTTCCTGTTTCGTGAATTCGAAATCGAAGATCCGTCGGAGGCAGAAAGCGTTTATTTCGCCATCACCCTGGAACCCGCAACCGGCGAAAACGAGCCGTCGGGAGAAATGCTGATGCGTGGCTCTCCCGTCATGCTCTGACGCACCCGGTTATACCAATCCAGCCGGAGGCAAACATCCATGAACCCGCAAACCTTCTTTTATTGCCACATTAGCCAAAGGGTATTCCGAAAGATTTCCCGAAATGCTTTATCTCTCATACTGTCCGTCATCTTGTTGGGAGCCTTGGTGTCCATTACTGCTGTAAAGGGTGCTTCCGACGAAGACGAAAACGACGAGCGGAATGATGCGGTCGTATGGCACACGTTTGACGAAGCACAACAAAAAGCGGCCGGGGAACCCAAGCCGTTGTTCATTTTCGTGGAGGCGGACTGGTGCCTTCCCTGCAAACGGATGAAAAGAAACGTCTTCTCCCGGAAGGAGATCAGCCGCCTCCTTAATGAGCTTTATTACGCCGTCAGCATCGATGTGGATTCCCGGCAAAAGCTGACTTTCAGGGGGACGTCGCTCAGCGAACGATCCTTTGCACGTCAAATGGAAGTTACCACCACCCCGACCATGATCTTTCTGGTGCCGGACGGAACCGAACTGGGGCGGCGTCCGGGTGCCCTGGAACGTGATGAACTCGCAACATTACTGCAATATGTGGATTCGGACCATTTCGGGAATATCTCTCTGGATGAATTCGAAAAAAAAGAACTTCCATAGTCGGGCGGCGGAAGTTGGGCGTTGACCTCTCTGGTGCCTTCGTATCAGCAGAACAGATAAGTTCATGAGAGCATTGAAACAGTAGTATGGGCGGAAGTGGAACCTTTTGCCTCTGATGGCTGAAACTCCATCTGAAAAACAGTCCCGCTCTTCTCCGTCAATTCAAAGGATATTTCGGCTTTTAATTGTGCGGCCAGCGTCCTGACCAGCGTCATGCCGAGGGAGGAGGACTCACTGACATTGAAGTTTTCCGGGAGACCAGCTCCATTATCTTCGATGGTTAAGCGAATCCCGTCATCCCCGGACTTAAACAGGCTAATATGGATCTCTCCAGTCTCTAAACCATGAAAAGCGTGTTTATAGGCATTGACCAGCACTTCATTGACCAAAATGGCCAATGGTATCGACTGGTTTACATTCAATGAGATTTCCTCGATATGGCAATGGAGAGTAATCATTTTGTCCGGAGAACTATAGGTATCCGCGATCATCCTGGTTAGTTGTTCCATATAACTGCGGACATTGACGTGTAAAAAATCCTTGAACTCATAGAGCTTTTCGTGAACGAGCGCAATCGAGTGGATTCGTGAAATGCTCCTCCGGAGCGCCTGAACGAGCCGGTCATCGCTCCCGTTTGCCGTTTCCATCTCAAGAAGACCGGCTACTACAGCAAGATTATTTTTTACCCGATGATGAATCTCGGCCAGCAGTATCTCTTTTTCTTTGAGTGACCGATTGATCTCCTGCTCGTACTTCTTGCGGGCAGTCACATCCAGGGCATAAACATGAAAGACCTCCTTCTCATCCACACGATGGATGATCTGTTCATAATACCGTTCTCCGATCTTTACCTCCTTGTGCATCGTTTGGGGAATCTCCCGGTCCAGCATGTAAAGACATGCTTCAACTTCTTTAAGAAAGGGGTGGCGGAGGCTGGTCATATCCGGAAAGCTTGCGGCAGTGGCAGGATTACGATAGGTAACGATACCGTTGAAATCAACTTCCACCACAGGGACAGGATTCAGCTCCGGGAACTTGGCAAGATGATTCCGCTCTTTCAATGTGGAGGCAAGCTGTCCGGTCATTTTGTACCAGTAAAAGGCGATCCACAATGCAAATAGAATTAGCACAAAGACGGCAAGCCCGACAACTGCTTGTACCCGCGACCGAAGCCACTCTGATGACTTGCCAAGCTGAATGAGAATGTTCTGTGCTTCGACAGTAAGTGAAGTGTCTATCTTTCGTATCCATTCCAGTTCTGCAGCAAGCTCTTGCTCGGAAGACTTGTCCTGACGGAATCGGTGCTGCAATGTATAAGCAGCCTCCTCAATCACGTCGATTTTTTCTCCGCACTCTTCCCACATGGCCTTAGAAGCGGTAAAATGCTCGAGCGACCCAAGATAACGCCCTACAGAAGCCATATTATTAATCATTACATCTGACACTTCAAGTGCGGATAGCCCTTTGCTGACGAAGGCCACATCCGGATTTTTAGTACGGAGTTCGTCAATAGCACTGCGAATAGCATGGACCTGATCGATTCGGTTCTGAAACTTGTGAAAGTCCTTTTCATCCTGTGTTCGAACATAGATGTACAGATCGTTCACCGCATTTTTCTGGCTCTGCGTCCACTGGGCATTCACAGCCGTAAACGTCTGGGTAGCCGAAATGATATTGATCCCTTCAAAAAGCAGATACAGGAAAAAACCCAAGAGCACTGAAAACACAACCAACAGCGCAATGATCTTGTTTTTCCACGTTTGATTGCTGAGGACACTTTGCATATCACTCTCCTTTATATATTTCCAGGCCCGGGTAAAAATCGGCCCAGGCAAACCAGTAACCAGTGTAGGACCGGGCCGGAGTGAGCCGCTCTCCTGTACGCGGGCCCTTCACAGCATAACCGAATATATCCCAGTAGTTGCCTTCGTCATCCATCAGGATTTCCGGAAGCTTATCCTGAACCGCCACAAATGACAGGCGGGTACCGTCCGGCAAGGTACGCCGGAAGGCCGCTGCAAAGTTTTTACCTGAACTCCCGACGATCAGATATTCCTGATCGCCGATCCGGTCTTCAATCATTTCCACCCCTTCGGCGAAATCATCGATAGGATAGACCCGAACGGATGCCGACTCATCGGCAGGAACCTCCCCGATAATCCCGTGCACACGCACCTTTTTGTTCAGGCGACCGTCGGGGTTACTAACGGGAAAAAGTATCCGGGTGTCGTCGGTGAGGTAGAATTGACCGTAGGCAAAGCCTGAATAGTTCCGTTGAAAACCCGTCTCTGTGGTCAAAACTTTCGAATCGGGATACCACGCAAGCCAATTTTCCCATGTCGTTTCCAGTACCTGATGGATTTCGATGTCCGTCTCAGAAAATGTACCTTTAACACTGCGCAGCTGCATTTGTGACCAGTGGCTGTCGGTAAAGCGGTCATAAGCAATCAAATTATTACGGAACAGTAATCCGGATACGCCAAATTCGATCGCTTCACCTTTCAATTTGCGATCCCAGGCTATTGCGGTTCCTGTCAACGGACAGTGCGTGAAGGCCACCGCTTCCTCTTCGAATTGATCGTTGACAATCTCGTGCCAATCCAGAATCTGGTGAGGATAGGCACGCACGTCACCACCGATGTTGACCGCTGCGACAAGACGCTCGTCCCCGACATATTCGATCGCGTTGGCAGAGACGAACTGGGGTGCGTCGATCGAAGGAATCCCGTCCTTGCCTGGGCCTCCATCAAAAATCTCGTTCAGAGGAATGAGCCAATCTCCGGACGAAAAGCCGGTATCGTCGCCTCCAAAAATCCCGCCACCCGGGGAGTCACAGCTGCCGATCATTACAGAGGTCAAAACTGCCACAAACCAAAACGTCCAGACTGTGTCACCGGACGATGTTGTGTTTCCGGTCAGGTCGTTGCTACGGACAGAATCCAAGACCGCCGGATTGTTGACTGATTCAATCATTTTTTCCATGGATAAACTCCTGTTCGCTGCTATTGAAGTTAAAAAAAACAGACCCGCTCACCGCCCATGAAGTGGTCGGCTGGGTGCCGTTGAGATACTGATAAACGGGAATACGGCCGGAAATACGCGCTGAAACCCAGTCGGTGACACCGACATTTAGCATGGATTCCACATTGAGCCATTTCCCGCCCGTATTGGGCAGATTGTTTCCGTTCAATTGATCGGAGGACGTGGAACGATAGCCGAGCAGTATCATGTAGGACAAACGCTCCCCTATCTGATTCGATACTCCCAGTTTTGAAACCAGCTCATTGCCGAACCGATACCGGTCGTCCGCCGCAAACCTTTCGTTCGTTCCGGTATGACGATAGGAATGATGCCAGAGGAGTTTGGCTGCCGTATACGGCAGCAGGGATAACAATACCTCTGACCAGAATACACCATCCCAGGCGCCGGTGCCAGGCTGCATATCGGCATTCAGGGCGATCCCGTTTTCTTCAAGCGATGTGGTGCCGATCGGCGCTTTGGCACCGGATCCTATGACGACATGCACAGGGTTCCAGAGCGTCTGCTGCATCAGCACGTATTTAAGCAGAATCAACCCGTCGCCAACTCCCTGCGTAGTTAGGGTTCGGGTACCGCCGGGATGCTGAAGTCCGGTCGTCCGGTGTTTTTCCACATGGGTCGCCGTCCCAGAAACACTCAGACGATCGGTGATGCCGTAATGCATTTCAAGAAGCGCCGATTGCGTGGACCTGATCGCCTCGTTGTTGACCATCGACCGGCTGTTGCTATATAGTGCCGAGATATCGTGGTATTCATAGGTGATGCCCAATAGCAGATTCCCTTTCGTGGATGCCCCGGAACTTTGCGAACTGATCAGCGGAGTTCCTGCACAACTGCAGGTTTGAGCTTTCAGAAAGGTGTTGGGAATCACTGCCAACAAGCCCATCAGCAAAACCATTCGTGTGCCGGACAGAACCGGCTTTTCCCGCTTTTTTGTCCATTTTTTCTGTTCCGTTGTCCATTTTCTCTCCGTTGCTAACAGTTGTTTCCGTTCTGCTGGCAACGTCCGCAACCTGTTTAAAGGATATCCCGTCTTTGCAACCATCATCGTATCTGTTTTGAGTGACATCGTTCTCACTGCACGGGTTTGCAGGCTTGCCCTTCCACCACATGGAACATCCTCAGACAATCCGCTCCGGGTCGCTTAAATCCGGAAGGGGGCCCCGATACCGGAAGATCCGGCGAATCCATTTTACAAGTGTCGCATTCTGGTTTCTGATATACCATTGATCAGCCGCACGGCGCACACCAAGTGCATAAGTCGGATACGGATAGATGGTGTCGGCCATCTTTCGCAGGGAAATACCGTTTCTCATGGCAAGAGCATACTGGCTGATCAACTCTCCGGCATGCGCACCAATAATGTCGGCTCCAAGGATCTTCCCGGACCGTTTGCCGGCATATACCTTGATCCAGCCGGTCGTCTGTCCATCAGTCACGGCCCGGTCGATCATACTGTACGGAAATCGGTATGTCTCGTAAGAAATACCCTGCTCGTCCAGCTCTTTGCGACTGGCACCAAGATGCGCCAGTTCGGGATCGGTATAGGTGACCCAGGGCACATGTTTCCGGTCTATTTTCATCGGGATTTTGAGCAGGGCGTTGGTTACTGCCACTTTCCCCATATGCTCAGACATATGCGTGAACTGATAGCGGCCTGTCACATCACCGATGGCATAAATATGTCGGCGGCTGGTTTGACACCGCTCATTGACCGTGATGCCCCCGCGAGTCCAGGCCACGCCTGCTGCCTCCAGGTTCATCGGTTCCAGATCCGGACGCCTTCCCGTAGCCATTAGCAATTTTTCGGCTTCCAGGAATACCTGCCTGTCGTTATTCCGGATGGAAACGGCTACCCGCTCTTCATCCCCTTCCACCGCCAATACCTCGGAGCCGAGGTAATACGTTACACCGTCCTGTTCAAGCTTTTTCTTCAGCATTTCGGCAAACCCCGGCTCATCATTCGGCAAAATCCGATCGAGCATATCCACTACGGTAATTTTTGTTCCGAGATGCCGGAAGGCCTGGGCCATCTCCGTGCCTATGGGCCCCGCTCCGATGATGATCATGCTTTCCGGCATACGTGAGCGTTCGAAAAGAGTATGGTTGGTCAAAAAGGGTGTTTGGTTGATTCCCTGTATCGGGGGGATGAGTGCATTGCTACCAGCGGCGATAATGATAAACCGGCTGGAAACTTCCCTGAACTCCCCGCCTACTTTCTCGATTTGGAGAGTATGAGACCCGGTAAATTTCGCCGCACCCTCCTCCACATCAATACCCATAGCGCGAAATTTGTCCGGATGATCGGCCTCCTTGTAAATTCTGTTCCGAATCGCGTGGATGTTGCCGGCGATCTCTTGAAAGTCAATTTTTTGGCCGTTTACCACCTTTTTCGCCTGGTTGAGCAGCGCTTTGCTCGGTACACAACCATACCACGTACAGTCGCCACCCAGCTTGTGCTTTTCGATCAGCATGGTTTTGGCCCCGAGACTGATACCAATGCCCGAAGCGGTTAAACCGGCCGCTCCACCGCCGATCACGATAAGATCATAGGTTTTCTTCATCTGTAACCTCTTTCATTTTCTGCCTCACCTTTTTCATCGTTGCATACAGTGCATAAACAATGATGACGGCAATCAGTCCGTAAACCCAGGCCGGTACGTTTTCCCCAACAATAATCAGATAGACATAAGCTGACACCGCACAACCGCACGCCAGGAGAACGGGACCGTGAACCGGGCGTCTGCGCCGAAGGTTGTAAACAAGCCATCCAATGGCCACCCAGAAAAACGGTACCGCTCCGATATAGATCGCACCAAAAATAACCGGGTTGACGCCGTACGGCTCGCCCAGGCCCATAAACCATTCATAGAACTTTTCCATGCTCATTTGAGGCTCCATAATTCAGTGAGACCGGTCATCATACACTGGCACTCCATACTGAACATCAGAAGCCTATAAGTCAGAATTCAGTGTGCAAGGTTGAGAAGCCAGTGGTTTAATCTGTAAAACTTGCTTAATAGTACGGATAACTCCGGCCTGTGGATTGTTTTTTTGCTTACCTTCTCTCATATTTCAGGAAATGATAAAACCCGATCCAGTGACCATTTTGCATCCGGTAACCGTAAATATTCAGAAGGAATACAAGCGGCTCGCTGAAATCTACGAAGTGCGCTGGCACAACTATCTGGAGGCCACTCACAAGCTGGCCACAGGAATGCTTGAGCCGGATAACTCCGATTTTATTCTGGATGCAAGTGCGGGAACCGGGCTGTTGGCTGAAATGATTCGCCGGCAGGCTGCATGCCACCTTATCCTGACGGACATTTCCGATGAAATGCTGGAGATCGCCCGATACAGGCTTGCCGGTGATCCGCACATTCGTATCGAGAAAATGGATGTGCACGCTTTGGAGCTTCCGCATGCACACTTTACAAAGCTGGTATGTCTGAATTCATTCCATTTCTATGCGGAACCCCGTAAAGTGCTAGGCGAATTCTTCAGAGTCTTGAAAAAATCCGGCCGTTTGGTTATGGTAGATTGGTGCCGGAATCCATGGCATTTCAGACTCTTCGACTGTGCGATGCGCATTACACGCAGACCCCATGTCAGATCATATACCACAAGCGAGATGCGGCAGCTCCTTGAAGCGTCAGGATTCTCCGTTACAGATATCCGACGATGGTCACACGGCTTCTGGAGTCTGATGAACATTATGGCCGTGAAGAAGTAAGAGACAAGAAAAGCTGAAGTTCACACGAGATTTCCTCGGGTTTACAGATCAACTTTCGATCAGTCGCTTGTAAACCCGGACCAGCCTCTCCTGGCTGACCCCAAGGTTAAACATGATAAAGATAAGGACAAAAACAAGCTGCAATCGAATCACCCCGTTGTCACGGTATTTCCGCGCCGACGTGACAACCTTTTTCGGTATGATGAAATAATTGCCAAGATTTTTAATCCGACGGATAATTTCATTGTCTTCCATAACGAGTAGCGATTCATCAAATCCTCCGGCGGTTTCGAATAGCTCTTTGGTGATGAACAGGCCCTGATCTCCATATCGAAACACGTTGATATCAAAACGGGTAAACCAGCCGTACAACCTCAGTATAATATGAGGATCGTCAAAGGACAAACGGAAACAGCCGGCCTGCTTGCCCCGGGATACAGCCCCGAGAATGTCTCCAGCAAAGGTTTCTGGCGGGAAGGTGTCCGCATGGAGAAAAAAGAATACCGATCCCCGCGCGTGACGGGCTCCTTTGTTCATCTGACAGGCTCGCCCTTTTTTTGAGGTCACGATTACGTGGGCTCCGGCATCTTCGGCTTCACGGACGGTACGGTCACGGCTGTTTCCATCCACAATAAGGATCTCCGAAAATCCGGGATGGACCGCTTCTGTTTTCAAATAACGGACCAGTTTTCCGATATGGCCTTCTTCTTCAAATGCAGGGATAATGACAGTTATCATGACGATTTGTTCCCGGATTTCCTTCCCGGCTTATGCTCCACAGTTCTCTGTAACTCGTCCCAATCTTTGACCGTGTCCACATCTCTCAGGAGAGGCAATTCCTGCCAGGTGATGTTCTCCTCCTGGAAATTCCGGATCGTATCGTCAAAAACCGAACCGGTACTCCAGGTTTTATTCTTAAAAACGGCTGGTAGCAGACTCCTCATTCCCAAGAGGTAATATCCCCCGTCCCTTGCTGGACCGATAACGGCCTTATAAAAGTTTAAAATGTTGAATGCCTTATTGACATGTTTCGGCTGCAATTCAAGACAATCACTTCCGATAATCACTGCCTTCTGATACCCCCTGTTAAAAATATTCTCAAATGCATGATACATGCGATCCCCCAGATTTCGGCCATTTTGTAAATGTCTAAACAGTTTCGAATCAGACCATCCATCATCTTTGTCAATAAAATCGCTGTAAAATACGTGGATGTGTACCGGCAAGCTGCATGCGACCCTTCGGGTATGATCAACCAGCTTCAAATACACCTCAAGTGCCTTCTGTTCACCAATGTCTTTGGCCAAACGGGTTTTGACTCTGCCTGGCAGAGGATTCTTCACAAAAATAATCAAGGCTGCATTTTGTTCGACAAACAGAGTACGTTTTTTTATGAGATTTTTTTCACATCGGTCATACGTCATTTTAATGAGCCTAATATGGTTCTGTTACGACTTCGAGTTTTGAAGTATTTCAATCTGAATCATTCGTAATATCGTATTGAAAGAAGATGTCGAGTTTGTATCTGTATGTATTGAAATTGAACCGATGTGTACCGTAACATATCTGCCATTTCCGAACGGATGTATCATCACTTCAAACCGGGATGAAAAGAAATCCCGTCCAGCAGCACATGCCTCCGAAATGACAACAACAAGCATTACCAGTGTGAAGCTCTCGTTAAAAGAATCCCGCATGCTCTATGCTGATCTCAACACCGGCAACATGTACAGTTCCCATATTTCGGGTTGACCCCCATACGTTTTATCACCTATATACGCAAAATATCCTGAGGGAGTGGTATGACCTACATTTAGGTGACCAATTAAATCTATTCATTCAGAAACATGTCAGATACATGCCTGAAAACTTCTTCAGGCATGTATCTCATAAGAACATCCAGCCGGTTGAAACCCCAGCCAACGGCTCCAAAGGCCATGTGCACCGTCCGGGCGGCCTGTAAATCCCGGATCTCATCTCCGACATAGAGCGCTTTTTCCGGTGCAAACCCGCTTGCGTTCAGCACCTTTCTTAATTTCTGCCGTTTTCCCCACAACGACACCCCGCATTCAAAAAAAACAATGTTCGACACGTTTTTCTTCCCCAGGATATTCCGGACATTCTCCCTGGAATTCGAACTGACAACAGCCATCGTAACGCCTTTTCGGGACAGATGCTTCAAAACCTCATCGACGCCTGCATGCAACAAAACCTCCCCCGCTTTTTCGGCCATCACCTTCCGCAAATGGGAAGCGATGGCTGGAATTTTGTACACCGGAATCTTCAGATCGTGGAACAGCGTGACCGGATCGTAGCCCCGAATTCTCTCCAGATCTTCGGCGCAGATACGCTTGAATCCGTATTGATCGGCTACACCGCCGATAACCTTCACACCCCAGCTTACGGAATCGGCCAGCGTGCCGTCAAAGTCAAATATGATCAATGGATATTTCATAAACCCTCCGCGCAGAAGGATCCGCCAATTCAGTGTACAAAAACCATGCAATACCTCGAAAGAATATTTGCGATGGAGCGCCAAATGGTAAACCCTTTCCATTCAGCCTGTGCTTCTTACAAGATTCTTCAGGGAAACAGCATCCAAATCAGAAATAGTGTGGCAATAGCCGTTGATTTCATGGTTATACCTCTGTCTGTGAATTTGTTTGAGAATTGTCGTGAGTCGCTCTGCTGTTTCAGACCGTTCTATCCTGATACGTACAGAACGCTGAATTGGATTTACACGCATGAGACGAGAGACCGCATCCACGGCAACCGCCCTCAACCAGGAAACTTGAAACAACCCTTGTTCACCGGCTGTTTCCATCCCCGCCCTTTGTCCGTCACCTTTTCCCGCACCGGTAACCGGGTTACCTGTCAGATGCTTAATTGTAACATAAGCAAAAGTTCAAAACTGCCATAAAACCATCCCACCTGATGGTCTTCCGAAAACAGCCCGGTGAAAAAGCATTCCAGGCTTTTATTTCGGCCGTTACGATATCCGAACACCGTCCGTCGAAGACTTCAAGGCCGGCCGAAACTTCCACATCCTGGAACTCAATGGCGTCACTTCTGAAGCCGTGCACATCTACGATCCTGAAAACAGCATTGTGTATGCTTATCACATCCTTTTCAAACAATGGCGGCTGGCGTTTCATATCGGATACCTGAACACAAACAAAACTTGTCCCCAACAATCAATTCGCCGGACCTTTTACTCGCTAAGAGCAATGTACAAAGCGTCTCGGCAAATCGTTGAGGTGTAAAGTCTTTCAGATACCTACACATTCAAATCAAATATGCAACAAATCAGTAAATCATCGGGAGTAGCCCCCCGACACCGTAGTACTATAGCACACAGGTATGTGTCAAATTGCCATAAAATGAGTATTTTATTAATTTTATGTACATTAAGGGCAACGCTCTTGTCCGATAGTGGGTATAGTGTATTATCAATTGCCGTACGTACTGTATTGAATTCTGTTGCGTTGAAAATTTAATACTTGTAAAACGCATATTTACTGCTACTTATCACAATCCAATGACATTTCGCCACCTGCTATCTGTCTTTGTCCTGACTCTGGTTTTTTCTCCGGTACCGTTCTCACATGCTTTTGGCCAAAAATCTACTCCCGAGTATCTTCCGGGAACCATCATTGTCAAACTGGAAGATCGTGAGCAGTTTTTCAAACTACAAAACGGGATCGGCGAACTCCGGCCTAACGACAAATCTTCTTGGGAAAAAACCCTAACAGAGACTAGGGCAGATTCCGATCCTGCCACCATACTTGCCGAATCGATGCAAAATCAAAGTATGGTAGAGATGATGCCTGTCTTTCGTTCTGGCGCTTCCTCTGATATAAGTCGTTTAAAGCGCGCCGGAAGCCAACCGGATCACCTGCAAGAACTGGCGGAAGGCTTTGAGCGCACATACACCATCACTTACTCATCCGGGAAAGACCCGCTGGAACTCGCTCTGGAAATCGCCCGCCTGCCTGGAGTCGCCTACGCCGAGCCACACTACGTACATGAAACCACCGATGAATTCATCCCAAATGATCCGCGAATAGGAAATACGGGTCATGACTATTTCGAATATCAGAACTTTTTCCAGGCCTGGTCGGTTTCCCAGGGCTCTACGGATGTCGTGATCGCCATCGTCGACAGCGGTGTTTATTACGACCATCCCGACCTGGTCAATAAACTCTGGCGTAATCCTGAACCGGGTCGCGCCAATGACTATTTTCCATCATGGGAGATCGTCAACGATACTATCGGTTGGAATTTCTGGGAAAGCGGCAACGTATTTGCCGGTGAGGAGCCTGTTCAAAACGGAAATCCCGTTGGAAATTACTCCACGCATGGCACACACGTGGCCGGGACGGCAGCCGCAGACACGGACAACGAAGAGGGCATTTCAGGTACCGGTTTTCATGCACAATTCATGCCGATTAAAGTAGGTGGAACAAGGCAATACCCCAGAACTGTTGCTTATGGCATGCATGGAATTCTCTATGCCGCTATTAATGGTGCCGACATTATCAACTGCAGTTTCGGAAGCACTTCCTATTCCGAATTCGAACAAGAGGTGATGGATTTTGCCACTGCGCAGGGATCATTGATTGTGGCTGCAGCAGGTAACAACGCCAATAATGAGCTGTTCTATCCTGCCGCTTACAAGAATGTACTGGCCGTCGGTTCGGTACGACAAACCTACAACGATGAAATTTCTCATTTCTCCAATTATGGATATTACGTGGATGTCTTTGCTATGGGGGAAGGGTTACTCAGTACTTTCTTTGATTATGATGAGAATACCGTGAGCTGGACACCATCCTATGCGAGAAACACCGGTACTTCCATGTCTGCACCCGTTGTAAGCGGACTCGCAGCATTGATCAAAGCGGAAAACCCGGAGTGGTCTCCCCAGCGCGTCGCCAATCAGATTCGCGTCAATGCCCGGTCTATTCATACCACCAACACCGGAGACATCTACAAAAATCGCCTTGGTAAAGGATTAATCGATGCCTATGCCGCTATGGTAAACCGAAAACCCGGATTGCAAATTACCGGAGTTTCTTATGAAACGACCGAAGGCCATAAAATCAATACCGGAGAGAGCGGTTCCGTCATTGTGAACGGCATCAATTACGGGGAGTCTTCATCCGGAGTTATGATGGAACTGGAAATTTTACAGCCGGGTATCTCGTTAATATCCAATATTCAAAACACCGGTTATGTCGATACCGATGACTCTTTCTCAGTAGCTTTTGAAATTGAAATTTCTCATGATTTCAGGCTGGATGAGTTTCCATTGTTTCATCTCGAAAAAAGTGATGCCGGTACAGATTACAGTGACTTTTTCATGTTTGTATACGAACAGCTTTTGTATGAAATCCTTGATGTCAATACTATTTTGACCTCGATCTCTTCGGACGGAACCATCGGCTATATGGATGCCCTCAGCTCTTCCGGCGGTATCGGGTTTAACCTGGAAGATTACGGAGAGTTATTGTTCGAAGCCGGCCTCATCATCACAGCAGACAAGCAACTTCCTGGATTCAGTAACAAAGAACGGGTTGTTATCAACCAGATTCGAGATTCTACGCATATAACCCGGCATTTTTTGCCTGTTGAAAATTTTCGTTTTATGCGTTCCGGAGGGTATTCCGACCTGGACGGAAGAGCTGTTTTTGTATCCAGTGAACATCCTGTCGCTGATGAAGTTGAAGTGGAAATGCAGACTTTTGCATTTTCCAGGCAAGGGGTCGACCAGACATTTTTTGTGAAATACACCATCACCAACAACAGCCTGGCCACACTGCACGACATGTATGTCGGATTGTACAATGACTGGGATATACGAGGCTACTATAATGACAGGACCGGTTTTATTGAAGACGACAGCCTGATTTATATTTTTGATACAAGTGGCCCTCCTTTATTGACCGTAGCCCACATGGGAGAAATTTCAAGTGCCTTGGCAATAAACAACGCATCCGGTATGACATTACGTAACGCTAATAGCCGGGATGACAGTCTCCGTTTCGGTGTATATTACTCTGAAGATTTCACCTTTTACGATGGCTTTACGGATAAGGAAAAATATCTGGCACTGACAGCCGGTACAGAGCGTCCTACCGTTGCCGGCGACATTTCCCTGGTTACGGCTACGGGTCCCTTTACATTGAGACCACTTGCCAGCGTTAATGTCGGATTTATCTATGGATGGGGAGAAGATCCCGATGACCTGCGCAGTCAAATTGCCGCTGCCAGAAATATGCAGCTTTTTGAAGTCAGCCCACCAGGTGAATACACGCGTTACCGTGAAGTTGCCGACGAGGTCTCACTCTATCAAAATTTCCCGAATCCATTTAATACTTCAACGAACCTGGAATTTCACATTACAGAACCGGGTCCGGTTGAGTTGAGTATCTACAATGTATTAGGCCAGCGAGTAGCAACACTTGTAAACGACCAGGTTGATGAACGGGCTCAATTCGTCTCCTTCGACGCTTCTCAGCTTGCCAGTGGTGTATACATTGCTGTATTGCGAGCCGAAGGCCGGACCGAAACCGTCAAGATGAGCCTTGTTAAATAATATCATATAACCACAGGAAGATAAAGAACCGGTGACTCCGGATCAGGTTATGAATCCTGATCTCCCCTTGCATCAACCGGATACTTTTTTGCCATCTCGAGAATTTCACGCGAATGATCCAGCCGTTGCTTCCGACGTCGTTCAGCCTGTTCAAACTGTTGCTTCTCATACGCTGTTTCCGGAACAATAACCGGAACCGGCCGTGGTTTTCCGTTGGGATCTACCGCCACAAACGAGTAAAAAGACGTGGTACACAGACGCTTATCTCCGGTTCGCAGATTTTCTGCCCAGGCATGCAATGCTATTTCCATGGATGTACGGAACGTTCGGGTCACTTCCCCTTCAATGACCACCACTTCTCCAAGAGCAACCGCACTCAGAAATTTAACACTGTCCACAGCAACGGTGACGACATTACTGTTGCAATGGCGTTGTGCGGAAATGGCCGCACAAATATCCATCCACTGCATTAGCTTGCCACCCATAAGGTTGCCCAACGGATTCGTATCGTTAGGCATCACCAGTTCATGCATTCTGACCCTGGAATCGGATACTGTTTTTTTCTTGCTTTTAGTCATTTGAAAAAGTTTATCAGGGATATAAAAAGAAGGACTCTTCCGGCCGAAGCTTATTTGCCATAATAATAAAAGTTCCGCACTTTATTTATTTACAACAGTTGAACATATTAATCTATCACTATCTAGTCTATCCGAGGCCATGACAACAGATTACAGCCATCCCAGTCTTGAGATCCGTTCATTGAAGCAGAGTGATTTCAAAGCACTTAAGGCTTTGCAACTGAAGTGCTTCCCCGATATGGAGCCTTACGGATATCAGCAGTTCCGCTCTCAGCTGAAACACTTCCGCGAAGGACAAACCGGGGTCTTTTACGAGGGAACGCTGATCGGCTCCGGAAGCACTTTGATCCTTGACCTGGACGAATACTCGGCTGATCATACCTGGGAAGAGATCGCAGACGACGGATTCATCCGTAACCACGATCCCGAAGGAGACACATTGTATGGTATCGAAGTGATGGTAGATCCGGAATATCGCAACATGAAAATCGGACGGCGTATTTATGAGGAGCGGAAAAACCTTTGTCGAGAGTGGAATCTGCGACGTATTCTCGTGGGTGGGCGTCTGCCCAATTATCACAAATATCAAAAAAAGATGGATATCTACGCATATGTCCGCTCTGTGATGAACAAGAAGATTTCTGATCCCGTGCTCACATTTCAGTTAAAAAATGACTTCGTAGTAAAACGCATCATACGAAACTATCTGAAGGAGGATACCGATTCGGGCGGATATGCCGCATTGCTTGAGTGGACCAATTTTGAATATCAAACCCTGGCTCCGAAACAACGTATTACATCCATGCCTGTCCGCATTTGCTGTGTTCAATATCAGATGCGAAAAATCGAAAGTTTCGATGACTTCACCACTCAGGTGGAATATTTTGTAGATGTAGCTTCTGATTACAAATCCGATTTTGTATTGTTTCCGGAGCTGCTGACAACCCAGCTGCTCAGCTTTGAAAAAGAGAAACGTCCCGGGCTTGCTTCCCGGGAATTGGCAAAATACACCGATCAATACATTAAATTCTTCCAGGACATGGCCTTAAGCTACAATGTCAATATTATCGGGGGCTCACATTTCACACTGGAAAAAGATCACGTCTTTAACGTTTCGTATCTATTCCGTCGCGATGGTACCATTGATAAACAGTATAAAATACATATCACCCCAAGTGAAAGCCTGTGGTGGGGCGTACAGTCCGGTTCCACCCCGAAAGTATTCGATACCGACCGTGGTAAAATCGCCATTAACATCTGCTATGATGTCGAATTTCCGGAAATGGCCCGGTTTGCCGTAGACAACGGTGCACACATCCTCTTTGTCCCTTATTGTACCGATGAGCGGCACGGATTTACAAGGGTGCGCACCTGCGCTCAGGCCCGTGCAATCGAAAACCAAATTTTTGTCGCCATGGCAGGAACCACCGGCAACATTCCTTCCGTAGAAAACCTGGCTATACAATATGCCCAATCCGCAATTTTTACTCCCTCCGATTTTCCTTTCAGCCGGGACGGCATTGCCGCAATTACCGACGAAAATGCCGAGATGGTTGTCATTGCTGATGTTGACGTTGAGGTGCTTCGCCGTTCGCGACACTCCGGAACCGTGATGCCCCTCAAGGATCGCCGCCGCGACCTATACAGCATCCGGTTTCGTGACCTTCCGGAGTACAGCCGGGTCATGCCTGATGACGCGCTGTTTGATGGAGAAAAAGACGAAAAAGGATATGATGGGCAGGATGAACATAGCTCACGAAATAAAAAGGGGTAAGCTACCTGCATCGCACCGCTACAACCTCCTGCCGCTGCTACCTTCCGGTCCTGACGGTGTTGAGAGGGAGCTGGCCGTGCAGAACTTACCCCATACTCAAGTAATTTTTCCTGAAACATCCATGGCTATCGTTTTCAAAAATGCGGCACATGACTAAACTATGAATGCTCCATTTGTATTAAAAACCATCTGATTTTTAATACAAATGGAATTTCAGCTCAATGTTATAACGTATTCGAGCTCTTTATTACGGTGTGGAGCTACGGGGATTCGAACCCCGGACCTCTTGCATGCCATGCAAGCGCTCTAGCCAGCTGAGCTATAGCCCCGTTGCATCAAATAAAACACTTTAATCGCATTTTACAACAAGCAATAAATATAAGAAATTCCTGATCTCTCTACAATAAGAGATAGGTTTTGATCCTCATAGCCCTGACCCCAGTGGAGATGGCCCGGGCAGAGACAGAAGCGGGCTGCTGCAAGATTCATGCCGGTACAGAGGAGTCCGAATGGCAGAAAAACAGATATGGAAACATACTGTATTGATCATGCAATCTATCGGTAACAATCACGTGCGGGTCAGCGAACCACCACAAGTTTTCCGATTCCCCGCTGTTCATTTTGACCGTCGACTGAAACGATGATATAGATTCCGGTGGACACTCTATCGCCACGAAAATCCCGGACATCCCATTCAACCCGGCCACCACGTGTTTCAAGACGCCTGACCATCCTTCCGTCAATCGTCAGGACGCGAACGATGGTTTGATCCGACAGGCGGTCGATAACAACCCGCTCGCTGTTCTCTTGACTGTATGAAAACGGGTTGGGATAGATAAACAGCTCATCCATTTCAGCGACGCTTCCACGAATGACATCGGTGTAACTGACAAGCCCCTGGTCTGTTGCAATAAAAACCTGTCCGGTCGTATTGTCATAGGCTACCGAGGTGATGGAATTGGAATTGAGGGGACTGTTTTCCGTAGTAAAATTTTTAACAGCACGGAATCGGCCTCCTTCTTCTTCTACAAGCCAAATTCCCTCACCATCCGTGCCGATCCATTTTTGATTGGCGGAATTGACAGCAATACTGGTGACATGAGAGGTTCTAAGCAAAAAGGGTGAATCGGCACTATCATCAGCATTGATTAACAAGCTCGCCTGACGATCGCTCGTGCCGCCATCAATAATCCGTTGCGGAAAAGGAAATCGGGCTATTCCGTAATCGGTACCAATCCAAATCTCACCCCGGCGATCCTGTACCACGACATTCACTTTCGGATGAGGCAAATTCCCGCCTCCCGGTTCATCCCTTAATATCACCCCCTCATCGATCTCGTCTCCATTCAGGCGTTTGACAACCAATCCGCGTCCCGCACCTTCATTGTTTTGTAAGGGAAGCCATAACTGATCATAGGAATCAACCGTTACTTTTGAGTAGAGTTCATTTTGATTCAGCCCGGAGACCCTCGGAATAACCGTCCACTCTTCCGATTCCGGAACAAAACGATACAATGAATTCAGATGATTTCCCCAGCTGACCACCCAGAGATTATCGTACCGGTCGGAAGTCAGCCCGCTTGCAACAATAAAACTCGATCCCGGGACATGACCATCCAGGATGGAATTTCCACTGTCCCAAATCTTCACCTCGTCCGTCACCGGATCATGTTGTGCAACACCTCTGCCCCATGAACCGAAAAAGAAAAAGCGGCTGTTGCTGGCCGAGGTAAACACACTGTGGAAATCCTTTTGTTCCAGCTCCGAATGGGTAAGATTATTAAAGTTATCCCACCGGTTATCGCGGTACAAATAATAACCGGACTGCCGGTTGCCCGTACCCTGCCGGCCCAGGAGATCGTTCGATCCGGAAGCCAGAATACCATCCCGGACATGAATATCTGAAAAACTGTTCATGTAAGGGCCTTCCGGCAAGAAGGAATGTTGAAACACCCCGGTTTGCAAATTGTTCACCCTGATCCCGAGGTTGGTTGTGCCTAAGAGCAATTCGTTGGAGTCCTCCCTCACAAAAACGGTATTCAATGGTTCTCCCTCATTGATATCTATAATTCGAAGCGATTGATCCGGTTGATAAAGCATCACCTCCGTATCATTCCATGCCACGAGGAATTCTCCGTTTTGTGATATTTCAAGATGGTCGATTTCCCGGCCTTCAAAATAATCCATCTCTTCCCACTCTGTTTCATTATATCGTCGAACAGAATTTCCGGTCAGCGCGTAAACAGCTTCCTTGTAGGTAACAATAGACGTAACATTACCGTCAAAACCATCATCCGCTCCAAAATTTGTCCAATTCTCCGGTACAACAAGATCCCCAGCGGATGTGTCAGCCATGGCTACACCGGCGGGTGTTGCAGCGAAAAAACGCTGGCCGTCAACCAAAACGGCATTGACTATGGTTCCACCGGGAAAATCTCCAAGATTTGAATAGGTATCACGCGTAGCTTCAGAATCCGGGTCAAACAGCACGATCCCGAAATCAGTTGCAATAACGGCATAATCCTCCATCGGCACAAACTGATTTACTCCCCGATTTGTGAATCGACTTGCCCTGGCAATATCTGAAAATTGACGAAACATACCAGACTGCCGGTCATACACCTCGAACATTCCATCTCCATATCCCAACCAGAGCAACCCTTTTCCCCGGTCATAAGTAACCACCTGCGGATTGATCCGGTACATACCTTCGGTTGTGGTATATTTTTCCAAAATATCCCCGTCATCTGCCACAAATAATCCGCCTTCCGTTGAAGCCCATATCCGCCCATCCTCGTCCTGTAAAATATCAAGTACCGTTGATTGAGAACTATGGGAACTCCAGCTACCGATGGGCTGTGCTGCCAAATCACAAATGAACCCAGTAACAAGCACGATTAGAAAAGCGGACACAAACCGGTTACACATCATGTATAAATAAAACAGTCGGTGAAATAGCACAAAAATTCAAGTACAGCGTCTTCAAGATTCCTGCAAGGGTGAATCTATTAAAATAACTCCGGAATTGAAAGATAACGGGAGTTTATCGATTTTCATTGCCAACATAATATTTCAAGATACACGAATGTTGTATAGCTTTTAAAGCTTTAATAACGTAGTCTATCTTTTTCTGTGTAATTGCATATCCGGAAAACCCGATTCAAATCATGTCTCGTTTTCTTCTTCTTATTGTTGTTTTGATCTTGATGATCCTGGTTTGGTTGTTCCTTCCCGTTTCCGATCCCCCCGAAATCACTTCTCCGGTCGAAATACCGGTCATCCCATTTTCCGTTAAGGAAGCTGCAGACTCCATCAGACAAGCCGAAATTCGATCGGGTCCACTTAAACCGGACAATCACGCACGTATAGTGTGGAATCCTGAATACGCCCATCAAAAAGCACCTTGCAGCATTGTTTATCTCCACGGTTATTCTGCCAGTTATGGGGAAGGGGCTCCTGCCCATATCCGTATAGCCCGTGATCTGGGATGTCATCTGTATATAGCACGTCTTCACGCCCATGGATTGCGTACCAACGAGCCTCTTCAGGATTTTTATGCGGATTCACTTTTAACAAGTTCAGGGTATGCTCTCGCCATCGGTGAATTGCTGGGGGAACATGTCATTGTTACAGGCACTTCAATGGGAGGGACGCTGGCCCTTCACCTGGCCTCCCGATTCCCTGATAAAATCGATGCACTTGTACTCCTGTCTCCATTAATAGGATTTGCATCAAAAACTTCGATGCTGTTTGATACATCGTGGGGTCAGCGCATCATGCGCCTGTTCCTGGGTGGGCGTTTCATTTTCAACCAGCCGGAAAACGACGATCATGCCCGTTACTGGTATGGACGCTACCATATTAAATCATTAATGACACTTTCACATCTCAAGAACGAGCTGTTATCCGATGATATGTACTCACGCATTCAACAGCCGGTGTTTACCGGTTATTACTATAAAGATGAAAAACATCAGGACCAGGTGGTATCGGTTTCTGCCATACTGAAAATAAAAGAAAAACTGGGGACACCGGACGACAAGATTCAATTCATGGCTTTCCCGGATGCAGGTGCACATGTCATCAGTTCGGCTTACCGGTCACCCGCTCACGAACAGGTTTATGAGGCGGTTACCCGTTTTCTGAAAAAGCAGCTGGTTTCAGAAATTCCGGGTAGCTCAAATCGAGTAGGAAGATAAAAGTATCAAGTTAAAGATACTTTTATCTGTCCTCTC
>JBBDQZ010000046.1:0-5377 GCA_040905705.1 Balneolales bacterium
ATGAACCAGTCTAAGAGTGTCAGAAATATTACTCTACTGACATAGTGGTTTTCAAGCGGCTAACGGTCTGCGGTTTGTGCTGCAGGGCGACCAGCTTTGTAGTTCAGCTATAAATGTAAACCGGTCAGCACGAATCCGTTGTTATAGAATCGTCAGACATGTAGTATATTTAATCATTTGCTTAAATGATATAATTTTATTACTTTTAAGCAACTTCTTAAATAAAAATTTTCCCCATGAGTAAACAATCCTGTATTCGTGATGTAGCCGATCTGAGTCAAATCAATCGGTGTATCGACTCTCTCAACAAGGTGAAGCCTTCCATTCTAAAACTATCTGATATATTAAAACTGGCAGGCAATGATGTGCGCCTGAAAATTTTGTATTTGTTGAGTACAGAAGATGATTTATGCCCTTGTGATCTAAGCGATATTCTGGATATGACTGTCCCTGCTGTATCGCAACATCTGCGCAAATTAAAAGATGCCGGCATCCTGCAGCCAAGAAGAGAAGGGCAACTCATTTTCTACTCTCTGCAGGAACCCTATGATGAAATTCTGAAACCACTTTTCAATCAAATCAAAAACAACTCCATTATGGAGTCATTTGCAGCATGAAAAATCAACAAAAAAACGATACCAAATGGCTTGGGGCCGGTTTGGGAGTCGCATTTATAGCATCTCTTTGTTGTATAACCCCGGTATTAGCCATACTGGCAGGTACGAGCGGTATCGCCGCAACGTTTTCATTTATGGAGCTGTTCAGGCCGTATTTAATTGGATTGACTGTTTTGATACTTGGCTTTGCATGGTACCAGAAACTGAGGCCTACTAAAGAGATTGATTGCGAATGTGATCCTGATGAATCCCGCTTTATTCAATCTAAATCGTTTCTGGGAATCGTAACCGTAGTGGTGGCTCTGCTGCTTGCCTTTCCGAATTACTTACAAATTTTTGTACAAGATATTAATCAAAGAATAATCTATATCAATGAAAAACAAGTTGAAAGCGTCACTTTTGAAATTGTAGGTATGACCTGTGCAGGTTGTGAAGCATCAGTAAAACATGCTGTGAAAAGTGTAGATGGCGTATTGGTAGCCAGTGTCTCCTATAAAACCAAATCCGCTTTGATTACCTATGATAAAACGAAGACCGATACTGAAACTCAGATTGGTGCCGTCAACAGCACTGGGTTTACCGCAAAAAATCAACGTGAAAACCAATAAATTCTTATGACAACCTTCATCATAGAATCTGCTATTACGTGTCCGCACTGCGACAATACATTTGCCGAAAATATGCCAACGGATTCATGCCAGTATTTTTGGCAATGTCCAAATTGTAACGAGGTAATCAAACCTAAACCAGGTGATTGTTGTGTGTTCTGTTCTTATGCAGAAACTCCTTGTCCCCCGGTTCAAAAGGCAAATGATTGTTGCCATTGACAAATAAAACATTCAAAACCAATATAACCATGACTACTCAATTTAAATTATATACCGCCGCCCTTTCACTCATACTATTAACAGTTGTTTTGGCATTTATTTTGTTTCCACATAAAGCTCAAACAGAAGTACTAAAAAGCAATAATAGCGATGTAAATCTTATTGCAGTGAGTTTATATGCTGATTGGTGTGGCAGTTGTAAGCAACTTGATGCTATGATGGATGATATAAAACCGGAATTTGAAGACGGTGATATACTTTTTATTTATCTGGATAAAACCACTGATTTTGATGTGAAACAGAGCCAGAAAAAAGCCCGTTTGCTCGGTTTTGAATCAGTTAGCAACCAATATGAAGGGAGAACCGGTTTAATGTTGCTTATCGATCCAAATACAGGTGAGCTTGTAAAAGAGATTACCGTCGCGATGACATCAGACGAGATAAAAGAGACATTGCGTAAATATAGTACGATTTAAAAGAGATCGCCTTACGCTTTCCGAAATTGATGATCATCTAAACTTAAAAAATTCCACTATATCAAAATCCCAGGAGACAAGAATAATCTATAACAACAAACGCTTAATCATGACCACCATGAGGTGCAATTATGTCACAAAAGAACATTACTGCCGCCATAGATGAATTATGCAACACAATGTCACATTGTCTTCCCGCGAACACTCCGGGTGAACAACATATCGGAATTGTGCTTCTCAGGGAACTGACTCGACGCGGACCGGTCACCGCCGATGAACTTGCTGAAACACTCGGCATTTCTGCTGCTGATACCAAAGCATTCCTGGAGGAGTCCGGAATGGGGCGCTTAGTCATTCGACATCGTGATAACGATGAGAGCATTGTCGGTTTCTGGGGACTTTCAACGACTCCTACCCACCACAAGCTGGCAATTAATGGATCCACAATCTGGGCATGGTGTGCTGTGGATGCTCTTTTTCTTCCCGAGCTTTTGGGAGTCACCGCACAGATTGAATCCAAAGACCCTGTCTGCGGAGAATTGGTGGAACTAACGGTCTCGCCATCAGGGATTGAATCCCGTTCACACGAAAACATCCTTGTTTCCGTAAATTCGCCGGATGTTTGGGATCTTTCCTCAGCGGAATCTACCATTAAATCGGCTTGTCACTACGTCTTTTTCTTTGCCTCTAGGGATTCGGGTGTACGATGGGTGGCGAATCATCCGGAAACGGTGTTGCTCACTCTTGAAGAAGCAGTGGAATTAGCTCGAAAGAAGAATGACTGCGACTTCGGAAATGAATTAACTGGAGAAAAGTGATGATTGACCATATCACTGCCAACCTCATATGCCCCCACTGTGATGCTCAGATCACAGAAGAAATTTCACCAAGCGCCTGCGTCGTGAGTTATAAATGTCCTGCTTGCGGACAGGCCTTGACTCCCACTGCCGATGACGGTTGCGTGTTCTGCTCGTATAGCGATGTAGCTGTTTGCATCGATACTGAAGAATGTAACTGTGCAAGGTGTCTACCCGATTCAGATCAAAGGTTTCACGTTGTCCTGGGTGTTAGTCCTTTCAATAGTTATTACAACGAACGCCGTCTTTCGAATCTTCTCACCTGGAGTGCTTCGCATTTCAAGCAAACTGACGTGTTCATCCCAGACACTCCGACTATTTGGACGCTCGAAGCAGGTGGTTATCCGCTCAAGCGTGCAACACACAAAACAAAGCGTCAAATACGATACCTGACAAATAAGGTCACCCGCGCAATTGAATCAACCGACGACAGCCACCAGATTGCGGTACTTCCCTGGTCAGTGATGTCAGAGGAGTATGATACATACCACTCGCTTTATGAGCGATGCAAGGCCGCCTTCACCCATGATACGACCTTTCGGCATGCGTGTTTGGATGCAACAGAGGAGGTGATGGAAAATCGAAGCCGCGACACACACGAGCCCAGCACATCGGATCGACTCCGTGCGGTTGATTATCTCATGGCCGAACTGCCAATCATCCTATTTGCGCCGGAATTATTCGATGTACCAACGTCCACATTCGTTTATCATCGTTCGCTGCCGTTGTTTGAGAAGCTCTTTGCCAATGATTTCTTGCTCCAACCCAATCCTGGGCAGCATTTCGTTGTTGCTCATGAATAATAAGGAGAGCGGTGCTGATTTTCGATAAAGATTAATAAAATTATTCGTTGCTGCACAGTCCTATTAAAAAGATGAATAACAAAAAAGTAAATAGAGAGTAAATCTGAAGTGCTATTGTTGTAGGTTCTATAACGGTCTTCCATTTCTGCCGCTGGTCGATCAATTTTAAACTTTAGCGACAAACCGAAACCGGACGGCAGTAATGGTTGTTATACAGCAAATTAGGATTACATTAAAGGCCGGAATTAATAGTTGTGTGCTTTTTCAAGTAATTCCTGGACACGTTCTTTTGCAAAATCCCAGAGCACATCATAGTCAATGATGTCATACCCATGGGCAATAACATTTCGAAACCCTATGATTTTCGGATACTCAGGAATTTTAATAGTTAAATTCTCATGATCTATTCGATCAAGCCTGAAAATTGCTTCCCCTATAATTTCGAATTGTCTCTCCAGTGCCAACTGAAGTATTCGGTCCTTCTTAAAGTCATCGATATTTTTACCCTCTGTGAATTGAATTATTTCTTCACAGGCTGTGCGGATGTCAACCAATAATTTTTGAACATCATGCGGCATAAATCAGTGTTTTCGATGAATCAACCTCTTTCTGAAATATATGATTCCTGAATTTTTTAATGGTTACCAGATCTACGGGTCTTTGGTAAATTCCTTCAAGGCGTTGCTTGAATCCCATATACTGCTCAAATGCACCCTGATACCCGTTTCGATTAAATTCGACTAAAAAATCAAGATCGCTTTTTTCAGACATCGTACCTGAAACTGCTGACCCGAAAACATAAAGTTCCTTGACTTGGAATTCTTTACAAGCCTGTTCAAGCATTGATGTTTTAAGGTATGCTATGTCCATAAAATGCTGTGTTGAGTTAATTTACTGTAGTAACGTAGCCAAAAACATCAAAATTTCAAAGTTGAAGAATAGGATTGAAATCTGAGAGGAATGGCATTGAACCTTGCTGTATAACGGTCTGGTGTTTCTGCTGCCTGGCGACCAGTTTAAAAGTTCAGCAAGAATCCTGAACAGGTCAGCAGGAAACACATTGTTATACCTGCGGTTATAAGGTTTTCCGACCTCCTATTCATTTGATACTAAATAATATTTTGGGAATAAACCAGACATATGCGGCCATACCAAATAACTCGATCAATGACTGCAAGACAACCACAAATACCGTGATTTCAAATGATTCCGGTAAGGCAAGTGCCAGCGGCAGGACCACAAAGGAATTACGACTTCCAAGGCTGAATGCAAGAACCCTGCCTTGACGTACCGGAAGGTTTACTAGTGTTGAAAGGATTTTCGCCATCAGCGGAGTAATAAAAAGAAAAGCGACAAAACAGATCGCGGGATATAACAAATAAAAAGTAGCCTCAAATAGAACCTGTGACTGAGACGCCGAAATCATAAAAATGACGATTGCCAATAGTGGAACAGGTAACCAACCGATTCGGGAGATGATATACTGCCGTTCAGGAACTGATTTCGCCCATTTTTCAGTAAGAAATGCAATGATTAAAGGCAAAACGATGATACCGGCGAAAGCCTGGATCATGTTATGGGTGGCAAGCGTCATCGACAATTCATTTCCAAAGAACAGAAACAGATATATAGGTAACAACAGAATCTGGAAAAGTAAACTCAGAGGTGAAAAAGCAATTGCCTGTTCCGTTTCACCTCCTCCAAGCTGGGTGAATGTAATAAACCAGTCTGTACAGGGTACCAGTAACACCAATGCTACTCCCAGACTGACTGCTGTATTTTCCGGCAGAATGGTGA
>JBBDQZ010000047.1:0-5139 GCA_040905705.1 Balneolales bacterium
AAGGTTGGGGGTGCTTGTACGCACGAGCTGAGATCATACCCCGATCACCTGAACCGGGTAATACCGGCGTAGGGAAACCTTACCGATGTAAGTCAGGAGGAAAAAAAGCTTCCTGAGTCATCGGAAACAGCTCTTCTGTTGTACACAGCGCCTTCAAATTAATGAAGAATCACCCTATTTGGAGGAGCTATGAAACGTATTATTTTCTTCTTATTGATACTGTCGTTTGTTTCCGGTTTATCGGAAGTGCCGGCGCAGACATTCAGCGGAATAGTCCGGGATGCCCAAACCCGTGATCCATTACCCGGAGCATCCGTCATTCAGGTATATACCGATCACGGAACCACCACGGACACTGAGGGACGATTTGAACTGGATCTCATTGACTACTCGCCTAAAATTGTTGAAATTCGCTATCTCGGGTATCAAGCACATCGAATCCGGGTCAACTGGAGCGGTGAAAGGGAAGAAAGTATCAGCCTGGTCCCTGAAACCATCGTAAGTGAAGATGTGCTGGTGGAAGCTTTTCGGGTGGACAACCGAACCCCGGTGACTCATGCCAATCTCGACCATGACCAGATCCGGGAACGAAACCTGGGGCAGGATATTCCCGTATTGCTTGAAATGAGCCCCTCCGTGATCAGTACATCCGATGCCGGTGCGGGTATAGGATACACAGGCCTTCGCATACGAGGGGTGGATCCGCAACGAATTAATGTTATGGTCAATGGTATTCCATTGAACGATTCGGAGTCGCATGGAGTGTTTTGGGTGAATATGCCCGATTTCGCTTCTTCGCTTGACAATATACAAATCCAGCGGGGAGTCGGTATATCGTCGCACGGACCGGCGGCATTCGGCGCCAATGTCAATTTGCAGACAACCACACTTCAGCCTGACCCCTACGGCGAAATCAACAGCAGTGCCGGAGCGTTCAACACGTTTAAAAACAATATCCAGGTGGGCACCGGGCTTATGAGCAACGGTTGGGCCTTCGACGGCCGCCTGTCGAGTATAACGTCTGATGGTTACATGGACCGTGCCTCATCCGATTTGAAATCATTTTTTGTTTCAGGTACACGCCATTCCGACCGCGGGCTGCTGAAACTGAATGTGTTTTCGGGCCATGAACAAACTTATCAGGCGTGGTACGGTGTGCATGAGTCGATTTTGAACAATGATGCGGATAATTTGGAAGGATATATCAGTGCCGAGTTTATTGATGAAGTTACGGCTGAACATCTGCGTAATAACCTGGATAATCGCCGTTTTAACCCCGCCGGTATGTACGTTGATCCCGATGGCGAGTTGCGCTTCTATGAAAATCAGACCGACAACTACACCCAGACTCACTATCAACTTCACTATTCGCACCATTTCACGGAACAGTTTTTCGGAAATATCTCTCTGCACTACACTCGAGGGGCGGGATATTATGAGGAATTCAAAGATGACGAGGATTTGGAAGAAGATTATGGATTTTCACCGGTTGAAGTCGGTGACGAGACCGTCACACATACCGATCTTGTGCGCCAGCGGTGGCTCGATAATCATTTCGGTGGCTTCACATTTTCGGCGGACTACCAGGGCGGTGACGACTGGCAGCTTACGGTTGGCGGTGGTTTGAATCACTACGACGGTGATCATTTCGGTGAAATTGTCTGGGTACGGACAGCGAGTCCCGCTGAACTGGGCGAACGCTATTATGATAATGTTGGTGTCAAAACGGATGGAAATGCCTATGTGAAGCTTCTTGTAGATGTCACCAGCCGTCTGAGTCTCCTTGGAGACCTGCAGGTTCGAGGTATTCACTATTCGCTGGACGGAGTCAATAACGATCAGCGCATCCTGGATGCAACACACTCGTACACTTTTCTGAATCCCAAGGCGGGCGTCAATTATGAGTTAAGTGACCTTAGCCAGATATATGGTTATTTCGGAATTTCCAGTAAAGAGCCTGTGCGCCGTGATTTTACCGACGCGACCGAAAACTATCAACCGGAACATGAGACGCTGTATAATTTTGAGGCCGGATATCGGGGGGGATGGGCCGCACTTCAATTCGGGGTGAATGCCTATTATATGTTGTATGACAATCAGCTGATCAACACCGGCGAGATCAACGATGTCGGGGATCCGGTACGTACTAACGTGCCTGACAGCTACCGGGCAGGGATCGAACTGGAGACGGCTGTGCAGATCATCGACGGACTTCGCTGGAATGGAAATGTGGCGTTCAGCCGGAATCGCATTTCGGAATTTGTAGAGTTCATTGACCGGTATGACGAAAACTGGGCTTCCCATCCGGAGGGGCCATTGCAAAACATCCATAATAACTCGAACATTGCATTTTCGCCGTCGGTAACTTCAGCCTCGCAACTGACATGGCAGTACGATAACGCGCAGTTCGACTGGTATTCCCGTTATGTGGGAAGGCAGTATCTGGATAACACCACCAACCGGGAACGTTCCATCGATCCATGGTGGGTCAATGATATCCGGCTGTCCTATAACTGGGGCGGACTGCAATTTGTACGGAATGTTAGGTTTCAGTTGATGGTCAATAATGTTCTGGATCATGCCTATGTATCAAACGGTTATACCTATGGCTATATCGGTGGTGGCGAAACCTTTCGCGAAAACTTCTATTTTCCACAAGCCGGCCGACATGTGTTGGGAGGCATAACCATGTCGTTTTGATGGTTTCGGATTATGAGGGTTCTGATGTATATTTAAAGTTTCCATCCCGACAGGCCTGTCTGAAAAGGACCCGTGTAGTAACGGGATATGAAGTGGCTGTCTGGAGACACCTTATATCATTCGATGTCTGAAACCGATCTCTATACCGTTTTTCAAACATTGGGGATTTCGCTGTTGCTCGGCCTCTTGGTCGGGATGCAGCGGGAGCTCCATGATACCCGCATAGCCGGGTTCCGGACATTTGCAATCGTTACCCTTTTCGGAACGGTTTCAGCTTACCTGGCCCAATTGTTCACACCGTTCATGTTGGGATTCGGCCTTCTTGGTGTGATCTCTATCATCGTGGTTGGGAACATGATGAAAATGAAGAGCGGAAGCACCGAATATGGTATGACCACCGAAATTTCATTGCTTCTGATGTACGGGGTGGGGGCTTTTCTGACTATGGGGCCATGGATCATCGGCGCTGCTATCGCGGGTAGTACCGCCATTTTGCTTCAGATTAAACCGCAGCTGAAGGGCGCCCTTGCAAAAATGGAGGACAAAGACATCAAGGCGATTATGCAATTTGTGCTGATCACCTTTATTATTTTGCCGATACTTCCTAACCAGACCTTTGGCCCGTTTGATGTCTTTAACCCCCAGCGAACATGGCTGCTGGTGGTTTTAATAACCGGAATCAGCCTGGGCGGATATATGATATATAAATTTATGGGCGATCGAGCCGGTGTTGCGGCCGGCGGTATTTTAGGTGGAATTATCTCCAGTACGGCTACGACAGTAAGCTATTCCAGAATCACCGCCAAAACTTCGTTTGCCGGGTTGCATGCTTCTGCTGTTATTATCATTGCATCAGCTATGGTCTATTTTCGTATTGCCATCGAAATTCTGGTGATGGCACCTGACTATTTTTACCGGCTGATATGGCCGGTGGCTATCATGTTTCTGGTTTCGCTGGGGGTGGCTTTGTTCGCATTTCGCCGGGTTAGAAATCAGTCACATACGATGCCGGATCAAAAGAATCCGAGTGAATTGAGTACTGCGATGACATTTGGAATGGTGTATGTCGTCATTCTTTTCCTCATCTCCGCCACATCCGAGTACCTTGGATCCGAAGCCATGTTTGTGGTTTCCGCACTCTCCGGCCTGGCCGATATGGACGCCATCACGTTGTCCGTATCCCAAAAGGTTCAAAATGGTACCATTGCGACAGAACTTGGCTGGAAGCTGATTCTTACGGCTCTGATTGCCAGTACAGTTTTTAAATATTCGATTATTTATGTTATCGGCGGAATGGATACCGCGCGTAAAGTATTACCGGCATTTTCAATCATAATCGTAGCAGCACTTTTATTGATACTGGTCGGATAAGCGAGTTCGTACCGCTCAAGTATTCAGGGATGTGCCTCCTAATGGATTCACAGATTCTTCTCTTGGTTGATAATAGAGGACGGGGGTGAATCGGGAGGGGCTCGAACCCTCGACCCACGGCTTAAAAGGCTGTTATGATATACATAAAAACAGTGACTTAGCGGTGTCAGGTATCAGTACAGTATCAGCCGGATTCAAAATCACTATGAAATGTCACAGTTGAAGGTCGTAGGGAATGGCCTTCAAATACACCTCTGTAGTTGTCCGGCTGGCATGTCCTAATATGCGTTGTAATTTGTACAACCGATAGTCTGCTGACTCTCCTTTTGCCGGGGCTGTCAGATATCGGATCGCGAAAGTGTGGCGCAGGCTATGAAAGGTTATTTCTTTTCGTTCTGGCCAAAGTATGTTTCGGCACCGGGAAAACTCTTTGCTCATGCGGCCGGCCATTGTCTCTCCCTTCCGTCCAAAAAGGTAATCGCTTTCTGCCAGGATTGGAATAGATTTCCGGTAATCCGGATCGGTGTACTTGTCTATGACTTCTTTAGCCTCGAACAGGTAAGGGATCCGGCGCTGCTTGCGCGATTTGGTCTGGTGGTGCAGGCCTATGGTTATGAAGTCTTTGCTACAGGCTTGTAGTTTCAGGTTGATTATCTCGCTTTTTCGCATCCCGGTCGATACCGCCAGCTTCCATGCGTCTATCATCCAGTGCTGGGTGGTGGCCGGATTGGTAAAGCCCTTTTTGACTGCATACTCCACGGATTCCAGTTTCACCTTGTAGAGTGCCTCCAGTTCTTCATCCAGCAGGTATTCCGGGATTTCTTCGTCGATGCGTACCGTGGGTAGCTTGGGTACTTCAACCAGATATTTTTTCCCGGCGCACCAGTTCAAGAACGCGATAACGGTTGTTCGCATTGATTTGTGTGTGCCTGGTGACGGAGCAGAACGGATAAAATCAGCAACCTTGCGTTGCGGTATATCGCTTACCGCTACATTACGGCCGATAGCCTCAGCCATAAGCCCAAGCCGTCCCCGGACGGTCCGAAGGGTGTTGTATGACCATATCGT
>JBBDQZ010000048.1:0-27191 GCA_040905705.1 Balneolales bacterium
GTCGGGTACATAGGAGACTTTCACTCCCAGGTGAATGCGCCCTGCCGGGCGCACCTAAAAAAAAGGCCTGCAATATTACTTGCAGGCCTTACATTAATGGTTTTAGAAATTAACTGTTGTATTTGTGTTAATTATTTTGGGACAAATCGACAGTGCCTATGTTATTTGTTTCTTCGACCGTTACTTCCACGTCAGAAACTGTTTCTCCACTGTAATCATCATTGCGCGGATCAATGGATACATCATATGTACCGTCTACAAGCCCTATTAGTTTAAAATACCCATTTGAGGTATCAGCAATTGTTGAAGCAAGGGTGTCAGGATCTGCAATCGCATAAACCACAGGCCATGCTTCAGCAGGATTGATGGTACCTTCGATATTACCGGTTATGGCTTTTTCAGTTGCTTTAATTACAGGTTTTAATATGTATGGATGCTGATCATTTTGGCCGGCTTCTACAACAGATCGGCTGGCATCAAAATCAAGCAGCAAGACATATTCGATATCTTCCTGAATTTCTGCATTTATATTTAATTTAATACCTGTTTGAGCACCGCTTGGTATAAACATTTCATGAACATTTTCATCCACTTCAACACTGTGTCCGTCGTTACTCAGGATCAAGCGAATTTGCGGATAAGTACCGGCTTCAAGTTCAGCGCTGCCAATAACCGTTGTCGCACCATTGGTAAGTTCCAGCAGGTCATATTCTTGTTGAGGTTCGCTTAATGTAACCCAGCTATCTGAATTACCTTCTCTGTTCACTTCTACGCGTTCGATAAACACGTTTACCGCTTCCGCCGAATCAATCGGAGCATCAGCCATCTCAACAGTCATAGAACCCGTACCGCTACCTGAATTTGTTCCACAACCGGTGAATAAAATTAATGAGCCCATGAAGACCGCAATTGGAATACGTACTATATTTTTAAATAACATTATGAGTAACCATTAAATGTAGATTATTTCTAAATTTCGTAAAGAGATTTTCCCTTTTCTGTACATATGACGACCGGGTGAACGAAACGTTACATCATTGTTTATGTATTAGGTCTATTTCAACTGTTTCAACAGTGAATATTTTCAAGTCAATACATAAGATCATCACTTCTGCTCTCATATATTAAATCGATCATATTATAAAGTTGAAATCTGCCTATGGATTCAATGGATAGAAGCCACCCTGTTCTGCTTTTTGACGGTGTATGTAATTTTTGTAACGGATGGGTTAATTTTGTCATTGATCACGATCCGCAGGCACATATTCATTTTGCTCCGTTGCAGTCGAAAGCCGCACATAACCTGCTCAGACAATATAATATATCACACAGGAAAATGGACACCATTATTTTAGTTGATAACGGCAAGATATATGAGAAGTCGGATGCGTTGCTTCGGCTTTTTACATATCTGACGGGAATAGTCCGATGGTTGCGTTTTTGTGCAATTATTCCACGCTTTATAAGGAACAGAATCTACAACCTTATTGCACGTAACCGATATGCCTGGTTCGGTAAACAGGAGCAATGTCGTCTTCCCGAACCCGGTATAAAGGAGCGTTTTCTGGAACTGAGTGACCGGGTGTGATGATTGAAAAGCCGCTTTTTTATTTGCGCGTGAAAGATCTTTAAATCTTATACCTAAACAAGGCTGCCTCAAGTAAGAAACAAAGGTGATACTAACTAAACCTTGTGTTCAGGGAGTTCCGGTTACCCTTCGAACCTGAACCATGCGATTTTGCCAATAAGGTTCACGCAAACGGTCGATGGTAACGCCGCGGGAGGTGGAAGCATGCATAAAGAAATCTCCTCGCATTAATATCCCGACGTGATAGGTGGTCCGACCGGTCTGAAAAAAAACAAGATCACCCAGTCGTGCCGACCGGAGCGGTACACGTTGGCCATAAGCAAGTTGTTCACGAGTCGTGCGCGGAATGGTGATGCCGAACGCATCCTGTAATACGATCTGGACAAAAGCTGAACAATCCACGCCATTTCTCGAATCCCCGCCAAGTCGATAAGGTGTACCCTCCCACCGTTGAAAATTTTGCAACAGACGCCCTTCCGGATCAGCTACCCCCCGGGACGATCCGCATGATATCGGGGACCATGCAGCGATACAGATACAGAGAAGCGTGATTATACATTGCTTTGGTGTCTTCAAAAGCACATGGTTTGATAGAGAGTGGTTTCCGTTTGATTCAAACGATTGTAGCAGCTGACATATATGATGACGTTCATCTGTTTAAATATTCTTGATTCATTGGTACAGATGGAACATCCATGATTAAATCATATAATCATGTGCCTGTTCGTCAGAAGCACCCGTCAATGGCGTTTCATTTTGTGTAGATTCACTTCATCAAACAAATTCATAAATTACAACTATTATTGGAAATAATCACAGGTGGCCGGGCCTCTGCTTTCGGCTGAAACTCAAAATATTGTAATATCCTTTTGCCAAACCGAAATTAACACAGGCCGTAACAATGAAAACATAAATGAGAAACAGGTAGGACAGATCAAACACGTATAAACGGATACTTTTACATTAAAAGTTGAAATCATAATCTGAAATTACATTAACGGACAAGGAGTTACAGATTGACAATGAGAAAATTGCTGGTGAATATTGATCATGTGGCAACATTGAGAAATGCCCGGGAGGAGGGGGTTCCTGACCCTGTTCGGGCTGCACAGGTGGCGGAAATGGCGGGAGCCGCCGGTATCGTCTTTCATCTGAGGGAAGACCGGAGGCATATCCGTGATGAAGATGTCTATCGATTGAAGAAGGTGGTAAAAGGGGTATTCGATTTTGAGATGGCCGTTACGGATGAAATGTTAAAAATATGTACAGGTGTGAAAGCGGATCTGGCTACATTGGTGCCCGAGAGCCGTCATGAATTGACAACAGAAGGCGGACTGAATTTGAAACAGTTAAAAGATGATTTCAGGATACGGGTGTTTCCGACTCTTAAAGAAGCTGGCGTTGCCATTAGTTTGTTTGTCGATCCCGATCTACAAGATATTGATATTGCCGCTGAACTGGATTCCGATGCAGTAGAACTGCATACAGGTGCTTATGCCAATGCATCGACCGGTGAAGCACGGCAAATGGAATTGAATCGGTTGAAAAATGCATCAATACGGGCTCATCAACTTGGGCTGAAGGTGAACGCAGGCCATGGATTGAACTTTGAGAATATCCGTCTTTTTCTTGATAATGTGCCGTATTTGCAAGATATCAGCATCGGCCATGCTCTCATTGCGGAAGCCGTTTTTGACGGACTCGAATCAACAGTCCGTCGAATGGCCGATATTATTTCCGGATGAAGATGAAATAGTAGATGTATCTGAAATGATTTTTATTCATTTTGATAATTGACCGGCATTCAGGTAAATAGATTGTTATATAGACAATGGGCAAGAAAAAGACTCAACCGGAACAGTCAGTGTCGGGGGCCTCGAATATCTCAAAATCGGGTCCGATATTAACGGATAAGGCCACGCCGCCTTCCGAAAATACATCAGGATTTGACGGGTCAAACAAGCACCGGTCCGGATTCGTCGGGATAGTCGGCAGCCCGAACGCCGGGAAATCAACATTGTTCAACCGCTTGCTTGGGCAAAAGCTCTCTATCATTACAGCCAAAGCACAGACGACCAGACACCGGATTCAGGGAATATATTCCGACGAGGAGAGTCAAATTGTGTTTCTGGATACCCCGGGGATCATTCAACCCAGTTACCGGCTGCAGGAATTGATGATGCAGCATGTTCAACGACTTCACACGGATGTGGACCTATTGTTGCACATGATAGACGGGGTGCAGGATCCGGCGCCGCAAGATATGGTATATGATTCGTTGCACGAACTGGCTTTGCCTGTAATGTTGGCGGTAAATAAAACAGATATGATGAATACAGCTGATATACCTGTAAAATTAGAAGCATTTTCAAAACTGTTTGAATATGTGGATTGTATACCTGTTTCGGCTCAATATGGCACAGGAGTGAATGAACTGATTGAAAAAATTAAAACAAGGATACCTACAGGCCCCCCGTTTTATCCCAAAGACGAAGCAAGTGATCAGCCAATACGATTTTTTGTATCCGAACTTATTCGCGAGCAGCTTTTTCTGATCTACCGACAGGAAATCCCATATTCGTGTGCAGTAAATATTGTTGATTATATAGAAGAGGAGAAATTGGACCGGATACACGCTGAAATAGTCGTGAATCGTAATTCCCAGAAAGGCATATTGATTGGGAGGAAAGGAAGTATGATGAAAGAGCTGGGTATTCGCTCGCGGCAGTCCATTGAAATGTTTGTTGGGAAAAAAGTACATCTGGACCTGTTTGTTAAAGTCCGTGAACAATGGCGTGACAACAACATGTATTTGAAAAGTTATGGCTATTGATGGCTCTTTTTTGTAAGAATTTATAAGAAAAATGTTATATTTTCCATTGACTGATGTTGAATAAAACCGTAAACTTGCTACTCACCAGTAAAGTTTAACCGACTATGAAATTTATGATGTCTTTCATGCCGTTGTGTTGTATGTCCTGTTCTAACAGGTGAAGGGCTGAAAGTATATCATAAACCGAATTATACAAGCCCTTCCCGGTTTTTCGAGGAGGGCTTTTTTGTATCTGATCTTTTTTTATTGAGAATCTCTTATCGAGAAAGGTGGAGGGGTCAGGCCCTGTGAAGCCTTAGCAACCGCTCCGGTACGCCGGAGGCCAGGTGCTAAATCCTGCTCGGGAACAGCTAGTAGGCTATGCTGAATATCCAGCCCGGGAAAGATGAGGGAAGATGGCGTTTCATCTGAAAGCCTCTTCCGGCATCAACACCGGCAGAGGCTTTTTTTTTGATTTTGACAGTTTTAACTAACAACCATGCAAGACAACACATGACAAACACAATAATCAATTATTACACCATTATTTTAAAATCACAAGTACAATGAGCAATAACGGAAATAACCGACCATTTAAATTTGAAACACTGCAGTTGCATGCCGGACAAGGTAATGATCCTGTTACCAATGCACGTGCTGTTCCCATCTACCAGACCACCTCGTATGCATTTAATGATTCTGATCACGCTGCTGCCCTGTTTGGACTCAAAGAGTTCGGCAATATTTATACGCGGATAATGAATCCTACAAGTGATGTATTTGAAAAACGTATTGCTGCTCTTGAAGGAGGTGTTGCTGCGGTAGCTACCTCGTCGGGCCAGGCGGCACAATTTCTGACCATCATTACGATCGCTCAAAATGGGGATAATATTATCTCAACCAGCAATTTGTACGGTGGAACCTATAACCAGTTTAAAGTATCCCTGCCACGGCTGGGCATAGAGGTCAAGTTTGTGGAGGACGATGACCCTCTGGCATACGAAGCACAAATTGACGATAATACCAAAGCGCTTTATGTGGAATCAATCGGTAATCCGAGATCTAATGTGCCTGATTTTGAAGGACTTGCCAGAGTAGCTGAAAAAAATGGCATCCCGCTTATAGTGGATAATACTTTTGGTGCCGCCGGTGCCATCGCAAGTCCGATCGATTTTGGAGCCAACATTGTGGTGGCTTCGGCAACAAAATGGATTGGTGGTCATGGTACATCTATAGGGGGTGTACTGGTGGATGCCGGAAACTTCAACTGGGGAAACGGTAAATTCCCGCTTTTTGACCAGCCATCGCCCGCCTATCATGGTATTAATTTCTGGGAAGTGTTCGGCGATCAGGGTCCTTTTGGTAATATCGCTTTTGCCATACGTGCACGAGTGGAAGGCCTGCGGGATTTCGGTCCGTCCCAGTCTCCATTTAACAGTTTTCTGTTACTTCAGGGAATTGAAACACTTTCTTTGAGAGCTGAACGACATTGCGAAAACGCCCTGGCCCTGGCGAAATGGTTACAGAAGCATGAACGGGTGGAATGGGTCAATTTTGTCGGACTCCCGGATCACAAATATCACCAACTGGCAAAAAAATATCTAAAACCAGGGAAGTTTGGTTCTGTTTTAAACTTCGGCATCAAAGGCGGATATGAAGCCGGAAAGAAGTTTATTGACCATACAACAATTGCAAGCCACCTGGCCAATGTCGGCGATGCAAAAACACTGGTGATCCATCCCGCATCAACGACACATCAACAGTTAGCAGACGAAGAACAACGCTCAGCCGGTGTGACTTCAGACCTGGTTCGTGTTTCCGTTGGACTGGAGCACATTGATGACATCATCTATGATTTTGAGCAGGCTTTTGACAAATCCAAATAGATGCAGTTAAAATCCATTGAATTATGATAAACCAACCGGAAGCTAAATTATATAATGATCAAACTCCATTTGTGACGGAGTCGGGATTCAAGTTCCCCGGTCTGGTGATCTCCTATAAAACCTGGGGAACACCCAATGCGGATAAAAGTAATGCGGTGGTTATATTTCATGCACTTACGGGACATGCGGAAGCGGATGAGTGGCTCACCGGCTTTTTTGGAAAAGGGCGTCTGCTGGATCCCGATGAACACTACATTATTTGCAGTAATGTATTGGGAAGTTGCTACGGAACGACCGGCCCGCTGAGTATTAACCCTGAAACGGGCAATCCATATAGTGGTGATTTTCCGCAAATTACCATCCGGGATATGGTACGGGTTCAGCAGCGATTGCTGGATTTTCTCGGGGTAACCAGTGTTCGTTTTGCTATTGGAGCGTCCATGGGAGGAATGCAGGCGCTGGAGTTCGGAATTATGGATTCTCGCGTCGAGCAGTTATTGGTGATCGCCATGGGTAAAGCCCATTCGGCATGGGCAATCGGTATCAGTGAGGTGCAACGGAAAGCTCTCACCTCTGATCCCAAATGGCGCGGCGGGTACTATCCTCTTGACGACCCCCCGGTTGATGGACTGGCAACTGCACGCATGATGGGAATGATTACCTATCGAAGTGCCGCGTCTTTTGAACGGCGGTTTGCCCGCAAATCACAGCGTGAAAAATCATGCTTCCAGGTTGAGTCCTATTTGCAATACCAGGGAGAAAAACTGGTTGAACGATTTGACGCTGTCACCTATCTACGGCTTACTCAGGCAATGGATAGTCATGACGTATCCCGTGGCAGAGGTTCATTTGAAGAGGTCCTTGGACAACTTGATATCCCGGTTTTTGTCATCGGGATCAGTTCGGATGTGCTGTATCCCGTTCATGAACAAAAAGAACTTGTGTCGTTGCTTCCGAATGGCCGCTTTGCCGAACTCGAATCTGATAATGGGCACGATGCGTTTTTAATTGAATTTGAAGCGATTCAGAACCTTGTAAAGAACCATTTCCCGGAGTTGACCCGTAAATATCATGTAACCCTCATCTGAGTCTTGTTGTTTGTCTTTTAAAACAGATAATTATCTCAGAATCAAGAGACCCATCCGTTACTATCGGGATCATCTATAGTGTCCATAAAAATATTGGGATAATTTCCCACCGAAATGTCCACATATATCACACATATATTTATATGTGATAACACTCCTGTAATTGTAATTATTAAAGTATTATCAACGAATGCATCCATGAACATATCAGAAATTATTTTAAAAAATCCTCTTTTTACTTGACTTGTAAATAATAATTCAAGTACCTTGTGGGTTAAGGTGGGAAGTTGTGGGAAATTGTGTGACTTTCTTCCTGTAGCAATCAAAATAATGGCAGATTTCAGCGGAGTTCAACAGTGGCAAGCTTTAAAGGTGAATACGATCATTCTGTTGATAGTAAAGGTCGCGTAAGCTTCCCGGCCAGGCTGCGTAAATATCTGCCGCCACAGAGCCAGGATAGTTTTACGATTCTGAAAGGACTGGATCGTTGTCTGCTTCTCTATCCGGAAGAGTATTGGATCGGAGTGGAAGAAAGACTGTCCCGAATCAATGAATTCCAGCAAAAAGGCCGTACCGTACTTCGCAACTTCCTTAGATCTGCGGATGATTTAATGCTCGACAAGCATAACCGCCTGGCATTACCGTCAAAACTCATGGAGTGGGCTCATATCACAAACCGGGTCATCTTCATCGGTATGGGCGATAGTATTGAATTATGGTCACCGGAAATGCTGGAAAAAGCTGACCAGGAACTCGATTCCGACACCTATCATGAAATGTTCGAAAATGTAATGGGAGATGCTCTCGAATAATGATCCTGAATACCTATCACAAACCCGTATTGCTCGATGAAGCAATAAGTTATCTGATTAGCGATACCCATGGGATTTATGTAGACGGTACCCTGGGTGGGGGAGGGCATAGTGCGCGCATTTTAGATCATCTGGCCAGTGACGGCCGACTTTATGCTATGGACCAGGATGAGGATGCGCTTGAATATGCTGCTGGTCGATTTAAAAAGGATGACCGTATTTCGTTGATTCGTGGGAATTTTGGTTTTTTTGATGTGTTGTTGCCGAAAAAAATTCATGGCAATATCCGGGGAATTTTGCTTGACCTGGGGGTTTCTTCCCATCAGATTGATGAACCGGAACGAGGTTTCAGCTTTCAGGCGGATGGCCCTCTTGATATGCGCATGGGAAGCCTTCAAACCACAACGGCCGCCGGTATCGTAAATGAATATGAATATGCCAGACTACGGGATCTTTTTTTTGAGTACGGGGAAGAACGTCAAAGTGCGCGTATTGCCCGGGCCGTACTGGAATCACGCCCACTGAAAACCACCGCACATCTTCGTGAAGCCATTGCTTCCGTCGTTCCCGATCGTTTTTTGAACAAATCGCTCGCCAGAATTTTTCAGGCTTTACGTATAGAAGTGAATGATGAACTGAAAATGTTGAAGCGGGTGCTTGAAAAAGGTCATGCCTTGCTTGGTGACAGGGGGCGAATGGTTGTGATCACTTATCATTCTCTGGAGGACCGGCTTTGCAAAAATTTCTTCCGTTATGGCAATTTTGAAGGCAGGCCGGAAAAAGATTTTTACGGCAATACTCTCCGTCCCATGAAAATGTTGCACAAAAAAATTATTTCCGTTTCAACAGATGAAGCGGCTGCCAATCCACGATCACGCAGTGCCAAACTTCGTGCGGCTGAAAAACTTCCTGCCGGTAAGGAGGGAAGACAATCAGAAACCGGGCCCACCAAACCAAATAAAAGAGGCCGGTCATGATAACTCAAAATCCGACATTTCGATCCTCTGAATCATATTTCCGATCCGATTCCGGGTTGGAAATCATTGCACCGCCGCCACCCGTTACCCGAACACCTTCCCGGTTCTATGGGCGTGCTTTATCCGGAAGGATGACTCAGGCCAACAACCGACCGACCACCAACGGAGTCAGTAAAAAATCCAAAAAACAACGCCTTTGGTCACCCTGGAAACTGATTTTGTTTTCCATTTTTCTGGGTATTTCCGGGGTACTTTATTTGACACATTTATTCCAGACTCAAAACATCCTCAGTGAAGTTCAGCAATTGCGCAGGGAGTACGAACGTGCTCATCGTATTCATGCGGATACCCGTCGTACTTACGACCGTATGACCGGCCCGGTTGAGGTATATCGCCAGGCAGAAGCGATGGGAATGATGTATGGCGGAGCAAATGACCCGGTTATCATTGTCGACAGATGAGAAATCGAAACAATGAATATGTAGTACGATCAGTGAATTGTAATAAGGTTATCGAAACGCGTTGTGACAAAGTATAAAACATACATATTGAACCGTATGTTTATGGTATTTGGACTTTTACTTCTGATACCTGTTGCTATTGGACTGCAGATTGCCCGGATTCAATGGCTGGAAGGAACTCAGTTGCGCGCGTTATGGAGTACCCAGGCATTGGATGTAATCCCTATCCCTGCTCAACGGGGTGCTATCCTGGATGCCAAAGGACGTGAACTGGTCGGTAATACCGTGACCTATACCGTTGCCGTTGATCCCCATTATCCGGGAACAACAGATGAGGAACTGAGACAATTTACCCGCAAACTGGCGGATTTCAGCTCCCGAACAGCCTCTTATTACTGGCAACGGTTACAATCGGCACCACAGGCATCCCGGTATATTGTTTTGGAACGTAATATTGGTGTGGAAACGGCCGACCAGTTGCGTGAGATTGGTTTGAAGGCAGTGATTCTCGAAGAACAATATCGTCGCCGGTATAATTATGAATCACTGGCATCGCACGTTATCGGCTATGTTAATCATGAACTGAACGGTATGTATGGCCTTGAAGCATCCTATAACGAATATCTTCGCGGGGCTGATGGACAACGCCAGGTGCGCCGTGATCGCGGTGGCCGTATACGAGCTTATGTTGGTGCACCCAGAAAACAACCGAAACAAGGTTATACTCTGGTCTCCTCGATTGATGCACATATCCAGGCCATCGCTGAAGACGAGTTGAAGAAAGGGGTGGAAAGAGGGATGGCCACCCGTGGATCTATTCTAATTATGGACCCCGAAACCGGCGCAATCAGGGCCATGGCTAATTATCCTGCATTCGACCCCAATCGACCCGCTGATGCTCCTGCTCAAAACCGGCGTAACCGGGTTATTTCGGACCTGATTGAACCTGGGTCTACATTCAAGATAGTAGCAGCTGTTGCTGCCATTGAAAATCAGTCAGCCGATCTGGATGAGCAGTTTGATACCGGTGATGGCAAACGGTTGATCAGCGGTCAAATGATGCGGGATCATAACCCCATGGGAACTATCAGTTTTCGACAGGCTATCCAGCAATCGTCCAATATTGTAACCTCTGCAGTTGCAGAGCGAATATCATCGGATATTCTCTATCAATATGCCCGGAATCTCGGATTTGGATCTTCCACCCAAATTGATCTTCCCGGAGAGGAGGATGGCAATTTGCGAAAACCCTATCAGTGGTCGTCTGTTACGAAGCCCTGGCTGTCGATCGGATATGAGGTACAGGTTACTCTGTTACAACTCGCTCAGGCTTATGCCGCTTTTGCCAATGATGGTGTTATGATGCAACCCTATGTCGTTGAAAAAGTAATTGATGAACAAGGGCGCGAAGTTTATAAGAGGAAGCCGGAATATGTACGCCGGGCAATCAGGCCGTCAACGATTGAAATGCTCAAACCTGTCTTTGAAAGCGTAGTATCAGATTCCGGTACGGCAGGGATTGCTCACATCGAAGGTTTTCGCATGGCCGGTAAAACCGGAACGGCTCAAAAGTTTATAGACGGACGATACCAGACAAAATACCTTGCATCATTTGTCGGATTTTTCCCGGCAGATAACCCGAAGTATTTATGTCTGGTAATGCTGGATGAACCAAAAATCAGCTACTATGGCGGATTTGTAGCCGGCCCTGTTTTTCGTAATGTCGCACTCCGCTTGATCGGGCTGGATGATCGTTTGCATCTCATTCCAGGTGGGGATGAAAATAATGGCATGTGGGTGGTTACACCGGATCTTCAAGGTATGCATCGAAAGGAAGCAAGTGCCGTACTGGAAGATTATAATATCCGTTATCGCTTTATGAATGATGGGGATATGATCAACGCTCAAAAACCTGCTCCGGGCGAAAAAATCATGCGGACAGTTCCCGTTCAGCTCACTCTCGTGAACACAAACGACATGGATTCGACCCGTATCAGTGAGCTGCACGCTCATGTTCCGGATGTTCGGGGAATGAGTATGCGCAAAGCAACTGCCTGGCTTAGAAAGGCAGGCTTCGATGTACAGATGATTGGATCCGGAACCGTATACAGCCAGTTTCCTGAAGCTGATCAACAATATCGAAAAGGACAACCGGTGACTATTCGTGGTCGTGCACGTAACCTTCCGGCCATTTTATCCCAAAGGGGAACCTGATGAACGTCACGGATCTGTTACATATCACCCGGCCTCTGCAGAAACGGGGCAAATACGAAGGCAAACTCGGTCGACTGGTACTGGACTCGCGAACTGTCCGAAAAAACGATGTCTTCATTGCTCTCAGGGGAGAAAAATCGGATGGACACCACTTTATCGGCGATGCGGTCCGCAAGGGAGCAATGGTAATCATCGCAGAACAGATTCCTGGTGAGAAAAGCAAAAACGGACAATCGCCCGAAGCCGTTCTGCCGGAAGACCGTCTCATTATCCAGGTGGCCAATACGATGAATATAGTAGGTGAATTGGCCCAAAATTTTGCGGGTTACCCTGCTGAATCCATGAAGATGATTGGAGTGACCGGAACCAACGGCAAAACAACCGTTTCAACGTTGGTCTATCAAGTGTTAAAGAGCCTTGGTTATAATGCCGGGCTACTAAGTACCGTCGATACCCGGATTGGAGACCGGATTGAAGAAAGCCGGTTGACTACACCTGATGCGGTGACTCTTGCCTCCCTTTTGAATGAAATGTCCAATGTGGATACGGCATTTGCTGTAATGGAGGTGTCGTCTCATGCATTGGAACAGCAACGAGTGGGTGGTATCCGGTTTGATGTGGCTGCCTTTACAAATATCAGCCAGGATCACCTCGATTATCACCGGGATATGGATGCCTATATAAATGCGAAAAGGAGGCTTTTTCTGTCATTGGACCGTGAGGCTGTTGCTGTTGTGAACCGCGACGATCCTGCATATGTCAGAATCACAGAAGGTTGCCATGCTGAAATTTGGGAATTTGGATTTCAGGATGACAAGGATTTTCGCATTCTGGATGAAGGGCCTGAAGGGATGGTACTGGATCTGGACGGGATGATCGTCAGTACTCCACTTGCGGGTCGTTATAATGCATACAATGTGGCTCAGGCTTATTTAATTTGTTTGGCAGCTGGATGCAGTAAATATAATGTGGCCGCTGCTCTCGGGGATACATACGGTGCTCCGGGACGAATGGAAAGGGTGGTTCTGGAAAAGTCGGCCGGTCCGGTATCGCATAAAAGCACCATGCCATCAGTTTTCGTGGATTATGCGCATACACCGGATGCTCTTGACCACGTACTCCAAGCTTTGCATGAAGCCAGGCGAAAAGGCCAGATGCTGCATGTTGTTTTTGGATGCGGAGGCGACCGTGATCGAACAAAAAGATCCAAAATGGGACACATTGCCGATCAATATGCAGATGTAATCACTTTGACTTCTGATAATCCCCGAACAGAAGATCCGCAGTCAATCATACGGGACATTCGTGAGGGCATCACCAGAAATGATCATCTTTTTATTGAGCCGGATCGGCGTAAAGCGATTCGGGCTGCGATCCTTGATGCTGACACCAGAACGATGGTCCTTGTTGCGGGAAAGGGCCATGAAAACTATCAGGAAGTCCATGGTCGACGAAAGAAATTTGATGACCGGAAAGTCGTCGCAGGTGCTCTTAGTGAATGGGTCGATCGACGGTTGCCAGGTAAAAATTCACCGGGAGGTGCTGATAAAAAAATAACTGGCGGCCTGAATCGAAATAAAAAAAAGAGGGTGAACTGATGCTATATCTCCTTTTTGACTGGATACAGGAATCAATCAAACCACCAGGATTCGGTGTATTCAGCTTTATTACCGTTCGGAGTGCACTGGCGGCATTTACATCTTTATTTATTTCAATTCTTTTCGGTAACAAAATCATCTCCCTGCTGATCCGCCTGCAACTGCAGGAAAATATCCGGGATGACGTCGGCCTTGATAATCACCGACACAAGGCGGGCACTCCCAGCATGGGCGGGTTACTTATATTACTGTCTATTATTGTTTCAACCGTGCTCTGGGCCCATCCAGGTAATATATATATATGGTTGATCCTTTTTGTAACTATTTCCCTGGGAGGGGTCGGTTTTGTTGATGATTACATCAAAATTATCCGGAAGAATAAGGAGGGTCTGCTTGGTAAATTCAAGATTACAGGTCAGGTAGCTGTGGGCGCTGTATTGGGATCAGCACTTTATTTCTACCCTGAGTTTCAGGATTATAACACGCTCAGCACGATCCCGTTTGTCAAAGATACCAACATCGATTACGCCTTTTTCGGTGCAGCCGTTGGATGGGCGATCTATATCCCGGTCTGTATTTTTGTCCTGACGGCCGTCAGTAACTCTGTGAATCTGACCGACGGACTGGACGGGCTGGCCAGCGGCACTTCCGCGATTGCTGGGCTTGCTCTCGGTATTCTGGCCTATATTTCGGGCCGGGTAGACTATTCAGGATTTCTGGATATACTTTATTTGCCAGGAACCGGCGAGCTGACGATCTATTGTGCAGCTATGGTGGGTGCATGCTTTGGTTTTCTCTGGTACAATACGTATCCGGCAGAGGTATTTATGGGGGATACCGGATCGCTGGCGCTCGGAGGAGGTATTGGAGCAATTGCACTGATGATCCACAAAGAGCTGTTGCTGCCTATTTTGTGTGGGATCTTTTTTTTAGAAGCTCTTTCGGTGATCATTCAAACGTCTTATTTCAAATATACCAAACGGAAGTATGGAAAAGGCCGGCGGTTTTTCAGAATAGCACCGCTGCATCATCATTTTGAATTAAAAGGCTGGGCCGAGCCAAAGATCGTGGTCCGGTTCTGGATTATTGCGATCCTGCTGGCCATTTTTACCATCATCACATTGAAACTGCGTTGATACGGGAATATATCTACATATGACCTCAGTAGAAAACCAACATATTGTAATTGCCGGAGCTGCCCGAAGCGGAGTAGCTGCAGCTGAATTGCTGAGCAGAAATGGAGCAGAAGTGCTCGTTTCTGACGCAGGAAAGATTGCGCCGGAATTTCGAAAACGGTTGACAAAAGCTGGTATAGATTTCGAGGAGGAGGGTCATAGTAACCATGCGATGAGAGGTGATTTTCTGGTGGTAAGTCCGGGTGTACCGGACGATGCACGAATCGTCACCGAATATTCCGGTATGGGAAAACAAGTCTATTCTGAAATTGAAGTAGCTGCCTGGTTTTGCAAAAGCCGGATTATAGCTGTCACGGGTTCCAATGGTAAAACAACGGTGGTAAATTGGCTGGCAGATGTCTGGAAACGGGCAGGCCGGGCTTATGTGCTTGCCGGGAACGTAGGAACGGCATTTTCCGAAGTCGTCGGACAAACCTCCACTGAAGTTGATGTGATACTGGAAGTCAGCAGTTTTCAGCTGGATCATATTGACCGTTTCCGGGCCCGTGTGGCAGTTCTATTGAATATTACACCCGATCATCTTAACCGGTATCAAAATCAATTTGAAAATTACATCGCTTCAAAAATGCAGCTGCCGCTACATCAGACAGAAGAGGATATTTTGATATACGGGTATGACGATCCCGTAGTAAAAGAGCAGGTTGAAAAGATCATGAATCGCCCATCCGGACCCAGGTTGATACCGTTTTCAAGTGAAATCGAAATACCTGGAGCATGCGTTCGGGACGGAGTCATACGAATTCAATACGACAGACTAAATGAGGAGTTCTTACCCATGAAACAGATGGCTCTTCCAGGTAAACATAATTTGAGAAACGGCCTCGCCGTAGCAATGGCTGCTCGAGTGTGTGAAATTCAAAAGGGGCCGATCCGCGACAGCCTTACCGGTTTTGAAGGAGTGCCTCACCGGCTGCAAAAAGTGCGCGAGCTGGACGGGGTATCCTGGTACAATGACAGCAAAGCCACAAATGTCAATGCTGTTTGGTATGCGCTTTCCAGTTTCAACTACCCTGTCGTTCTCATCATGGGCGGTCGTGACAAAGGAAATAACTACAGCGAACTTTTCGCGGAAGTGCGGAAACATGTTAAAGCCATAGTGGCCATTGGTGAAGGTCGGGATGTAATTAAAGAACAGTTGGGTGGTGTGGCGCCGGTCATCTGGTTTGCCGATTCGATGCAGGATGCCGTTCAGAAGTGCTACAAAAAAGCTGAACAGGGTGATGTGGTTCTGCTTAGCCCCGCCTGTGCTTCGTTTGACATGTTTGAAAGTTATGAAGATCGCGGGCATAAATTTATCCAGGCTGTAATGGCGCTATAATAATGAACAATCACCTTAACATGGGGAAAAATAGATGCCGATACATTGTGAATCCGTCTGAATGTCAATTTAATCACGCAACACAGGCATGATATTATCCGATACATTTAAAAAGCAGTACTTGTTGGAGCAACCGGTAAATGGTTCGGCATCAGTGAAGGGTGTGCCCAGTGACCGTTGGCTACTGGTAAGTGTGATCGTGTTGATGATGGTCGGGCTGTTGGCCGTCTATTCCTCCATTGCCTACTTTGCTGAAATCAAGCAAACGACAGCAGGTTCCCTGGTGGGCGGACATGCTGTCAAGATTGTTATCTCACTGCTTGTTATGGTGATCGTCTCCAAGATCGACTATCATATTATTGCACGCCTGTGTCGCTATGCATTGCTCTTGAGCTGGTTGTTTTTGATCATTGTCACTCTTTATGGCACGGAGGTTTTTGGTGCCCGCCGTGCCCTTAATCTGGGTGCATTTTCTTTCCAGCCGTCATCGCTCGCCATTGTATCCCTGCTCGTTTATATCGCCCATTTGCTCAGTATGAAGCAGGAATATGTTCGTGATTTTCAACGCACATTCTTGCCTATTATAGTCTGGGTTTTGATCACCTGTGCCTTGATCGGTCTGGAAGACTTCAGCACGGCAGCACTTCTGTTGGTTATGTGTCTGATCATCATGTTTGTAGGACGGGTAAGTACCCTTTATATCTCTTCCCTGGTATTGGTTGGAGCTATTGGTGCCGGAATACTGATTGTTCCATCGGCCGAACGACAGAGCCGGGTGACCAGCTACATCAACCAGGTGAGTCATATTGAAAGTAGTGAATTTCAATTGGATGCCGGTTATCAGGCACAACAGGCGCATATTGCAATCGCTCAAGGGGGATTGATGGGAGTCGGGCCCGGTAAAAGTACACAGCGGGATTTTCTCCCGGCGCCGTACAATGATTTCATCTATGCTATAATTGCCGAAGAGTACGGGTTGGCAGGTGCCGGTTTTGTGCTTCTTCTCTATGTAGTGATCCTCTTCCGCGGGATTGCTGTAATTGCAAAGCGGGCAAAAGATATGCTTGGCATGCTGCTTGCTGTAGGTTGCACCCTCGGGGTTACCATGTTTGCGTTTGTGAATGCCGGCGTGGCAACCGGTTTACTTCCGGTTACCGGATTGCCAATGCCGTTTATCAGTTATGGAGGAACCAGCATGCTTTTTTCCGGAGCACTGATCGGGATTCTTTTGAGGATTTCCAAATACAGGGAGGAAACGTATGCCTGACGAATTGCGAATTATGATCGCTGCCGGTGGAACAGGAGGGCATGTCTTCCCGGCTATTGCTATCGCTGATGCGATACGTGATGAGTTTCCCAAAGCCCGTTTTCTGTTTGTAGGTACTCGAGACCGCATGGAGTGGAAGGCCGTACCGGCGGCAGGGTACGACATCTCTCCGATCTGGATAAGCGGTTTGCACCGTCGAATCACACTGAAAAATTTGCTGTTTCCATTAAAGCTGATAGTCAGTTTATGGCAGAGTTATCGTTTGATGCGCAAGTTTCAACCGGATGTTTTGGTGAGCTGTGGCGGTTTTGTGGCCGGTCCGGCAGGCTGGGTGGCCTCGTGGCTATCGGTTCCATTGTTTTTACAGGAACAAAACAGTTATCCGGGAATGACCAACCGGAAACTGGCGGGCCGGGCGGAACGGATTTTTACTGCGTTTGAAAATGCAAATCAATGGTTCCCGAATGAAAAAACAGTTTGTGTCGGCAATCCGGTTCGTAAAAATCTGGTTTCAAGTTCATCGGATCCGGTATTTGTAAAACAATCTGCTGAACATTTCGGGCTGGACACCAATCGTCCAGTGCTGCTGGTTATGGGGGGCAGCGGCGGTGCAAAAAGCATAAATGAAGCCATGTTGCGACATCTTCGGTCTTTGCATGATACCGACCGGGTACAGATCATCTGGCAATGTGGAAATACCTATCTGGAAGATGTTACATCCGGCCTTACCGATACCGGTAAAACAGATACCGTACGTGACCGCTTCCCGGATTTGCGGCTATATGGATTTATGGAGAATATCACGGAAGCATGGGCGATAGCCGATCTGGTTGTATCTCGAGCGGGCGCAACAACTTGCGCGGAGCTCCTGGCGACTGGAAAAGCGGGTATACTGGTTCCTTCTCCCTGGGTGGCCGGCGATCATCAGACCCAAAATGCAATTGCACTTGCTCAAAAGGGTGCAGCCGTATTGCTGAAAGACGAGGAATTAGCGGAAAAAATGCTCGATGTGATCCGGGCTTTGTTTAAAGATACCTCACGCCGGAGAAAAATTGAAAGGGAAGCCCGGAATATGGCCAAAGCGAATGCAGCGTTGGTTATTGCCCGGGATATACTTTCACATATGCAAAAAAATGAAATGGCATTTTCCTGGACAGGTCGAACGGCTGGATTCATTTCACGGCCGACCTGGAGGCTGCACGACCATGAAACTGCTGAATCCCAAAATCACGGGGTATTTTGGTCAATATGAGTCGTTCAATCCAGACACAACCGGTTTTTGGTAAAACCCGTCATATTCACATGGTGGGTATTGGTGGTATTGGTATGAGCGGAATGGCTGAAATATTGCTTCAACGGGGGTTCATTGTTACCGGATCAGATTGTAGCGAGAGTGAAAACACGGAGAGGCTGGAAAAACTCGGGGCAAAGATATTCAGAGGCCATGATGCCCGGCACATAGAAGGAGCAAATGTGGTTGTGTATACCAGTGCGGTAAAAGCTGAAGAAAATGCAGAGACAACCGAGGCACTTGCTCATGGGATACCAGTGATAAAACGTGCCGAAATGCTGGCGGAACTGATGCGTATGAAATATGGCATCGGGGTAGCCGGAACCCACGGAAAAACGACCACTACTACAATGACCGGTCTCGTGGTTCAGGCCGGTGATTTTGATCCGACCATCATTGTGGGAGGGCGGGTGCACAGTTTCGACAAAACCAACGTCGTGGTGGGTAAAGGAGATATTGTAATTGTTGAGGCGGATGAGTTCGACCGCACATTTTTAAGGCTGAGCCCTTCACTGGCTGTTATTACGAATATCGATATCGAGCATATGGATATCTATCTTGATGAAAGAGACATCAAAAATGCGTTTATCGAGTTTGCCAACAAGGTTCCGTTTTACGGAGCGGTTGTACTTTGTCTGGATGATTCCAAATTGCGCAGCATTATTCCGGAAATTGAGCGTCGCATTATCACCTATGGTTTTACCCCGCAGGCGCAGTTGCGTCCGGTGAATATCCAAACCAGTGAGTTACACAGCCGTTTTACGGTACTGTTTGAAGGAAAAGAATTGGGACAGATTTCCGTGGATGCCCCAGGTGAACATAATATTCTCAATGCACTGGCTGCCGTAGGTATTGGCCTGGAGCTGGGAGTTCCTTTTGAGAAAATAAGAAAAGGTTTTCAGAAGTATTCCGGTGTATTTCGCCGTTTTCAGATCAAATATAACAATAACAACCTCCTGGTAGTGGACGATTACGCCCATCATCCCACCGAAGTAAAAGCAACATTGAGTGCTGCACGTGGGGGATGGCCACATCGCAGAATTATTGCAGTATTTCAGCCGCATCTGTATTCGCGGACGCAGCAGCAATATAAAGAATTCGGGTCATCCTTTTTTGATGCCGAAAAACTGATTTTGACGGATATTTATCCATCGCGCGAAGCTCCGATTGAAGGAGTTTCCGGCAATATGATCGCCGAATCAGCCCGGTCTTTCGGACACCGTGATGTCAGGTATGTGGCTGACAAGAGAGATCTCGCTAACATACTTGCCAACATTGCACAACCCGGCGATGTGATCATCACCATGGGTGCTGGCGATATCTATAAATATGGTGAGGAATTTGTCAAGTCACTTGAAGATGAGAATGTGGAGACCCGTTCTCCCAAATCCAAAAAGAAATGAGCAGGGAAAAGAAAAAATTTGAAGCTGAGTATCTGTTTGCCGCTTTGTTTTTGATCATCGTGGCGATTGTAATAGGATGGTATCTTAACCGGTCGGTGACTGTCGGTGAAATTATCGTACAGGGCAACCGAATGGCTAAATCTGACGATATTATCCGGGAAAGCGGCCTGGAAGAAGGAGTGCATGGGGATAGTATTACCTTCCTGAAGGTTATCGAACGTGTAGAAACTCTGCCTTGGGTAGAATCTGCGTATGTATCTCTTTCGCAGACGGGAAGACTTCAAATCAGGGTGGAAGAAGAACAACCAATGGCACTACTGGTGGACGGAAATCAAAATGTCTGGGTATCTGAGTCGGGAATACAATTGCCAGTGATTCTGGGTGAAGCCGTAGATGTGCCGATTCTTTACGGATTCCGGTTAACCGGCCAGCCCGACACACTCAGGTCCGAATCGTTCCGAAAAGTCCGTTCGTTTTTGATGCGGGCAAGACAGTATCCAGGATTATATGCATCGATCAGTGAAGTGATGGTTACTGAAGCCGATGGTGTAGTGGTACTGAACGATGAAAATGCCGTGCGGCTCACATTCGGACATGACAATTTTAATGACCGCATTCAAAAATGGTCGGCTTTTCGCTCTCAGGTGATATCGGAAAACGGAATCGGGCATGTTCTCAGCCTTGATTTTAGATATCGTGGTCAGGTTGTAGCCAGAGAACTTTAAAACGGATTTGTCCGACAATGTCCGGATAAGTAATAACACCAATATAGACATAATGAGAAGCCGGTGACGGCACTGAAAGTAATAAGAAAAGGAAATAACGGAACAGCTTTACAGAAAATGAGTTCGACAACTCGATGAATGCAGAACTTTTAACTTATTGATGAATACTATGGAAGATCGGATCGTAGTTGGATTGGATATCGGTACCACTAAAGTATGTGCGGTGGTGGCATCGGTCGACGAAATGCAAAAAATTAACATTCTTGGTGTGGGAAAGGCGCCCAGCGAAGGACTTAACCGTGGTGTGGTGGTGAATATTGAAAAGACGGTTAATGCCATTCGCACCGCCATTGAACAGGCTCAGTTGGCGTCTGGCATAGAAGTAAAATCGGTAAATGTTGGCATTGCCGGGGATCACATACGCAGTTTACGCAGCAAAGGTGTAATCACCATAAACAATCGCGATAACGAGATTACGATCAAGGATGTCGAACGGTTATTGGAGGATTGTCAGCGTATTATGCTGCCAACCGATCAACAGATTATTCATGTGATTCCACAAGAGTTTATTGTCGACGGACAAGACGGTATTGGTGATCCGGTTGGTATGAGTGGTATGCGGATGGAAGCCGAGGTACATATTATCACCGGACTTGTTTCAGCTGCCAAGAACATGTTCAGGTGTGTGGAACGGGCGGAATTCCAGGTGGCGGATCTGATTCTGGAACCACTGGCTTCATCTTATGCCGTTCTTGATCACGAAGAAAAAGAAGCCGGTGTGGTGTTGGTGGATATCGGTGGCGGCACCACCGACGTAGCCGTCTTCCAGGACAACACCATCCGTCATACAGCCGTCGTGGCCATAGCCGGACAAAAAGTGACCGATGACATTCGTATCGGTCTGAGTGTTCTGGAAGATCAGGCGGAAAAACTGAAACGTGATCATGGTCTGGCCTATGTCGATCTGATCCAAGAGGATGAAATTATTACTGTACCCGGCATAGCCGGCCGGCCACCCAAAGAGATAAAAAAGAGTATTCTTTCCAAAATCATCCAGGCCAGGGTCGAAGAGATCCTCGAGATCGTGGCTATTGAAGTGAAACGAAGTGGATACGCCAGCGAGATGAGTGCCGGTGTGGTCCTGACCGGCGGCGGTTCGTTGCTGGACGGTATCTGTCCGCTTGCCAATGATGTGCTCGGCATGGACGCCAAAATCGGCATGCCGCGAGGGCTTACGGGCGGTCTGGTCAACGAAGTGAAAAACCCGATTTATGCAACCGGTGTGGGTTTGGTGCTGCACGCGTTGCAACATAACAAACAATCCGGTGGTCATGTGATGATTCCGACTTCCACACAAGGATCCAGTGTGGAGAAAGTGATGAACCGGATTGCAGCGAGGATGAAAAGCTGGTTTAAAGAACTTTAGTTTATAACGTAGCAATCAAAAACAAGGAGACGATTATGTCTAACCTAACTAACACACGATTCAGCTTTGATGAACAAAGCCAGGAAAACGCCAAGATTAAAGTTGTTGGCGTCGGTGGTGGCGGAGGTAATGCCATCAATAATATGATTTCAAAGGGTTTGAACAACGTTGAGTACATTGCGTTGAATACCGATGCCCAGGCACTCAGGCATAACAATGCGGATGTCTGTATCCAGGTGGGTAAAAATCTCACAAGCGGACTTGGCGCGGGTGCTCGTCCGGAAATAGGCCGGGAAGCGGTAGAGGAGAACCGTCATGAAATCGAAGAGTCGATTGAGGGTGCCGATATGGTGTTTGTCACAGCAGGTATGGGCGGCGGTACCGGAACCGGTGGTGCACCCGTGATTTCAGCTATTGCCAAGCGGAAAGGCATACTGACCGTTGGTATTGTAACCCTGCCGTTTATCTGTGAAGGAAGAATTCGCATGAAGTATGCAGTGGATGGCATCAATGAACTCAAGAAAAACTGCGACACGGTGATTGTTATTCCGAATGAACGGTTGCTGGATATATGCGATGAGAATACCAGTCTGATGGAAGCCTTCGACCTGGCCAATGAGGTTCTCTACAACGCCACCCGTGGTATTTCCGATCTGATCCTGATGCCGGGATTGATCAACCTCGATTTTGCCGATGTTCGAACCACCATGATCGACGGAGGGGCGGCTATTATGGGTTCGGCATCTTCCACAGGCTCTGACCGTGCAGAAATCGCTGCTCGTGAAGCCATCAGTTCGCCCTTGCTGGACGGTATCAGCATTCGGGGTGCACGGAATGTACTGGTAAATATCTCGGCCGGATCAACACTCGGGATGCGAGAGGCGACTACAGCCACCAGTATCATCCAGCAGGAAGCTGGTGATGATGCAGAGATCATATGGGGTACAGTACTCGACGAAGATTTTGGTGATGATCTGCGTATTACAGTAATAGCTACCGGATTTGACACTGCCGATAAAGAAAAACAGGCTGAAGCCATGCAGGAACAACCGGCACCTAAAGCCGAAACGCATCGACCGAATCAGGTCGGCAGGTCTCCGGTGAGTTTGCCGGTAGCGGATGAAATCCCGAAGCGATTCAAACACGAGCCATCGGAATTCTATAAAGGTGAGAAAAACCTTAAGTATCTTGATTCACCAGCCATCGGACGGCGCTCCGGTATGCGCCCGGTGACCGATGAGGAAAAAGACAATGGCGAAGTGGATGAACAGCCGTCTCTGCAACGCAGCGAATCCGGTATACAAAGAAAATTGCTGAATAACCGGGAAGAAAAGATTGACAAAAGTAATGTGGAGCAACCGGCATTTCTGCGTAAAATCATGGATTAAGCTTATTTTGATTGCTAATAAAGGCTGTTCTTTGACCGGGGCAGCCTTTTTTTATAAATAAATCATAACTATTGTGTACTTTACATGCAGGTTGCCTCTAGCCTGAAATTATTAACTCAAAATTATTTCGATATGTTATTTCTTTTTCATCATCATTACGGAACTTTAGAGTTCATTCTCCCGCTTGTATCGCTTGTACTGTTGTCAGTGTTATGGATCGCCTCCCTGATACGCCTGTACAAGGTTCAATACGGGAAGAACAACAAGGGTATGCTTGCCCTTCTTTTTATTGTTTTTCCTCCGGCAGGTGTGATTTGGCTGGGGAGAGAAATATATTTGAAATACCGGCCGGTATCCGAAATTCCCGGAAGCAGTTTTTCGCAGCATTGAGTCGGTTAGAAGGGATGTGGCTTCTTATAATTTATTGATCATGCTTGCGAGATAGCCCGCTCCAAATCCGTTATCGATATTGACAACGCTGACACCGGAGGCACAACTGGTGAGCATGCCGAGTAGCGCCGACAAACCTCCGAAATTGGCACCGTACCCGATGCTGGTGGGAATAGCAATGACCGGTTTGTCTACCAGGCCGCCAACAAGACTTGGAAGGGCTCCTTCCATCCCGGCGACGACAATAATGACCTTTGCTTTTCGGATTTCATCCAGCTTGTCGTACAATCTGTGAATGCCGGCAATACCGACATCAAAAAACCGGTTCACTTTATTGTCGAATATTTCTGCAGTAATGGCCGCTTCATCAGCAACCGGTAAATCAGCCGTTCCCGCCGTAACAATGGCAATCCCGGTCCTGGTTAGTACCGGTTTGTGCTTTCGAATGGTGATGCATCGTGCCGTTTCATGATAAGCTGCATCAGGAGCAATGCCCTTTACCGCCTGCGCTGCTTCAGGGGTGACGCGGGTTGCAAGGATATTGCTGTCCCGGGTGATCATGAATGCAATAATATCCCTCACCTGATCGGGGGTTTTTCCCTGGCCAAAAACAACTTCCGGGTATCCGGTCCTCAGCTCCCGGTGATTGTCTATTTTGGCGAATCCGAGTTCCTTGTAGGGCAGATCGGTCAGTTTTTTCAGAGCTTTATCAACATTTGTTTCGCCCTTTCTTACATCGTCAAGCAGATTTCTTAAAGTTTGTCTGTTCACTTTATAATTTCCGATTCAGCGTTTAAAGTCTTGTAATAATTGTGCAATATAGGTTCAATTGTTCGTATTTTTCAAAATGGTTTTGTCAAGATTACCTGTTTTATACCCTTCCAAATCAACGGACACATTCTTGAATCCCAGGGTTCCTAAATAGGATGAAATATGGTTCATTTTGTCTTTCTTTAAAAGTTCATCGACCATTCCCGGATCAACTTCAATCCTGGCATGATCATCATATTTCCGAACCCGGACCAATCTGAAACCTTCCTTCATAAGAAATAATTCAGCTTTTTCTATCATCCGTAAATCGTTATTGCTGATATCTGTATGATAAGGAATACGGGTAACAAGACAGGTATTGGATGGTTTGTCCCATTCAGGTAATCCCAGTTCTCTGGATTTTTGCCGGATTTCAGCTTTGGTAAAACCGGTTTCCTGAAGAGGGCTTCTGACTTTAAATTCTTTGACTGCTCTCAGACCCGGCCTGTATTCCTGGATATCGTCAGCGTTGGTTCCATCCAAAAGAGTATCAAAACCCAGTTGGTCCATTTCTTCTCTGAAGCGTTTAAAAGTGCTGGATTTACACAGATAACACCGATCAGGAGGATTGAAACTCATTTTATCGTCGACCGGCAGTTCAATAATTTTATGCGGAATACCCAGTTTTTTTACAAGATTCGTGGCTTCTTCCAGTTCCCATTGAGCAAAATAGGGACGCTTCATGGTTAAAGCGATCAGTTTTGCGACCGATGCCTGTTTAGCTGCAGCCAACAAAAATGTACTGTCGACGCCACCTGAATATGCTACGGCAATTTTTCCCATATCATGCAGCAAATTTAGCAGATGCTGGTACTTTTCATCGGTTGTAGTAGTATTCTTGCTGTCTCCGGAAAAATCTTTTCGACCTTTCCTGTTCGTAATGGGCCTGCTTTTTATACTTTTCCCGTTGTTAACCATTTTACTGTTGCTCGTTTGTTTCGGTTGAATAGTAAGCCCGGAGTGTGCCTGGTTTTGTTCACGATTCGGGTTCATAAGCCTGTCAATTATAAATTAAGAGTCATTCCGTATTTTATTGCTGAATGGGTGCAGAGACAGTTCCGATTCTACTGTTTGATATACCTTGCGTACAGAAAGGCCATGTCTGTCAGCCAATAACTTGCAGTCATCATACTCAAGTTTCCATTTCAGTAATTCCCCTTTATACCATGCTTTTTTAATAGTTACCTGGCCCAGAGAGGTGGTGACGGTTTCCGTTTCCCGTTTGAGCATTGTTTTCGATACAGGGTAACTTCTTACACCCAGTGTCGTTGTGTGGGTCAGCAGGAGTTCGGAAAGCTTTTGTTGGTAATTTTTATGACACAGTACGGTTATTTTAACTGCGGGCCTGCTTTTTTTCATTGTGATGGGTGTAAAATATACATCATCGCTGCCTTGCGAAAAGAGGGTGTCCATGAGTGGACTGTAAAACTCGGGGTTCATGTCATCCAAATTGCATTCAATCATTATGTGGTCATCGGACGTGCTTTCACCGGTCATCATGCCATCTTCGGCCATTTCGGCTGTAAAGATTCTCAATACATTTGCCACTTCGGTATCTCTCTGGCCAATCCCATAGGCGGTAGCAAGCGGGTGAAACTGAATCTTGTCGGTGAATTCATCTACATTGGCAGCCAGAATGGCTGCTCCGGTAGGTGTCGTCGCTTCGTGATGTACGTTCCCCAATTTCACAGGAATACCCTTCAGTATTTCAGCGGTTGCCGGGGCAGGAACCGGCATGATTCCATGCGAACACTGAACCGTTCCACCGCCAAGCTCAACTGCTGAACTGAGAATGCGGTCCGGTTTCAGGTATTCCAAACAAATGGCCGCTCCGGTAATATCTATAATTGAATCTGTAGCCCCGACTTCATGGAAATGCACTTTTTCTATCGATATACCGTGTATTTTCGCCTCCGCTTTGGCGATCATCCGGAACATGTTTAATGCACGTTCCTTGGTCTTATCCGCCAGTTCGCTTTGTAAAATAATATTTTCTATATCCTGTAAGTTGTGGTGTGCATGATGGTGCTTTCCGGGTAATTCCTGCCTTCTTGATTTTTCCGGCTTTTTGTGATTGGATAATCGGTTACGGGAGAGCTCTTCAATTTGCCCGTCCGTATTGTTTCCTCTGCCACTTTTTTCATGCTTCTCATCTATAATCACATCTACACGCGTTCCTTCTATACCCTGTCTTTTATCGCGTGAAATATGAATTTGGTAACCTGTAAGGGGTAATTTTTTTAATTCATTCAATAAGTGGTCCGGGTTCACTCCGGCATCAATCATAGCTCCAAGATGCATATCTCCTGATATACCGGAAAAACAGTCGTAATACAGTATTTTCATTTTAATCCTAAACCAATCAAAAATAGAACAGACAGGTTAAAGTCCGATGGGGTTGACCTGGAATCTTTGATATATTATAATAATGTAGCCTCGGACTCATTTCCGGGGCATGCGTTTAATAACCATAAACCCTGTCCGGGTCTCTTACGCTATCCTCGTGATCTTCCAACCGGGCCATCTCCCCATTCGATATCG
>JBBDQZ010000049.1:0-4471 GCA_040905705.1 Balneolales bacterium
AAATCACATCGATGTTCACCGCAAAATCTTTCATACGATCGCTGAACGTTTTCCAGTGCTGATCCGCCAGAATGGTGGTAGGCACCATAACAGCCACCTGTTTCCCATCCAGCACCGACTTAAAAGCCGCACGCACGGCCACCTCAGTTTTGCCGAAACCGACATCACCGCACACCAGCCGGTCCATCGGCGTCTCGCTCATCATATCGGCTTTCACATCTTCGATAGCCTTTTCCTGGTCGGGCGTCTCCTCATAAATGAACGATGCTTCCAACTCGGTCTGCATATTGTTGTCGGCGGAAAAAGCATACGCTTTCTGTGATTTTCGTTTCGCGTAAAGCTCAATCAGGTCCCGGGCAATGTCTTTGACGCGTTTCTTTGCTTTAGCCTTTTTACGCGACCATTCCCCGGATCCGAGTGTAGTGATTTTCGGAGCCGCCCCATCTTTCCCCGAATATTTTTGCAGTTTGTGAAGGCTGGAGACATTGACATACAGGATGGAATCATTCTGATACTTCAGTACGACGGCTTCCTGCTCAACATCCCGCACTTTGATCTTGCGAAAACCGGAGAATTTCCCAATTCCATGATCAACATGCACGACATAATCGCCGATATTCAGATCTTTGAGTTCTTTAAACGAAATGCCGCCACGCCGAACTTTTCCACGCGTTTTGGGACGATGGTAGCGGTTGAAAATCTGATGATCGGTGTAAACAGCGATGCCTTCGGCAGGCAGGATAAATCCGCGATGAAGCGTTTCAACAGATAAATGATACCTCAAATACGGCGACGGTTCACCCAATAGTTCCTCAAACCGTTTTCGTTGCCCGTCATTATCGCATAAAATCCAGGTTTCAATATTCTGCAGGCTCAACTCTTTTAGATCATTGCGGAGAAGTTTGACCGAGCTGTTAAAATCGGGCTGGGGACGAGCTTCCAGGACATACTGGTAATCGGGAGTAAGATCTGCCGTCAGCGCCCCGAAGAGCAGACGCGGATGACGTTGTAATTGCTGTACAAATTCATCAGGAGCAAGATACCGGGTTTCCGGGGGGGCTAAGTGCCCAATTTCTTCTAATTCATCGGAAGAATGCCTGATGGAACCGCCCTTGCCTCCGATGCGTTTGCCAGAATGGTTGTCGCTAGAATGGCCGTCTCCGAGCTGGTTACCATCTGGATTGTTCCCGCCGGCAGCATCCGAATACCTTTTTTCGGCATCGGCGAAAAGTCGGTGAATTTCCGCAATCACACCGGGATAATCGACAAAGGCAACCGGAACAGATTCGGGAAACATCGTTATCAGTGACTGTTTGGCCTCGAGAGAGAATGTTTCGAGGTTCGGAACCAGCCTGATGTGATCAAGAAATGCAACTGATCTTTGCGAGTCAGGGTCAAATTCGCGAATGGAATTGATCTCGTCACCGAAAAATTCAATCCGTACAGGATACTCGCCTGAAAATGGATAAATATCAAGAATACCACCCCGGCGGGCAAATTCCCCCGGTTCATTGACAAATGAAACGGCCTGATAGTGCTGATCGACAAGCCTGCCGGCCAGCTCGTCAGGATTTATAGCGGTTTCATTCCTCAGGGAAATGGAAGCGCCGGCAAGCCGGTCAGGAGAAGCCATTTTTTCATAAATCGCTTCGGCAGAAGTCACAACAATCAATTCCGGTGATTCCCGTATCTGATCAATGACATCCGATCGTTGTGCCGAAACGGCCGTATCCCGTACTTTCCCGCTGTCATAGGGGGCCATTCCACTCGGCGGAAAATAGAGCGGCCGGGTGGCTCCAAGCGCGTCAATATCAGACCGGATAAACTGCGCCCGCTCCTCATTAGGTGTTATTACTATGAGCGGCAGTTGCTTGCGGGAAATATCGGCTAGTGCAAGTGAAGCAGTGGATCCGACAAAATGCTGCAACTGTACCACCTTCCCTGGTTGAAGCTGCCGGGAAATTTCATCAGTGGGGATGTGCTTAAAAAAAATCTGCGCAATCTGCGTCAGAGACATAGGATTATAGTAATAATCATGCGGTTATATTCTTATAAAAGTACGGGAAAAGACGGGAAATCGCCAGTAACATTACATCACGAAAGTTCAGTGCGGAACAGCCAGCGGTCGCATAACATGGACAAAAGCATCAGGATCATTCCCCATGCCAGATATGCCTGATACCGGTCATAATATTCGTGATAAACCGTTTCTTCAAATTCACTGCGTTCCAGTTCGTCAATTTCCCGGTAGACCTGTTCCAATGATTCGTTATCGGTAGCACGAAAATATCGGCCTCCGGTATTTTCAGCAATGGTACGCATCATTTCTTCATCAACGTCGACACGGATATCATGATAACGCGTTCCACGAAGCGGATCCTCTACCGGATACGGTGCAGTTAACGCATCAGTACTGGCTCCGATTGTGTAAACTCTCAGCCCGAATGTCACCGCCAGTTCGGCGGCCGTTATTGGATCAATTTCACCGCTGTTGTTTTCACCGTCAGTCAGAAGTATGACAACCCGGCTTTCGGCATCACTATCCCGCAGCCGGTTAACGCCTGTTGCCAGGCCCATCCCTATGGCCGTACCGTCGCGCACCATCCCGAGATCGACCTGGTTGAGTTGCTGTTGCAACAGATTGTAATCCAGTGTAGGCGGCAGCACGGTAAAACTTTCCCTGGCAAATACCACCAGGCCGATACGATCGGAAATTCTCCGTTTAATAAAATTGGATGCCACTTCTTTAACGGCTTCCAGTCGGTTGGGCTTCATGTCAACAGCCAGCATGGACGAGGAGATATCAATGACAAGGATGATGTCGATCCCTTCAACATTGCGATCGGTATAAACCTGCCTCTCCTGAGGACGCGCAAGCGCCATGATGATTAAACCTGCGGCAATTAGCTGAAGGGCAAAACCGGCAAATACACCGTAGGATCGCCAGTTACCGGTGATGTTACCCAGGTCGGAAGTATCTGAATATGTCAAAAAAGGGATCTGCCGGCGCTTATAATAGTGGTATTGCATCCACAGAATAACCGGGATGATCAGCAGTGCCCAAAACCAGGCCGGATTACCCCAAATCATAATGTATTAGTATCTGTAAGTTGAATTTGCCGTTCCTCATGTTCACTGCGAAGAAGATCGATTTTTGGCCTGTCGGTGATGGCAATTCGCTCGGTTAATATCGAGCTGTTTTTCATAACGGACCGGCACTCCTTTTCATTGGGTTTATATTTGGCAAATTTGACCAGGTCGGCTTCCTGCAGGAGGGATGCAAGCAACCGGATCACTTCAGTATCGCATGGACGGCTTTTCAGCTCTTTAATCACTTCCCCTGTCGTGGATTCCAGAGCAGGAAAAAGATGCACCTCTTCGAAGTAGATCCGGAATACATCCCCGAGTTCTGTGTAAAATTCCCGGTATGATTTGTGCGGATCCGGATAGGTGTCCTCAATCCGGTCCAGTTCCCGGCGCAGGTTTTTCAGGGGATCATAAAAGGGTACTGGTTCAATTTTCGGTTTTTCCGGCGGATGGAATCTGGAATATATCTGATCACGATACCGATACAAAAGATAACCGGCGAGAAGAAGCAGCGCGATCGCGGATAGTATCCATGGCCACCAGTTTCGGGGAAATTGAAATATGGGTTTGAGCGGACGCAAAGCCGAATCCGGATCTTCAACCCGGGCTTCATAGATAAATGGCAGTTCCGGAATGACGAGAAACGTGGTATCGGCACCGTCTACCAATCCGGCATATAACTCAGGCACAAATTGATCGTCAACACCAAAATATTGCAGTGTATAAACAAGGGAAACGCCTTGCTCATCAGAATCAATTTTTCTGTCCCGAATGACAAAATCATATCCGAACTGGGTGCTGTCCGGATACCGGATATCGTCATACTCATCCGCATCCGTAATTCGAAGATGATACATGAAAACGTCCCCGGTGCGAACAGTATCGCGGTCAATACGCCGGGAAGCTTGCTGGGCATTGGCGGTTTCGAAAAAAAAAACGATCAGCAGGACGTAAAAAGAAATTTTTATGAAAAGCGGGGAATAGGTCATACAGGCATGGATGAGCACATTTCAATAACGGTTAACCCGTCGCTTGAAAAATGCCATTACAGGTTCAATATAAGATTCATCAGTACGAAGAGTCATGGCGTCGATACGGTGGCGGCGGAGTGTATATTGAAGCTTTTCCATGCGTTCCTGCCGCATTTGTTGATACTGAGTGCGAACTTTTTTACTTGACGTATCAACAATACGATATTGTCCGGTTTCGGCATCACTAAGGGGAATGAGCCCGAGATCGGGCAGCTCGCGTTCCAGTGGATCATCAATCACAATACTCACAAAATCATGTTTGCGGTTGGCAATGCGCAGCTGTTTTTCATAATCGGACGATTGAAAATCACTGATCAGGATGAAGATAGATCGCCGTCGCAGGATTTTGCTTA
>JBBDQZ010000050.1:0-100441 GCA_040905705.1 Balneolales bacterium
TGAGAGGACAGATAAAAGTATCTTTAACTTGATACTTTTATCTTCCTACTCGATTCTTAACCCATAAATTTTTAATCTTGACCCACAAAACTTTTCCAGGGACAGGCCGGGAATCAGGCTATTCCTGTTTGATAATTTCTCCACAGATATGAATGCATGTGTTAACTTCCCGTTTACCGGATGTTTCCCGCCAGTTTCCCTGTAATATTTATGGAGATTGCCCGGTAATATCTGTTTATAATTTGCTATGCATCTGAATATTATGGTAGTGCACGATACTTCCTGATAACCCATTCGGTTGTCAACAGCAGTATAACCAGCACAAACCAGAAAGGATGCCGGTGCAATGCCAGTGAACGAGCGGTTATCTCGGTTCGTTCATCAAATCCCAGCAATTCCTCGATCCGATCATACAGTTCATCAACGCGGTCGTGAGCCAGGTATGTCCCATTTGAAGATTGTGCCATCAATTGAAGCAATTCGTCATTACGGATTGTATTTAATAATTCCCTGTTAACACCACCGATTATAAATTGTCCGGATCGTGTATCAATTTCACGATCACCCCGTCGGGCTACACCCTCATACTCATAGGTCCCCTCGGGTAGATTATCGATTTCAAGCTGATAGCGCCCGCTGCCCTCATTACTCATTACATAGCGTCTGTCGTCAACGTCATCATTTTCAACGAGTATGTTTATAACGGCTGTTTCTTCCGGGTCTCCTGCTTCGTTGCGAAGAAAGCCGTTTATAATAAACGGTTCACCAATTTGAAAAATCGGATTTGATGGTGACAAAACCAGTAATTCCTCGTCCGGAGAAGAGGCTGTCCATTTGACGGTGTTATTCAGAAGATTTTCCCAAAAGTGTCGGTGTTCATCCGTGTGGCTTAGCGACCAACGGTAAAAATTGTATCCATTGAGATGAGCGATTCGATGATCTTCAGTGGTGCGTACTGCCAACAGAGGAGCATCCGTCGGTGTCCCCCTGTATGCCGATCGCAACAATACAGCTGTATTTCCGCTTTCTGTTACATTTCTAACCCCACCACGTATCGATGCCGGCCGCAAGTCTTCCGGAATGTCAAAGGCAAAAATGGGATGATTGTTCTGACTGGTAACAGTCTGGGCCTGTACATCGTACCAGGTATAGCCGGATTCAAATTGAAGCGGAAGCTGTCCTGGAAACAGTGAAGACAACCGGTTAATCTCTTGCCCCGGGGATCCCATGATCAACAAGGCATTATCTCTGAAACGGTTCGCAATTTCACCGGCGAATGCTGATGAGAGGCTGACATGAGGGAATCCGTGCAGTATGACCAGGTCGAGTGTATCCGGACGGTCGGGTAATGCACCTTCAATAAAGCGATCTTCGTGTACCCAGGTGCGGTTTTCAAGGGATATATGCTCGTCTTCCCGCAGGAATGATCGGATAATCCGCACATCCGGATGCACATCAAACGCCAGATGCAGAATTCGAATACGATCATCCCGAACATCAACTGAAAAGTATCTGGAGTTATTTTCAGTTGACCATTCTCCTTCAACCTCCGGTATGTGGATCTGAAACTGTTGAAGGCCCTCCTCGTCCAGCGTCAGCTCGAAATGTATATTTTGTACAGAACGCAATTCAGAAGAACGGACCGTCTGCTCTTCCAATATGTTTCCATTCTGAATCAACTGAACCGGAAGATCCCGATTCGGAAATCCGTCATTCAAGACAGAGGCCTCAACATTTATCCGGCTGTTCAGTGAAGCGGAGGGGTTGTGTGTTACCCGTTGAACAATGACGTCATTCAGCCGGGAAGTATCTCCGATTCCCACTGTAAATATGGGGACTGGCATTCGGGATGCTGTACCGGAAGGATCCCGACCTGAAGTAATAATACCGTCTGTTACAAGTATCAGGGCTTCTTCACGATCGAGATGATTGGATAACAGATCTTCCAGGGCATGATCGATGTTGGTACGCGTGCCGCTGAAGTTCAGCTCATCCGCTGATTCAATGGTAAAGAGTTCTTCATCAAAGCCGAAATATTCAACGGATAGATGCTCAAACCGGCCGGAGGGGTCAGGTGTCAATTTGTTAATAATTTCCTCATAGTGATCCATGCCATGATAATCCCCTTTTTCAATAGTGGCACTTTGACTGTTGTCCAGCAGCAGAGCGATTTGCACAGGGGAGGTGAATTCCTCCTGCAATATAAATACCGGATTAAGCAACAATATCAACAAGAGAATGAGCGCTGCAGAACGGAGGCCGGCAAGGAGCCAGCGGGTTCGGGCAGATAACCGTATTTCACGCCGATAGGACCAAAACGAGAGTGCTACCACAACCGTAATCAAGATAACGATCCACGTAACGGGTAACGTATTTTGGAAACCGTCAAACAGGATATCCATATAAATTCAGTTATTGAGCTGTTATAAAAAATCCATGTATTTGTAACGCAGAAGGTAACATGTAGAGCACTTGTTACCTGGATTATTCAACAGGTCATTGAAGCTTGAAATCACGCACTATGTTCAAGCAATCGGTTGATCAGCGATACGGTATCATACCCATCGGCTTCCGCCGCGTAATTGGAGACAAGGCGGTGCCGGAGTACGGGTATGGCCAGTTGTCGAATGTCTTCTTCAGTAACGTTGTATCGACCCTGGGCGAGGGCTCTTGCTTTTCCACCAATAACAAGATATTGAGATGCACGGGGCCCGGCACCCCAGCTCATGTATTGATTGATGAAATCGGGTGCAGCGCTGGTATTCGGGCGTGTCATGGTCACGAGTCTCACGGTATATGTCAGCACGCTGTCCGGTACAGGTACTTCACGGACCAGATTCTGATAAGCCAGGATCTGGCTGGCATCCAGTATCGGGTCGATGGTGACATCCCGGGGGGAAGTCGTCCGGCTTACAATATCCAGTTCCTCTTTGAATGAGGGGTAGTCCAGCCACAGATTAAACATGAATCGATCCAGCTGTGCTTCCGGCAGTGGATAGGTGCCTTCCTGTTCAATGGGATTCTGGGTTGCCAGGACGAAAAAAGGTTTTTCAAGGTCATACTGATTCCCGCCGGCGGTAACATGGTACTCCTGCATCGACTCGAGCAAAGCAGCCTGTGTTTTGGGTGGGGTACGATTGATTTCATCGGCCAGGATGATGTTAGCAAAAAGCGGGCCTTTGATGAATTTGAAATTTTTTCGTCCGGAGGAAGGATCTTCTTCAATAATTTCTGTGCCGGTGATGTCACCGGGCATCAGATCCGGTGTAAATTGAATTCGGTTGAAGGTAAGGTTCAGGCTTTGAGAAAGAGTACGGATTAAAAGCGTTTTGGCAAGGCCGGGCACGCCGATGAGCATACAGTGTCCGCGTGAAAAAAGACTGATAAGTAACTGCTCGATAATGTCGTCCTGGCCTACAACAAATTTGGCAATTTCGTTTCTCAGTTCCAGGAAGTGACGCGTGAAGGCTTCGGCGGTTTCTACCTTACTGAGGGTGCGTGACTGTGACATAGAAGTTGATCCGGGAGCGTTTTTTAACAAGTGATTATTTAAAAATAAGGGAAGTGTTAACGGTCAGTCGATAATTTGCGACCCGGTTTCTACGGAACCATCCGTGGAGATTTCAGCCGGTGCCTGCGGTGTTATACCATCAGCCGGTTGTTGAGGAGCCACATCGTCTGGTACTTCGGGTGTCATTAAATCGGGCGTCATTGCGGGATCATAATCGGGGACAGGAATGCGGTACTCCACGTACATTTCATCGCGTAGTCGATTGATCCATTCAGTAAGTATTTTTCGGCTCTTTTCCTGGAGGGCAAAACTGCGGATCATCTGGTAGTCTTGTTCAAGATTGGCGACATGCTCTTCGATACGCTCATTCAGTCTTACAATACGATAAGCCCGTCTTTGATCCTCGCCATATTGATAGGATCGTGGTTGTGAGACATCACCGGGTTCATCGAGCAACAAAACAATGCGATGTAATGCGGGTTCCAATTCTCTAACCGGGATGTTGGATTGTCCGGATTCAGGGTCTATCAGGCGCCCGCCAGCCGGAGCAGTGTTCCGGTCATCTGAATGCCGTCGAGCCATTTCAGCAAAGCTCACATTGTGGTTAAGAACACTGTCCCGTATGGCCTCCAATTTGTCTCTGGCATATTCATCATCGACATCATCATCCGAAACAGAGATCAAAATATGATGGGTAGAGATATTTTGACCGCTTCGTTCATTCAATCGAATGATATGGAAGCCCTGGGAAGTGTTGACGACTGCGGATATTTCCCCGGGATCCAGAGCCGCCGCCGCCGCCGCATATTCAGGCAAAAGGTCGGCAGTAGAAACCATCGGCAATGCTCCGCCTCGTTCAGCTGTCGGCCCGTCGCTGTATCTTCTGGCAAGTTCTTCCATGGATGCGTTATGATTCAGTATGGAATCACGGAGTTGTTCGGCAAGTTCCCGTGCATGGTTTCTTGCATCGGCTCGTGGAGGAGGAATAACGGTGATTTGTGATAATGAGACGGATTCCGGAATAACCGGCAGTGAATCCTGAGGAAGCGATTCAAAAAATTCCCGAACTTCGGGCCGGGTAATATTAATACGTTCGATCCTTTGTTGACGGACCCTGTTTACCAACATATCACGGCGAAACTGTTCGGAATACTCCGCTTTGATTTCAACAATAGGCTGTCCGAAAGCCTGTTCCAATGCTCTTTCACCTCCAACCTGTTGAACCAGCTGATTAATTCTCTGATCAAGCATCCGGTTCACTTCCGAGTCACTGACCACTACCGAATCGATTCGGGCTTTCTCCACCAATACAAAATTGTCGATCATGGATTCAAGCACGTAATACCACATGCGCTCATCAAATTCCTGACTTTGATTTTGCTGCATGATTTCACGCACCTGCTGATTCACATCGGATTTCAAAATAATATGATCGTTTACGACAGCCACGATTTGGTCGGCAATTTGACGTTGCTGAGCAAGGATCGTGTTTGTAAACAAGAGGCATAATGTTAAAAAAAAGAAAATTCGCATAGGGTATAATACGGTGGTAATACGGCTTGTCAGTGAGGTAATAAACTGTCCGTTCTGATTTCTAATTCCTGTTCAGGTTCTCTTACGTCGAAGAGTCGTAATTCATTGTTCGCCTCTGCTCTGAGAAACAGATTTTGTTCCATAGCGCGGAGATGTCGTCTTTTTCGTTCAAGCATTAACCATTCGGTTATTTGATCTATGATCCACTCTATCTGGGGGTGCTCACCTGCACTGCGGCTATCCATCAGCTGAACAAAATGGAATTGATCTCCAATTCTTCGGATAGGTGAAATTTCCGTTATCCCTATTATCTGTAAAAAATTATTAAGAGGTTCGTATTCACTTGCGGCATTGGAAATGGGCCAATATCGTCGAGAGTTAACGAGTGCTTGTTCCGGGTTTATCGAATAGTTTTCAACAATATCCCGCCATGATCGCCCTCGATGAATATCGTTAAGGGCATTTTGGGCATCGGACAGGTTAGAGGCCACCAGATGTCTGAAACGTACGTGACGCTCGCCAAGAACAAAATTGTCTTTGTTTGTTTCGTAATATGCCTGGGCTTCTGAACGGCTGACCGGCTCACCGGACAACTCCAAATAAACCACTTCGTTGAAGGCGTCTACCAGGATAGATTCAGTTGCCTGCTGAATCCGTTTATGGATTTCTTCATGCTGGTCCAACCCCAGACGTTTCGCTTCCCTTACTTTCAGTTGACGGTTGATCCAGCGATTTCGGTATTGGTTTATGATCGCCAGACTGTCATGGGCATATTGTTCCGCTGAGATCTCTTCTTTCAAATCGTTCAGGAGCAGTATCCGGTTGCCCACTTCCGCAAGTATTATATCATCTTCATCAATCGCTTTCCTTTCACAGGAGATTAATGCAATTACGATAAAACAAAGAAAAATCGAACATGTGGTGTTATGAATCATTCCGTGTTGGCAGTTAACTGCTGAAGTACATCCGGGTAAATCTCCATGCGGTATTTTTTACGCATTGCCTCAATCCATTCCTGTTCCCTGATCTCCTGGTAATCCGAAACCAGTTTATTGTAAGCTTCTTCGAAAGTCATTGGGCGTTCTTCACGGATGTCGTGGACATAGAAGGTGGATGCACGTGCGTTGTATATGAATGTAGGCGAAAATTCACCGACTTCTACCCCTTCGAGATGAGTGTATGGTTCCTCGTCAATCCTGCTGGTTGCATCACGGCGGACAATAGCGCTAAAAAAGTGATACCTGATACTGTCCAGGGGCATACCATTATTAATCCGGGTTTTAATCTGCTCAAGCCTTGATTCGTTAAGAATGGATATACGTGTAAATTGATAGCGTGTATCATATCGATAATTTTCAGGATTTGCTTCAAAAAGCCTTTTAAGTTGTGCGGTGTCTTGTTGTGCATACGTCCAGATCGAGTCTTCATTGACCTTGAAAACCGCAAGTCCTGTATGATAATCCCGGGTTATTTCAGTAAATTCGGGAAATCGTTCTTTTGTCAGGGTGGCGAGTTGAGAGTCGATAATTTGATCCCGAAAATCGGTGGCCATGTTGTAGTGATATTCCGAATGGTTGTTTTCCTCGATAGTGTGCTTCAGCCAGTCGAGGAAATGAGTGCCTGACCAGGTTTGATCAAGGAAAGAAAAGACCGGTTTTTCAAGAAGCGAGGCGGGAGGCGTCAGGGATTCAGCGCTGTCGGCCAGGTCCTCCCTGATGAAGGCTTCAAGTTCCAGCAGATTTTCACGATGAAATCGTGCGTTACCGATTTGAGCAGCTTCATTCCGTACAGCTCGTTCGGTTTCACTAAATCTGGGAAGCTGTTCAATCCGACGTTCAAGTCTTCGTCGTCTTTCTGCTTCACTGGGGTGGTGAATAGAATCCAACCGGACAATATGCATTCCAATCTGACTGGTGAAGGGTTTGGTATATTCCCCGGTATTCTCGATTTGCATGATGGTATCCGTAAAGGATCGATGAATCATACCATAGCGAATCCAGCCGATATCTCCGCCAATAAATTTGGTCTCATCATCCTGTGAATAGATTTCCACCACATCATCCCAATAAACACCATTTTCCAGTTCATTATAAGCACGTTGTGCCTGGGCTCGAACGGAATCCAACGGTTGAGAAGCACCCCTGGTTCTAAAGTAAATGTGCGAGAAACTCTTATTGGGGCCGGATTCAATGCGATCTTTAACATGTACGAGGTGATACCCGTAACTGGTGCGGACAGGCATACTTACCTCCCCGACAGGGGTGGAGTACATGGCATCTTCGAAAGGTTTAAGCGCCCAACCGGTACTAATAAAACCGAGATCTTCACCCATACTCCTGCCCCGCTGACGGGTAGAGTATTCATCGGAAAGCGCCATGAAGTCTTCCCCCTGCAGAAAGCGTTCACGGGCTTCCATCAATTGTTCATAAGCGTGTGCGGTATCTGCGGCCGGGGCAACCCTGGATACCTCGATCAATATATGCTGGACGTGTACATGTTCCAGCGACCGTTCATACATTTCATCGAGCAGTTTTTTCTTGATGTGTCGTTCGATCAGGAAAGGATAAGCCGCTTGTTGTTCGTAATTTTTCAGGTCCTGCAGGACTTCCGGATGTTCCATATAACCGCCTTCATCCACTATGGCAAGTTTTATCCGGTAATCCATATACAGACCAAGAAATTCACTTAAATTAGCGTTTAAGTCATCCGCAATCACTGTGCTGGATTCTGCAAACTGGCGTCTGAGTTCATCATAGGTGACCGGTTCATTATCTATTTTTCCTACAATGTTTTCCTCTTCAATGCGGGATTGTGGTGACTGAATTAACGTACATCCGGATATAAAAAAAAGTGCAAGATATACGCTAAAAACTGCAGTTCGTTTCATAAGAATTTCAGGGGTTGCTTGGTTACGTGATAAAGGTACAACGCGCACCCGCTTAGGCACTACGTGCACCCACTTCATGAAACATCCGTGGCAAGGGCCTTTAACATACAGGCATATGGTTTCTGCCATGGTTAACTTCATCAGTCATGATACGTCGGTAACAATTCAAACAGATGAAGCAAAGGACAAAGATATGGTTTTTTACGGACTATTCCGTAGCAAAACGTGTGTGAAAAACATCTTAGTATGAAGATCTTTTTTAGTAAAGTATACCGGAGATGGTAGCCAGTCCGATCAGGAAGGCCTTACCGATGATACCTCTGAGCAGATCACTATAATTCATAATGATTGTAGTTGGTTATTGGTGGCAGGAAGTAACTTCGATGGCGGGCAGGCCCCTTTCCATAATTAATTTATGTCTCGGTTGCACCCCATATCCAGATGTATCGAGAAAAATAATCATATAAAATGCAATATATCGGCATCATTGTTAAATGAGATACAGGTAATGGTTATACAGGATTTTTATTTCTCTACAGTTCATCCATATTAAAGAGAACCTTATATTTACGCATTCAACTTTTTCAATCACACTTGGCCATCATATCTTTCCTTTTATGAAGATGGTATTTCAAATATCATCGGCCATATTCATAATCAGAGGTAAATGCAGGATACCATAGACATAAAAGAATGGAAGGGCCTAAATATTGAAGCGGAGGGTGAAGGAATTTCCCGTCCGCTGAGTCGAAATGTCAATTTGTTAGGGGCTTTACTGGGGCATGCCGTTCGTTCACTTGCCGGAGACGAGATGTTCGAACTGGTGGAATCGTTGCGGACACGCTGTAAATTGGCCTATGAAGAAGGACAGGATAAACACGCTTTACGGTCCCAGGTTCAAAAGGAACTCAAAAAACTGATACCCAGTCAGATTGACTGGCTGTTGCGGGCTTTTACTTCCTTTTTTCACTTGGTTAATCGTGCCGAACAGATCGAAATTACCCGAATAAACCGGGAGCGGGAACTCAATGCCCACAAGGAGCAACCGAGAGAGGAATCGGTCATGCAGGCAGTGCATTATCTGAAATCCAGTAATGTCTCTTACCCTGAATTTACGCAGATCCTAAAGGAACTGGATGTTCAGCCAACGTTAACGGCTCATCCCACCGAAGCCCGCCGGCGCAGTATCCTGCATATCCAACAGAATATTTCCAGCCTGGTGCTTCGGTTGAATAACGAATCACTGGTGCCGTCGGAAAAAGAGCAATTGCTGGCAGAATTGTTTTCCCGAATATGCATTCTGGTGTCGACTGATGATGTACGGCCATCCAGACTCAGTGTTTATGACGAGGTACGCAACGGCCTTTATTTTTTAACCAATTCTATCTGGGATACGGTTCCCCGAATCTATGCCGACCTCGAGGATGCTTCGGACATGTACTATGGCAAGCGTCCTCAAATACCGGCATTTTTGAAATATAGAAGCTGGATTGGCGGGGATCGGGACGGTAATCCCAAAGTGACAGCCGAAATGACCCGGGCAACCATTCGCCTTCATTATCAAGCGGCATTTGAAAACTACGAACAGGCACTAAGTTCGTTGTGGTATGAACTCAGCATTTCATCCAGAAACATTGATGTTCCCAAATCGCTTGTTGACTCTATTCATGAAGATAATGAGCACTTCGATACCGGCCTGAACATACGCGATTACTGGCATGAGCCTTACCGCCTGAAAGTCCATTTTATTCAGGAAAAGATGGCGCAGCAAAAACAGTCGTTGCTTGATATGGACAGAACGGATGCTGGACCGTACCCGATATCCGATTTTCAGGAGGATATTGAGCTATTGCTGATGGCGCTTCAGGAAGCTGGATTTAAACAGACGGCAAACCGGGGCTCATTGCGTCGATTGCACTACCAGATCAAAACGTTCGGGTATCATTTGGCTTCTCTGGACATCCGTCAGCACAGCGACATAAACGGCACGTGTGTATCCGAAATGCTTAAAAAAGCAGGCGTCGTATCCGACTATCTGAACATGGAAGAAAAAAAGAAGATGGCGTTACTGCAAAAGGAACTTAAAAATCCAAGACCGCTTGTTCCCAAACATACAACACTAAGCGATACATCCGAAGAACTGCTGAGTACTTTTAAAGTGGTTGTCAATACAGTAACGCGGAATCCCGATGCTATTGGAAGTTTTATAGTGAGTATGACTCATGAAGTAAGTGATATGCTGGAAGTACTGTTTATTGCAAAGGAAACCGGACTGTGGTCTTACCATAAGGACCAGGTGGATTCCAGGTTAGATGTGGTTCCGCTTTTTGAAACGGTCGAAGATCTCGGGGAAAGCCGCCAGGTGATGGCGGATTTGTTGCAGAACCCGTTGTACAAGCAGCATCTTGCTTCCCGAAACCAGTTTCAGGAGATTATGTTAGGGTATTCCGACAGTAACAAGGATGGCGGCTACTGGATGGCAAACTGGGCATTGCATAATGCACAGGAAGAGTTGTCACTGATCTGTAAAAAATACGGGGTCACCTGTCGATTGTTTCATGGTCGTGGCGGCACTATCGGCCGCGGTGGCGGGAGATCGAACCAGGCCATACAGGGCCTTCCCCAAGCGTGTCACAACGGAAAAATCAGATTTACAGAACAGGGGGAAGTGATTTCATTCCGTTATGCTTTGCCGACCATTGCCCGCCGGCATTTGGAGCAGATGGTGCATGCGATGATTCAGTCATCTGCAAGTACCAGCCGTGAGAAAACGCATCATTTCAACAGTGACAAGCAGGCTGTAGCCATGATGGATGAAATCTCCCGGCGCACCATGAAGGTGTACCAGAAGTTTACACGTACTGCCGATGTCTGGCGCTGGTATGCGAATATTACTCCTATTGAATATATCAGTGCCCTGCCCATTGCTTCCAGGCCGGTATCCCGTAATACCGGAAGTGAGGTGGATTTCGATAGCTTGCGTGCTATTCCCTGGGTATTTGCATGGACTCAGACGAGATACAATCTTCCCGGGTGGTTCGGAATAGGATCCGCGATGGACTCCTATCTGAAGGAAAGGCCGGAAGATCTCGGATTGATGCAGCGGTTGTTTAAGCAATCCCGGTTTTTCCGCTCGGTCGTCGATAATGCCCAGCGGGAATTGGCCCGGGCACATCTTGATATAGCAGAGTGTTACTCAAAACAAGTCAAAAAAGGGTATCATGATAAAATTGTAACCGAATTTGAAATGGCCAAATCAGTATTACTTAAGATTTCAGGAGATGAGGAACTGATGTCAAATAATCCGGTGATCCAAAAGTCTATCTCCCTTCGAAATCCTTATACCGATGTGTTGAACTTGTTGCAGATTGAGTTAATGTATCGCAACCGGGATAAAAAGCTCAAATCGGGGAAACTGCGTCACGCTCTTTTCTCCAGTATCAATGGAATAGCGGCCGCCATGCAAAGTACAGGTTAGCGCGTATGTCACTCGATTTGGCTACACCGGCTCTTCTTTTTCCTGCAATTTCGTTATTGCTGCTTGCATATACCAACAGGTTTTTGACGATAGCCACCCTGATCAGGAGTCTGCATAAAAAATACAAGGCGGACAGGGATCCACTTGTGATATCACAGATTAAGAATTTACGGCTGCGAACCCGACTTATTCGTGACATGCAGGTTTTGGGCGTGATCAGTCTGTTTCTTTCCGCTTTGTGCATGTTGCTTTTGTTTCAGGGGTATATGTCCGCTGCACAATATACATTTGGTGCCAGCCTGCTGTTACTTCTCGCTTCACTGGCACTTTCTATCTGGGAGATTCAGATCTCTATCCACGCGCTGAATATACAGTTGAGCGATATGGGAGGAAATGGTGAGAACGAAGAGGAAGAGTAAGATGAAATGGAAGGCTGGATGGATATGCAGGAATAGCCTAAAATGAAGCCCCAGGCATAATCAGTGCCAGGGGCTGAAAACTTAGAGGTCAATGTAGTTTATTAGTGTCCTGTCCATGCAGTGCTTTTCGCTTGCTGCACTTGATTATATTACGTACAAGGAAGCAATATGTTGCAGGGTGGTAAAAAAAAATTCAGAGCCAGGCTGGGTTTGTATTTGGAAAGGAAATTAATCCGGCAATATATCTTTCCAGATTCTTAAAAAATTACCGCCCATGATCAAAGCGATTTCGTCCTGTGTAAATCGTTCATCAAGCAGTTCAATAAATCGGCTGAATTGCTCGTATTTGGACATTCCTTCAATGCCATCGGGAGCCGGTCCTTCAGAAACGCCGGGGACATAGCCTGTTCTCGGGTGGCCTTCATCATGGCCAAGCCAGGCAAAACCCGTGTGTTCTATACCTACCAGATCTGCTATATACTCAATCATATCTACCAGCCTGTCATAGGGGGTAAGGCTGCTGGAATGATACCGGACACCTGCTATTCCGCCAGTTGATGCAATGGCTTTAATCTCATCATCGGATAACTGCAGGGGGGTATCAATAAATTTTCGGGGATTTTGATGTGTAGAGACAATCGGTTTGGTGGATACTTCAGCCGCATGGTAAATACCGTTTGCACTCAAATGGGAAACTCCGACCATCATACCCAGTCTGTTCATCTCCTCGACTACTTCGACTCCGAATCTTGACAGTTTGTTGCCCGGATCACCTTCCCGCCATCCATCACCCAGCTGGTTGCGGGAATGATGGGTTAACTGTAATCCCCGAACACCCAGCCGGAAGAAATTTCTCAGCAATGCCAGCCGGCGGTCCGGATGATATTCCGGTTGAGGGTCAATGGCAATGGATTGGCCTCCTTCAAAATCCAAAAAGAATTTTACATGATTCGGATCCGGTATCTCCGGAAGGTCTTTTTTTGATTTGATGATCGAAGCTCTGCCGTTTGTTTTTTCAATTTCCACATGCAGCATATCGGTCGTCCGCATCGATCCGGCCAACAGCTGTTCACTCCCGCCTCTCTGATCAACGGAATCGCCTCCGGCCGGCATGATCACCACATTAACTCCTGCTTCCAGCAACCGGGGTAGAATATGGTCCCTTAAAGGGGAGTTGTGTTCGGAACGTCTGAGAGCTAAGCGGTCATTGAATTCCCAGATATCATAATGGCCCTGAACGATAATATAATCCAGAGGCCCTTTTCGTTGTTGCGCCCGGGATGTCCCCGTACCGCCCATCAGGCCGGACATTGACATTCCGGCGGCTACAAAACCTGTATTAGCTAAAAACCGTCTGCGATTCATACTCATTTTTTCACCAGTTTTCATTTGTTAAATGTCATAAGGTGTCGCTATGGCATCTTAACCATTAATGCATGTATCAATAATGCTTACAATATCAATAATTCAGATTTTTGTAAAACTGAATTTTAGCTTCTTTAATATATTCATGCTTTTAAAGACGTGCATGCTCCAAAAGATGCGGTAGTCCCGGTTGCATTGCAGCCGGACAATTGTTTTAACGGAAGTATACCTGGCTTTATGCCTGAGGTATGAACCTTATTGACGGGCAATGAGCATACCCTCCAGACGCTGCGCCTGGTCCGCCACGTCGGAGTCTTCGTAATTGTTCAGAATCCGGTTAACAAGCTCTCGAGCTTTTATATAATTACCGGCTTCCATGGAAACCTGGGCCGCGTTGAATAGATTTTGCGGGGTTGTGGCTTCGTTTTCATCCCATTCGGCAGCTTTTATAAAAATTTCGGAAGCCTGTTCCAACTCCCCAAGATTTGAAAGCACCACGGCATGAAACGTGATCGGGCCTACACCAAGAATCCCGGCGGGGGGGTCGAATCTTTCGATGTAATACAGGGCATCTTCATAATTGCCCAGTTCGGCTTCGGCAGCTGCAGCATAATAACGGGCCATATTACCGGCTTTCGTCCGGCCATAATCATTGATAATGTCGACCAAACCAAACCGAATGGAGTCGTCATCACCCCATAGAGCTATTTCATATTCTCCGTTGTGGAAAGTCTGTTCTGCACGAACCAACAGCTCCTGCGCTTCCTGTTCCAATGCCCGGGTGTGAAAGTAGTAAGCCAAACCGCCGCCAACAAGCAACAGAAAAGCAATGGAAGCCCCAATGACCAGGCTCAGGTTACGTTTTAAAAAACTGGTAAACAGATAATAACTGGTAAGAAGAGGATCGGATTCAAGCTGTTCTTTGGAAAGTCGATTGGCCATAGATGTATTGAGAAACGGGTTGCTACAGATACTTTGTTATCTGTGAAATAATATGCTCAAGTGCATGTAAAAAAGTGCCTAAATATATCACTGTTTTGTTACTTGACAAAATCAAGCCTGTTCTGTTGCTTCCGAAGCAAGTATTCCGTTTTGTAGCCGGTACACAGTCGGGCTTATATCTGCGATACGGGTATCGTGTGTAATGAGTACGATGGAGATTTTCTCTATATCTTTAAGGTCTGTAAGCAACATCAGAAGTTTTTCGGTGTTGCTCTCGTCCAGATTACCTGTCGGTTCATCAGCTAAAATAATTTCCGGTTCGTTCATAAGAGCCCGGGCTACGGCTACGCGCTGCTGTTCACCACCTGAAAGTTCTGAAGGACGATGATCCATCCGCGCTTTCAATCCGGTTTCCTCCAGCAGGTTCGCGGCGCGGTTCCGAATCTCAGCCATGGGTTTTCCGGCAATCAATCCGGGCATAAAGACATTTTCAAGTGCCGTAAATTCGGGCAGCAGATGATGGAACTGAAAAACGAAACCGATATTACGATTTCGAAACGCGGCCAGGGCTTCATCGCTCATATCCGAGAGATTCGTGTTGCGAAAATGGACGGATCCATGATCAGGGCGGTCAAGACCGCCGAGTATATGAAGGAGCGTACTTTTTCCTGATCCGCTGGCACCCACAATGGTGGCGAGATCATTTTTACGGATTTCGATATCAACGCCTCGCAGGACGTGTACGGGTTCTGTTTTTCCGCTGTAGGATTTTTGAACTTTGCTTGCACGCAAGAGGATTTCGCCGGTATTCACGATTCTGAGTGGGTTTCGAAGGTGGGAAAAATAACGGATTCAATGCGAAGGCATTTTCCGGTTTCCGGATCTATTTCGGTAATGAGGCCGCAAATCCGATTGTCCCCATTGGCTTGTTTGTATTTGTGTGGAGTCTGGATAAGAAAGCGCTTGATCGCCGTCTCTTTGTCCATACCGATAACCGAATAATAAGGCCCGGTCATACCGACATCTGTAATGTACCCAAGTCCCTCCGGCAGGATACGGGCATCGGATGTGGGAATATGTGTATGAGTACCGGCAACTATGGAAGCTTTACCATCTACATACCATCCGAAAGCCATTTTTTCAGCGGTGGCTTCGGCATGGAAGTCAATAAATATGATGTTTGTCTGTTTCCGGATTTTTTCCAGGACCCAATCGGAAGTACGGAATGGATCGTCGATCGGTTGCATGAATGTCCGCCCCTGAAGATTAACTACTCCGATTTTATGCGAACTGCCCGGTATATCATACACCCCGAAACCGAAACCGTGGGCCCCTTTCGGATAGTTCAGCGGACGTAACAGATTTGGGTCCGTTTTCATATACGGATAAATTTTCCATTTGGCGAAACTGTGATTTCCGCCGGTAATGACATGAACACCCAGATTGTATAATGTTCGAATGATCTCTTCATTGATTCCCATGCCTTCATGAGAATTTTCCGCATTGGCAATGACAAATTGTGCTTCATGTTTGGAGATCAGCGAGGGAAGGAGTGTTTCCAGCAGGGACAGGCCTGGAGAACCGACGATATCGCCGATGAACAGAACTTTAATGGATTGTGACATGAAGACCGTACTTGAGTATAATACACGCAGTATGCGACCCTAATCCTCCCGTTAACGGCAGAGCCGGAGCGTACAGGTGTTTGAGACCGTCGAGCCATACCCGGGCTTATGGCACAAATCGTCCGGAACACCTTCCTGCATGGTAAAAAGGTAAAAGAAAATAATGATTCAAGGGTAAAAAAAACGCTAATGAAGCAGGCACAAGACAAGCTACCGTCTAAGACAGTGCGGGCATCCACCCGAATCGGGTCTGCCTTCCACTATTCACCGAAGTGACCTGAGGCCTGGCATTGCCGGCCGGAGAAAAACACCCTGTTTTTTAAGTGTTGTGCTTGTTTATGTTAATCCTGCCTCAAAAGCGTTGAAACTCGCAATAACACTGCAAGGTAAACAACGATACATTTCCATACTAAATATCGTCATTCCTTATTTCAATGTCATCTAAAATCTCTCGCAACGAACCGTTAATCTCAGAAAAAATGGATTTGGGATCAGGGTTTCCGTCCGGTTTTGAACCATTGTTTTTCAGGAACAGTTCCTCGGCAATACTCAGGCACGCAAGAACCATGATAGTAGACTCGGACTGGTTGAGTAGTGCTTTCCGGAAATCATAGAAACGTTTGTCTACATAAGCGGCAATTTGTGTCATCATTTCCTCATCTTCTTCATCGATTTTAAGAGGGTATTGTTTGCCGAGAATGGAGACTTTGATGGATTTCATCTGTTTGTAATTATCTGATTTAGGGGGCCGGATAGAGTATTCAAGGTTTAATCATACGCCTGTGTGCCACAGATTCCTGGGATGGATGTTTGACAATGTGACGGATTTCAGAGTTTGTTTGTATTGGCAAGATGTTTGTCGATGCGCCCTATGAGTTCAGTAATTTTTTGACGGAGGGTGATTTTTTCATTGTCGCTGAGTTGATCAAACAAAGTAGATGTAACAGATTTGCCGGGGATATCTGCTGGCTCTTCCGTTTCATGCGTAACCGGGGCCGGTTGTGTTTGCAGGGACTCCAGCTGTTGTACCTGCGACAGCAGCCGTTCAGCTTCTTTTTGGGAATTGGCAAGTTGAGTACGTACTTCCCGAAGCTCATGACTCAGTGTCAGATTCTCATTACGCAGCGTTTTATTATCCGCTTTCAGTTTCGAGACCGCCGACTGAAGCTTGTTCAGCAGGTTACGAAATTCCTTATAGTAATGTTGATCTTGATAGGTCACGGTCGAGCGCCGTTCGTTGAACATAAAATTGTCAATAGAACGTATGGTTGATGTTGTTGACTGTGCCGGTATTCAGCATCGGAGAAATACAACAGTTTGCCAGCAAAAATTATGATCGTAACGCTGCATTGAATTCCGACCTCAATTTCTTGAGTATTTGCTGAATTATCGGATCGATTTCATCAATTGTCAGTGTTTTATCATTATCCTGAAACGTCAGACGAAATGCAATGCTTTTTTGATGCTTTTCGAGAGCCCCGCCTTCGAAGACATCAAATACCTCGATGGATTGCAATGGTTCACCTGCAATAGTATACATACTTTTTTCCAAATCCCCCGCCGGTACTTTCTTGTCAACAACCAGGGCCAGGTCGAATTCGAATGACGGATAACGGGAGACAGGCCGGTATCTTCTTGTTTGCATCTTTTTGGAGAATGCTTGTAATTTTGTGAGGTCAAGTTCAGCCGAAAAGGCATTGGTGTCCATTTCAGTCTGTTTTTTCCATTCCGAATTTACGACAGAGAGGCTGCCGATGATGCTTTCCTCATTATTCGTATTGATCACAAGCATAAGCTTGCCGCCTGAAGGCCGCCATGTTACTTGCCGGTTCAGGTTCAGTTGCTGCAAAATGTTAGAGAGGATCGACTTAAGGTCAAACAGATCGAAAGGCCTTCCTGTTGATTTCCAGTGATCGGAGTGCGTATTTCCGGCAATGCCGATATGCAGATGAGTTGCTTCGTGAATTCCCCCGATCCAGGTTCCTTTATTCTCTGTTTTTTTGAAGATATTTCCGATCTCGAAAAAACGGACGCCCGTTGCATCACGATTAAAGTTATAGGATGCCGACCTCAGAAATCCAAATAACAAACCGGTACGCAACAGTGCCTGGTCTTTTGTGATCGGGTTCAGTGTTGATACAACGGTCGATTTACCTCCCAGGAAATCCAGCAATCGTTCCGGCAACAGACTGTTTGTATATATTTCCCTGAGCCCGGCAGCGGTCGCCGCTCTCCTGACCTGTTCAATGAACTGCTCATGATAGGGGACAGGTTCCGGACTGGAAATGTTTATTTGTTCCGGATCGGGAATATTATTGTAATCATAAATCCTGGCGATCTCTTCAATCAGATCGATCTCTTCGGTAATATCAGGCCGGAATGTAGGAACAGTACAATGCCACACAATATCTTTTCCAGGCGTTTTCTCTGTTACCGCCGGAATTTCAAGGCGTCCAAGAATTTGCTCTACGGTTTTTTCTTCAATATTGGTACCGAGCAGGTGTCCAAGGCGGGAACCACGCAGGGAGATGTTATCCGGTTTGATGTTCACCGGATAACAATCTTCCATACCCTCGATATTTCCACCACACAGATCAAGGATAAGTTCGGCACATCGCAAGGCTGCCGTGTCGGTCATGGCCGTATCCACTCCACGCTCAAAACGATAGGAAGAGTCGGTCTGCAAGGAAAGAGCCCGGGAAGTTTTACGGATTCCAGTCGGCTCAAACCAGGCGGACTCGATGAGTAAATCTGTTGTCTCCTTCGAGATCTCCGAGTTTTGCCCTCCCATTACACCTGCCAGGGCGACCGGTTTTTCACCATCACAGATAAACAGTGAACCCGAAGGAATATCCCGTTCCACATTGTCCAGTGTGTTGAATCTGATTGGGGTATCAAACGATTTCACTTCAATCCGTCCATCTGCAAGCCGGTGATAATCGAAAGCGTGCAAAGGCTGTCCGAGTTCCTGAAGCACAAAATTGGTAATGTCCACCACATTGTTAATGGGGCGGAGTCCGATAGCCGTAAGCCGGTTTTTCAGCCACTGAGGAGATTCGTCTATCGTCACACCGCGAACTACTACGCCTGCATACCGGAAACACTTGTCGGTATCGACAATACGTATAGTGTTTTTCCCAAGGCCTTTTGTGATTTTTGGCAGGTTATCAAACGGTTTTTTAAGCTTTGCTCCTGTAACAGCTGCCAGGTCACGGGCAACGCCCAGGTGGCAGGCGGCATCAGGTCGATTAGGAGTCAGGCCGATCTCGAATACCGTGTCCGGAACCGAACCGGCAATGCTGGAAAAAGGGGTGCCCGGTGCAAGAGCATGATCCAATACCATGATACCGCTGTGATCATCCCCCAGTCCCAATTCGTCTTTCGCACAAATCATTCCTTCCGAGTGCTGTCCCCGGATTTTGGCCTTGCGGATCTTGAAAGGGGATCCGTCGGGCAGTGTTACCGGCAACACCGATCCAACTGTAGCTACCACCACTTTCTGACCTGTGGCCACATTGGGAGCACCACAGACAATTTGGGAATGTGTTCCGTCACCCGTGTCCACTTTGCAGACAACCAGGCGATCGGCATCCGGATGAGGATGTACTTCCAGGACTTCTCCTACAACAATTCCACGGAATGCGGACCCGGTCTGCTGCATTTCCTCCACCTCCAGCCCGGTAAGTGTCAACCGTTCGGCCGTTTTTTGTGGGTCAGGGATTTCCGACAGATATTGCGATAACCAGTTGTAGGATATTTTCATCTGTATCTGTATAAATTTATCTGGTTTATAATGACAGATGGAGCATTCATGAAATCATCATGTGCCGGTCTGTCGAAATCCATGCATAAGGGTTTCATGAGGGTGCGAAATTTTTCACCAGAGTCCCGACTACTGCGGTAAGTGTGCCGGGAACTCATGGAAACTGTTGTAAAAAACGCAGGTCATTGTCATACAGCAATCGAATGTCATCGATTTCATAGCGGGACATGGTGATGCGTTCTACGCCCATCCCAAAGGCGAAACCGGTATGGATTTCGGGGTCCACATCCACGGCTTTCAGCACATTGGGATGTACCATACCGGCACCCAGGATCTCCATCCATTGACCGGGCCGGCTGTCTGTTTCCCACCAGATATCCATTTCGAGGCTGGGTTCGGTAAAGGGAAAGAATGACGGACGGATACGGTATTTCAGGTTTTTGCCGAAAAGGTGACGGACGAAGGTAATGAGTGTGTGTTTCAGATCTGCCAGGCTGACATTTTTATCGACATAAAGTCCTTCGACCTGGTGAAACAGGCAATATGACTTGGCGGTAATGGATTCATTTCGATATACCCGTCCCGGCATAATTGCTCTTACGGGAGGTTTTTGTTCTTTCATCAACCGGATCTGCACCGGAGAGGTGTGCGTTCTAAGCACAAGATCACGGGAAGAATCCCGGTCATCTTTTCGAATAAAAAAAGTATCCTGCATATCACGTGCAGGGTGTTCCGGCGGGAAATTCAGTGCTGTGAAATTATGAAAATCGTCTTCCAGTTCGGGCCCGTCAGCAACCGTGAATCCGAGCCGGTAGAAGATTGATTTGATTTCCTGAAGTGTTTGGGAAAGGGGATGGGTGGAACCGACAGGAAGCGGAATGGGTGGAAGGGTAGGGTCATCGGTTGCAGCAATGTGTTCGGCTGAATCTCCGCCGAGTGCTGCTTTGGCTTCCTCAAAACGAGTGGAGGCCATTTTTTTCAGTGCATTCAACTCCTTGCCCAGCCGGGCACGATCTTCCGGAGCGGCCTTGCCGATACCTGCAAGCATTTCGGTAATGAGTCCCTTTCGGGAGAGAAATTTCAAACGAAACGCTTCTATTGCATCGACGGAATCGAGCGGCCAGGAGGAAATTTCCTGTCTCACGGATTCCGTATCGGGCAGATCGGCCATATCGTGCATGCTATTTATGTGCTTAATAAATTCATACAAATAACCCGTATCCTCAGCATTAATAAACCGGTGGCATCTGAACGATATAACCGGTTTAAATGAAGATGTCTTCTTAAGCTTTTTTTTGAGCCTGTTCGACCACAGCGGCGAATGCCTTTGGATCGTTGACAGCCAAATCGGCCAGTACTTTTCTGTTAATTTCCATACCCCGGCTCTTCATAGCACCTGCAAGCCGGGAATAGGTGATACCGTTCTGACGGGCGGCGGCATTAATGCGAATGATCCAAAGTTTTCTGAATTCTCTTTTGCGGACTCTCCTGTCGCGGTACTGGTACTGAAGGGCTTTGTCCACTGCATTTTTTGCGACAGTGTAGACCTTGCTTCTTGCACCCCAGTAACCTTTCGCCTGGTCAAGGACCCTTTTGCGACGGCGACGGGAAGCCACATTATTGGTCGATCGTGGCATTTGTTCAGTATTTTAATGGTTTGTAATCAGGAATAAGGAATCAGTTTGCGCAAACGCGGCTGGTCAACTTTATCAACCAGGGTGGGCATACGTAACTGACGCTTCCTCTTCGGTGTTTTTTTAGTTAGAATATGACTTGTGAACGCTTTTTTTCGCTTTATTTTACCGGAAGCAGTAAGTTTTAAACGTTTTTTTGCGCCACTGACGCTTTTTGTTTTAGGCATTGTTAACCCTTCAATTGGTTAAATAATTACAAGTTCTCAAGATAAGGAAAAAGTGCTTATACAGCAAAAACAGAGAGTGTGAATATGAATGCGGATATTCAGCTCAGGAAGAACCGGATCCTTTGGCTGGTGTCAGTATCATCGACATACGTTTTCCTTCCAGTTTGGCCGGTGTTTCGATCTTGCCAAAGTCTTCAAGATCTTCAGCAAGCCGATCAAGAAGATTTCTTCCCTGGTCACTGTATATAATATCGCGGCCCTTGAACTGGACCGTTGCTTTAACCTTGTTGCCGTCTTTCAGAAATCCCTCGGCATGTCGTTTTTTGAAATTGTAGTCATGATCGTCTGTTTGCGGACGAAAACGAAGCTCCTTGATCAGCACAACATGTTGTTTTTTCTTGGCATCTTTCTCTTTTTTCTTTTTCTCGAATAGGTATTTTCCGTGATTCATAATTTTACAAACGGGAGGGTCGGCATTCGGTGCCACCTCTACCAGATCCAGTTCCAGACTGTATGCCAGCTCAATAGCCTCTTCAACAGGGAGTATTACATGTTCATTATCCGGTTTGATGACCCTTACGGTCTCTGCCCGAATGCTCTCATTTACCCGTTCTTTGGGTTCCGAACGGCGAGGGAATGTAGTTTTAAATCGTTTTCCGATAGTTGCTTCTCCTTTTTGGTTCAAATTTATGACAATATAAGCAGTGTACCATGTAGAAATTCTCCGGGCTTAATGCATTAGTAAGTTTCGTATGGATGTCAATGCTCTTCCGGTAACACCTTGTCGTCTACTTCTTTTTTTATAATCGAAAGAAATTTTGAAAAACTAAAGCTTCCGATGTCACCTTTTTTATGCTTTCTAACTGAAACACTGTGATCTTTCTCTTCTTTTTCACCGACTATTAACATATAGGGGATTTTGCCGGTTTCCGCATTCCGGATTTTAGCTCCTATCTGCTCACTTCGAAGATCTGTTTTGGCCCGGATATGGATCTGTTGTAATTGTTGCCGGTATGTTTCTGCAAGGACGTTATACTTGTCGGATACCGGAATGATCGCTACCTGTTGCGGGCTCAGCCAGACCGGAAAGTTCCCGGCAAAGTGTTCGATCAGTATGCTGGTAAATCGTTCCATGGATCCAAAAGGTGCCCTGTGGATGATTACAGGGCGGTGTTTTTGATTATCGGCCCCTACATAGGTGAGATCAAACCGCTCCGGCATTACGTAATCGACTTGTACGGTACCGAGTTGCCATTTTCTTCCCAGCGCATCGTGAATGATAAAGTCGATTTTAGGGCCGTAAAAACTGGCTTCCCCATCGTCGATTTTATATTGAAGTCCTATTTCGTCAGCGGCCTCGCGAATTTCATGCTGGGCCCGATCCCATAATGACCGGTCACCGCCATATTTTTCATCATTATCATCCCGGAAAGATAGACGAATATCGACCGGCATAGCGAAAATGGAAAAGACGAACCGGGTCAAATCAATGCATTGTTTGATTTCATCTTTGAGTTGGTCATTGGTGCAGTAAATATGGGCGTCATCCTGTGTGAATCCGCGGACTCTTGACAGTCCATTGAGCTCACCGGATTGCTCGTACCGATAGACGGTGCCAAATTCGGCCAGTCGTACCGGTAAATCGCGGTAACTGCGCATCTCATGGTCATATATGCGGTGATGATGAGGGCAATTCATAGGTTTAAGCAAATATCCCTCGTCATCGATCTGCATGGGGGAGAACTGGGAGTCTTTGTAATACGGATAGTGTCCGGAGGTTTTGTATAATTCCAGGTTTCCAATGTGCGGGGTAATCACTTCCTGGTATCCCCGGCGCAGTTGCTCCTCGCGCAAAAAGGCCTCCAGTGTCCGGCGCAATATGGTCCCGTTCGGTAACCACATGGGAAGGCCGCTACCGACCATGCGGTCGATCATATAAATTCCCATTTGCGGGCCCAGTTTCTTGTGATCTCGCTTTCGGGCCTCTTCCAATTGGGCCAGGTAAGCATCCAGCATCGATTTTTTCGGAAAACTGATGCCGTATATGCGGGTCAGCTGTTTGCTTGTATGGTCTCCGCGCCAATAGGCACCGGCGGTGTTCAGTAATTTAATCGCTTTGATAGCACCGGTATTTGGAATATGAGGCCCGCGGCACAAATCAGTGAAATTTCCCTGCCTGTAGAAACTGATCGTACCGTCTTCGAGTCCCTCGAGCAGATCCAGCTTGTAGGGATCCTGTTTATCCCTGTAATAACGGACCGCTTCCTCTTTGGAGATCTCGATTCGATCAAACCGGTTTTTCTGACGTGCAAGCTCCTGCATTTTGTTCTCGATTGCTGGCAGGTCTTCGTTACCGATATGTTGGTCGCCGAAATCGATATCGTAGTAAAACCCCTGCTCGATGGGCGGACCGATTCCCAGTTTTACACCGGGATATAGCGCTTCAACCGCTTCCGCCAGCACATGTGCGGAGGAGTGCCAGAACGAGAGCCTGCCGTCTTCATCTTCCCAGGTATTGATGGTTACGGTACCACCGGAGGTGAGGGGTCGATGCAGATCGTAAATGGTCTGATCCACGGTAATACTCAATGCTTCACGGGCCAGCCGTCCTGATATGGATTCGGCAATTTCGAAACCGGTAATTCCCGCAGGAAAGTTTTTTTGATTACCATCGGGAAATGTAAAAACAAGAGTGTCGGTTTTGGTTTGATCGGACATGAAGTCTCAGCAGTTTGCGGAATATGATTTTACAAATTCAAACATTTTTAAACATATAAAAGCGGGTGTAATATACGGTGTGAAACAGAGAAATTCCCATGGCTTCATACATTAAACCGAAACAGGAGAACATCTCCGTCTTTCACGGTGTAGGCCCGGCCTTCCGATCTCATTTTCCCGGCATCCCGGGCAGCAGATTCCGATCCGGCGGCAATATAGTCATCATATGCAATTGTTTCGGCACGAATAAAACCCTTTTCAAAATCGGTGTGTATGACTCCGGCTGCCTGTGGAGCTTTCGTGCCTTTGCGGATCGTCCACGCACGTACCTCCTTGGGCCCGGCGGTAAAAAAAGTAATCAGTCCTAATTCTCTATAAGTCGCCGATATGAGCCGGTTCAGGCCTGATTCTTCCAGGTCAAGCGCCGCAAGAAACGCACTTCTTTCTTCCTCGTTCAATTCGGCGATCTCCGATTCGATCTTGGCACAGGCTACAACGGTTTCCGCACTTTCGGATTGTGCATGTTCACGGACACTGGAGACAAACGAATTACGGCTGCCGTCGGGCAAATCTTCCTCGGCAACATTGCACAGGTAGAGTACTTTTTTGGACGTCAGCATAAACAGCTCTGAGAATGCGGGATGTGTGGGGTCCCAGCCTTTATAAGATCGAACTGACTTCCCCTTTTCTATATGTTCACGCAGTTCTTTAAGTATATGCACCTGATTCTGAAGGGCTTTGTCCCCCGATTTTGCCATTTTTTTCACCCGATCTTCACGACGTTCAAGTGTTTCCAGATCCTTGAAGAGTAATTCGCTTTCAATGATGCCGATATCGCGCAACGGGTCTATGCTGCCCTCCACATGAACCACATCGTCGTCTTCGAAACACCGGACGACATGGAGGATCAGGTCCACTTCCCGGATATGTGATAAAAATGCATTGCCTTTGCCTTTACCTTCCGAGGCTCCTTTGACCAGCCCGGCAATATCCACAAATTCAATGGTTGTCGGCGTGACGGTTTTTGGATGGACGAGATGAGCCAGCTGGTCGAGTCGCTCATCCGGTACCGGTACTATACCCACGTTCGGGTCAATTGTACAAAAGGGGAAATTGGCTGCTTCGGCTCCGGCGTTACTCAGTGCATTAAATAAACTGGATTTACCCACATTAGGCAATCCGACAATTCCACATTTCAGATTCATTTATAAATAATATTACAGATACAGATTGTTATTGAGATCGGATCAGCTCAAATCCTGTTTAGTCCAGATTTTTTTGCTGAATAAAGGACTCTTCAGGAAGAATTGCCGCCGTGAGGGTGCCTAGATTACCCGTCCGGTAAACACAACCGGTATCAATACCGATTTTTTGATTGGCGACCAGCGGTTCTTGCAGCGGTGTGTGGCCGAAAACCACAGTTTTCTCCCAATTTACAGAAGTGTTGAGATGATCCCGTTGCCATAAGGCACATTTTGAGATATCCGGATCATTAAGCTGTACACCGACAGGAAGTTCCGGCTTTAATCCGGCGTGAATGAACAGGTAATCCGGTGTATCATACCAAAGCCGTGTGGCTGAATAAAAGACGAGATGATCGTCAGGCAGATCATGGATTGATTTGATTTCGTATGAATTCAATGTGGTTATCCCTCCGTTTAAGAACCACAGCTGAAGATCCCCGGTTTTCCGGGCATCCAGCATCATTTGCTCATGATTTCCCCTGAGAAAGATGCAGGAAACCTGTTTTGAAAACTGCATCAGGGACTCAGCCACGGATCGGGAGTCGGGTCCGCGATCGATGTAATCACCTATAAAAATGAACGTACGGTCATGATAGGCCTCCAGTCGACGCAATAGAGTATTCAGCGACCGGTTGCAGCCGTGTATATCTCCAATAGCGATATAACGAGAAGGTTTCATCGGGTAGACTGAGATAACTTCGATGGGGTGATCAAGATGACTTGCGTGGTTTTTGCTCCGTCTGATCGATGAGACCGCGGCCGGACTTCTTCATGAGTTTACTTTCAAATAACGAGGCCATTGCAACATCGAGAATCCCGTTTACAAAGCGGCCGGATTGAGCTGTTGAATATTTTTTTGCAATTTCGATCGCTTCGTTGATTGTGACTTTGGTAGGTATATCATCAAATGAGATTAGTTCGGAGATCGCTATCTGAAGAATGATTCGGTCCACAATGGCAAGACGATCGATTTCCCAGTTGGAAATGTGTTTGCGGATCAAATCTTCGGCCTGTTCCCGGTGATCCATCGACCGGAGGAACAGACTTTCAGCAAACGACAGCCCTGCTGGATCATTTTGCAATTCCGGATGGATAATGGTTTGAAGCACGTGTTCGGGGGTATGGTCTCCCAGTTGATATGCGTAAACGGCCTGAAGTACTATTTCCCGGACTTTTCGTCTGCTTGACATGCCTGGTTGCGGATAGAATCAAATGTAAAATTGCAAAACAAACTAAGATAAGGATTTTGTTGCAAAGATTGAGGATGAGTTCTGTGTAACAAAAAAGTGCGCACTCCGGTTCGGCAAAAAGTGGAAACCATCGGCAATCCGGGAAGCAAAAGCCTGAGGGTAATAATAATCAACTATGTTTGTGACTCAGGCAACGATTCCTCGAATAACGGAGAACTCAGATATCGGTCGCCGATATCGCAGGTAATGGAGACAATCAGGCCTTCCTTCAGCTCCTCTGCTATGCGAAGTGCAGCATGGAGGCACCCTCCGCTACTCATCCCTGCAAAAATGCCTTCTTCCCGGGCCATTCGGCGGGTCATCAGCGTGGATTCTTCCTCGCTGACATCGATGATCCGATCGACACGCTCCGGTTCATATATTTTCGGCAGGAATTCGGGTGACCATCGGCGGATACCCGGAATCTGCGAACCATCCTTTGGCTGCACACCCACGATCTGAATATCGGGATTTTGTTCTTTGAGGTAGCGTGACACCCCCATGATCGTGCCTGTGGTTCCCATGGAAGAGACAAAATGGGTAATTTTTCCTCCGGTATCACGCCAGATTTCGGGCCCGGTAGTACGGTAGTGCATGAGGTAGTTGTCGGGATTGGCGAACTGATTCAATAAAAAATATTCGCCTGAGGCTGCCATCTCTTCTGCCACGGTTCGGGAGTATTCAATGGTTTTTTCCCCCGGAGTAAGAATTATTTCGGCACCGTACGCCCGCATGGTCTGAATGCGTTCACGGGTGGAGTTATCCGGCATGACAAGTGTCAAATGCAAGTTCTTCAGCCGGGCAATCATCGCCAGGGCGATGCCCGTGTTGCCGCTGGTGGCTTCCACCAGGCGGTCGCCCGCTTTAACTTCACCTCTTTCCAGTGCCCCTGTGATCATTCCGTAAGCGGCGCGGTCTTTTACACTGCCGCCGGGATTTCGTCCTTCCATTTTACAGTAAACCGATACGCCCGGAAACCCGGGAATTCGGTCTAATAGCACAAGAGGGGTGTTTCCGATAAGTTGTTCTAATGTCATAAGCTGATTCTCCCGGGATAAATTGTGTCCGATTTGCTCTCATCCGACGAATCACCGGGTTAAGTGATCAATCATGCGGGAATTGGTCGTCCATATTCAAGGCTGATGCGAGGTAATCTGATAATTCTCCTCGTTTGCGTTCCGTTTTTCAAGACGTGCCACATAAGAGACACGGGACCATTCCGGAACACTTTCGGTCAGCCATACATTCCCACCGATAACGCTGTATTCCCCGACAACTGTATCGCCTCCAAGAATGGAAGCACCGGCATAGATGACCACAAAATTTTCAATGGTCGGATGACGCTTGATGGCGGCATCTTCTTTACGCACACTCAGAGCACCCAGGGTTACACCCTGGTAAATTTTTACATGGTCTCCGATATCGGTGGTTTCACCGATAACGATACCGGTACCATGGTCGATGCAGAAATGCCGCCCGATACGTGCACCGGGATGAATATCAATGCCGGTATGACTATGTGCATTTTCAGTGATCATTCTTGCGAGCAGCGGATATCCCTTTTCATGTACATAATGCGCAATCCGATAGGAAGCGATAGCATAAAACCCGGGATAGGTACGAATGACTTCGGTAATGCTTTTGGCGGCAGGATCCCCCTCAAACATCGCCTTGATATCAAGTTCAAGTTTTGATTTGATCTCAGGAAGCCGTTCCCAAAACCGTTCGACAAATTCCTGCTCATTGTTGACATTACATTCCGTGCATTTTTTCAGGATCTGGCAAAACTCGTTTTTAAGCTCCGAGCTATGCTCCTCCAGCTTTTCGATGGATGCAAAACGGACTGTACTGAACTCGGGAAAGAGAAACCCGAGCAGCCGATTGAAAAAGGCGACCACCAGGATTGGAGACGGGCACCGGCCGGCTTTTTGATGTTCGGTAAAAAGGTTTTTCAAATATGTTTTGTCCATATGTATTCAAATATATAAATATTATACGACTAATGGGACACCGGTATTGTAGTGGAACTTGTAAGCTTTTGTTTCCAAATGAGTTGAATTTATAGTATAATTCTTCGGGTGGTTTTCGCGAGGGAGTAAAAAATGGTGTTTAAGGCGGATGTCTTTAAGATATTTCCTATACCTTTTGATTTTACCAACTCTACTCACGTGTATATAAGACCGTAATTTCAACTGAAACAACAGCATATGAGGTAAAAATATGGGTGATTTACTGCTTTCTCTGAATGTTTGGGCTGTTCTTGTGGCTGCTGTCCTCTATTTTCTGCTTGGCGCGCTCTGGTACAGCCTGTTGTTTGCCAATGTCTGGATGAAACTGCGTGGATTGAATAAAGAGGATATGGAAGAGCCGGATAAATTGATTTTCCTGTGGTCCTTTTTATTGCAGCTTGTAGCAACATGCGTACTGGCCCTGTTTTTACAGGCTATGGAGGTCGGTTCGGCATCGCATGGAGCGGTGGCCGGATTTGGTGCCGGAGCCGGACTGGTTTTTACTCTCGCCGGATCCACCGGGCTGTTTTCAAATGTAAAAATCGGCCTCCATTTCATCGATAACGGATATCATGTAGTGGGGCTGACTCTTGCCGGCGTGGTGCTGGGTGCCTGGTAACGCAACTCTCCAGCCTCCTGTCCCGTCGTAAAATAATACAACACCCCGGCTTGTCCTATTGAATATCGTGTAAGAATTAAAGCATTGAACAGGAACAACAAGCTATGCCGCTGATCACGCTGTTGATACTTGCATCGTTGGTTAGAAACGATTCAGGGGACCGGGAACTGGCGCTTCGGATCGGGCAGGGCGACAAGGAGGCGTTTCGTGCTTTTTTTGACAAATATGAAAGGCCGTTAATCTCCTTTCTGATGTCCAAAGGAATAAGCCGTGAAGACGCTGAAGATCTTGTCCAGAATGCTTTTATGATCATCTGGGACAAACGGGATAAACTTCTTCCGGGCCGGTCGCTGAAATCTTTTCTGTTTACCATTGCCTATCGTCGAATGCTGAATCTTTTTCGGGACCGCAAGGATCATAACCCTGAATTTGCATACGCCCTTGCCGATACCGGGCAGCTTCCGGATGCGTCCTCGGAAACGAAACAAGCTATGCAGGCCATGCAACAGGCCCTTGAAGTCATGCCGGAAAAGCGCCGGCAGGTGTTTGAGCTTTGTTATTTACAGGAGCTGTCATATCGTGAGGCGTCTGAAGTGCTCGGGGTAGCCGTCAAAACTATTGAAAACCACATGGCTTGTGCATTGAAGGATCTGAGAGTTGCTTTAAAATCATTTATTCCATAAAAATCGGACAGCTAACGCAGGCAATGTTGATAAACATGAATAAGTATTGGCTCTTTTTCCGGCAAAAACACTGCCGGGCAGGAGGCCCGACTGGGGGTTTCTTCCGGTATGCGTGTATGATTAGTAACTGTTCAACATGTAGCAGAAATCAACACAAACCAATAAGGCGGTTATTATGAATACACGTAACATGATATCAACGATTCATCTTCACCTGTTAACGACAGCTTTGCTGATGCTGGTCGTTTCCGGTTGTGATTATCTGGGCAGCAATACAACCGAAGAAATTACGGATGAAGAGCTGGAAATGGCCGGTCAAATTATTGCAAGTTCTCTTTCCGACGATGGAGGGGGTGTACTTGCTACTTTATATGATGCTGTTTCCGAGGTGGAGGAAACCGGCATCCGTTATGATCGTCCGGTCCTCGATGATGAAGCCGCCCCGAGGTATGAACCATATCGGGATGGCAAACATGGTCATAACGGCGGGCCGGGCCGCGAGCATCGTCCAGGGCATGAATCAGACACGACAAGAGGCCCTGAATCCGGATTCGAAGCCCACTATAATCCCGATACCGGAGAGCATACGGTTCGTTTTGTGCGGCAATTCGAAGGGCCTTTCCGAAGCAAAAGCCTTAAAGTTCACTATGTGTATATCTATACCGATATCGAGGGAGCGTTTCTGCAATTTCCGAGGCGGCAACAGGACTTGATCGAAACCATCGATTTTAAAGGTATACGTGAGGGATCCATTTCGACCGAGGCCCGGTCCAATACTTTTTTCCGGGCGGATACTCTTTTTCTGGACGGTGTCTCTTCAGCAACACCGATTCTCACTCTCGAGGGAACCCATTACGGCAATGGTGAAATGGAAGTACATTTGGAACGGTTAAACCGGCTTACAAATAGGTCCTATGAAGTCTTTTTTGAAATGCAGGATATTCGGATGGACAAGGAGGTTGTCCGGGAAAGCGGTAGCCTCGAAGACGGTATTACCGGTTTTATTAATTATCGCCTGCACATGAGTGCCACAATTAACGGCGAACTCCGGGAGCGGGAACTTTCCGGTGTGATTGAACTCGCTGGTGACGGCACGGCATTGCTTCGATTTGAAAAAGTGCAACAATTCTTCCGGATTGCTCTGGGCGACGGTACGGTGACGCGGTCTGATCACCATAATGCCGGGCCTGCACGGTCTCGTGCAAAACGTTAGTGTAATACCCGGATAAATCGCTTAACAGGCGTATCAATGATATACCATTGATTTTTACCCTATTAAAGTTATCGCCCGGAGGTTTTCTCGCAAGAGCAAGCCTCCGGGTTCCCTGTTTCAACCCATGGCAACAAATAACACATATCAACCGGAAGAAGAGGATCTGCGACTGGCACGATACCTCAATATGGGTGAATCGGATTCGGTTCCGCCGCAGGATCCGCTGTTGCCGCTTTTGAGACGTTACAAATCTCTTGCTGAATTAAAGGTTCAGGCCGGAGCCGGAGAACGATTGCATGACAGGGTGGAAGCGTATGTTTCGCAACGGCAAAGGCCGGCCGAAACACCAGCGACAGGGCGGCGGGACCGGATGGTCCGGCTGAATTCGGTATGGTGGCGGGTAGCCGCCATACTGATTGCCGGTTCTTTTTTGGCCCTGTTGCTATTGCTGACGGATGGGGATGAGCTTGAGCTGTTAGCGGAAAGCTCGGATATTAGTCGTGAGTTGACCTTGCGTGACGGTTCACGGGTTGTGCTCAGGCCATACTCCTCGCTTCACCTCATCTCCGGATCTGACATCGAACAGCAATACAAAATTCGCGGAGAAGTCTATTTTGAGGTCGAAACACGGCCGGAGCGGCTGTTTGTCGTTCATACCGAACAGACGATGGTACGTGTTACCGCCACCCGGTTTACACTGAGTACATGGGGCGGTCACACCCGGGTCTATCTCGACCAGGGAGCGGTGGCTTTTTCAAGAGAAGACGGCACACAGGAGGTGACCCTTTCACCGGGACAGGCCAGTTCCGTCAGGGATGGCATTATTTCCGAGCCGGAAATCACAACCGGTGCAAATTATCTCGGCTGGCTCAGGGGCGAACTGGTACTGGATCGCCGGCCGCTTTCAGACATTATCCGGGAAATACGTCACCATTTTAATGTAACAGTGGCACTTGACCCGGCATTGAATGATGAAGAACTGAGCGGAACGCTTGTGCTCGATGACCCCGATCGAATCCTGCATGACCTCGCTATTTCCGTCGGTGCCGGTATAGAACAGCTGGAACCGGATCATTATCGTATATTTGAAGACGATTCGCTTTGACGAGAAACCGCACGCATCTAATATGCCATAGATAAATCTGATCATCCATATTTTAATCAGATAATCCATGTATTAACCTGATGATCCATGAAATATCTGCTATTACCGGTTCTGGTTTTATGTATGATCAGCGAACCTCTTTCCGGAGCGATACAACAAAACGGCACCGATACCATACCGGAGGAGGTGGCCCCGCTCCTCCCATTGTATGAGGTTATCCAGGGGATTGAAGCACAAACCGGTTACCGGGTGCTCTATCGGGATGCTTTGGTTGCGGGAAAAACGATCCGGTTTTCACTGAACGGCCGCCGGACCGGCGGCTGGGAGGAGGATTTCATTGAACAGCTGCAATCCATCGGGCTGGATGCCTATTTTGATGCCGAAAGAAAGCAGCTGGTTCTGTTTCGTGCCCGGCTTCGGCCGGTCGGGGAATCACAAAATCGAACAGACGTGCGCCCTCTCACACTTGAAGGGTATGTGATGGACGATCAGACCGGCGAGCGGCTTCCGTTTGCCACTGTCACATGGGAGGATACGGGTATCCAGACCAATCTTCAGGGATATTTCTATATCCGGATGATTACCCGGCCCGACCGTCCGGAATTGAATCTGCGGGTCTCTTATATCGGGTATCATTCCCGGGAAATTACTCTGAATGCGGGCGATATCAATCAAATTATGGAGCTGCCGATACGTCTGCAACCGGAATACCTGACGGGAAAAGAAATTGTGGTTACCGGGCCGGTTATATACGGTGCGGCCGACACGATCAACCAGGGATTGTTGTCGATAAGGACGTTCAGCCCGGTCGGCGAAACCAACAGTATACGGATGCTGCAAAATCTGCCGTCGGTCGGGCAGGGTATGGCGCTTTCGGACGGGGCCTTTGTCCGTGGCAGCAATGCGGGAGCCTTGCAGGTGTTGCTGGACGGCTCGACGATTTACAATCAGTCGCATCTTTTCGGATTGGTAGACAGTTTTCATGATGATGCGATTCGAACAAGCAGCTTTTACTACGATGTGGCGCCTGCCCGCTATCAGTCACCGTCCGGCGGAACGCTGGATCTGGTCACTCGCACCGGCTCGCTGCACGATTTTCGCGGCCATGCCGGGATGAGCAGTTCGGCGGTCAGTGGCAGCCTTGAAGGGCCGCTCGTTCCGGGGCAGGCCAGCTGGCTGATTTCAGGGCGGACTTCGATCCTGGACAGGGTCGGCTGGTTCCAAACCGGCCGGATGGTCGCATGGGGACTCGATATTGACCGGGAAACGTCTCTTACCGACGACACCCGCACCCTGGAAGAGCGCATTGTCACTCCGGGTGATCATGAAGTGCAGTTTTATGATGCTCACGGAAAAGTATTTTATGAGGGACGACATAACAACCGCTGGATGCTGAGCGGATATTCAGGGTACAATCATACGCTTCAATATGCCGACCGCCTGGTCAGGCCCGGAACCGGCCGGGAAGAAAACCGCTTTGAAACACAGACATTCGAAACAATCAATACCTGGGGAAACAACGCGGGCAATCTCGGTTTTTTTACCTTTCTTACCCCCGGCCTGCTCCTGAATGCCCGGGGTGGAATCAGCTATTATCACACGCGGTTTCTCAAGGAAGATTTCTCCTACCAGAGGCCGGGCCAAACCGGTCAGAACCAGATCCTGTATATAGATGAACTTGAAAGTCAAAGTGAATTGACCCACTGGTATACATCCGCTGATTTTAACTATCAGACACCGGCACGATCGATTGAATCGGTTCGGTTCGGAACGGCTGTCCATGGCTACCGGTCGGCCTACCTGGAACATTCGCTGAATCGTTCGCAATTCTTTTTGAAGACAACTCCGGTACTGGTCGAGGCCTATGCGGAGAGTGAAATGCAACTGGACAGAGGAAAAGAGGTGGACAGGGATGGTATGCGCCGGGGCGGACACACCCGCTTTTCGAGATGGGGCAGGCCGCTGGACCTTCAGGCAGGAGTCCGGATGCAGTATTTTTCAGATGGAAACTATATACAGGTCTCCCCCCGTGTGCGTACCACATTTTTCCCGGAGGCATTCGTTTCGTTCGGATTCGGCTACAGCCGAACCTGGCAATATCTCTACAAACTCTCCTTTTACAATCTGACTACCAGTGACATATGGATTACAGCCGCTGCGGATCAGGAACCGGCCGAAACGGATCAATTTTCGGCGGGTCTCTATGTGCGCCCGTGGAGCCGGGCCATGTTTCAGGTGGAGGCTTACCTTAAAAGGCAACGGAACCTGCGGTTTCACGAGATCAATGTTCAGAGTGTGCACCGGCCGTTTGAGGAGAGGCCATGGCTGTTTGATAACGACGGGTTTGCCAGGGGAATCGAGTTTCTTTTCCGGTATTCGCCGGAGCGATGGCAGTTTACCCAGACCTATACCCTTGGAGTGGCCGAACTGAAGAATGACCGGATGAATCAGGGGGACTGGTTTTATGCCTATTGGGATCGTCGCCACCAGTTCAATACGATGGTCAGTTTTTACCTTTTTCAGAGCCTGAATGTCGATTTAAATTGGCTGTATGCATCCGGAGTTCCCGACCGGCTTGATTTGTTCCGGCCCGCCGGTAGCCGGCTGGGAGATTACTCCCGGGTAGACCTCTCCCTGCATTTTACGGCGGAATCGGGCAGACACAAGTGGGATTTTCGTGCCGGTGTTTACAACTTGCTGAATCGCAATAATCCGTGGTATCGCGACTGGGTGCTCACGATGGAAGAGAGGCAACAGCGAAATCGTTTCCGTCCGGTTCAGGCAGATGTCTATGACCTGGGGTTTCAGCCCTCCTTTTCGGTTCGATATTATGTAGAACCGTGAGTATGGTGCGATTTCCTGTGAACTCACTTCACCGGGGTCCATCTGATATCCGCCGTGTTCCGAAACCGTACGCGTGCCCGATCTGTAGCATGACAAAGTCGTACACAGCGTGGGCGGCCATGGCCGCTGCCAACCCCGCCCATTCGTACAGAGAACCAAGTCCAACGCTGAGTGCGAACATCATCCCTCCAAAGGCCAGATGTTTGACGGATGCAAATTTAAAGTATCCATGCAGGCCCACAAACAGTACCGAGGTAACCCAGATACCCAAAAGCGGCTGTAACGCCCCTCGGAACAGCAATTCCTCACCGATGCCTGCAAACAACGAGACCTGCACGCGGTCAAATCCGCTAAATCGCATGTCGGCGACGGCATCTACGATCATATAGTCCCGGAGAACAACCGAAACCGGTGTCCGGAACATCACCAATCCGATCAACAGGGCAGCGGCCAGTCCGCACACAGCACCGGCCAGCCCTTGTACTTTGATGTTGAAACCATGGTCAAAGAGGGAGGCAAGCGGAGCTTCGTGCAAAAAGTGCAGAATCAAGAGGGTGATCAACAGATAGGCCAACAAGGATCCGAGCGATAGGATGAGCAGTGAGGTACCGGTAAGAGGGGTAGCAGAATCCCGGGAGGGGCGGCCGCGATCGTTTTTGGGCGTTTCCTGATGAATGTCATTCATGATTGGTTATCCATTCGGATATGATTGGAATGTTGATTTGGCCCGCGTGAAAAGGTTATGCCGGCCGGGTTGCAAATGTAAAAATTTTTAAAAACCCTTGTTTTGATATCAAATTATTTATTTCTAAGTTGATGTCCAACTTGAAGAGGTGCAGATGGCAGGTAATCATCGCGAAGTGCCGGTTTCCGTTACGGAATAGCCGATGACCAATGAACAGGAGGTGTTTTGCCGAAGCATTGAGACAGGCCGGCGATGGTTTTTAAGGGAAGTGACTTTATTGAATAATGGAGCATCCGGCCGTCTGGCATGAATGATTCACCGTTGATCAAAGCTTTGAGGGGAGCTGGAGATCGGGTGCTGCCGGGCCGGCCGGATATTAATTTTTACTATCCGGACATATCAGGGCCATATCCTTTACCCGCCGTCATAGTTGCCCGGCATCATAAAAGTGCAAGAGAGCCGTTTATTTATCATTTAACAAACTTTTTTGAATTTTCTGTAAGTATTGATAAGTTACTTGTTACCTGAAGAGGTGCAAGCGTCAGGTAACCATCGCGAGGTGCCGGTTCCCATTGGGAAAGCCGATGACCGATGGCCAGGGGACGTTTTGCCGAAGCACGACGGAAGAGTGGCCTTCCGGCAGTGTTGGGTCCATGGGTTGAATCCCGGGAACTGTCACGCAGTCTCACCAGGAGCTGATCGTGGAGAGCTTTAGGAGTGAATCCCCGCCTTATTCAGTGATTCATAACTATTCGCCCTTCACACAAGCCGTTGTGTGAAACCGTCGTGATACTCGTCAGGATGGCTGTTAACCTGAAATATCTAAGAACTATTGAGCAAATTTAACTGTATCGAACCGGGCGAGCCGGCTATGCCGTTTTGGCAAATTTCGACAAATACGGTTCACGGGCTTCAAAAATAGAAACAAGTATCACGAATACGGATCATCCATCATGAATATCGCACTGCTTGGCAAGGGAAAGACAGGAGGAGAAGTGCTTCGGCTGGCCCGGAACCGTTCCGATGTATCGGTAACGGTATTCGACCGGGAACATCCGCCTGAGCGTTCGCGTCTTGCCGGCCATGATGTGATTATCTCTTTTTTGCCCGGAGAGCCGTTTCAGGCGGCTATACCGGAATTGCTCGCCTCCCGGATTCCGGTTGTCACCGGTTCAACAGGCTTTGAATGGCCCGGAGGCAGGGAAGCCTTTTCCCGTCAGCTCAAAGATGCCGGGCTGACCTGGGTGCATGCCAATAATTTCAGCCTGGGTATGAATCTTGTGCATGAAATGATCAAAATTCTCGGTATGGCCGGCGAGTTATATGACGATTTTGAATTTTCTCTGCATGAAGTGCATCATAAAAAGAAGAAAGATGCGCCAAGCGGCACCGCACTGACCTGGAAGGAGTGGCTGGACCAGCCGGTCGAGATCACCTCCGAACGAACCGGAGATGTAATCGGCGATCACGCATTGACACTTGTTACGCCGTTTGAACATATCCGGGTTTCCCATTCGGCACGTGACCGGCAAATTTTCGCCTCCGGCGCGCTCTGGACGGCAAAACAGGTCCTGGCCGGTATCGGGGACATGGAGCCCGGCCTGTATGATATTCAGCAGATTGCATTGCACAAATTGTGGAAGGAAGCGCGTGCATCGGCACCGCGTATCAATCACATGGAAGAAAACAGATGAATCACAATTTTTTATAAAGATGAAAACCTTTGATAGCAGTTTAAACAACCCTTTGTGGACCGCGATGATCACACCGATGACGGCGTCAGGCGAGCCCGATCTGGCCGCAATGGAGCGGCTGCTTCGCGACCAGGAAGTGGCAGGGAACGGTGTGCTGATTCTCGGAAGCACCGGAGAGGCACTGAATCTGGTTGATTCGGAGCGGCGGCAAGTCGTTGAGTTGACCACCTCGCTGAACCTTGACATTCCGGTCATGGCAGGGGTGGGTGGCCACAGCCTGCCTGATGTGATGTCCTGGCTCACTTATCTGGAAGATAAAAAGATCGATGCCTATCTGATGGTGACTCCGCTTTATGCAAAACCGGGTCCAGAGGGACAATATCACTGGTTCAAAACACTGATGGATTTTGTGAGCCGTCCGGTGATGGTCTATAATATTCCGGGCCGGACCGGCACGGCGCTTCATCTGAATGCCGTAGAGCGCCTCCGGGATCACCGGAACTTCTGGGCTATCAAAGAGGCGAGCGGGTCCGTGTCGGATTTTTGCGAGTACAAGGCGAATGCCGGGGAAGTGATTTTGTACAGTGGAGATGATGCCATGTTGCCTGAATTTGCTCCTCATGGTGCTATTGGTGCGGTATCTGTGGCCGGTAATGTATGGCCGGAAGCGACACGGTTGTACAGCGAAATGGCCGTAAACTCGGAGTTAACAAAAAAGGATCTCGATTTCTGGAAGAAAGTAAGCAAATCCCTGTTTGTTGCCTCCAACCCTGTTCCTGTTAAAGCGCTGATGTATACCGACGGCAGAATCACCTCTCCCGAGGTTCGCCTGCCTCTGCACCGCGATGACATGCATTCGCTTGATGATGTATGTGAAATATCCCGCCAGGTTTCAGTTTGGCACAAGAAGAAATTACAGGCGGGTGTTGCGATCGGGTAGCAGCTGACAAGGTTAAATGACTACCAGGTGGCTTCCCGGCGTTCATACCCACGAGCCGGCTGTCGACGGCCACGGAATCCGGCAGGAACCGCGGTTTATACTCCTTTTGCTTTTTCCAACTGATGGCTGGTGTGCGTATCTTTACTATTCAGAACAAGCGGCTGAAACGATAACTATATGGCTGCGACGTTTATATTGAAGAAGTCTATACAGAGAAATGGGTTTATACAGTAAGTTTGAAACGAATATATATTTATGAGTGACTGGAAATCAGTTCTTCAGGATCTGGAGAACGGGAAAATAAGAAGTGCCGTCAAGGAAAACGGAACATGGCAGGCCAATACCCAGGTCAAAATAGCAATCCTCGAAGCTTTCAAAGCCGGAGAAATGATCGAGCACAAGGAGTTTGTGGACAAGCACAACCTGCTTCCTCAGAAATTTTCATTGGGAAGGAATGTACGGGTGGTTCCGGGGGGAACGTCGGTTCGTTCGGGTTCCTATATCGCCTCCGGGGTCATTATTATGCCACCGTCTTATGTAAATGTTGGGGCTTATGTGGATGAAGGAACCATGATCGATTCGCACGTGCTGGTCGGCTCCTGTGCACAAATCGGGAAAAGGGTTCATTTGTCGGCCGGAGTGCAGATCGGAGGAGTACTGGAACCGGTCAATCAGTCACCTGTTATAGTGGAAGATCATGTTTTTGTCGGTGCCGGAGCGGTTTTGGTGGAAGGCGTACAGATCTTGAACGGGGCCGTTATTGCGCCTGGTGTAGTACTTTCACAGGGGGTACCGGTGTATGATTGTGTCCATGAACGCAAGCTGGAACGTGGTGAACCGATTCCGGAATTTGCGGTTGTTGTGGGCGGCACCCGTCCGGTATCCGAGCGGCTGGAGTGGGCGATGAAGTCGGGATTCCAGATGAATTGTGCCTTGATCATCAAATACCGGGATGAAAAAAGCGATGCATCCCTTGCCCTGGAAGATACACTGAGATGATTTTCCTTACCGCGGTTGCAAAGTTTCCATCCGTTTGATATCAAAAATACCGGGTTAATAAATTTTTAATTCCCAAGTTACCATAGGATCAAAATCGAATCATGATAACTGAAAAAAAACCTGAAATTGAGCCGGCTCAGCGTATGCATACGCTGCCGGAATACGTATTCGGCCGGCTTAATGCTGAAAAACAACGACGCCGGTCCGAAGGTGTGGATATCATCGATTTCGGAATGGGAAACCCCGATATGCCGGCTTCCCGTGATGCGGTGGAAAAAATCCGGGAAGTGCTTGAAGATGACAAGGCGCACCGCTACGCCCGTGCGACAGGCATCCCTCATTTACTGCTTGCGGTAGCTGATCACTACGCAAACGTGTATGGTGTTGAACTGGATTCGGAGAAGGAGATCATTAGCACGATCGGAAGCAAGGAGGGGTTGTCGCATTTATCACTGGCACTGCTGGGTCCCGGCGATACCTGTGCGGTACCCGAACCCTATTTCCCGGTGCATATGTGGAGTGCGGTCATTGCGGGGGCCAGGGTAATGAATATTCCTGTTACCAATGATGCCGGCGAGTTGATTCGTTCACTTGAAGCTCTTGATGAGCCTCCCAAGGTGCTCTTTCTGAATTACCCGCACAACCCGACCGGAACAACGGTGGACATGCCGTTTTTTGAAAAAATGGTCAAATGGTGCCGGAAAGCATCGGTTATCCTGGTTCACGATTTTGCCTATAAAGACATCACCTTTGGGGATTATCGTGCACCGAGTGTAATGCAGGTTCCTGGAGCAAAGGATATAGCCGTGGAGTTTTTCACGATGAGTAAATCATATAATATGGCCGGATGGCGCTGCGGGTTTTGTGTGGGCAATGCTGAAATTATTGCCATGTTGTCACGAATCAAGGCATTCTTTGATTATGGCATGTTCACCCCGATCCAGGTAGCGGCCATTGTTTCCCTGCGCAAAGACCAGGCGGATGTAAGGGCGGTGGCAAAAAAATACGAAGCCCGCCGTGATGCCCTGACAGACGGACTTGCACGAGCCGGCTGGCATGTGCCGCTCGAGCGTGGGGCCATGTTTATTTGGGCGCCGATACCGGAACCGTTTCGCAAGATGGGCTCGTATCGGTTTGCGGAATGGCTGCTTGATGAAGCCGAGGTGTTGGTGACCCCCGGAACCGGATTCGGTGAGGCGGGTGAAGGGTACGTACGGATGAGTCTCGTCGAGAATACCCACAGGATCCGCCAGGCTACCCGTCAGATCCATCGAGCGATCCGCCGGGGTGCGGATTAACGAACCAAGCAAACGTACTCTGCATCCGGGCGTATTGATCAGGCGACTACCGGTTCTGTTTCAAACAGCTGATCGAGGCGCGCCTGCTCCCGATCCGTTGCTTCGGCCAGAGAAGCCAGATTTTCATTATCGTAAGAATCCCCTGCAGCAATTTCCCGGCAGTATGCAATACTTTCGGCCAGGTTGTCCCGCAGTGTATGCAGCCGCTTTACGGCTTTGGCATTCGAAAAATCGGTCTGTTCCAGCTGTTGTGCAATATAATCCACATACATTGCCATCTCCTTGGCAAACATGTGAGGACGATGTGCGGGAACGAGCGATTCATTGCGGCCGTAGATATGGTCAACCATCTCCCGTAAACTGTATGTGCGGTTGAACCAGGCCATGTTGGGGCCGGGACACACGGCCTGCGGTCCGCGTTCCTCCTTGAGGAGGCCGAGCGAGATCAAGGCACCATTTCCGAGATGGTCACACAGACAGGTCTTCTCCAGTATCTCCGAGCGCTGCTTGCTTTTCTCGTCTTCTCCGATGTCGGCCCGGTTGATCTGATCGATTTTCATGATCTGGTATTGAGTTGAGGCCGTACAGATTGGGTTTTCGGTAAACTCGGTGTTGGATTGCAAAAAACCTTTGGGGCATGGCGAGCCGGGCTTGTCCGTTTTTGAATGCTCCCGGGTCCACTGCTCTGATCCGGAGCGGCGCACATTGTTGAAGGGCACCCCGAGTGGCGATACCCCACTCAGATACAGATCCTCTTCCCCGGCTTCAGCCAGCAGTTTTCGTGTGGCGGTATCCACCGCAGTGGCTTCCGGTACCAGCAGGAAGGGGGTTCCCCAGCCGGTTTTATCCATCTTGTATACTTCCCGAAGCCGACGGCTTTCCCCGTTGGTTCCGATGCCGCCCTGGACGGTGATCAGCGGTTGTTCCAGTTCGGCCGCTTCGGGATAATCCCATCCCATTCCTTCATAGAAAGAACGGATCATAGGTTGAAAAGTCTCTTTGAGCTGATTTTTTTTTTCCATGAATTCCTTCAGGATGATCGGCATAAGCTGGCCGTCGGATGCAAAGGCATGGCCGCCGCAATTCAGGCCAGACTCGATACGGAACTCGGCGACTTCAAGCCCTTTTTTGGCAAGGAATTTCCCCTGAATCAGTGCCGACCGGAAATCGCTCACCTTGAGCACGATTTTCTTTTTCAGTTCTCCGGTTGTATCCCGGTAAAAATCACGGAATTCGGACATATACTGGTACAGGCGCGGATTGAAGCCGGCAGAGAGGATCACCGATGAACGAAGATTGCTATTGGCGAAACCGCGAAAAGCTGCGCTGGCATCACTGAATTCACTGCTCAATGGCCGGCCGTCGCTGTTGTTGAGGAGCCGGTCGACTTTGGCCATAATATTTACATCGATGGAACCGGGTTTCATGAGACGGGTCAGAGTTTCTTCCAGTGACTGGCGTTCAAAAGAGGGTGCCATAGCCGTCAGCTGATGCCATGATTCCTTCAGGAAAGAAGTATCCGGGAGCATCTCGAAAAATTTGGCCTTGTCGTTTTCCGTGAAGAAAGGCTGGGTTCGTATGGTTTCAAACTTCTGCCGAACCACCTCTTCAACGGTGTTCAGATAGGCTGTGATACGACGTGCACGGCCGTCTTCGGCATTCCGGGGAATGCTCTGAAAGGGCAAATCGTACATTTGTGCATAAAACTTTCGAATTTTCTCGACCAGCAGGTCGTCCACAATGGAGATGACCGAATCGATGCCGAAAGGCGCAACCCGAATGGGAGTGTCAATAGAGTGTCCGGTTCCCATGACCGGAATATGAAATGCGTGTAGATAAGTCATAAAAAGAGGAGATCACAATTAAATAATGCAGGATCGTGTTGCCGGAAAAAAATGTTTGAAAAAAGTTAAAATAAGCCAATCAGGTAAACAATGACATCTACGGTAATTCATCCTGCCAGATACCTGCCGAAGTCCCATGGTTTACATAAATACAGTGATACAAATCTGTGAGACTTTCCTGTCATATACCTGATACTATCAACAGGATACGAATAATTTTTACCACTGACCACAGGAAAGTGAGAAATTGATAAAAAAAAGAAACCTAATATCTTCCAGGTGTTGAAATGTTGCTCATAAACCTGTTTCTCTTCTCTCTCAACTTTCTCTATTTCACCCACTCCATAATAAAATGGAGAGAATCATCGTGCCATTTAATCTTTAAAAGTTGCAAGGAGTATAAAAAAAATGCCGATCGTGTCTTTAAAACTTTTTGGAGAGGACAATCTACATACATATTTTTACGAGTTCACGTAACATGCAAATTCAAAACCTACTCCAATGACAAATAGAAGCGTAACGAATACTTATGCTTACAGGCAATCAACGGTTGGAGTCATCAAAAGGCCTGTTTTTGTATGCACCGATATAATATCCAGAAAATAACCACTGCTATGAACTCAACAAAAAATCTGATGATTTTTGTGATGATGTCCTGCGTTTTGCTCGCTTGTAGTTCCGAACAGGATTCGGAACCGATGATGATGGAAAGCGGAGCCTATTTTCCCATGTCCACACAAAATCTGGAGCTGGTAACCTCGAATGCCCAGAATTTCTACGTACAAACGGTAGTCGAGGGAATGAACGTACCTTGGGGTATGGCTTTTCTGCCGGATGGCCGTGTATTGATTACCGAACGTTCGGGCAGTATTCATATCGTCGAGAATGGCGAACTCCGCGAAGAGCCCCTTCAAAATGCTCCTGAAGCGGTTGACGGGGGACAGGGAGGGATGCTGGACATTGTGCTTCATCCCGATTATGATGAAAACGGATGGATTTACGTCTCTTATTCCCGCAATGTGAATGGCGGCAGAAACACGGTCTTGTCCCGAATGCGGCTGGATGGCTATGCTTTTACGGATGTGGAAGAGATATATGTTCCTGCCCAGGGCTTTTCCAGTGGCAGCCATTTCGGTGGCCGTATTACCTTTGATGATGATCGATATGTGTATATGTCGATCGGTGACCGGGGCAACCGGGACCTGGCCCAGGACCTTTCCGTATATAACTCGATGGTTTTGCGGCTTCATGACGACGGATCGGTTCCATCCGATAATCCGTTTGTGAATGATGAAGACGCTCTGTCCGAGATCTATTCTTACGGGCATCGAAACATCCAGGGTATGCAACTGCATCCGGAAACCCGGATGGTGTGGTCTCATGAACATGGCCCGCGGGGCGGGGATGAAGTCAATATCGTCCGGCCCGGGCGCAATTACGGTTGGCCGGAAATAACATACGGTATCAATTACGATGGAAGCACCATCACATCAGACACGGCCAGAGCCGGTATGGAACAACCGCTGCTGTACTGGAGGCCATCTATTGCACCATCCGGGTTGGCCATCGTGGCAAGCGACCGGTATCCAGGCTGGTCGGGCAATACACTTCTGGCAGGCGCTTTGTCGCCCCAGTATCTCCATCGTGTAGAACTGAATGGTGAGGAAGTGGTTACCCAGGAGGAACTGCTTCCGGGCATCGGGCGGATCAGGGATGTTCGCGTAGCTCCGGACGGGTATATCTATTTGTCCGCCGAACATCCCGGTATCATTTACCGGTTGATTCCGGCTGAATAACCCCGGCAAAGCAGTAATCGGCATTTCGGATTCCCTTCCGCTTCCACTACCACTATCACAGCCAACTGTATACAAACTCTATGAAAGGCGTTGTTCTTGCCGGCGGGACCGGTTCCCGGCTTTATCCCCTGACCAAAGTGACCAACAAGCATTTGTTGCCGGTTGGGTCCATGCCAATGATCTATTATCCCATCGGTAAGCTGACGGGTGCCGGAATAAAGGAGATTCTCATCGTAACCGGAACGGAACATATGGGTGATGTGGTAAGCTTGTTGGGATCGGGCAAGGATTTCGGGTGCCGGTTTACATATAAGGTACAGGATGAAGCCGGCGGTATTGCCCAGGCGCTCGGCCTGGCCGAGAACTTTGCAAGCGGGGATGCGGTTACGGTCATTCTGGGAGACAATATTTTTGAGGATGATCTGAATGAGGCGGTCTCCGCATACCCGGGAAGCGGGGCCAGTATCATGCTGAAAGCCGTGGAGGATCCGACCCGGTACGGAGTCGCTGAACTGGAGGGGGATCGTATTGTGGGTATTGAGGAAAAACCCGGAAAGCCGAAATCAAATCTTTGTGTGACAGGGGTTTACATGTATGATGCACGGGTGTTTGACTATATCCGTACACTCAAACCGTCCGGCCGCGGAGAACTTGAAATTACCGATGTAAATAACCAGTATATCCGTGAAAACAAGATGAAATACAGCGTGATGAAAGGATGGTGGACCGATGCCGGCACTCCTGAATCACTGCGCCGGGCTAATGAACTGATGCACCGCTCGGAGCAACCACCCTCAACCAGGCAATAGTGTGAGCAATACAACACTTCACAACAACAAGTGGCTTGTACTCGGGGCATCCGGGCAGCTTGGCCGTGAGTGGTGTTTTTACCTGGAACAGGAGGGCATTGATTACCACGGATTGACCCGGGATCAGCTGGACATCACCAGGCCTCGGCAAATTCGAAAAACACTGGACAACCTGGTACCGGATGTTATCGTAAATTGCAGTGCTTACACACACGTAGACAAAGCCGAAGATGAGCGGGTCCGGGCCGAGCAGGTCAATGCTGTTGCTGTTGGGGAACTGGCGAAGATCAGCGCTGATCGTAATATACTGTTGATACATTATTCGACCGATTACGTATTTCCGGGTGCTCTGAAACATCGAAAGCTTTATCCTGACGGTTACCCCGAAACTTGTCCGGCCGATCCGGTGAACTGGTATGGACACACAAAATGGCAGGGTGAGGAGGCTGTTCGCAGGGCCTCCGGCCGCCACCTGATCATCCGGGTTTCCTGGTTGTGCGGCAGGGTTGGAAATAATTTCGTTCATACGATGTTGCAGCTATCCCGTGAGCGGGATCATGTAAAGGTGGTCGATGATCAGTTGGGATGTCCGTCGTTTACACGGCCGGTTGTCATCAACACCCGGGCGTTGGTCGAATATTTTATGAACGGCCAGGAGACCATCCATGTCTCTTCGCAGGGCGAAACGAGCTGGTACGAATTTGCCCGGACGATTTTCCGGCTTGCCGGAAAAGAGATGGCCGTTGAAGCCATTCCATCGTCGGCCTGGCCGACACGGGCCAAACGTCCGGAGTGGTCCCGGCTCAATATCAAAAGATTGTCGGAGATACCCGGAACTCGTATTTTACCGTGGCAGGAGGAGCTGGAAAAACTGCTTCTTGCCCATAAACCTGTTTAAGTCATTGATGTTGCATGGAGTTTTTATCGACAGCCCTGGAGGATGTGATTGCCATACGTCCTGTTGTTTTCGAGGATAACCGCGGTTTTTTTACCGAGACCTATCTTCTGAATAAATTTCACAAAGCCGGGATCCACACACCGTTTGTACAGGACAACCTGTCCCGTTCGGTGCAAAATACCCTGCGCGGACTGCACTATCAGATCATCAATCCCCAGGCCAAGCTGGTGATGGTGACCTCGGGTGAAATTCTGGATGTAGCCGTGGATATCCGCCGTAACTCGCCCAATTTCGGGAAATATGTGGGTTACCGACTCTCTGCTGCCAACAAGATTATGCTCTATATCCCGGCCGGTTTTGCCCACGGGTTTTTTGTACTGTCGGAGGAAGCCACTTTTTTGTATAAGTGCAGCGATTATTACAACCCGGCGGGCGAGCGGGGGATTCGGTGGGACGATCCGGATATTCATATTGAATGGCCTGCTGCCCGGCCAGTTTTATCTGAAAAAGATCAAAAACTTCCGTTTCTTTCAGAACTGGATAAGAAAGATTTGCCGGCCTGATTTCCCGGCGCTTGCACAAGCGTCACATCGACATGCAGGGGCATTTCCCAGCCGATCCGGATTTAACAATCATCGTGCATTTATCCTATTAAAGTATGCGTCTATTAGTGACAGGTGGAGCCGGATTTATAGGATCCAACCTGATTTTGTATCTGATCAACCGGCGTGACGACGTCACGCTGCTGAATCTCGACAAACTAACCTACGCTTCAGATCTGAGCTTTCTGAAACCGGTGGAGGATCATCCTTCCTACAGTTTTGTACAGGCCGATCTGGTAGACCGCAAGAGGATCGGCGGATTGGTACGGGATTTTCAGCCGGAGGGTGTGATACATCTTGCGGCCGAGTCTCATGTGGACAACTCCATCAGGGGGCCGGAACCTTTTGTGATGTCGAATGTAGTGGGAACTTTTAATATTCTCGAAGAGTGCAGGCAGCTATGGATGGAGAGCCCGGCCCGCTTTGCCGGCAGCCGGTTTTTGCATGTGTCAACCGATGAGGTGTACGGATCGCTGGGCCCGGAAGGTACTTTTACCGAAACCAGTCCGTATGCCCCCAATTCCCCCTATTCGGCCACAAAGGCGGGTAGCGATTTTCTGGTGCGATCCTATCACAAAACATTCAACATGAATGTGGTTACCACCAACTGTTCCAACAATTTCGGGCCGCATCAGCATGATGAAAAACTGATTCCCACCGTTATCCGGAAAGCCCTGGCGCACGAGAGGATCCCGGTCTACGGAAAGGGTAATAATATTAGGGACTGGCTTTATGTCACCGATCATTGCCGGGCGATTTTCGAAGTATTTCAACGCGGAAAAGCCGGCGAAACCTATAATGTCGGGGGGCATAACGAATGGAAAAACCTCGATCTGGTGGAACTCCTTTGTGACCTGCTGAACGAGCTCAAAGGAGAGGGGCCGGACGGGGACTACCGAAAACTGATCACTTTTGTAACCGACCGGGCAGGGCACGATCTGCGTTATGCCATTGATCCGTCAAAAATCGAATCCGAGATCGGCTGGAAGCCCGTAATGCATTTTAACGATCAACTTCGCGAGACGGTTTTATGGTATATCAAACGCTACAAAAAATAAATAAGAGGAACCGGATGCGTGTCTCATCGCGGCACCGGTGTTCCGATCCGCAACAAAGTGAAATATGAACAAAGTGTAATATGATATTTGAAAGGACATAATCATTATGACGAGGAAATACTGGTTGATGAAATCGGAACCCGACGAGTTCGGTATTGACGATTTGATGAGCAGGGAAAACGGCACCACGTACTGGGAAGGCATACGCAATTACCAAGCACGCAATTTCATGCGGGATGAAATGCGGGTTGGAGACGGTGTGCTGTTTTACCATTCCCGTGTTCGCCCGCTTGTGGTTGCCGGGACCATGGATGTTGCCAGTGAACCGTATCCCGACCCTTCGCAATTCGATCCGGATTCCAGGTATTTTGATCCCAAGAGCACCAGACAGCATCCCAGGTGGATGTTGGTGGATGTCCGGTTTACAGCTAAATTTGATCCGCCGGTGACCCGCGAGCAGATTATGCAGACACCCGGCCTGGAGGAAATGATGCTCATCAGAAAGGGCAGCCGCCTTTCCATACAGCCGGTAACCGAACAGGAGTGGAAGATTATTCATGAATTGGCTGGAGTGGAGCCCAAATGACATCAAACAGAAATAGTTCCCATGTCAATGAAGCCTCCCAAGAGGACAAACTGGTTATTCGGACCCGCGGGATCCTGCCGATCCAGCACCTCAAAAAGTTGCATAAATTTGGCATTTTACAATCCGACAGCCGGTATCCGATCCTGGATGACCAGTTTCAGCCCAATTCCATGGATCTCCGCCTGGGGACTACGGCCTACCGTGTGCGCTGCAGTTTTCTTCCGGAAAACGAGACGGTGGAGAACAAACTTCAGAAACTAACGCAACACAAACTGGATCTTCGAAAAGGGGCGGTTCTCGAACAGAATTGCACGTATCTGATTCCGCTTTTGGAATCGTTGCATTTGCCGCTGACCCGGAGCATGATCCCCGAGCCGGCGGGGGCTTCGGAGCCGGCCCGGACGCTATTGACCGAGGAATTGATTACCGCCAAAGCCAATCCCAAAAGCAGTACCGGAAGACTGGACATTTTCACCCGTCTTATCACTGACTTTTCCCATAGGTTTGAGGAGATTTCCGCCGGATATCGGGGCCGTCTCTATCTCGAAGTAGTTCCAAAATCGTTTCCGATCCGGGTGCGGACCGGTCAGCGGCTGAATCAGATCCGCATCCGCCATGGCCAGGCGGTGCTCAGCGATCAGGATATTCTGCATACCCACCTGCAGGATCCTGTGTTGTTTGATGAGTATGGCCAACCTCTGCCGGTAGATGACCTGAATGTAAAAGACGGACTTTTTATGAAAGTCAGCCTCCACGGCTCTGAAGGGGATATTGTTGGCTACAAAGCCAAGAAGCACCGGGATCTTATCGATCTTGAAAAAACGAATTTCTACCATGTACAGGCGTTTTGGGATCCGATTTATGCCCGTGAAGATGATTATCTGATTCTGGAGCCCGAAGCTTTTTACATTTTTGCATCCAGGGAGCGGTGCCGTATTCCCCGTCACCTTGCTGCTGAAATGATTCCTTACGATACCGGCTCCGGTGAGTTGAGAACCCATTATGCCGGGTTTTTTGATAGCGGATTCGGCGGGGAGGCTGAAGAAGGAGGCGCCAAGGCGGTCCTGGAAGTTCGCTCCCATGATGTGCCGTTTTTAGTGGAAGACGGCCAGACATTTTTCCGGATGGTTTTTGAACCGAATACGGCAGCTCCCGATTTTGTCTACGGGGATGAATTGAAAAGCCATTATCAGGGACAGTTTCTGAAACTCGGTAAACATTTCAAAGACGGTTAATGCATTGGTGCCCCGCGTGTTATGGATGACTATTTCCTTTTTTATGTGTCGCCGGAACATATTCAGGGTGGCCGGATCCTGTTTCCCGGGGAAGAGGCACGCCATCTTGTCCAGGTATTGCGAAAACGGCCGGACGATGTAGTCCGGGTGACGGATGGAGCCGGCCGGCGCATGAAAGTCCGGCTGATACAGGCGGACAAAAAGCAGGTGACAGGGGAGATTATGTCCACGGAGGAGGTACCTTCAGGGCCGGAGCTTATTCTTGCGATGGGGATGATACGCCGGCGCGACCGGCTCGAGTTCGCTATTGAAAAAGCTGTGGAACTGGGGGCATCCCGGATCGTGCTCGTCCGCTCCGATCATGCGGAAAACGTGTCGCTGAAACCGGGGCGCATTGACCGGATCATCATTTCCGCTATGAAACAGAGCCTGCACTGCCGGCTTCCGGCCTGGGAGGAACGCGGCAGTTTCCACGATGTGCTTGCCGCTTATGGGGACAACAGAAAGGTTTTCTTGGCTCATCCCGAGGGGGTGGATATGGAGTACAGCACAAATAAAGAGAGGGGAGATGAAACGGGGCCTGGTTTTAATTCGGTGATGCCGGGTGCATCTCCCACGGGATGCCTTCTCATGGTTGGGCCTGAAGGGGGATTTTCAGAAGTAGAAATGGAACAGGCTGTCACTTCCGGTGCTCAACTGATCAGGCTTGGAACAAAGCGACTGCGTACGGAAACAGCTGTTTGTGCATTGATGGTTCTTGTTTCCTGTTCGAAATAAAAAATTGATACTGGATATCCTCCATGGTTTAATCCGGAATCGGCCATGGGTATCCGTAGTAAGAAAATACCCATCACAAACCATCTTAATTTTCCTTCATAGCCTGCAAATCCTGTACTTCCGGCCACAGGGTAAGGGCCACTTCCACCATAAAGTCCACTTCGTCATTGATAACAGGATAATAATATTCATTTCCCCAGACCTGACGGGCAAGATTCGCTTTCATCAATCCAAGCGGACTGGGGAGTTGTTTTTTCAGCATCTCCTCATTCAGATATAATTTACTGTCTTCGAAATGAGCCGTAGTTACGGTATCAGACACGACCAGGCCGCTGTCTTTCATACGTTTCAGGAAATCCTCCACACTGCTTTCGGGCCATTTGAAATCGGCACGAAAATCGCTAAAATGGTCTCCCCACTGTTCACGGAATGAGGTACTGTTTCGATCGATATATTCACGTACAAATTCAGATCCGATATTGTTTCTTCGCATCAGTGTAAACAGTTCATTGGTGGGGTCAAGGTCCACAATGTGATCCGGGACCACCCCTCCTCCGCCATAGACTTCACGGCCGGCCGATGTAGTATAGCGCAAAGAATCGGGAATACCCTGAATGAAATTGCTGACATCACCGGAAGCATCCTCGTTACGGTTATAAATTTCATATACATAGTTTTCCCGGCCGTCATTATAGGGTTTCTGAATTGCTCTTCCACTTGGGGTTAAATACCGGGAAATGGTAATGCGAATATTACTTTTGTCCGGCAGTTCATACTGCTGCTGGACCAGCCCCTTTCCAAAAGTCCTCCGCCCGACAATCAGGCCCCGGTCGTGATCCTGGATTGCGCCACTGACAATCTCACTTCCTGAGGCGGAACCTTCATCTACAAGCACGATCAACGGTAAATCCTGATAGGGGCCGTTGTATCGAGCCCGGTATTCCGAATTGAACCGGGCGTGCCTGCTTTGTGTAGAAACCAGAGGGGTCCCTCTCGGGAAAAAGTCATTGGTTATGCGTACCGCCTGCTCAAGATATCCACCGGGATTGCCCCGGAGATCGAGAATCAGCCGTTCCATGTTTTGCTGACGCAGGTCTCGCATGGCTTTTGTAAACTCCTCATGCGTAGTAGCCGCAAAACGGTTGATACGAATATAACCCGTTTGTTCATCCAGCATATAGGAAGAGTCAACCGTGTAGAGCGGTATTTCGTCCCGGACAATGGTGAAGTCAAGCAGATCTTGCACCCCCGGCCGCAAAATACCGACGGTCACTTCGGTTCCTTTGGGCCCGCGAAGACTGCTTACCACATCCTGCTCGCTGAATCCGATAGAGGATTCACCGTCAATACTAACTATCCGGTCTCCGGACCGGATTCCCAGCTGTTCGCTCGGGCCGTTGGAAATGGCCGAAATAACGGTGATGGTATCATCAATCACCTGAAACTGGATGCCGATACCTTCGAATCTTCCTGAAAATTCGTCCTGAATGCGCTCGCTGGTTTCCGGCTGGATGTAGACGGAATGCGGGTCAAGCGGCCGGAACATGGCATTGATAGCGTCTTCCACCCGTCTGTTCATATCTTTCTCTTCACCGGCATTGTTTTTCAGGTACAGATAGGCTTCTTCAAATTTTGAAAATGCCTGCCTGAGGGAAGTGACGTTGAGATCGGTGAAAGTGGTGTCAAGCGGTGTTCCCGAAATATCGAAGGTAGAGTCGGACAAGTTGCTGACAAATCCTCGCATACTGTTTTTGAACAATTCGTCGATATGGACTTCATCGACATGATTTTCAATAATTTTGCTTTGAACCTCATTATATTTTCTGAGATGAATCTCGTCTGTATTGGCTGTCATTATGCGATCGATGCCGGTAAGGTACAGGATCGCAAAGACCAACAAAATGGAAAACAGGGGCGGGGCAAGAAAGCGTTTCAGACTCATTGCTGCAACGGGTTGATTAATGGTAAGAAACCGTAAGTTTCTGTAAGTATCTGTGTGTGATTGCTTCCGATTTAACGGCAGTTACCGGCCGTTGTTATCTGCTACATACCATGCCTGATAATTACATAACATATTATTCACATTCAAGGACGTATTTGGACGGGTGGTGGCATTCAGGGGTGTGCAGGCAACCGGTAAAAAGGGAATGACTGCATGTTAAAGTGTATAATAACTGACGGTTAAAGTATATAAAATGAAACTGGTTCAGAGTAACGATTAAAGAATGTAGTGGCTGAGGTCTTTGTTGCGGATCAGTTTCTCCAGCTGGCGTTCTACATAAGCTTTGTCAATCTTTACTTCACCGCTGCTGATGTCGTCCGGAATGATAAACTGTAATTCTTCCAGTACTGTTGACAGAATAGTATGCAGGCGTCTGGCTCCGATATTTTCTATCGATATATTGATCTCGGCGGCCACATGGGCAATTTCCCTGATGGCTTCGTCAGTAAATTTCAAGGTAACTCCTTCGCTCTCCATCATGGCCATGTATTGCTTGGTCAAAGCGTTTTTGGGCCGCGTGAGGATTTTGTAGAAATCTTCCTCGGTCAATGAGTCCATTTCCACACGTATAGGAAAACGGCCCTGAAGTTCGGGAATCAGATCGGATGGTTTGGCTGAATGGAATGCGCCGGAGGCGATAAACAGGATATGGTCGGTTTTCACCATACCGTATTTGGTAGATACATTCGACCCCTCAACAATAGGGAGCATGTCCCGCTGAACACCCTGGCGGCTGACATCCGGACCCCCGCGACCGTCACCGGTTGTTGCACCGGCAACCTTGTCGATTTCATCGATAAAGACGATCCCCGAATTCTGAACCCGGTCAATGGCTTCCTGAATAGCCGCTTCGTTATCAATAAGCTTTTCGGTCTCTTCATTGAGCAGAACCGGGCGTGCATCACGGATTTTCATTTGCCGTTTCTTTGTGCGGGATTTAGTCAGATTGCCGAGCATGTCCTGTAAATTAACGCCCATTTCTTCCATACCGCCCGGGCCAAAAATTTGCATCATGGGATTTTGTCCGGTTGGCTGCACATTGAGTTCAACCTTGCGATCTTCCAGTTCATCGTTACGCAGTTTTTCACGAAATTTCTCACGAGTACGGTGATTCAGTTCGTCGTTGGTGGCATTGGCGGGATCAAACGAAGAATCGGTCGATTGAAAACCGGTTCGCTGGTCGCTGCCGGGCTTCTTGACGGGAGGGATCAACAGGTCGAGAATACGCTCCTCCACTTGTTCGGTTGCTTTGTCCATCACTCGTTGTTGCATTTCCGCTTTTACCATGGAAACGGCAATATCGGTGAGGTCCCGGATCATAGATTCCACATCACGACCTACATAACCCACTTCAGTATATTTGGAAGCCTCCACTTTTACAAACGGAGCCCGGGAGAGTTTGGCCAGGCGACGGGCAATCTCGGTTTTTCCAACGCCGGTCGGCCCGATCAGGATGATGTTGTTGGGTACGATCTCTTCGCGGATCAATTCATCCGCGTTGAGGCGTCTCCACCGGTTCCTCAAAGCGATGGCGACTGACTTCTTGGCATCGGTCTGGCCAATGATATACGTATCCAGCGCTTCGACAATCTGCCGGGGTGTTAAATTATTATCTTTTGTTGCAGAAAGCTGATTACTCAAGGTCAAGAAGGGTTAAATTGTGATTGGTGTATATACAGATATCGGCTGCGATGTGTAAAGATTGTTCAACAATTTCCCGGGCGGAAAGAGAAGCGGCATTTGTTGTAAGAGCTCTGGCAGCCGCCTGGGCATAAGAACCTCCGCTTCCGATGGCAAGGATATGATCATCCGGTTCGATGACATCCCCCTGCCCGGAGATTAACAGGCCCCGTTCCTTGTTCATTACAGCCAGCAGAGCTTCAAGTCGCCTGAGATAGCGGTCCTTGCGCCATTCTTTGGCCAGTTCTACGGCCGCACGGTCGATATTGCCGTTGTACTGATTGAGTTTGTCTTCAAAACGTTCAAAAAGGGTAAAAGAGTCTGCGGTGGAACCGGCAAATCCCGCCAGAACCTGTTTGTTATAAAGATAGCGAACCTTCTGGACATTGGCTTTCATGACAACTTTATCAAGGGTAGCTTGTCCGTCCCCGCCGATACAGGCGCTGCCGTTATGTATGATTCCAAGGACGGTGGTGGCTTCGAGCTGAAAGGCCATAAAGGAAGAATATAGGGTGATGTGTTTGTATGATTGGTTACTGGTCCGACTTGTTTCCGGATTTGGATTCTGATGTCGATTCGGATTCCGATGTTGAATCAGACACCGAGGTTGGTTCGGATTTCGAAGTTGATTCTGACACCGAGGTTGATTCAGGCTTTGATGTTGATTTGGACTCCGGTTCGGATACGGATTCCGACTTTGAATCGGGCTCGGGCTTTGGAGTTACTTTGGAGGCTGGTGTTGCTTTAGATGTGGGTGTAGCTTCAGATTCAGACTCTGCATCTGGCTTGGATTCAGGTTTTGCCGTTGAATCAGATGTTGCAGGCGGTTTCGACCCGTGTGATGTTCCCGTATTCGAATTCATTTCCTGCTCTTTTTCGAGACGGTGTTGCCGTGCGACTTCTATAGCGGAAGGAAGGTGTGAATTGTCCTCTTTGCTGTCTGCCGGCGCAGACGCTGATGGATTTGCGGTCGACTTGTCCGGAGTTTTATCGGATGATTGTGTGTCGGAATCAGCCGGCCGGGATGAAGAACCGGAAGGGGGTGGGGAAGCGACCGGCTTGTCGTTGCTCTTGGTTGACGTATTCTCCTTGCCGGAGGGGTCCGGGGTGGATTCCGTTGAGGATTCGGCAGAAGACTTGTAGTATTTGGCTTTGGTATTGGGCCGTTTACCGGACTGGGAACCGGAACGTGATTTTGACTTTCCTTCAGCTGGTTTGTCCACGGTTCCGTCGGATTCGGTTTTTGATGCACTGGAGGAACGGCTATTTTGTGAATCCGATGCGGTTTTTTTGCCGGTATATTGACTCTGTTTCTTCCCTCCGCCGGATTTTTTCGGTGAGGAGGGAGCCCCCCCCCGGCGGGAGGCGGATTTGTCATCCTCCCGTTTGTCCTCTTTTTTAAAGTAGTCCAGGCCGGGATCATCTTTCTTCTTGTCCCGAATATCTTCGTCCGCGAGATCGGTTTCCTTGATCGCCTTTTCAAGCGGCTGATCTTTTAATACGGTGTCGGTGATATTGATTTCTGATTCGGGCAACATAAACTTGTAATCGTTCATCGACAAAGTATCGTCCGCCAGAAGATTCACATTCAACCGGTAGGAAAGGAGCCATTTCATCCGCTGGCTGATCCAGCCTTTCTGCATCATAGAACGCAGATAGGGATTCAGGTGCAGATCCAGTGAAAGGTGTCCCTTGTAGTTGTATTTGAATTTAGTGAGCCAGCTTTCGATATCGGAGATGATCGTGTTTTCAGATACGATGCTGCCGGAACCCCCGCACATGGGGCATACTTTGGATACGGACTTAACGACACTCGGGCGGATTCGCTGCCGTGTTATTTGAACAAGACCGAAATCACTCATGGGCAGAATATTGGTTTTTGCCCGGTCTTTTCGGAACTCGCGTTTCAATTCATCGAAAACTTTTTTTCGATTGGACTCTTCCCTCAGATCAATGAAATCGACTACAATAATTCCACCGATATCACGCAGGCGGAGCTGTTTGGCGATTTCCCGCGCCGATTCCAGGTTGGTCTTCAGTGAATTTTCCTCCTGCTCACGTTTTGCCGCGTAGCGTCCCGAATTCACATCGACCACATACATCGCTTCAGTTTGTTCGAAAATCAGATATCCCCCGCTCGGCATTTTCACCCTCGGACTGAAGATCGAGTCCACATCCCTCGAGATTTTCATGTAGTCGAAAATGTGTTCTGATCCTTTGTAAAGTTCGATATTAGGCACCATATTGGGCGCCACACGGGAGATGTATGACTTGATGGAGCGATGAATTTTAATATCATCGATCAGTATCCGGCTGTAGTCCTTGGCAAACAGGTCACGAATCAGGCTCTCGGTCATGTCCATGTCGCGATGAAGCAGGGAAGGGGGTTTGGCCTCTTTCAGTTTCTCAAGCATGGCGTTCCATTTGTCGAGAACATCTTTGAGATCATTGTGAATGGTCTCTTCTTTCTGTCCCTCAGCAAGAGTACGCACAATGACACCGAACCCGTCAGGTAACACGGAAGAGACACACGATCGCAATCGACGCCGCTCTTTATGGCTTCGGATGCGTTTGGAAACCGCTACATATTCACCCATCGGGATGAGCACGAGAAACCGTCCGGCCAGGGTAATGTTAGTGGAAACCCGTGGCCCTTTACTGCCAATAGGTTCTTTGACGATCTGCACCAGTACTTTTTGCTTTGGGGCAAGCAAGGCTCCGGCACGGTTTTGCTCTTCTGTTACCGTCAGGGCACTTCCGTTCCCATCGCTTTTTTTCTGCCGGCCGGTGTCGGACTTCTTGTCCGATCCCTGAACAGCCTGTTTGCCGTTCAGCATGATGAGATAATTCTCCAGATGCTCGCCGGTATCGGAAAAGTGCAAAAAAGCATCTTTTTGCGTTCCAAGATCAATGAAAGCGGCTCGAATACCCGCCATCACTTTGTGTACCTCGGCGAGATATATATTACCAACAGTGCGCTGGTTTTCCGGGGATTCTATGAATAATTGGGCTAATTCACCATTCTCAATCAGGGCTACACGGGTCTGATTTGCTGCCGCGTGTATAATGATTTGGTTTTTCATGTGGATTCCAGGTTGAAAAGCAGACAATGCAGGAATCAAATACCAAATCTCTGATTGGGTGTGTCAATGGATTTCTGAATCTGTAAAATGTCAATGGCAAAAAGTTTTTTGACTCGTACATGCTGTCCTGCTTTGAGTAGAATTTCTATATGTTAATTCACGAACTGCTTAAAAAAACATCTTCGGATCTGTCGTCATACATGGTTGTACTTTGTCATATTCAAGATGGCCATGTATGTGTTTTTCCAATCAGAGATCAGTTAGAAGATGGCCGTTTGTGATAATTAAAAAATTTTGCGTTTTGAACGCCGGGTATCGGAGGGCATCGCTGCCGGAGGGTCTGTTCTGCAAAAAATCGGTTGTCGGCCGGCCTCGATTCGTATTTCTGAAACACCGATACATGTGCCTCCAATATAATGCATAAATTGGAAAAAAGACAGTGGCAGTTGTCGGCTTGTGCTATTCCGGAATTCGCCGGATACGGGCTCCGACCGCCGTTAGTTTGTCTTCAAGCGTTTCATAACCACGGTCGAGATGGTAGACACGCAGTACTTCGGTTTCCCCCTCTGCGGCAAGTCCGGCCATCACCAGGCTTACACTCGCCCGCAAATCGGTGCTCATCACCGAGGCGCCCTTCAGCCTGGCTTTTCCTCTAATGGTAACCTGGTTATCGTGTTGTTCGATATCGGCTCCGAGCCGGGCAAGCTCAGGCACATAACTGAACCGGTCCGGATAGATGTGATCGATGACCCTGGATTTTCCGTTCGCCTGGGTCATCATGGTAGCCCATTGTGCTTGCAGATCCGTTGGAAATCCTGGATAGATGGCCGTCTCAATGGAAACCGGAGGCAGATCATCGCCGGACCGCACCCGGATAGAATGCTCCTCAATGGTGCATTCGGTCTGGAGACGGGCGAACTCTTCCGGGAAAATGCCGAGATCTTCCCTGAGCGTATGGGTCAGGGTGAGGTCGGAACCCGGCAACATGGCCGCGGCAATCATAAATGTACCCGTTTCAATGCGATCGGGAATATTAGTCATCTTGCCGGCGGATATCGTATCCACCCCCTCGATTGTCAATACGGATGTCCCTGTACCGTGGATCCGGGCACCCAGTGTATTCAAATTACGACACAAATTGACGACATCGGGCTCCATAGCGGCATTGCGAATCTCAGAGGTTCCTTTTGCCCTGACGGCAGCCAGCACCAGGTTGACGGTTGCGCCGACACTGCTCGGCCGGAGCTCGTACGACCCTCCATGAAGCCTGCCGTTCGGAGCCCTGGCTATAACATATCCCTGGTCCATTTCAATCTGCGCTCCGAATGCCTTGAGCCCTTCAAGATGCAGGTTGACCGGCCTGGGGCCCCATGCGCACCCCCCGGGAAGCGAAACACGGGCATACCCGACGGCTCCCAGGAGCGCCCCGGCCATATAAAAAGAAGCACGCATTTTCCGGACCAGTTCATAGGGTGCTTCATAGTGGTGCAATCCGTTCGAATCCAACACCAGCTTGCGTTCATCCTTATCAAAATGTACCTGTGTACCGGTCGCGCGAATGACATTGTTAAAGGTAAAAATGTCCTGGAGCAGGGGAACCTGGGTGATGGTGACGGGGCCGTTCGCCAGCAGGCCGGCGGCCATCAGCGGCATGGCGGCATTTTTTGAACCGCTGATCGGTATGGTGCCACGGAGCGGAGTGCCTCCCTGAATTACAAATTTATCCAATGATAGATGATTTATAGGATGTGAGGTTGACGGCTTGTCATGCGGATATTATGGTACTTATCACCGGATTTATCCGGGATCAACTGTGGGAGCCCATGGCATTCAGGCCCGATTTGGTGGCACGGTAATAGAAAGACTCCGGGTGATCATTGTCGAAATGTCTCACTTTCCGGCCAATATTTCCACCGAAACCTTCGTACACTTCGATCATGTTGTGATGCGTCAGTGTGATCAGATCATCCCGGATCTCCCCGAATGAAAGGCCGGTCTCTTCCCGGATATGATCATAGGATTCGACAAAGATCAGATTTTTCAGAATTCGTAACTGGCTTGGTGTGATGGCTCTCATTATTACTTGAGTTTAATGTCACCATAGGTGATCAGGTTAAAGCGGTTATCGTATATAAACAACCGGTGCAAGCCGTTGTTCGCCTCACGGGCGGCATCGTATCTTCCATACCTGTCAAATCCGGCAGGAAAGATGGTAATGTGATGAATGCCGGCCTCGAGGGGGGATCGGTCCGACTCGTCGAGCGTACGCAGTGACCGGTCGTCGAACCTGTCGTAATAGGCGACCGCCAGCCATCCGTCCACGGATCCCAAACCGGTAACATTCAATTCCATCCGGACCGATTCACTGATGGTTGGATTGGGATAGGGGGGGACTTCTACTTCTATTTGTCCCTGGAACATGGGACCGATGCGCCAGTCGTCTTCATCTTTGTGAAGGATTTCCCGGGCCGGAGTGATTTCGGTAAAGTTCTGCGGAGTACGGAACGCCCGCTGCTCAAAGGCTATCTGATCCTGGCTGCGGCTGCAGGACGACACGATCGTCAATATTATAATCGCTGCGAACGGGAGGAGCCAAAGCGGCGGAATGGTTATGTTAATGTAGTGCATTGGATTTGTTTAAAAAGAAACCGATTGAAATTTCAACCTGGGTATTTCACGTACACGTTTCACCGCGCATCTGTTATAAATACAGGATTCATAAGTCCAGATGGAATATTCATGAGTTATTCATACGCCTGTGTGTTAGAGCGTATGCTCTGTCATGGATATTTCATGTGATTATATGTAATTTAATGGATCAAATCCTGATTCATTTTCAAGATATCTTAACTTGTTTTTAAGCTCTCAAAAATAACGCATCATGCTGGAAGTAATTGGCATTACCCAATGTAATACTATTAAAAAAACAATCGATTGGCTTGAGCAGCAAAAAGTCGAATATTCCTTCAGGGATGTAAAAAAGGATCCGTTATCACCCAATGAACTGGCCGGCCTGGTCATGAAAGCCGGACTTGAAACACTGGCCAACCGGCGTGGGCGTAAATGGAAAATGCTCGGGCTGGCGGACAAGAAGCTTACGGATAATGATTTGTTCGAGGTATTGCTGGAACATCAGACCATGATCAAACGGCCTGTGCTGCGCAGGGGGGAAGCGGTTCTTGTCGGTTTCGATGAAGAGGCTGTCGAACGGTTTCTCGAGGAGGAAGGTTGATGCGCCTGCTCATCTTTTCAGGCATGGTACTGTGTGCAGGATGGATCCTGGCCATGGCTGAATTGCGGGAACCATCGGGATCGGGGCCGCCGGATTTGCAGACGCTTCGACATGTCAATGAGCGATTCACTTATGAGGTGCGTTATGGCTTTTTTCGTCTTGGAAATGTTCATGTGTATCTGACCGGGGATACGCTCTATCGCGATACACGGGCCGTACACTTGACAACAGAAATCATTGCCAACAGCAGCCTTCCACTCGTAGGATATCGTGAGGCGCACTACCACAATTTTATGGCGTTCAATGATACGATCCCCTACGGTTTGCGGTTCTGGCAAAACAGTCTTCATCACGGCTTGATGGAGCGTTATGTATATGATTTTGATTATGAGTCCGGACAGGTATACAGTTTTGAGGAGGGCGATTCTGTGGCTGTCATTGAGCTGAACCGCCCGGCGGATAGCGGCCCGGCCGTCATGTATTATGCCCGCCTGTTTGCCGGAACCGACTACCGGACCAGTTATCCGATTTATATCGACCATGAAAAATCCGAGCTGGAAATGCGTTTCACCAGGGAAAGGGAATGGTACGAGTCTCCGGCTTTTCCGGATGAACGTATATCGGCCTATTATATGGAAGGGAATGCCAATTTTGAAGGGCCTTTCGGCTTTTCCGGGAAGTTTTCGGCGCTTTTTAAAGATGACGCCTTGCGGATTCCGCTTGAGGCACGGGTGAGTATATGGCTCGGAAGCGTGCGGGTTCGATTGATTGAATACGAAAGATTAAATTAGATACAGATTAGAAATCATGCGAGTGCTTTTTAAAAAACTACCTCATGCTCAATCACTGGATATGCCGGCTTATGCCACTCCGGATGCGTCCGGCCTCGACCTGCGGGCGGCGGTGGATGAACCGGTACACCTGAAGCCCGGTGAACGGGCGCTTATCCCGACGGGATTGCAGATGGCGTTGCCGCGCGGTTTCGAAGCTCAGGTGCGGCCCCGAAGCGGACTCGCCCTGAGGCACGGTATCACCATGCTCAATACGCCGGGAACCATCGATGCCGATTACCGCGGAGAGATCAAAGTGCTGGCGATCAATTTGGGGGACGAGCCGTTCGAGATCGTCTATGGCGACCGCATCGCCCAGCTCGTTATCGCTCCGGTGACACAGGCGGAAATTGAAGGCGTTGAAGAGCTTCCCGGAACGAAACGGGGTGAAGGAGGATTCGGAAGTACAGGTAAGTCGTGAAAAGAAGGCATCCATATCTCGAATTATTACGATATAATCATCAGTTTCGCAGGGTCTGGCTGAGCCAGATCATCTCCAATTTCGGCGACTGGTTCGGGGTGATCGCTGTTTACTCGATTGTGCTTCAATACTCCGGGTCGGAATTCCTGCTTGGCCTGGTTATTGTTATTAAATTTTTGTCTTTTGCGGCCGTTTCACCCTTTGCCGGATATCTGACCGACCGGTTTGATCGCAGGGTGGTGATGCTTTTGTGCGATTTTGGCCGTGGTATTGTGGTGCTCTGCTTTTTGTTCGTGCGTGATCCGTCACTGCTCTGGCTGATATATGTGCTGACCTCCCTGCAGATGGGCTGCGCCGCCATATTTGAGCCCGCCAAACAGGCCTCCATTCCCAATATCACAAGCGGCGAGGCACTGGTACATGCCAATATTATCTCCAACCTCTCATGGAGTATTATTTTTACCACCGGAATGGGTCTCGGCGGATTGGCGACCGCCTGGCTGGGTACCGATGCGGTCTTTGTGATGAATGGATTGGGTTACATTTTTTCCACCTGGTTTATTTTTCAGGCGACTATCCCGCATTACCGTGATGAGGCGACCATGAAGTCGCTGCGTAAACCGGTCAAAGGGATCATCGACGGCTATAAATTTCTGTTCTCCAATCCTCATATTCTGCGTCCGGCACTGGCCAAGGGAACCATCACCTTTTTTCTGGGTGCCCTGGTATATACACTGATCCTGGTTTCCGAGGAGATTCTGATGATGGGCAGTGTCGGGCTCGGGCTGCTGTTTGCAAGCCGCGGTTTTGGTACGGCAATAGGGCCTGTGCTGGTGCGACGCTATTTTGGCGATGAGCGTAAATGGGTCACCCTGATGGGTATGGCCATGATCGCGGCCGGCTCGATCTATCTGGTGATAGGTTTCCTGGAAGTGGTCTGGGTCATGATGCTGCTGATCTTCGTAGCCCATTGCGGATCCGGTGCCAACTGGGTGATGAGCACCGTGCTGCTGCAAAAACGTTCTCCTGACTCCTTTCGAGGACGGATTTTCAGCGCCGAATGGCTCTTGTTTACCTATACCCAGGCATTCGCGGTAACCGTCGTTTCGCTGATCATAGAGTTCGACCTGCTGACATTACGGCAGGCGATCTGGATTTATGCATCCGGACTGGTGCTGACGGGCGTGCTCTGGCTGTTGATGATCGCCCGGAAAGAAGAACGCTGGCAGCGCTGGCATGCCACAAAAACCTGGAGGGAGGAGATGCGGCAGCACCAGTTGCTGCATCCGTACGAGTAGTCGTTATTCTCCATACTCCTATAGGTATATTTAGTCCCGGATATGTACCTGTATTATGGAGAAGTTTTGTACCCGCCCCGTAATGATACCTTTGCAGTTATGAGATACAGACAAGCCCCGTTTCGAAGCCGAAGGGTTGCTCGAAACAAATGGGCTACAGCACTGATGATGTTCCCGTTCGTACTGGTGGCAGCGGTCGCGGTATTCGCCGGGCTGATCAATTTCGGTTTGATCGTTCATGTACCCGGCTATTCGGAGCTCTCGGATATTCGTCATCACGAAGCTTCATCGGTCTATACATCCGACGGAGTGTTGCTGGGACGCTATTACCTGCAGAACCGTGACGAGATTACCCTGGATGAAATTGCCCCCGAGTTTATCAATGCCCTGATAGCCATCGAGGATATCCGCTTTTACGAGCACAGCGGAGTGGATTACCGGGCTATGGCGCGTGTGGCGGTCCGGACACTTTTGTTGCGTGAGAATGCCGGTGGCGGCAGCACGATCTCCCAGCAGCTGGCCAAAAATTTGTATCCGCGGAAAAGCCACGGCCGGGTTGCGACGGCGGTCTATAAATTCCGTGAAATCATAGTGGCGCGCCGGATCGAGCGATTGTATTCCAAAGAGGAGGTCCTGGAGCTGTATCTGAATACCGTCTCGTTCGGCGAAGACACCTGGGGGATCAAAACAGCCTCGGAGCGGTTTTTCAATACCACCCCGGACCGGCTTGAGCTGCATCAGGCAGCCACCCTTGCCGGTATGCTGCGTGCAACCACATGGTACAACCCCCGCCGGAATCCCGATAACGCATTGGAGCGACGCAATCTGGTCCTGTATCAGATGTACCGGTATGACATGATCCCTGTCGACACCATGCAGGCGGCACGTGCACGCCCGCTTGACCTGGATTACCATCGCTGGTCACAGGGCGATGGCCGGGCTCCCCATTTCCGGCAATTTCTGAAGAGGCAGCTGGAGCAAATTCTCGAGACGCAACCCGCACTCGACGGTAAGGCCTATCATCTCCATACGGACGGGCTGGCTATTGAGACTACGATCGACTCGCGATTGCAATCCGCTGCCGAATATGCCGTCACCACCACGCTCTCCGAATTGCAAACGGTGTATGATGGCCACCGCGATCACCTGCCTGTTTTTGACAGGGAGGATCCCATGGTCCGGCGCGCTTGGCAGCAATCCGGCCGCTACCAGCGGATGAAGGATCGTGGCCTTTCCGGGGAAATGATGGAGGAGATGCTGGACAGGCCGGTGCCGATGGAGCTGTTTACCTGGGAAGGCATGGAGCCGGTAACGGCGTCGCCCCGCGATTCCATTCTCCACTATCTTTCCCTGTTGAACAGTGGATTTGTGGCGATGCGCCCGTCTGACGGAGCCGTGCTGGCCTGGGTGGGCAGCATCGATTATGAGTATTTTCAGTACGATCATGTACGGGCCCGGCGGCCGACCGGTTCGGCATTCAAGCCGGTTGTTTATGCGACGGCACTGGAACAGGGAATGAAACCCTGCGATTATCGGCGTAATCTGCTTTCGACGTATATGGCGTACAGTGAATGGACACCCACCAATCTTGAGGAGGAATATGGCGGATATTACTCGTTGCAGGCGGCACTTTCCCGGTCAGTCAACACCATCGCCGTTGAACTGGCGATGGAGAGCGGCATCGAGGAGGTGCGCGAGACCGCCCGCCGGATGGGAGTACAATCGTATATTCCAGCCCGCCCTTCTATTGCGCTTGGATCGGCAGAAATGACCCTGCTGGAGCTGACACAGGCCTATACCACGTTTGTCAACCGGGGCACACCGGCAACGCCCCGCTACATCAAGGCCATATATAACTCCGACCGTGAGTTGATTTATGACTTTACAGCTACAGAAGCCGGGCCCGCGGTATCCGAAGAAACCGCTGCCGCCATGGTGGGCATGCTTTCCAGGACGGTCGATAGCGGATCGGCACGTGCCCTTCGCACCCGATACGGAATTCAACACGCACTTGCCGGAAAGACCGGCACATCGCAATATTTTACAGATGGATGGTTTATTGGAATGACTCCCGATATGGTATTCGGCAGTTGGGTGGGCGGCGCATCGTTACAGGTCCAACTTCCCGAAAGCATCGGCTTCGCGTCACGAAATGCCTTGCCTGTGGCGGGCCTTTTTCTGCAGGAACTTGGCCGGAACCCCGATCTGGCGCCTATTCCCGGACAATTTCACCCATACCAGCAGAATACCTCCATGGTAACAGATTGTGAGGACTACCGGGATGCGCGCTTTACCGACCGGGTTCGCGACTTCTTCACCGGACGGGACACCGATGAAGCACAAATCATCGATGATGATCAGGGTGAAGAGAGCGGATCCCTGCTGGACCGGGTTCGGGGATGGTTCAGGAACCGGGCCTCCCGTTAACAGGAATAATGTATTGTAAATTTTTACGGTAATGATCCGGCGCACATGGTACTATGATTGAAGGTCACCGATCTTTGACACAACGCACCGATTGTCCGAACGTCTTGCTTGGGTTCATTATATGGCTTCCGCTGTTGTATAGATTCAGGCTGTAAGACGTGGTATTATCATACTGTGAACGGCTCCAATAATTTCCCGTATCGCCCCGGCCTGTCAGGATCCCGTGTTGAGGATGTAGTCCTCCGGCTGCATGTATTTTTAATGGAGAGGCAAAAGCACCAACAACCGAAGCGTTGCCATTCCAGTCATTAATACGCTCCCATTCATCAATGGCAGGGATTCGCCATTCATCACCCAGCAGGATTGCACACGGATCGTTATCCGATGTCCAGTGGCTGTTTTCGTTGATGCTGCTGATCCATTCCGTATCCGGCGTCCTCTCAAAATCTTCATATTTAAATCCCAGTTTGCGGTTAAACTGCCAGTACCAGCCTGCCGCTTCAGGAGAATTATCGTAATACGCGGCCGCCACTCTGTCGGCACCGAGATTACGGTCGATCCAAAGTTTATCATCATATTCGACAATAGAATAAGTGATGGATTTGCTGACCGGAGACACTCCATCATCGGGATGATGATCCACCATAACATGGGATTCGAATTCAAAATCAAAAAAAGCGACCACCGTATTACTTGTGTCTATGGTGATTGTGACCGGGTTTTATGAGCCGGTTACATCGCCTTCCCATCGCGAAAAATTCCAGCCGAAATCGGAAACGGCGGTTAATTCAACCTGTGTGCCGAAGGTATATTTATGATCGCTTCCGGTAAGTGCCGAACATGTGTACATCAGGCAAGCCGACAAAATAACAAGCAGTATTTGATACGGTTTGCTACCCATTAGGGACCCCATTGCCTGGTTTGTTTTATTCACAAGCTATAGGCTGGAGAAGGCGCTGGCGAGGAACGGAAACCGCCATATTCAGAATTGTTTTATGTCCCGGATTTCACCCTTTGACGGCTTGATTTATATGTGAAATGTCATAGTTATAATGTATACAAATTTTTATAAAGAATTAATTTGAGGTAAGCATTTACGTATCCGGCTTAAAAGCGATTATTGAAAGTAACAAAGGAACTTAGATTGTAAATACGATTATTTCAATAAAAAAGCGCTTTTTTATAATAAAGATTATACATTCTGTCTACCGTTACTCTCATTGAGGATGAATTTTTCTATATCACTCCTTTCCCAGTTCCTTGGCTCGTCGCGCCGCTTCGTCGACCGCCTTGATCAGTGTAACCCGAAGGCCGCCTTCTTCCAGCTTGAGTAACCCGTCGATGGTACATCCCGCCGGTGTGGTTACATGATCTTTCAGGATAGCGGGATGTTGTTTTGTTTCGGCTACCATCCGGGCTGCACCCAGGCAGGCCTGGGCGACCAGAGTCGTGGAGACATACCGGGGCAGGCCGCATTTGACCCCGCCTTCGGCCAGTGCCTCGATGATCACGTAGATGAACGCCGGACCGCTGGCACTTAGCCCGGTCACGGCATCAAAATGTCTTTCATCAAGCACCAGGGTCTTGCCGACGGCGCCAAAAAGTGTTTCGGCCAGCTGAATATGTTCGCCGTTGGCCTTGTTTCCGGATGCCAGCACAGTCATCCCGGCACCAATTTCGCTGGGGGTATTGGGCATCGCCCGGATAACCGGGACCGGACGAATCAGCGCTGTCTGCAGTTGTTCCAGCGTAATTCCGGCCATGATCGAGATCACAAGCTGGCTGTTTTGGATGGAATCCCGGAACGAAGCGATTACCTGTGCCGCGACTTGCGGTTTTAAACAGAGCAAAATGATGTCGGCATCTTTGACGGCTTCCGCGTTGTTGGTGGAGCCTTTGACACCAAATTTTTCATCGAAGTGGGATATCCGTGATTCGTGCTTGTCGGTAACGAAAAGCTGGTTTTTCTGGAGGGTGCCGGTCGACAACAGGCGGGTTACCAGTGTTTCGCCCATTTTTCCGGCACCGATAACCGTAATTTTTTTTCCTTTCAACATGGCAAGAGGGTTATGATGGACGTCAATGTCATGGAACAATCAGAAGGTCGGGCGGAAAATCAAGTTTTGCAAGTATTGAAATCACCTTAAATCCATACATCACTTTGAATCCTTACATCGGCTTGAACCTGCACATCACCCTGAATCTTTACAAGAACATTATGCCGGCTGAGCTTCTTTCATCGTAGCCAGGATCTTGTCTCCCATCTCTGTCGTGGAGAGTACTTTCCGGGCATGACGGCTCATATCCTTACAGTTGTAGCCGGCGTTCAGTACCTTGCTGATAGCCGTTTCGATTTCCGAAGCCGCCTGTTCGTGGTCCAGTGAGTAACGAAACATCAGCGCCACCGAGGCCAGTGTGGCCAGTGGGTTGGCGATATTTTGCCCGGCAATATCCGGCGCCGAACCATGGACGGGCTCGTACATACCGGTACCGTCGCCCAGGCTGGCCGACGGCAGCATCCCGATGGAACCGGTCAGCATCGCCGCCTCATCGCTGAGAATATCCCCGAACATATTTTCAGTCAGGATCACATCAAACTGTGACGGATAGCGTATCAGCTGCATCGCACAGTTGTCCACCAGCATGTGCTCCAGCTCCACATCCGGATAGTTTTCAGCGATCCGGGTGACCGTCTTGCGCCAGAGTTGAGAACAGGCCAGAATGTTCGCTTTGTCGACCGAGGTGACTTTTTTGCGCCGTCCCTGAGCCGCCTCAAAGGCGGCCACGGCAATCCGTTCGATCTCCGAGACGGAATAACGCATCGTGTCCACACCGGTTTCTTCCCCGTTTTCCATGTTAATGCCTTTCGGTTGACCGAAGTAGAGGCCGCCGGTCAGTTCGCGGACGACCAGCAGGTCAACCCCGTCAACGACTTCCGGCCGCAGGGGGGAGGCGTTTTTCAGGGAAGAGAATACGGTGACCGGCCGCAGGTTGTTGTATAGGCCAAGCTCCTTCCGCAGCCGGAGCAGTGCTTTTTCGGGACGCTTGTCGGCCGGATAATCGTCCCATTTGGGTCCGCCTACCGCTCCAAGCAGTACGGCCGCCGCACCTTTGCACGCGTCAATCACTTCGTCCTTAACGGGGATATCGTGAGCGTCCAGGCTGGCGCCTCCCGCCAGGTGTTTTTCGGTCTGAATGTTCAGATTGTATCGATCCGAAACATAGGATATCATTTTCTCCGCTTCCCCGATCACCTCTACTCCGATACCGTCGCCGGGAAGCAGTACAATTTTTTTACTCATAAAATACTTTTATACCGTTTAAAGCATGCCGTGTTTGGCAGCATATTTGAAAATTCCTCCGGCGTTGACGATATCAGCGACATCACCAAGTTTTTTCAGCGGGAAGCTTTTATCCGTAGTAAGGTTTTTGATGACATTCAGCTGGCTGTCGATCTCCACTTCATCCCCCGTCGAAAAATGGGAGGTCAGATCATCATGGCTCTCGAAAGGAATGATAAATCCGCCGTCTACCGCATTGCGAAAAAAGATGCGGGCATATCCGGAGGCTACCACAGCTTCGGCTCCCGCTACCTGAAGGGAGAAGGGGGCGTGCTCGCGCGATGAGCCGCAGCCGAAATTTTTGCCGCCAATAATGATTTTGAAATCCGAATCGAATTTGTCCGGGTCGGTAAAGGGGATACCGCCCCGGGGCAGCCCGGACTGGTCGTCGGGAACGCCGGAAAGGGCATATCGGCCGTAAAAACGGCGTTCTTCCGGGTCGTCCAGGCTGTACACCAGGTGTTCGGCCGGAATAATCTGGTCGGTGTCGATGTCGTTACCCACGACAAACACTTTGCCTTTAATGGTTTTTTTCATGTGTTTAAATTTTTGATGTTTACGGTCACATGTAATGTCATAGCCGTATTTAATCATGCCGCTGTGTGACCGGGCATTTGCCCGGTCATGTCCATTTCATCTGTATCAATATTAATGATTCATAAGGACAGACAGAGTACCCATGGGTTCAATCATCGGCCTGTGTGCCATTATATTATGAGCGTATCTTGCAGCATATCCGGGTCAGACCGTTGCTTCCACCGGCAGGTACTCGCGAGGATCGGTGATCTTTCCGGTGATCGCGGAAGCCGCTACGGTATAGGGTGAGGCGAGATAGACTTGCGCTTTTTTCGAACCCATCCGGCCCGGGAAGTTCCGGTTGGTAGTGGAAATGCAGATCTCCTCACCCTGCAGACGTCCGAACGTGTCGGCCGGGCCACCCAGGCAGGCGGCACAGGAGGCTTCTCCCATGTGGGCCCCGGCATTTTCAAAAATATCCCAAAGAGTCTCGCCGTCGCAGTACGTTGTTTTCAGCCCTTCGCGCACCATCGTGGTGGCCGGGACGACATACGTCTCAACGCCGACCTGATGCCCTTTGATGATCTTCGCAGCCGCCTCGAAGTCGGACAGTTTGCCGCCGGTACATGAACCGATATAAGCGCGGGTCAGGCCGGTGTTTTTCACTTCGGAGACCGTCGCCTTGTTATCCGGCGAATGCGGTTTGGCTACCATGGGCTGCAGTTCAGAGCTTTTATACACCCGCACACTGTGATATTTCGGGTTCGGATCGTTGTACACCGGCGTGAAATCGTAGTCGGTGCGCTGGCGCACGTAATCGAAGGTCACTTCATCGGGTTCAATCACGCCGTTCTTTCCGCCGCCTTCAATGACCATATTGGTCAGGGTCATACGGCCTTCCATATCCATACGCATTACACCGTCACCGGCGAACTCCATGGCGCGGTAGGTTCCGCCGTCCACGCCGATGTCACCGATAATCTGAAGGATCAGGTCCTTGGCCATAATGTAGGGGGGGATTTCGCCCTCGAAGATGAACTTCATCGTTTCGGGGACTTTAACCCAAAGTTTTCCGGTGCCCATGATGAAGCCGGCATCGGTGTTGCCGATCCCGGTGGCGAACTGGCCGAACGCCCCGGCGGTACAGGTGTGTGAGTCGGTTCCGAACAGCACATCGCCCGGACGCGTGAAACCTTCCTCGGGCATAGCGGCGTGGCACACGCCTCTGTAGCGCTCTGTCCCTACATCGTAATAATGGGGCAGGTCCTGCTCGGCAGCAAACGCGCGCAGGATATCGACATTTCGGTTGGCATACTTGTCGTTGGTGAAAATATAATGATCGGGGATGATGACCAATTTGTTCTTGTCCCACACCCGGGCATCTTCGCCGAATTCCCGTTTGAAGATACCGATGGTCGGCGGGCCGCAGACATCGTGCGTCATCAGGATATCCACGTTTACCCAGACCGTTTCCCCCGCTTCGACATGTTTGTTGCCGGAGGCCCTGGCCAGGATTTTTTCAGTTAATGTCATTGACATGGTTTACGGTCGGTTTAAGTATTCTTGCATGGTTTCATTGATAAACTTGTTACTGAGTTCGGCTATGCCGCCGGGGGTCAGCCCGATCAGATCCTCGTCAACAATCTCCTTCTTTTTGTCGGCAATGGCGATAAAGGCTTCATAGACCTTGTCCATCTCCTCTTTGGAAAAATCATAGCCGAGTTGCTTGAGGCGTGCTCCGAGCGCCCTTCGTCCGGAGTGTTTACCGAGAACGATACTGTTGGAATCGAGTCCGACCGATTGCGGAGTCATGATTTCGTAGGTAAGCGGGTTTTTCAGCACGCCGTCCTGATGAATGCCCGCTTCATGGGCAAATGCATTTCGTCCGACGATGGCCTTGTTAACCTGAACCTGCATTCCGGTGATCTCACTCAGCATCTGGCTGGTCGGGTAGATTTCGGTGGAATGGATACCGGTCTCTTCATTGAATCCGGTGTGCCGGGTTTGCATAGCCATAACGATCTCTTCCAGTGCGGCATTGCCCGCCCGTTCACCGATACCGTTGATCGTACATTCCACCTGGCGGACGCCGTTGCGAACAGCGATCAGCGAGTTGGCCACAGCCATTCCCAGGTCATCGTGACAATGAACACTGAGGATCGCTTTGTCGATATTGGGAACCCGTTCACGCAGTGTTTTGATCAGCTCGCCAAATTCCCAGGGCAGGGAGTAGCCCACCGTATCGGGGATATTGATGACCCTGGCTCCGGCATGGATGGTCGCCTCAACAATCTGGCAGAGGAAGTCCACATCGGTACGGGTGGCATCTTCTGCCGAGAACTCCACTTCCGGGCAAAGGCGGCAGGCGTATTCCACTGCTTTCACGGCATCTTCAAGCACCTCTTCACGTGATTTTTTAAGTTTGTGTTCCATGTGAATATCGGAGGTGGCGATAAAAGTATGGATCCTCGGCTTGCGGGCGTGTTGAAGCGCCTCCCATGCCCGGTCGATATCGCCTTTTCTGGCACGGGAAAGCCCGGCAACGGTGCAGGACTTAATTTTCCTGGCAATTTCACGCGCTGCCTGAAAATCACCCTCCGAAGAGATCGGAAAACCGGCCTCGATCACATCCGCACCCAATAGCTCCAGCTGGCCGGCTAATCGAACTTTTTCTTCCAGGTTCATGCTGAACCCGGGGGCCTGTTCACCGTCGCGCAGAGTCGTATCGAAGATATGAATCCTGGTCTTCTTCATGGTTATGAGTGGTTTTCCGTGGTTATTTTCTGTTGCTGGAGATAATAGGCCATACTTTCCATCAATGCCTGCCAGCTGGCTTCAATGATGTTTTCTGAAACCCCAACGGTACCCCAGCTGGTACCGTTGTTTTGAGAGTCGATCAGTACCCGGACCCGTGCCCGTGTACCGTCTTTTTCATTCAGGACACGAACTTTGTAATCCGACAACTGCATCTGGTCCACTTCCGGATAAAACTTGCAGATCGCTTTTCGAAGAGCAGAGTCCAGGGCGTTGACCGGGCCGTTGCCGTCGGCAGCGGTGTGTTCTTCCTCGCCATTGACGAGCAGGCGGATGGTCGCCTCGGAGCGCAGCTCTCCCAGCTCGTTCTTTTCAATAATGACCCGGAAGCCTTTCAGTTCGAACAGATCCTGCCACTCCCCGGTAATCCTGCGGATCAGCAGGTCGAGCGATCCTTCGGCCGCCTCAAACTGGTACCCTTCGTTTTCCATTTTTTTCAGGGTCCGGACAATCTCGGGCACCTTGTCGCCACAGGCCTTCAGGTCGATACCCAGATCTTCAGCCTTGTAGTGGATATTGCTTTTGCCCGACAGATCAGAGACCAGCACCCGTCGTGTATTACCGATCAGCTCGGGGGCAATGTGTTCGTAGGTTGCCGGGTTTTTCATTACGGCACTGACGTGAATCCCGCCTTTATGTGCAAAGGCGCTTTTTCCTACAAACGCCTGATGGCTGAAGGGGGTCACATTCGCCACTTCACTTACATAATGGCCGAGGGCGGTCAGTGTTTCCATTTGGGATGATGTAATGCAGTCATAGTTCATTTTCAGCTGCAAATTGGGAATAACGGAACAGAAATTGACATTTCCACAGCGTTCCCCGTAGCCGTTAACAGTGCCCTGAACATGACGGCATCCGTGTTCGACAGCCGTCAGTGTATTGGCTACGGCCAGTTCCCCGTCGTTATGGGCGTGGATGCCGATGACCGCATCCGGGAAACGGGTGACGACCGTACTCACGATTTCAGCCACTTCGTGAGGGAGGCTCCCGCCGTTGGTGTCGCACAGAACCAGTACCGAAGCGCCGCCCCGGGCCGCATATTCCAGTGTTTTCAGTGCATACTCCGGGTTGTCCTTGTATCCGTCAAAAAAATGTTCAGCATCATAGATCACTTCCTTGTCGTGTGCGGCCATAAACGAGATTGACTGAAAGATCATATCCAGGTTTTCATGGTCGGATATGCCCAGCGCCTGGTGCACATGGAACAGCCAGGTTTTCCCAAAGATACAAACCACAGACGTTCCGGCGTCGACGAGCGCCTGGATGTTGGCGTCACTTTCCGGCGTATTGCCGTATCGCATGGTACTGCCGAAAGCTACCAGTTTGGCATGATCAAACGTATGTTCCCTGGCCATGGCAAAAAAATCCAGATCCTTTGGATTGGACCCGGGCCAGCCGCCTTCGATATAATCAAAACCTGTCTGGTCCAGGCGCCGGGCAATGCGCATCTTGTCCTCGGAGGAGAAGGAAATCCCCTCTCCCTGCGTGCCGTCGCGCAGCGTGGTATCAAACAGTGTTATCGTTCTATCTTTCATGAATCTGTCAATCTAAATTCATCCTGAATTCATCGTGCAATCTATATTCAACGCGCATTGATCCGGATCATTTTTTGATCCAGCTCATCATGTCGCGTAATTCACTACCGATCTTTTCAATGGGAAGCCGGTCGTGTTTTCTTCTCAACGCTTCAAGTGAAGGGCGTCCGGCTTTGTTTTCAAGGATCCATTCGCGGGCAAAGTTGCCATTTTGAACGTTGGCAAGCAATTCTTCCATCCGTTTGCGGGCACCGGCGTCGATCACTTTTGGGCCTGACGTCATGCCTCCATATTCTGCCGTATCGCTCACCGAATAGTACATGCCGGCAATGCCACCTTCATAGAGAAGATCAACAATCAGTTTCATTTCGTGCAAACACTCAAAATAAGCAATTTCCGGTTTATAACCAGCCTTCACCAACACATCGAAACCGGTATTGATCAATTCGACGACCCCGCCACACAATACAGCCTGTTCGCCAAACAGATCGGTCTCGGTCTCTTCTTCAAAAGTGGTTTCAATGACACCGGCACGTGTTCCTCCGATGCCTTTGGCGTAGGCCAGCGCGAGCTCACGGATATTGCCGTCGGGATCCTGGTGAATAGCAAACAGACAAGGTACGCCGGCACCATCCGAGTAGACACGGCGTACCAGGTGTCCCGGCCCTTTCGGGGCGACCATGAATACGCCGATGTTTTCAGGTGGAACGATCTGACTGAAGTGAATATTGAATCCGTGTGCAAAAGCCAGGATGTTTCCGGGTTTCAGGTTCGGTTTGATGTCCGCTTCATAGGTTTCTTTCTGTTTTTCATCAGGGAGCAGAACCATCACCACATCCGCTTTTCGTGCTGCTTCGGCGGTTTCGAAAACTTTCAGTCCGTCTGATTCAGCCTTTTTCCAGGATTTGCTCTGTTTGCGAAGTCCCACGATCACCGATACCCCGCTTTCATGAAGGTTGAGTGCATGGGCGTGCCCCTGGCTTCCATAACCCAGAACAGCAACGGTTTTGTTTTTCAGAACGGCGAGATCGGCGTCTTTGTCATAATAAAGTTTCATTGGTATAGGATATGCTTAATGAGTTATAAATGGTTGGTTTTATATAGTGATAAAAGGTAGTGTTTCTATGGAAAGATAAGAAAAAAAACAGGTCAGTCTTTGGGCTGGTACTCCCGTTTCATGGCCACGGTACCGGTTCGGGCGATCTGACGAAGTCCGAACGGTTCAAACATACCGATGGCGGCATCCACTTTGTCTTTACGGCCGGTGATCTCGATGGTCAGGCTTTCCTGGCTGATGTCGATTACCTTTGCCCGGAAGACATTGGCCACCTGGATGATCTCGGTCTGTTTTTCCTTGGAGGAGACCACTTTGACCAACGCAAGTTCCCGTTCAACATGTGGTGTGAAGGTGAGATCCTGAACGCTGATAACATCCACCAGTTTGTCCAGTTGAAGTGTAATCTGGTCTATAATTCGTTCATCACCATGGGTGGTGATCGTACAACTGGCCATTTTGTCTTCTTCGGCTTCACCGATGCTGATGCTATCGATATTGAATCCGCGGCCGGTGAACAGTCCGGCTATGCGGGCCAGGGCATTGAAATTGTGGTTCACCTTCATCGAGATGGTGTGTTTCCTGCCTTTTTTTGAGCCTTCGGGCATGGTCGTATATTTAATAACGGGCATGGTCGTATATTTAATAAATTGTGTTCTTGGTTTGGTTAAGGTTCAAGAGATCCGGTTCCGGCGGGAACGACCCGATCGGTATGGCCCGAAAGCAAAAACCGGATCATGCAAGTTACTGAAAGCATGATCCGGTTTCGAGTTTGGGTGTCATTTTTTAGGTTGGACCGGGTAGGGGGTGTCTATCACTTCATCGACCGCTGTTCCCGGCGCAACCATGGGATACACGCATTCCTCCTTGGAAACCCAGACATCCATGACGACCGGACGATCCTTGATAGCATGTGCTTTTTCAAGCACATCGCGGAGCTCATCGGGGGTTTTGGCCCTCATTCCAACCGCTCCGTACGCTTCGGCCATTTTGACAAAGTCGGGGTTGCTTTCATCCAGGAAAGAGTGGGAATAGCGTCCTCCATAAAACATTTCCTGCCATTGCCGTACCATTCCGAGGTATCCGTTATTCATAATGGCGATTTTAACCGGGATGTTATAGGCTACCACAGTAGCCAGTTCCCAGGAAGTCATCTGAAATCCGCCATCACCGGTTATACACCAGACCTCACGGTCGGGCCGGGCTATAGCTGCACCCATGGATGCAGGAAAACCGAATCCCATGGTTCCGAGTCCGCCCGACGAAAGCCAGGATTTGGGTTGATTGAATTGGTAATACTGTGCCGCCCACATCTGGTGCTGCCCGACATCTGTAGCGACGATCGCCTCGCCCTTGGTTACCCGGGAGATCTCCTGGATCATGTATTGGGGGGCGATCTCGTTGTTGCGGGGCTCATAGCGCAGAGGGTGCTCTTCGCGCCATGTATCGATCGTATCCAGCCATTCGGAAGTATCTATTTTCCCGGACATTTTAATCAGTTCTTTGAGTATCGGTTTTACATGCCCGATTACGGGTACTTCCACATGTATATTTTTGTTGATACACGAGGGATCGATATCAATGTGAATTTTCCGGGAATGTGGTGAGAAAGCATTTACACGTCCTGTGACCCGATCGTCAAACCGGGCTCCGACCGCAATCAGAAGATCGCATTTCTGAATGGCCATGTTGGCGTACCATGTGCCGTGCATTCCCAGCATGCCGACCGAGAGCGGATCGCTTTCCGGGAAAGCACCGAGCCCCATAAGCGTCGTGGTTACCGGGATATTACATTTGTGAGCCAGTTCGGCCACTTCTTTGTGAGCATCTCCCATAATGGCGCCGCCACCGACATAGAGTAACGGCTTGCGGGCAACACTGATGAGTTCGGCTGCCTTGCGGATCGACTCGGGATCCCCCTTTACTTGTGGTTGATACCCTCGCATATATTTTTGAGGTGCTTTCTTCGTATACATCGCTTTGGTAAAGAGCATGTCTTTGGGCAGATCGACCAGTACCGGCCCGGGACGTCCGGATGAAGCAATATAAAAGGCGTCACGGATCGCATCAGCCAGATCATTCACGTCCTTTACCAGAAAACTGTGCTTGGTGATCGGACGCGTGATTCCGATGATGTCCGCCTCCTGGAAAGCGTCGTTTCCGATAAGTGTGGAGGGTACCTGGCCGGTTAACACAACCATCGGGATGGAATCCATCATGGCGGTGGTAATGCCGGTGACCGTATTGGTGGCGCCGGGCCCGGACGTTGCCAGAATGACCCCGGGTTTGCCGGTGGCTCTTGCATAGCCATCGGCCGCATGCGTGCCGCCCTGTTCATGACGAACCAAAATGTGTCGCAGCTCAGGGGTATTGAACAGCGTATCATACACACCCAGAACCACACCTCCGGGATATCCGAAAATGGTGTCGACACCCTGGTCCAGCAGCGATTGAATCAGGATTTCTCCTCCATTCAATTCTTTTGCAACCGGCTGATTGCGGTTCTGCTTGCCTGTCCGCCCATTGGTTTTTAAGTTTTTGGGTGTCTTTGATTCAGTTGTTGAAGTAGTTGTTCTGGACTGTTTCATAGTTGTTGACGTCATCAGGTTTTGGGTGATCACCATCAAGCTTTGGGTGTTCCTCTTTTCCTGAGGTCATTCCCTAATGTCCAAATTCAGCGTAAAACGTAAAAGGCGGGCTTAAGGTTGACCTCTGGCAGAGAGTTATTTAATGCCGATTAGTAGGTCAATAATTAGTAGGATCGATACGCCGATCAGTAATATTCTATCCACAGAGGAAAGATCCCCGGTTACAGCTGAGAGCGAATTCACCGGCACAATCCCGCTACCCGGTACGCTATAACCGAAATACGGAAGTGCAAAAACAATGGATTGTGGTTGACTCGCTGTCATCTACGATGTTATGATATCTTTATATACATTTCTGTGAAGTTACAAACTTAATGTTTTTAACCGATTTGTCAACAATTTTATTTTAATTACGAAAAAAAATCTGTAAAACCGGAGGGTAGGTGAATTTAATTCATTAGAATATACAGCTTTGGTAATTTAAAAACTTCAATAAATTATGGTTTTATCCATAAATAATTGTACATATGAAAGCGCTTTTTGAATTATTATTACTGTTATTTATATGTGGTAAAAAAGATCATGAATCGATCTGGTTCGACTCCATCATCCAACAACCATATCATAATCATCCAGAAATCACATCAAGTTATCCAAAAGCCACATCAAGTTATTGTCAAGGGTATTGTAAGCACTGATGACCAAAATGCTGATATGGAGGGTTCGGGCGGATAAGTTTCGTGTTGCACTTCAAAGTTGATACTAAGGTCCATACAAATTCGTGTTGTGAAAAAGGTATTAAAATAGTAGCATATCCGACATTCCAAATATTTATTATGAGGGTTGGCCCATTGGCACGGTCGATCCTCTTTTATTCACAACTATTATTTTGGTTATGGCTTTAAATAAATACAGCAGCAGGCTTACACAGGTTCGTTCGCAGGTGGGATCGCAGGCCATGCTCTATGCGACGGGCCTTAAAAGCGAAGATTTTGATAAAGCACAGATCGGTATTGCTTCCATGGGCTGGGATGGCAATCCGTGCAATATGCATCTCAACGAACTCGCCGGCCTGGTCAGAAAAGGAGTGTTTGACGAGTCCATGATTGGTTATGTTTTTCATACGATTGGTGTCAGTGACGGTATTTCCATGGGAACTTCCGGGATGAAATATTCATTACAATCGCGTGATATCATAGCCGACTCCATTGAGACGGTCGTCAGTGCCCAGTGGTATGACGGGGTGATCGCCCTGCCGGGATGCGACAAGAACATGCCGGGATCGGTTATCGCCATGGCCCGCCTTAATCGCCCTGCCATCATGGTATATGGAGGAACAATCCGGCCGGGCTTTTTCCAAAACAACAAACTCGACGTGGTTTCCGCTTTCGAAGCATGGGGACAGTATGTCACCCGGAAAATCGATGAGGAGGGGCTCGACAACGTGTTGAAGCACGCTTGTCCGGGTGCCGGTGCTTGCGGCGGAATGTACACCGCCAATACAATGGCTTCGGCTATTGAAACCCTTGGATTGAGTTTGCCGTACAGTTCTTCTTCTCCGGCCACTTCCGATGACAAACGGGAGGAGTGCGTACGGGCGGGCGCCGCCATGAAGCGGTTGCTGGAAGATGATATTACTCCGGACAAAATTCTCACCCGGAAGTCTTTTGAAAACGCCATCACCATGGTGATTGCCCTTGGCGGATCCACGAATGCCGTCCTGCACCTGCTTGCTATGGCCCACGCCGCCGATGTAGCCCTGACAATCGATGATTTTCAGGCCATCTCGGACAAAACCCCCTTTTTGGCCGATCTTAAACCCAGCGGGAAGTATGTGATGGAGGATCTCAACGAAGTCGGGGGGGTACCGGCCGTGCAGAAACTGCTTCTGCAGGAAGGATTTCTGTACGGGGATTGCCTGACCGTGACGGGCAGGACGCTGGAGGAAAATGTCGAGAACCTGCCCGGTTTGGCGGCCGGCCAGACTATCATTGCCCCGGTTTCCAACCCTGTCAAGAAAACCGGACACTTGTCCATATTATACGGGAATCTTGCTGAAGAGGGGGCGGTAGCTAAAATCACCGGGAAGGAGGGAACCGATTTTACCGGGACCGCCCGGGTGTTTGATTCGGAAGAGGATTGCCTTCAGGGGATTAATGACGGGAAAGTAATAGCCGGCGATGTGGTCATCATACGGTATGAGGGTCCCAAAGGCGGGCCTGGTATGCGTGAAATGCTTTCGGTTACCTCGGCCATTATGGGAGCCGGGCTTGGCAATGAGATTGCGCTGATTACCGACGGAAGATTTTCCGGTGGCACACACGGATTTGTGGTCGGACACATTACGCCTGAAGCCCAGGAGGGAGGATTGTTGGCCCTGGTCCGTGACGGTGATCGTGTTACCATCGATGCGGCTGACAACCGTCTTGAAGTGGATCTGGATCAAGCGGAAATAACTCGACGCAGAAAAAACTGGAAAGCCCCGGCCTACAAAGCACAAAAGGGAACGTTGCTGAAATATCTCCGGAATGTCTCCTCGGCCTCTCTGGGATGCGTTACGGACGGATAACCTGGCCGGCTACTACTCGAACTTTTTGATCTCGTTGCGGTAATCATCCTCGGAGAGGAGCCCCTGTTGCCAGAGTCCGACCAGTTCATTTTTCTTGTCAAGGGTTCCGGACGGATGGGGCGGCGCCGTTTCTACGGCATCCTGGCGCATGGCGGATCTCTTTCGCTCCGATTCCGCGGCCTGTTCGATAATTCCGGCGATCGGGTCGGGATCCGCAATACCCCGGAGTACTGAAATTCCATGATCATGATAAACAAGGATGTCTCCGAGTCCGAATTTCTTTTGTATCGGGTGGATTGCCGTGTCGCAGGATGTAATGTTCAGCAGGGGGATTTTGGTTTGAATGGCTCCGTCCCGGAGACGAATATCCGAATCAGTGATCAGGTAACGTATGTTTTTCCACTTCCTTCGGAAATGACGGATGACCAATATCCCGGCTCCCAGCACCGGTATCAACAGCGCCCCGATCACATACGGGATCAGATAGATCCGCCAGTCGGGCCTCAGTTCATACGATTTGTTGTTCATGGCGAAAATGTATTTATCGAAGAAACCTCAATCTGCAAACGAACCCAAAAAACCGGCATAAATAAAAGCTTTATCTGTGGTTGAAAGATAGATTTTTTCGTAACTTATACAACTACGGCGGGTTTTTTACCCGCTGATGTTGATCTTTCCGAACAACCAGCTTGTATTCATGCCCAGATTACATTTTTGGAAGTATTTACTGTTGATATGGTTGAGTGTAGTCCTGATTGCAGGGTTTTTGATTCGTATTCCCGATATTCCCATTCTGCACGAGACATCGAGGAACCTCTTCTTTCATGTGCCCATGTGGTTTACCATGAGTGTGGTATTTGCCGCCGGGCTGGTGTTTAGTATCCGCTATCTCATTAACAGCAATCTCCGTATGGATACGCTGGCAGAATCGGCAACAATGATCGGGATACTTTTTGGTGTTTGCGGCCTTTTGACGGGTTCGTTGTGGGCCCGGTTTACATGGGGAACCTGGTGGACATTCGCTGAGCCGAAAATGAATCTTTCAGCAATGGTGATGATGATTTATGTCGCCTATTTCATTCTCCGCTCTGCCTTTGACGACCCTGAGAAGAGGGCAAAAATCGCTGCGGTTTACAATGTTTTTGCTGCTACGACCGTTCCCTTTCTGTTATATGTAATCCCGCGCCAGCTGCCGAGCCTGCATCCCGGTGCCGACGGTAATCCCGCTTTCAGCGAGCTTACGGTACCGGAGCTCCGTCTTGTATTTTATCCCGCTGTAATCGGGTTTATCGGACTGGCCACATGGATGATCCAGCTGCGCTATCGCTACCGGATACTGGAAAATGCCGCCGTGCGAGGAAGGGCATAATAATGGTGAAGAAATTCATGCTATGGTTTTTTATACACTCTTTTACTTGATCGCAGATACCCTGGCCGCCTATTCCGAGGCATGGCAGGGAGTGCAGGATCCTGAACACAGCAACCTGCTTATGCAGGCTATGACATCCAATAATTTGATATTTGTTGTGCTGGGAGTCAGCCTCATCATCTGGTTTGTGCTGATTGGTTATCTGATCCGCCTTGAAAAAAAGCTGGACCGGCTTGAAAAGCAACAATCAGGCCCGAAAAATCAAGGCCGTGAATCCGGGTAAGATGGATAAGATTGAGAAATACGGGTACCAACACTCAATGCAAGAGCTTTATACAAACAATTCAAAGCTTTACACTAACAATTTGAAGCTTTACACTAACATTTGACAGATATAAACTATGCGACCTCGAGTCCTGTTCGGAATTGCCGGAATCATTGTGTTCACGGTACTGGTTATGATCAATTTCAGCCGGAGTATCAATTCTTACGTGGATTTTGAACAAGCCGGAGAACTGAATGGTGACCGGATCCATGTGGTCGGTACATGGGACAGTACCCAGCCGGCTTCGTTTTCCAACGAAACCATGACGTTTACCTTTTATATGACCGACGAATCGGGCAACACGCGGCGGGTTACCTATCCGCGTCCGAAACCCAATAATTTTGAACAGGCCGACCAGATCGTGGTCATCGGTGAAATGAGAGGCGACACCTTTGTATCCAGAGATATGCTTGTTAAGTGCCCGTCCAAATATAATGATGCGGCTACCCCGGAACTTTCTGAACTGTAACCACTGATTATGATTGGAATCCTCGGTCACGCTGCACTTTCTCTGGCTTTTGTTTGTGCCATTCTTGCCACCTGGTTTTACTACCGTGCGGCGCGCGGCGAGGCTCCACGCAACGAGACGATTGCCAATGCGTTGTTTCTTCTGAAGGGAGCCTGTACATTTTTTGCTTCCGGCCTGCTGGTCTATCTCATCTTCACGCACCAGTTTCAATATTATTACGTTTATAATTACACCAGCACGGATTTACAGAATGTCTATCTGTGGGCGGCCTTTTACAGCGGCCAGGAGGGGAGCCTGCTATTGTGGATTCTCTCTTCGTTTTTTGTGGGCCTGGCCTTGATAAAATGGACCACACCGGCCTATCGAACTCCTGTAATGGTCTTTATGGGGATGACCCAGGTGTTTCTGCTTGCCATGGTCTCCGGATTTCCGCTTCCATGGGAAGGAAATCTGGGAGCATCGCCGTTCCGGCTGCTCCGCATGGAGATGCCTGACGCACCGGTGTTTCAGAGTAATCCCGGATTTATACCTTCGGAGGGAAGCGGGCTGAATGATCTGTTGCGCAGTCCCTGGATCATCATCCATCCTCCGGTGATTTTTCTCGGATTCGCCATGATGACAGTACCATATGCGTTTGCCCTGGCATCACTGTGGAAACGTAAATACCATGAGTGGATCCATGTCGCTTTGCCATGGACCCTGGCGGCCAACCTCTGCCTTCTTACCGCCATATTTCTCGGCGGATACTGGGCCTATGTCACTCTTTCTTTCGGTGGATACTGGGCCTGGGATCCGGTGGAGAACGCCTCGCTGGTTCCCTGGATTTTCGGCATGGCCGGCATACATGCCATGCTCATCCAGAAAAAGCACGCCAATTCACACAAAGCTTCCATCATTTTTGCGATACTGGCCTACACCGCGGTCGTATATCAGACTTTTTTGACACGCTCCGGTATCCTCGGTGAGGCGTCCGTCCACAGTTTCGTGGATCTGGGACTTTACAACTTGCTGCTACTTTTTATGCTGGTGGTGGCAACAACAGGTGTAGCCATGCTGTTCTATCGCTATCGTGAGCTGCCCGAACCGAACAAAGAATCGCCTCTCCTGAGCCGTGAGTTTATGATGTTTTCCGGTACCATGGTACTTTTCCTTGCCGGGCTGGTAATAATTATCGGTACCAGTTCGCCGGTGCTGGGGAAACTTTTTGTGGAGCATCCCACGCCGCCGGACCAGCAGTTTTACAACAGATGGACTCTTCCGTTCGGGGTACTCATCGGTATCATGACAGTAGTGACCCAATATCTCTGGTGGCAACGCCATGATATTGAATCTCTTGCGGCCGCACTGATTAAACCGACCCTTCTGGCCTCGATAGTAACCGTGACGGTTGTGATTTGGGCAGGAATAACCCATTTGTCCTATATGATCTATCTGTTTGCCGCGGTGTTTGCCGTGGCGGGTAACGGTTTAATCCTGTACCGGCTGATCAGGCAGAATCCGCGCAGATCCGGTGGGGTGTTTACTCATATAGGCTTTGCTGTGCTGATGATCGGATTTCTCGGGTCCGCCTACGATCGCCCGATGGTGGATGCACAGACGCGGGAGTATAACCGGGCGGTTCTGGCCGGACAGGTGTATGACGATGACGGACTCCGGGTGAATCAGCCGATTGAGTTTGTGGAACTGGAGAAAGATCAGCCCAAACTTGTCGACGGAAAATATATGGTCACTTTCCAACATGCCGAGATCACGGAACGCAGACGGCCGGGCGAGCAGGAGTATGAAATTTTGTTCGAAAAAGTAAACTCGGACCGCTCATTTGTGATGCGCCCCACGGTCTATCCGATGCTCTCCAATTCTTCCCAGGGGGCTGTGGAGTGGACCGTTGATCCAGGGGTTCGTGCCGGATGGTTTGCAGATATCTTTATGTACGTAGCCGGGTCATCGCTGGTGGATCAGCAGATTAAGCGTATGGAACGTCAAAACCCGGCTCCGTTTCAGTCGATCGATCAGATGGGGCCGCAAATGACGTCGCCTCAGCCGGAGGAGGCTATTGTCCGAATCAACAGAGAGGGGACGGTTCAGGCCGGTGAATATTCGATTACCTTCAGGAAATTTATTCATGTTGATAAAGAGGAGTTGCCGGAAAACAGTATCATTGGTGTAAAAGCTGATTTGCTGATCGAACACAAGGAGAGTGGCTTGAGCCAGGTAGTGCAACCCCGGTATGTTCTGGCCATGGCTGATGAATCGCAATACGTATTCAATCCGGCTTTGGAACTTCCGTTTTTAGAATCCGGTTCGATCCGGTTCAATGCTGTTCATCCGGATAGCGATGAAATTGAAATAGCCATCAGTGGATTGGACGGAGAACCCGTGAGAGACTGGATATTGTTGTCAGCCAGGCATAAACCGATGATATCGGTCGTTTGGCTGGGGACGTTTATGCTGATGATGGGTTTCTGTGTAGCCATCGTTTTCAGATGGTCGGATCAGAGAAAACGCGAGACACAAAATCAATCGGGAAGCAACACTTCCGGAAACGGGTATCCGGAAAAGGATATCATGGTTGCGGCTCCTGATAAAATGACACATGGATCAACTGCCGGCGCTGAAGTCCCGGAAACACAGGCGAATGGTTGATATATGCATGTTCCGTTTGACGACAGCATCGAAGGTCACGAAGTGCGTTCAGAAAAAGAAGTGCGTTCAGAAAAAAACAAACAGATGCAACACCGCTGTAAACAGATTGTGTACGGATTGATAATGGCCTGGGTGATAGTGGTGGCCCGGCCCGGTGATGGCCTGGCACGGAATCAGTCGATGGACCCATCCTTGCAGGCGAGCAGCCCTTCCATGTGGGGTGCAATGGTGCGCTCGGTGATTATGCCCGGATGGGGACACTATTATGTCGATTCCCGGGACTGGCGGCGAGGACAATATCATTTGGCTGCGGAGGTTGTGCTGTTGGCCTCGTATCTCGGAATATATCGCCTGTCTTATGTGCTGGACAAGAACATGTACACCTATGCCCGGACACATTCAGGCGTGGATATTCGGGCACACGGACGAGCGTTTGAACTGGCTGTCGGAAGTTTCGGATCCCTGGCCGGGTATATTGATTACCATGAGCGAACCCGGAACTGGGATCGTGCCGGCCGGTTTCCCGATACAGCCGAATACCGCTGGGAATGGGAATCGGAAGATGTGCGCAGGGAATATCGCGAGTTGCGCTCACGACGTGACAACCTCCATCAACAGCTGCCCGCACTGGTTACCATTATGGTGGTCAACCGGGTAATAAGCGGAATCAGTGCGTTCAGCCGTGCCCGGTTGAAATCTGCTACCGCTTCAACGGTTTATATCACACCCGGCCCGGCTTTCAGGGGCTTCCAGGCACGTTTCTCCGTTTCTTTTTGACCGGAAATAGCCCGGCTCCGGATACCCGTAATTTCAGTACAGGAACCTTTCCATGCCGCGATATCTGATACACCTGGCCTATGACGGAACAAATTACTCCGGATGGCAGAAACAGCCGGATGCCGAGACGGTGCAGGGCGTCCTTGAGCGGGTACTGCAGACACTCACCCAGGAGGAAATCCGGCTGTATGGATCAGGACGTACAGACACCGGTGTCCATGCCGAAGATCAATACGCACACTTCGACACGCATATTCCGGTCGATGAGCCCACTCTGGTCGATCGTTTGAGGCGTATGCTGCCGGAGGATATGTATATACGTGGCCTCCGGGTGGTTTCCGAGCATTTCCATGCCCGGTTTGATGCCGCCTGGCGGGAATATCGATATCAGTTGCTGCTGCACCCGGATCCGTTTCAACGAATGTATGCGTGGTATCCCGGAGAGGGGCTGGACCGGGAAGTTATGCGCAGCTGTCTGTCCCTGATTGAAGGTGAACACGATTTTTCGGGTTTTTCAAAAAAAAACGGCGATTTACCACACAGTTGCTGTACGGTGTTACAGGCCTGTCTGGAGATCCATGGTAACAACATGGCCTTTGTTCATATTCGTGCCAACCGGTTTTTGCGATCCATGATCCGTGCGATAGTCAGCGGGGTGGTGAGTGTCGGCAGCGGAAAAAAAAACATAAAATGGTTCCAACAGCAACTGCATGAAGGAACGGAAATCGATCAGATTGCACTGGCTCCGGCCAGGGGCCTGTTTCTGGCAAAAGTTTTCTATCCGAAACCGGTTTTGGACTTGACTTGATATTGACAGGCTCGTTATATTTGCCATCTGTTTGTTACATCAGCAAACTTTGACAGCCATTCCTCCGTAGCTCAATGGCAGAGCATTCGGCTGTTAACCGAAGGGTTACTGGTTCGAATCCAGTCGGGGGAGCCCATCAGAAATAAAGTGCGAACCGGTAAACGTTCAAGTTTATCGGTCTCGCATTTTTTATTTCTGCCCACACTGCTTAGGGACAACGATCCGCCACACAAGTGATATGGGTTTCACCACTATTTTTGTTTGAATTTCCTTACGGTTATTCTCTTTCAGGATGAAACTATATGGGAGAATATCTTCATGCCTGTGTTTACACCCGTAAAAAAAATTATCAATTGTACCGAAATATAGTTAACATTATTAATGACATACCCTTATTAATCAACCTGGAATGTATATTTTAACTCATTAAATACCTGGCCTTATGAATAACTTTTTAGCTCTAGGCACACTTCCCACAAGGAAAAGTTTTATCAAACTCAATTTGATGCTTGTTTTTGCTGCTCTGTGCATTACGATCCCGGCGCTGGTGCAGGCCCAAAATTATGACCTGGTTATAAAGGGCGGGCGTATGATTGATCCAAAAAATAATATTGATGCTCCGATGGATATTGCTGTAAATGAGGGTATTATTGCACGCGTAGCTTCAAATATTCCCGGGGATAGTGCCGAACGGGTTGTAGATGCCAATGGATTGATTGTCACTCCCGGGCTGATCGATATGCACGTTCATGTCAACCGGTATACTCCCCGTGGACTTGACGGGTATACCTTCCGGGCGGGAGTCACCACAGTGGTGGATGGCGGAACTTTCGGGTGGAGATATTTTCATATGATGCAGGAATATCTGGATAATTCGCAAACGCGGGTGTTGGCTTTTATTGATATTGTCGGTTCGAAAGGGACGCCCCACATCAACAGCATGACGCTTGTGCTGGATCCCTCGGACAGAGATCCGGCGGTTACCGCTTCCATGATCAATCGGAATTCCGATGTCATTGTGGGTATTAAAACCTGGAAAGCCCCGAGTTTTGAAGGAATAGAACAGGCTGTAGAGGCAGGTGATATGGCCGATGTACCCGTTATGATTGATTTTGGCAGTAGCGACCCACTGATGTCGCTGGAGCGGTTGCTGCTCGATGTATTTCGCCCGGGAGATATTTATACACATGCGTATGCTTATCATCCGAACACTCGCGAGGCGATCGTGGATGAGAACTACCGTGTCGAACCCCATGTCCTGGCGGCGCGAGAGAGAGGAATTATCTTCGATGTGGGGCACGGGGGAGGAGCCTTCAGTTTCGAGGGCGCGATTCCCGCTGTCGAGCAGGGCTTTCTGCCCGACGTGATCAGTACTGACCTGCACTGGAACAGCATGAACGGGGGTGCGAAGGACATGGCGAACATGATGTCCAAATTTCTTGCCATGGGCATGAGCCTTCAACCGGTGATTGAAGCCTCTACATGGACTCCGGCGCAGGTCATTCAACGTGAGGAGCTGGGGCATCTGAGCGAGGGGGCTGAGGCCGACATCGCCGTTTTTAGTCTTCGGGAAGGTGATTTCGGGTTTCTGGATGTTCGCAACAAGTTACTGAAAGGAACCCGGAAGCTGGAAGCTGAACTGACGCTCCGCGCCGGAGAGGTTGTCTGGGATCTCAATGGCCTGGCGGGGGATCCCGTGGAATGAGGATTTTCTGCTTCTGTGGCGCTTAACAGGATATTACGATGAAAACCATGATGTATAGTGATAAACAGTAACATTTAAAAACAGATATTTATGCTTACCAGAAGAAATGTTCTAAAAATACTCTCAACAGTACCACTGGGCGGGCTGATGGTCGGCCAGCTGGGGGCAAGGGAAAATGAAATGAAAAGCTCCCTGGCCGGCGGAATCGCCGCAGGAGCAGACAGGGACGACTCGAATATTTTTCGCTCGATAGGGGTGGAGCCCGTCATCAACTGCCGGGGGACCTTCACCATCATCGGTGGCTCGATCGAACACGATCACGTCAAGGAATCGATGCGACGGGCATCCGATAATTTCATTCAGTATGATGAATTGGCTTTCGGGATCGGTGCACGACTTGCCGAGCTGACCGGGGCGGAATGGGGAATGATTTCCGCCGGCTGCGCCGCCGCGCTGAAACACGTTACGGCCGGATGTGTAACCGGAGGAAACCCGGAGAAGCTGATACGCATACCGGATCTGACCGGCCTGGACAAGACCGAAGTGATCATGCCATCGAGAAGCATCTACGACCATGCCATCCGTAATATCGGCGTGGATATTATATTGGTCGATTCAATGGAGGAACTGAAAAACGCCATGAGTAATAAAACCGCACTCATCTGTGCCATGTCGCGACACTCGGATGAAATGCGGGAGGAGAATGTGCCGGAAGCGGCCAGAGCCAAAGGTATTCCGATACTGGTGGATGCAGCGGCCCAGGATCTCACCATACCAAACGTTCACCTGCAAAATGGGGCCGATGTGGTGGCCTACAGCGGTGGAAAAGCGATGAACGGGCCACAGTGCTCCGGCGTTATTCTTGGGCGAAAGGATATCATAATGTCTGCCTGGCAGGCCAGCTCACCTCACCACGGCCCTGGCCGGGACAACAAGGTAGGGCGCGAAGAGATGATCGGCGGCATGGCCGCTGTTGAAGCCTGGATCATGCGGGATCACGACGCCGAGTGGCAGCGCTGGCTCCGCTGGCTCAACAACATCGGCGATCGGGTTTCCTCCATTGACGGAGTCACTGCATCGATCCAGGAACCAGAAGGCCTTGGCAACCGCACCCCACGGCTGAGGATCCAGTGGGATCCCGATCACTTACACGTCACCGGGGAAGAGATCGCAGAGGAACTGGGCCGGAATAAACCGCGAATCGCCCTCGGCGGGCGCACTGGAGATGATTTCACTTCCATCACCATTACTTCCGGGCAGATGCAGCCCGGCGAAGACGAGATTGTTAAGGAGCGGGTCTACGAGGTGCTCTCCAGAAGACGCAGCCCTAAACCGGACATGAGGCGTCCTGCCGCCGACATCACCGGGCGATGGAACGTTGACGTTTCTTTCTTCCACAGCAAAAGCGAGCACACCTTCATAGTGGAAAAACAGGACGGAAACTGGGTATTCGGATCGCACAAGGGGGATTACTCCACCCGTGAAATGGCCGGTACCATTGAGGGAAACGAGATCAAACTTGTGAGCGTGCACCGCATACCGGGAAACACCGTCCGCTACATTTTTATCGGGGAACTCTCCGGAGACACCATTTCGGGTCGGATCTTTATGGGCGAATACCTCGAGGCTTCCTTCTCGGCCGCAAGACACGACTATCCTGACACTCGCCGGACGGTAATGGTGCCCGACGGACCTCCACTGGCGAATTAGATGTTCATTTAATGATCAGCAGAAGAAAGGTACTGAAGATATTGTTGGATCTGCCATTTGGAGAGATCCAGGCAGGAGGGATAGCGAACTCCGCGTCGGTTTGGCAGGGAAGAAGTAAAGGTTAAATTTTCTGTAATTCAAAATTCCGGTATCAATTGAAGTGTTGACGCAAAAACGCATAAAACTAATTTGAAGACAAAATAAAGGATACAGGTATGGGAAATAGAAGAAGGCTATGGAGGAAACTCTACAGATTGCAAGCGGGTGATATGATAAAGCACAGGAACAGCTTTGGAGTTACCTTTACATATGTTTTTGTATTAAGTTTGTTTTTATCATTTAGTTTGATGCCTGTGGAAGCTGTTCAGGCCCAGTCCTACGACATGCTGTTGAAGGGGGGACATGTGATAGACCCCGGAAATGGTATTGATGCACCGATGGACGTAGCCATCGCCGATGGGAAGATTGCACAGGTGGCCGAAGATATTCCTGCCTCCGGGGCCGGGCAAGTGGTGGATGCGGCCGGTTATTACATTACGCCTGGATTGCTTGATATTCATTCTCACCACTATTATGGCACAGAACCCAATTCGGATTACAGTAATGGTTTCTGGTCAGTTCCCCCGGATGGATTCACCTTCCGGGCAGGTGTGACCACAGTGGTGGATGCAGGCGGAGCCGGCTGGCGAAATTTCCGACATTTCAAGGAGCAGGTGATCGATCGCTCGGACACCCGGGTACTGGCTTTTTTGAATATTGTAGGCCATGGAATGAAGGACAGAGATGTAATTGAGCAGAACATGAACGACATGGATCCGAAGATGACGATGCTGGTTGCCCGCAGGTATGATGAGATCGTTGGTATCAAAATAGCCCACTACCGTGGCCATATCCGGGAGCCATTCCGCAGGGCTGTGCAGGCAGGAGAACAGGCCGGTATCCCGGTTATGGTGGATTTTGCAGGTGTGGAATCTCCGCTGTCGCTGGAGGAATTACTGCTGGAGATCTGTCGGCCGGGAGATATCTACACACACACATATTCCATGGTGGATGGCTCCGTCATTAATGAGAATGGAACCCTGCGTGAGGGGATGCTACAGGCACAGCAGCAGGGAACGATCTTTGATGTAGGTCACGGTGGAGGTAGCTTTTACTACTCGGTTGCAGTTCCGGCCACGGAACAAGGATTGTGGCCCAACACCATCAGCACAGATCTGCATACTAACAGTATGAACGATGGGATGAAGGATATGGCAAATATGGCCTCAAAGATGCTCAATTTAGGCATGTCATTACAGGAAGTAATTGAAGCCTCGACGTGGACACCCGCCCGGGTGATCCAGCGAGAGGAGTTGGGGCATCTGAGCGAGGGGGCTGAGGCCGACATCGCTGTTTTTAGCCTTCGGGAAGGTGATTTCGGCTTTCTTGATGTTCGCAACAAGGTACTGAAAGGAACCCGGAAGCTGGAAGCTGAACTGACGCTCCGCGCCGGAGAGGTTGTCTGGGATCTCAATGGTCTGGCGGGGGATCCCGTGGAATGAGGATTTTCTGTTTCGAATTATTGATTACAAGATCGACGGGGGTCAGGAAGGAGGCCAACAGCAATTTTTTTGACTTGTTGTGCTAAAGTAACTATTCTGATAAGCAGGTTTCATTGTTAAGTTGTGGGTGAATAATGCCCGAATTATTTGTGAAAATAAGGGGGATTACATATAATTATTAAATACAGACCCATGAATAAAAAATCAAAAAATATTAATCGACGCGAATTTATTGGCAGTTCAGCCGTATTGGGTGTTATGAGTACTATGGGAGCAGGCAGTTTTCTATCACCCTCCACACCTCTCCAGGCACAAAGATATGAACCCCGGGTTTTAAGGGATATAGCTTCTGACGGGCCCACTGTAAAAGCCGGGCTAATAGGATGCGGCGGCAGAGGAACCGGAGCAGCATACAACTTTCTCAATTCAGGTCCGAATGTAGAAATAATAGCACTGGGAGATCTTTTTCAGGACCGCCTTGACCGGTGTCGCACTGCCCTGAAGCAAGGACGGGATGTGGATGTTCCTGATCAAAATTGTTTTACAGGGTTTGATGCCTATAAACGTGTGTTGGATACCGACGTCGATATGATCATACAGGCAACCCCGCCCCATTTTCGGCCTCAACACTTTGCGGCGGCCGTTGAGGCAAAGAAACATGCCTTTTTGGAAAAACCCATCGCGGTTGATCCTGTAGGGGTCCGATCCGTTATGGCAACAGCCGAAAAAGCCGATGAGGAGGGTCTGTCCGTGGTTGTCGGAACACAGTACAGAAATTCTCCCGATCGTATAGAGACATTTACCATGTTGAAAAACGGTGCTATAGGAGACCTGGTGTCAGCTAATGCCTATCGATTGAGCGGAAAACTCTGGCATCGCAGGCAAGAGGCAGGTGAGAGTGATATGGAAGCCATGATCAGGGATTGGGTGAACTGGAACTGGCTTTCCGGTGATATGATTGTTGAACAATTTATTCACAGGATCGATCTGTTTAAATGGTTTTTTGAAAAAGATCCCACAAAAGTTATCGCTTTTGGAGGCCGTGCCCGCCGCCCGACAGGAGATCAATATGATTTCATAAGTATGGATTATGAATTTGACGATGGCAGAAAGTATACGGGTATGCAACGTCAAATTGATGGATGTTATAATGAAGTCAGAGAAATTATTTATGGAACAAAAGGGTATACCAATGTTGAAAACAAGATATGGGACTATGACGATAATCTCATTTGGGAGCATGAGTATCCCCTTGATGAGCAGGGCCGGCCGATGGACGAATATTCGCGTACGACCATACAAAATCAATCCCATATTGACCTCGTGACGGCGATTCGTACCAACACTCCTGTCAATCAGGCTCATGAATTGGCTGCTTCAACCCTGGTTTCTATTATGGGAAGGGAAGCGTCTTATACGGGAGATCTGATCACCTGGGATGATATGATGAAATCAGATCTGAGGCTTGGCCCGACGGAATACCGCCTTGGCGACGTGGATATTGAACCTGTAGCGCCTGTTCCCGGAATAGGCCCTACCTAAAAAGCCTGTTTTCGCTTTATTATTTTTCCCCTGATTTGGGATTCTAATCCTGTGCCCAGGTAACAGTAAGAGTTACCATCTGATTTGTGTCCGATAGATGGATTGACGATCACTTCAAATCATGCAAAACTATTTGGTATATGGATTCCGTTCATGTGAAGGTATTTGATTTGATTGGTTGTGGTAATGAAGTATGCCCTGCAGGTCGATCAATTAAATAGCATTTTTCCGGTATTCTGATTTCATATTAATACGTCGATTCAGATGAACCAAAGCAAAGGAGTCATAGCCGCCGGACATGAGCAAACCGTTGCTGCCGCTGAAGAAATTCTGCAAAGCGGAGGTAACGCGTTTGATGCTGTTGTCGCTGCACATTTTGCCGCATGTGTGGCTGAGCCGGTGCTATCATCCCTGGCCGGGGGCGGTTTTCTGCTGGCACAGACGGCAAAAGATGCCCCATCACTGTATGATTTTTTTGTTCAAACCCCGCTCCGTCGCAGGCCTTCAAGCGAGGTCGACTTTTTCCCCATTTCCGCTGATTTTGGTGAAACCCGGCAGGAGTTTCATATCGGCATGGGATCGTTTGCAACACCCGGAACGGTCAAAGGACTGTTTGCCGTTCATCGCGATCTTTGTACGATGCCGATGAACCGGCTGATTGAACCGGCTGTTGCACTGGCACGCAATGGCGTTGTGATCAATGCGTTTCAGGCGTATATCATTGATATCGTGCGTGCCGTATTTTCGGCTTACCCTGAAACACTGGAAGCCTACGGCAGTACCCATACGCCCGGCCGGCTTGCACAGGAAGGAGACCTGCTTCGGCAACCCGCACTTGCCGATTGTATGGAGTCCCTGGCTAATGAGGGGGAGGCTTTCTTTTATCGTGGGGAAATTGCACAGGAAGTGGACCGGATGTGCCGGGAGCAGGGAGGGCATGTGACGCTGGAGGATCTTTCCCGGTATGATGTGGCCGGGAGAGAGCCTCTGAAAATCACCTACCGTGATGCCGGCCTGGCTATCAATCCCGGGCCGAGTTCTGGAGGGACTCTGATTGCCTTTGCGCTCAAGCTGTTTGAGTCGACTGATCCCGGAGCCAATCCGCATGGGTCGGCTGATCAATTGCTAACCCTCGCACGGGTACAACAGCTTACCGAAGCAGCACGGCTTGATTTTATGGTGAATCACAACCTTCCGGTCCCGGGGGAGAAAATGCTCGATCCGGATTATATCTCAACCTTTCGCCGGCAAATCAAAGAGAGTGTTCGATTTCCCCGCGGAACAACCCAAATCAGTATCATGGACAATGATGGAAATACGGCCAGTCTGTCGACCAGTAACGGCGAAGGTTGCGGGCGGCTGATACCCGGAACCGGAATTATGCTGAATAATATGCTTGGAGAAGAGGATCTCCATCCCGGCGGATTTCAGAGCTGGCCCGAAAACAGGCGCATCACTTCCATGATGGCCCCCGGGATGCTTAACATGTCGGATGGTACCGTTGTGGCATTCGGATCCGGAGGATCGAACAGGCTACGAACAGCCATACTTCAGGTTATACTGAATCTCACAGATCATCACATGACACTGGAAAAGGCGGTTTGCAATCCCAGGATTCACTGTGAAAAAGGATTTTTGTCCGTGGAGCACGGGTTTGATACCGGAGAACTGGCGCCGCTGCTGTCGGCTTTTTCCGACTATAAAATTTGGAGTAGTTCCAACTTGTTTTTTGGCGGGGTTCATTCTGTGCGCCGGGGAACGGACGGGTTTCAGGGCGTGGGAGATCCGCGTCGGGGCGGGGTAGCCAGGGTGGTCAGCTGACCGGCCAGCCGATGGATTTGGAATGAATCAGCCAGGGAAACGGATAAGTCTGAAAATGGCCGGTCAGATGGATGCTGGACGGGTGCAGCCGGTATTACGCAGCGAAAAATACAATCTATCTGATAATTAATGTTTGACATAAGCAGAATCTTCACGTATTTTTCATGGATAATAATCGACCGGGTTGCATCGGCAGCCAATGACGTACATATGCCGTAGAAGGAACGATCCGAATCACAATTACTTGACTCTGTTCCACTATCGTATGATAACCACTGCAGCTTTGATAAACGATTGTATGTGTATGTGCTGTATGAAGCCTCTTCGAAAAGGTAGTGGTCTATTTATGATCTGAACAGATTTAATATTCTGATTTTTTGATAAAGCCCGCTACCTTATCAGTTGCGGGCTTTTTTTTTTGCCTGAACGGAACCTGATAACCATGTTTGAAACACTCGACTGGACAGCCTGGTTTACCGCGCTGGTCATACTCATGATGATCGCGGCGTTGGTACGCGGAGCCGTCCGGCCGCACTATATTTTTCTTATGGCGTTGTCGTCACTGATGCTCACCGGCATTGTGACGCCAATTCAGGCATTTGCCGGCTTTACCAACACAGCGGTGCTAACGGTTGCAGCACTTTTTGTCGTCGCTTCAGGGGTACAGCGGACGAGGCTGCTCTCGCATCTCGAGCATCTGCTGTTGCCTAAAAAAGGCGGCACAGGACGTACATTGTTCCGGATCATGAGTTCCACTTCGCTGATGTCATCTTTTCTGAATAACACCCCGATCGTGGCCATGTTCACTCCGCAGCTTGAAGTGTGGTCGAAAAAAATCGGTATCCCGGTTTCCAAATTACTGATCCCGCTGTCATACGCAGCTATTGTAGGAGGCACTATCACGCTGATCGGCTCCTCCACCAACCTGATCGTGTCGGAAATGCTTGCGGATCGCGGTTATGCCCCTTTTCAGTTGTTTCAACTTGCCTGGATAGGTATTCCGGCCACGATTCTGGTGGTCCTGTGGTTTGTCTTTGCCGGCCATAGGCTTCTTCCGGACCGCACAAACTTGCCGGCCACAGACACGTTACCGGCCGATGGCGATATCAATACGGATGTAAAAGGCATACCCCGTTGGCAACCCGAATTGGCCGGAGTATATTCCGGTGCCTACAAATCGGCAAACAGATGGACGGAAGCGCCGGCGGATCGTCCTGTTCAGACCGTATATAATAATCGCAGATTGCAGGGGCATCTCGCATTTGCTTCAGCGGGCGGCGGCAGCAACTGGCCCAGCGGTGTCTATACAACCGGGCAAAATGCTTCTGCCCCTCCGGCCGGCGGAGGCCTTGGGAACGGGACCTCCACGATAAACGGGGCGGGGCCCGGAACCCCTCCCGGACGTATTAAAGTTGAAAAATTATCCAGGACATTGCTGATTCTGGTGCTCATGATTGGGTTTTCCGCCAGCGGTATAATCCCGGTCTATCTTTCAGTGATGCTGGCGGCCCTGGCTATGGTAGTGACCGGTGCGGTGCCCCCCGCTAAAATAACCGACGCGATTCATTTTCCGGTGCTTATCGTGCTCGCATCAGCTTTGGGAGTGGGGACAGCACTGGAAACGACCGGCCTGGCCGAATCGCTGGCACACCATATGATCAGCCAAACAGCCGGGTTCGGGGCGATCGCCGTACTGATCGGCCTTTATCTGATAACCAATCTGCTGACCGAGTTTGTGACAAACAACGCGGCAGCGGTGTTGATGATCCCTGTTGCACTGAGTACGTCCGTATCTCTTGGGATCGATGCACAGGCTGTTGCTGTTACCATAGCTGTAGCCGCATCCGCCAGCTTCCTTTCCCCGATCGGATACCAGACCAACCTGATGGTAATGGGGCCCGGAGGTTATCGTTTTACCGATTTTTTCAGAGCGGGCCTGCCGGTGACGATCATCCTGATGGCTGTAACGGTGGGCATGGTCAGCTGGTTATGGATGTAACCGCAACAAAACAATAAGATAAACGGCATACAGCTTCAGTAATTAATCGGTATAAAATCAATATAGCATCAACAATTTGACATACATCCTATCAATCCAATGAACAAAGAAGGATCAACCGGCCTGGAAAAACAATCACCGGCATCTGCCGGGACACCATTCCAGCGATCTGCTCATCTTAAATCTATTGAAGAAGAGGCCATTTTTGTCATGCGGGAAGTGGCGGCCCAGTTCGAACGGCCGGTACTCCTTTTTTCCGGAGGCAAGGACTCGATTGTCATGGTACACCTGGCGGAAAAAGCCTTTCGCCCCGGCAAATTTCCCTTTCCGCTGATGCATATCGATACCGGCCATAACTTCGACGAGACACTTGAGTTCCGGGATAAACTGGTAGAAAGAACCGGTGCGAGGCTGATTGTGGGCAGCGTTCAGGAAAGTATCGATAAAGGACGGGTTCGGGAAGAAGACGGCCCGGAAGCCAGCAGAAACGGGCTGCAGACCGTCACACTGCTCGACACACTCAAAGCACATAATGTTGATTGTGCGCTTGGCGGAGGACGTCGTGACGAGGAAAAGGCACGGGCCAAGGAACGGTTTTTCTCCCACCGCGATGCATTCGGACAATGGGATCCCAAGAATCAACGGCCGGAACTCTGGTGGCTGTTCAACGGCAGGAAAAACCCGGGAGAACATTTTCGGGTATTTCCGCTGAGTAACTGGACAGAAATGGATATCTGGCAGTATATTGCTACGGAAGAGATCCCTATCCCGTCCCTTTATTTTTCACACAAAAGGCGTGTATTCAATCGCCGCGGAACCTGGCTGGACGATTCTGATTTCATTACGCGATATCCCGATGAAAAAACGGAAGAGAAGATTGTCCGGTTTCGCACGATCGGTGATGCCACCTGTACCGGCGCTGTGTTGTCACAGGCATCGAGCCTGGAGGAGATTATTGCCGAAGTAGCGGCAGCCAGGGTAACTGAGCGGGGAAATCGCCATGATGACAAACGGTCGGAAGCGGCTATGGAAGATCGCAAAAAACTGGGGTACTTTTAATAATTTTCCGCTGTGCAATACCGTCAGCGCAGGAACCGGCCGGAAGCCGGGAGGGGATTCACCTCCGTGAAGCAGAAATGATGACCGGGGGCAGTGAAAAGCCGGCAAACCGTTAAACCATAAAATCAGCAAGCAGGATATTGAGTAAATTGAAAAACACCGATCAGGCCAACGAAGAAATGTCCGAAAAATCAGCAAAGATAACGACCTCCGAACCGGCCAATCCGGATATGGACCTGTTGCGGTTTACGACCGCCGGCAGTGTGGACGACGGAAAAAGCACGCTTATCGGACGATTGTTATATGACAGCAAATCGATTTTTGAAGATCAGTGGGCGGCACTGGAGACAACAGCCGGAAACCGAAGCGGAGGTGAGGTAAATCTGGCCCTGCTCACCGACGGGTTGCGGGCCGAGCGGGAGCAGGGTATCACCATTGATGTGGCATATCGCTATTTTGCCACCCCCAAACGCAAGTTTATTATCGCCGACACACCCGGACATGAACAGTATACACGCAATATGGTAACAGGAGCGTCTACGGCCGACCTTGCGATTATTTTGATCGATGCACGGAAAGGTGTGCTGACCCAGAGCCGGCGGCATGCGTTTTTATCGTCCCTCCTGCAAATCCCCCATCTGGTGGTCGCCGTGAACAAGATGGACCTGGTTGATTACAGTGAGGAGCGTTTCGATGAAATTATTCATGATTTTCAGAACTTTTCAGAAAACCTGGATGTCAGCGATATCACGTTTATTCCCATTTCCGCACTCAAAGGCGACAATATTGTTAACAGCCGTGATAATATGCCGTGGTATCGGGGGGCGACACTGCTGCATCATCTGGAGCACGTGAAAGTGGGATCGCGGAAAAACGCCCAGGATTTTCGCTTCCCGGTACAGTATGTGATCCGGCCGGATCAGGATTACCGGGGTTTTGCCGGACGGATGGTGTCCGGAAATATCCGGGTGGGTGAAGAGGTGACGATATTGCCCTCAGGGGAACAGACCCGGATCGCTTCTATTCAGACGCCGGACGGGCCGGCCGACGAAGCCAAAACAGGTGTGTCGGTTGTGCTGGAGATAGAGCATGAGGTCGACATCAGCCGGGGGGACATGATTGTCCGGAAGAACAATATCCCGGAATGCAAAACAGCCTTCGAAGCCACGGTCAGCTGGATGAGCAAAGAGCCGCTGCGGGTCGACAAGCCCTATATATTGATGCAGACTTCCCGGTCGACCCAGGCGCTGGTTATGGATGTACGGTACCGGATCAATGTGGATTCCCTGCACAGGGAAGACGCCGGTGAGCTGGGGCTGAATGAGATTGGACGGGTTTCGATCGAGACGGCACAGCCGCTCTTTTTTGATGCTTACAAGATCAACAATGCCACCGGAAGTTTCATCATGATCGATCCCGATTCGAATGTGACGGTAGGTGCGGGGATGATTCGCAGTACCAGCACAACGGCGTTGAGCGACCAGGCAACACTCAAACAGGAAGAGGCCGCCCATACGCCGGATTTGCAGAACCGGAACCTGACCTGGGAGCCGTGGAACATCGGCAGGGAGGAGCGCGAGGATCGCAACAGTCATAAAGCGCATGTGATCTGGTTTACCGGGGCTTCCGGCGCCGGGAAAAGTACCATTGCCCGGGCACTGGAACGAAAATTATGGGATCTCGGACAACGGACCATGTTGCTGGACGGTGACCAGGTGCGCCACGGCCTGAACAGCGATCTCGGGTTTGACCCCGCCGATCGCAAAGAAAATATCCGGCGGGTGGGCGAGGTTGCCCGGCTGTTTTTCGAGCACGGAAACGTGGTTTTATGTACGTTTGTCTCTCCTTACCGGAAGGATCGACAGGCTGTCCGGGAGCTCTTCCCCGAAGGACGGTTTACGGAGGTGTATGTCCATTGTGAGCCCGAAACATTGCAGCTGCGCGATCCCAAAGGACTGTACCGGAAGGCGAAGGAGGGAAAATTGCGGTCGCTGACCGGGTATGATGCCGATCATGAGGCGCCGGAGGGAGAGGCGTTGTCTGTCGATACCGATCGGGCCGGCGTGGATGAGGCGGTGAGCCTGATACTGAAGGAGTTGAATGTAAAAAGCTGAATCCGCTATAAAATTGACGCCCATTCGATTTGGGCTAAGCTTAGACATAAACTTAGCGGGGGTTTCTTCTTGGAATCAAACCACAACTCTTCTTATAGGTCGCTCAACCCACCCGGAAATATCGCGGGTTTCTTCCGGGCGTACATAGACGTACTAACTCCAAGCCATAAGATATTTACTTATAATATCTTATGGCTTTTGTGTTTTTGAAAGCGGCCAACATTCGGCAAACATTTTCACTTCGTTGCGTCTTATTGCCTGGTTCAACCTTTTCTAAATCTATGGAAGGAATTTCCCAAATTTAAGCGCCACGAATACATAACTGAAAACGAAGGTCAGTCCTTCGAGTTCTATTTTTCGAATGGGACATTGAAAGAGAAAGGCATATTTCTGCAATAAAGTTATCGGATTTGATATCGGACAATAACAGACATCTATTGGACAGGGGGTGATTTGTGCTTTCAATTTATAGGAAGAAGATTCTTTTATTCCTCCAGCATTTTACCATTTTAAGTGTATAATTTGTGTAGTGAATTCAGTTATTGCCCACGCCATGAGCCGATCCTGCCTGTATGCTTTGGTATAGTTTGTGGACATATACGATGTACCTGACGTAGGCATCAACCCATTCGCGTCCGGCTTCCACGCTTTGGTCTTTTCTTTGCTGAGCCTTTTGTGCTTCGCTATACAATTTCGAGGTCTTTTTCTGAATTTCTTCAGCAAGCATATCGGTAACCGGCTTGATATCTCCGGATTGAAGGGCCTTTTCTGCTATTTGGATATCGTTGGAAGTCGGTTGCGCAGGTTTTAACCCGGTAAACGGCATGCCTTCGGCCTCCCTGTGCAGGCGCACTGTGGTTGACATAAAGTAGCGTTCGGCCAGTTCGCGGGATTCGCCGC
>JBBDQZ010000051.1:0-97238 GCA_040905705.1 Balneolales bacterium
AGGACGCCGCCCTTTCACGGCGGTAGCACGGGTTCGAATCCCGTACGCGGTACAGCTTATCAGCTCCGGTGGCATCAACAACATGGTGAAGTTATTGTTGCAGGACTTCCTGTTACGCCGTTAACCAATCCCGGTTTATAAAGAGGAAGTGTTCTTACGATGTTTGTTTAAAACTTTCCGGCTTTCTGGCGATTCCGAGAATACCGGTCCCCCGTTTGTTATCATTCCTGTGGTCTGCCCACATCATCGCTACTCCGGGCAACAGGGTGAATGCATAATATAACGGCAACCAGATCATGGTGATTATTCCAAAACGGGTAAACCATAACATGGGTACCTTGATGAGCACCACCCAGGCACGATGTCCCCATTTGCCATAGGAGTATTGTAATGAAACCGGCTCCATACCCGATTTTTGCAGCTTTTCCATCAACTCCTTTTTAGAATAGCCTGCACGAGCATGCTCATCCACGAAAAACTCATCCTCTCCTGCATCTTCTTCAGAGAAATGAGAGGGAGAATGCATAACCAAAAAGCCCCCGGGACGCAGTGCACCATGCACCCGTTTCATTACCTCGACATCCTCCGATATATGCTCGAGGACATCCACACATACCACGAGGTCATAGTATTCGGCTGGAAGTTCATCCCCGGTCAGGTCGTGATTATCAAAATGGATTCGACCATCGGCCATCTCTTTCCGGAAATAGCTTCGACAATCCTCCAGATAGTCTTCTTTTACGTCTATCGCATGGATTTCTGCATTCGGGAAGGCCTTCAACATAAAACGGTCATACTGGCCAAATCCACTACCGGCATCAAGAATCTTCCACTTCTCTGACCGGGTAGTATCCCGGTCTCTCACTGTCGACTGCACCTGGGCCTTTCGGATCAACTCTGGCCGGGAATACATGTTCCGATAAAGGATGCGCAGTGACGATCGTACATACCAGCTACGCAAAAAAAACAGATCCAGCGTTTTGAAAAAAACTGTTCTCAAAAATCTTGATCGCCGAATCCAACGTGCAAATTTGTCTTTGGTCGGGTCATATGCAATTTTGCTCATGGCTTCGACACTCCTCCCGCCACATGTTTTCCGGAGTTACCGGATGGTGGGTCCGATTGTTTGGAAACAGTGATTGAAGACTTATCATCAAACCCTTTAGTGGCACGAATATTCACCTTTTCACCCTGCCGACCCACACGGCTCTGGTTGAATATTTCACCTAAAAATCCTATCGAGAAAAGTTGTACACCCAGAAGCAGAAACAAGATACCGAACAGGAACAGTGGCCGTCCGGAGAGGTAAACTTCAAAAAACAGACGCATGATCGTCATATAGATAGTAATGCCGCCGCCGGCAATCAGAAACAGCGATCCGAGTCCACCGAAAAAATGCATGGGACGCTTCATATAGTGCCCAAGAAACAGCAACGTAAGCAAATCGAGGAAACCCTTGATAAACCGGGAAAGGCCAAACTTGGATTCGCCGTATTTCCGGGGATGATGCTGTACAATTTTTTCACCAATACGATCAAAACCCTGTTGTTTAACCAAATATGGGATATAACGGTGGAGTTCACCGTAAAGAGTCAAATGTTCAACTACTTCGCTACGATAGACTTTTAATCCACAGTTAAAATCGTGCAATTTGATTCCGGTGGTCAGTGAAGTCACATAATTAAAAAATCTTGAAGGGATGGTTTTACTTAAAGGGTCAAAGCGCACTTTTTTCCATCCACTCACCAGATCAAGTTTTTCCTTTTTGAGTATGCGGATCATCCTGGGAATTTCCGCGGGATCATCCTGCAGGTCTGCGTCCATCGTGGCAATATAACGGCCTCTTGCCCTGCCAAAGCCCTGCTGTAAAGTAGCGCTCTTGCCGTAATTCCTGCGGAAACGAATCCCCAAAATATTTGCGGATGTATTGACAAGTGCACATATTTTATCCCAGGAGCCATCAGTTGAACCGTCGTCAACCAGGATAATTTCATAAGACCAGGTTTTCGCCAGAGCACGGTTAATCTGATCTGTCAACTCCTTTAAGGACTCAACTTCATTAAACACGGGAACAATCACACTAATATCCGGTGTATTTCCGGTACTTTTTTTTGCCAAAATTTATTGTTGTTAATTGGTATTATCAGGGTTATAGTAATGACAAATATCTGAAAAATGAAAAAACTCTACTACACAATCGGAGAAGTATCCAAACTGACCAATGTGGAGCCTCATGTACTGAGGTACTGGGAATCGCTGTTCAGTGAATTGAGCCCCGCGAAAAACAGAGGTGGAAAACGAGTTTACAAGGATAACGATATTCAAGTTGTTTTTACATTGAAAGAATTGATTCAACAGCAAAAATACTCCACTGCCGGTGCACGAAAAGCCCTCAAAGAACAGAAAAAAAGTGTGAAAGACAGGGAAGATTCCGGGCCTCTTCCCATGGAGTTGACACAAGATCTGAACCAAGTTCGGGTTTTTCTGTCAGATTTGCTGAAGAAGATCTGATACGATTCATTATACTCGACATTCTCTGAAACGCCGAAACACCCATACACACTGCTGCAGGCATCTCTGCAATGAACCTTAAAACGTCACAAATTCCGACCCACATTGATTTACCATATAACCACCCAATACAAACCATTAAATCCATTCTGTTATTTGACTGAATGATGACGCTCAGTTCAGCTACTTTCGGAGTTTTTAATCTTTACACGATCGAAACCGGATGCTTCCGGCTCGATGGGGGAGCCATGTTCGGAGTAGTCCCAAAGACGCTTTGGTCACGCCATTTTGCGTGCGATGAGAAAAACCGGATCCCCTTGACCGCCCGTTGTCTGCTAATTCAATCCAAAGCCACTGGAAGAAACTATCTGGTCGATACCGGTACGGGACACAAATTCGACAAAAAATTCAAAGATATTTATGATCTGGACTTTTCAAATTATTCACTTGATAAATCTCTTGGTTACCATGGGTTGACTGCTTCCGACGTGACCGATGTCATATTTACGCATCTTCACTTCGACCATTGCGGGGGAGCTGTATGCCTGGATCAGGATCGCCAGCCTGCACTTACATTTCCCAATGCCCGGCACTGGGTACATACGGCGCACCTAAATCATGTCCAACGGGCCAACATCCGTGAAAAAGCCAGTTTTCTGTCTGAAAATATCAATCCCATTGTTTCCTCCGGGCTACTCAAGGAAGTTGATGATGATCACACTTATGAGCCGGGGCTCAACATTGAAATCGTAAACGGGCACACGACAGGTCAACAATTGCCATGTATTTCTGATGGTGAACACAAGCTATTGTTTGCTGCCGATCTGTTGCCAACAACTGCTCATCTTCCGTTGCCCTGGGTAATGGGATTTGACATTCGACCTTTAGATACCTTCGAGGAAAAAAAGCGGGTCTTATCCCGCTGTATAAAAGAGCATATTTTGCTTTATCTTGAACATGATCCGTTCCATGAGCTGATCCAAACAGGGGGCAACCCCATTAAGCCTTCTATAGTTTGGTCGGGTACCTTGAATGATCTGTAAATTACAGAAGACAGTCTGGCCTGTGATCTGTTGCCATTGTTATTCCGGATGCCCTGCACTCCAAAAGGATTTGTTGTCCGGGTTGATATACTATCATGATCGATTCATCGTAACCTATGAGTAGTCTATTCCACCCGTATCAACCCGTAACCCCTATTCCAGGTCCTTATTGATACGATATTAATCATTGAATTTGAACAATCCATCTACACAAATCAACCATCTAACAAAGTCGATGTAATGCTATTCAGCATCTGCTAACAGCATTAAACATGTCATCACATCCGAACATCCAATATATTGAGCAACTGTGTCATGCAAGTTATGATGCTCTAAAACGGCTATACCGACAAAGTGTTATCCTTGGAAGTCTTACGGTACTTTTCAGTCTGATACTTCTTTTTGTGCTGTTTGAGCAATGGTTGTATATCCATCCGGAGTTCAAGATCGGATTCTGGGTAGTGGCCATCGGTGCAGCCGTCTACACAGGGCAAAGGATACGGCGCATATTTTCACTTCCTGACTTTGTATCCTTTTATCGATCTGTCGCTGATCATATCGACAGCCCCGGAGTACGTCATCTGCTGGATCTGGTTCACAGCCGGAATGAATTAATGCGAAGGCCAACTGATCTAACAGCACAGCAAAGGTCGTCCTCCGAAAAAGCAACCGGGGAGATGTCGTTACACAAAAGGAATCGTGATGAAAAGGAAAGGCTTTCAACCGGTTTGCTGGATGCGGCAATCCTCCAAAATCTGGAGCGGATTTCAGGTGATGATCTCAAAGCAAAACTATTCTGGTACCGGAATCAGCATCCGATATATCGGATCAGAAATCAAACTCTTTTAGCATTTGCCATTACGGTATTGTTTTGCATTGCAGGTATGTATACCCTGAACGATGCCTTTTATCGAAGTGGCACTTTCTGGATCACTTATCAGCGACCTGTTCCCTTTGAATTCACCGTTACCCCTGGTGATACCACTATCGAGCAGGGATCCGCATTTCAGGTATCGGTGCATTTCAGAGGAAATTCACCAGAACGTGTCCGCCTGGCGCTTCGTTCAGCTCGTGAAAGCCAGCCACGTGTACAGGGAATGAGCCAACTGGACAACGGACATTACAAATCAAGAGAAACCGAGCTTTTCAATGATGCCGAATATTACATCGAAATGGATGGATTCAGGAGTGAACTGCAACACGTACGAGTCGAGTTGTTACCGAGACTTCAGGACTTTTCATTGACCGTCCGTCCCCCCGGATATACAGGCATAGAGAGCCAGGAGTATATTTACCCGTTCAACCGAATCAACACCCCTGCCGGATCAATTGTTGAAATACGTGCACGAATGAACAAACCGCTTGAAGAAATTCAGCTAATCGGTGAGGAAAGCGGTGACACACTGGAGCTTTTACCCGATTCGGTATTAACAGAACAACTCACTGCTGTGGCCGATAATCATTATCATTTTAAAATGAGAGATCGCTACAATCTGGTTAACAGCAATCCTTTTCGATTCCGGCTGTCCGTAACGGAGGATCATGCACCATTTATCGGGATTTTAAGTCCGGAAGCACAGATTCACGATTTTATCACCGAAATAGTGCCCCTTCTTTACGAATATGAAGATGATTACGGATTTACATCAGCAACATTATTTTACCGATTACACAAAGCCTTCGTCAATGACCCGGTTGAAGGAGAAGTCGCTCTTCCGGTTCCTTCCCGGACACGTGGACTCGCCGATTATAACTGGGATGTAAGCGAAATGGATCTGAGTGCACGAGACCGGCTCGAATACTGGATTGAGGTCACCGACAATAACGAGGTCAACGGCTATCAAACCTCACGCTCACCCGTACATACCATTGAAATTCCTTCGCTTGCATCCCGCTTTTTTGAACAGGAAGAACAAGAGGAAAACATTGAAAACCGGTTTTCACAAATGAATGAATCTTATCGTCGGATGCAGGATGGCCTTGAACGGTTGCGGGAAGGGATTCAGACCCGGCCGGAGGACGATTGGGAACGATCTCAGCTTCTGGATGAAATTCAGCATCAACGACAAGAGATAGAGGAACAATTAGAAGAGCTCAAAAGGGATTTTGATGAACTGACAAGAGACATGGATAACAAAAACCTCATGTCGGATGAAACACTTGAACGCTATAAAGAACTGCAACAGTTGATCGAAGAGATCGACGATCCCGAAATTATGCAACTGCTCAAAGAAATGCAGGAGCAAATGGGACGATTCAATCAACAACAGCTCCGTGAACAGCTTGAGCAGATTGAATTTAATGAAGATCGCTATCGGGAGAGACTGGAACGAACGGCAGAGCTTTTCAAGTCGCTACGTCTGGATGCCGATCTTGATATGATGTCACAACTTCTAAAAGACCTTTCAGAATGGGAAGACCAACTTTCGCAACAGGATACCTACGGAAACGAAGAAATTCAACAGCAGGAACAAGTTCGTGAACAAATACAGGATCTGACTGAAAAACTCCAACAACTTCCTGAAAGAAGTCCACAACGTCGCAAGGATCAGATCCGGCAGATGAGTGACGATATGAGCCAGATAACGGAAGAGATGGAACAACGTCTTCAAGAAAATATTGACCAGATGCAAAACGATAGGTCGAATCTTGATGAAGTTCGTCGACAGCAACAGGATATGAGTCAGGATATGGGCGAAATGTCTCAGCAGCTCTCCGATATGCAACAACAAATGCAGCAGCAGACCATCTCAATCAATATACAAGCATTACGCTATATCCTTAATACATTAATACTTTTATCGGATGAACAGGAAGATGTAACCAGGCGTACCACGGAACTGACAGCCAACAGTCCGGGTTTTATTGAACAGGCTCGTCGCCAGCGAAATATTAACAGTCAGTTCGGAATGATTACCGACTCCCTCTATCAGGTCTCCACTGAAATTTCGCAATTTTCCAATCGGATAAACAATCGAAAGAATGAAATTCAACGGAATATGAACCGGGCCGTCAATTATCTGATTGAACGTAACCGCTCTAACGCATCCACAGAAGAACGCACTGCTCTCGGAGGGCTCAATGAAATTGGCACGATGGTTGCTGATCTGCTTGATCAACTGACCCGGATGGACAACAACAGCAGTGCTCAGATGAGCATTCAGAATATGATGGAGCAGATGCAGAACATGTCTCAGGATCAACAGGAGCTGAACCAGCAAATACAGGATTTCATCAACGACTTGCAAGGTGAGCGGCTTTCCCAGGACCATATGGACCGGCTGGAACAGATGGCCCGGCAGCAAAACCGGATCCGTGAGCAGATGAGAGAACTTCAACACCAAAGCGGACGCGATGGAGACCGCCTGATGAGTGAATTGGAACGTCTTTCTGAAGAAATGGAAGACGCAATCAATGACCTGCGAGGTGGATCAACAGACGAATTGATGGTTGAACGACAACAGAACATTCTATCCCGGTTGCTTGAGGCCGAAGAATCTGTCCACAGGAGAGATGAAGACGAAGAACAGCGGCTGGGTGAGACAGCTGAAGATTATGAACCAAGCCAGGCGGCTGAAATGACTATGGAAGAGTTACGCCGGGAAATCCGATCAGCCGTAGAGGAAACCCATTATACGAGATTCCGTGAAGAGTACAGGCTGTTAATTGAACGGTATTTCCAATTAATGGAGGAGCGTCTGGATTGATAATCGGGCTTTTCCCAATTCCGAAAACATCATCAATGTCCATTTAAATCATTTTGAAACGGAATCTCCCGTAAACTACGTAACCGGCAAGACTGATTATGGGATGAAATACATAAGGAAACCGTTCCGGTCAAGAGCTAAATATTTTATCATATCAGCCTCTGTTCTTTTTTCTTTGCGGGAACAGGTATTTTATAACCGGGGATCAACATCATGGAAACAAAACAGAACAAGCTTAATATTGCCGGAAAATAAAAACGGTTCTGGTAGCGGGTAATCTCTTCGACAGCAAAGGTGCTTCTTTCCAATTGTTCCAGTTGACGGACGAACCCCTCAATAGTGTGAGCGGTTCGTGATATTTGGTAGTATTGACCACCGGACATAGCGGCAATTTCCCGGAGTGATTCAGGGATAAGTCGTGTGGTCACTATGCGACCTTCCCTATTTCTGTGAAAGTCTACAAACGCACCAGTATCGGGATGGGTAGTCCTGATACGGCCTCCCTCTTCGGTGCCAATTCCCACACTGAAAATATATACTCCCATATTGATCAATTCCCGAAGCGATTCACCAAATCGATCAAAATGGTCCTCGCCATCTGAAAATATCAGAAGTACACGACTTGCATCGGCCCCATCCCGGCGTGATGAATCAAATGCCTTCATGGCTTCCATAAACATGGGTTGGAAATCAGTGGAAGTCGAAGGCATAAGATCCGGTTCGGCAATATCCAGGAACATCCGAAACGCCGAATAATCGTTTGTAAGAGGACAATGCAGCATCGCACGTCCGGAAAATACAATCAATCCTATACGATCATTATGAAGGCGATCCAGCATACGGCTGATTTCGAAGCGTGCTTTTTCCAGACGGTTGGGACGTACGTCCTCGGCCTTCATGCTCAGCGAGAGATCCAGTGCCACGATCAGATCCAGTTGTTCCCGCTGTACCTCCCGCACTTCTGTTCCTATCTTTGGCCCGGCCAGAGCAACGATCAGAAAAAAGAAACCGCCATAAAAAAATCCTTCTTTAAATTTTATACCGGTCTCCCAGCGTTGTGTTTGAAGCTGAACAAACAACGGGCCCGAGAAATACCGCTCCCGCATTTTGCGGGTTCTATATGCAGCATACCAAGTCAGCCCATATATGACCGGCATCAATAACAATAGCCAAAAAAAACCAGGTGAGTCCCAAATCATGGCTCTATCAACATAATTTGTATATCCATCAGATTATTACCTGTAACGCCTGTAACAAGCAGACCGTCTGTATATTTGAAGAAATGCCAGGAATCATTGTTTTCGAGATAGGACTCGGGAACGTAACCGGCGTTCCGGGCATCAATAGCGGATTGTCCGTTGCAAATGGCACCGGCAGCATTTGTTTCACCGTCACGACCGTCCGTACCGCCGCTTAGAAGAGTGATATAATGCCTGCCTTCCAGCGACAATACAGCACTTAGGGCTAATTCCTGATTTCTTCCCCCCTTTCCTTTACCCTTCACCGTCACGGTTGTTTCACCATACCAGATCAGCGCAGCAGGTTTAGAAACCGGAAAGTCCTTGACCAACACATTCACACCCTCCTCAACTATTTGTTGAGCCACTTTTCGTGCTTCACCGGTTAAAAAGCGCTCGGTTACGTGGGCATGATACCCCAGGGATATAGCGCCGTATTTGATTGCTTCAGCCACTTTTTCAGCACTTGCCAGTATATTGACATAGGTTTTAAAGCCTGGCATATCGCCCGGGGTCTTGTCTTGCAGATTTACTTTATTCTTTTTTTCAGCATTTACATCATTGTGAACGGAAGAGGCTACGCTTGTTGAGAACTGTTTAATTGACGATTCTCCGCTGGATGCATCTCTTTGTTCTGATTCAAGAAATTTTATTATCGACGGAGGAATTTTCTCGTCCATCTTATGCTTGTAAAGCAGTTCCAGGGCCTCTCCCGGAGAAACGGGATCGTCAACAAGCGGCCCGCTGCCAATCACAGCCGGGTCATTACCCGGAACATCCGAAATAGCCAGCATCTCAACAATAGCCCGACCGAAAACTTTTCTCAATTTTCCACCCTTGACTTGTGAGAGGCTTTTGCGAATTCTGTTGATGTCATGTATATCAGCACCACAAACAAGTAAATGCCTTTGTAAAGCACGGACATCTTCCATGTCCAACTTATTATGAGGCATAAAAAGCAGTGACGATGTTCCACCACTTAACAAATATATCACAAGATCCCCCTCATGGACATTCGATGCCACGTCAAGTAACTCGTAAGTAGCGGTAAGACTGTTCAGGTCCGGAACAGGATGTGCTGCTTCAAACTGTTGAATACGCCGGGTTGCCGTTTTCAAGCCATATGGACAGATCACAATTCCATCATAAATAATAGTACCGAGAATTTGTTCGAGTTCCAGCGCCATACGACCCGCTGCTTTTCCGGAGCCAAATACCCACACTCTCCGGTCATCTGTCAGAGTGTAAGAACGATCACAAATGGTCAGGACGTTATCCTCCGATGTGACCGCCGACCGGATAATCTTTTCAGGGGCTACAGCAGCCAGACCATGAAGAAATAGCCGCTTAACCTCTTCGCGCTGATTTCGATATTTCTCGACCTCTATTTCAGTCGCCATGTAATTTTCAGAAAAATGAGTATACGTTAAGAACGTCCAGGGTCAGTACCCGGTAATTATTACAAACACGTAAAGGGAAAATAAGAAATCCGGGATAATCCGCTTAATAATCCAGCTATTTTAAATATACATTTATCCTTTCCCTACGGCTTTTGTATCTTTGGTTGATATGTGACTCGTTTTTGAAATCCTGATATTATCATTTTGCGGATATTATTTTGTGTCCGGCATTTCACCAAGTATGCAACAGCTTCATATTTTTAATACACTTACCCGGCAAAAAGAACTTTTTACCCCTTTAAAAAAAGGGTTTGTAGGTCTTTATGTATGCGGTCCGACCGTTTACGGCGACCCACATCTCGGACATGCGAAAAGTTATACCAGTTTTGATGTAATAGTGCGGTATCTCAGGTTTCTTGGATATCAGGTACGCTACGTGCAAAATATTACCGATGTGGGACATCTGACAGACGACTCCGACGACGGTGAAGATAAAATGGAAAAACAGTCGCGTATCGAGCGTCTGGAACCCATGGAACTGGCTGAAAAATACACCTGCCGATATTTCAGGGACATGGACCGGCTGAAGGTGCTGCGTCCGAATATCTCTCCTCGTGCCACCGGCCACATACCCGAGCAAATTGCCATGATCAAAACATTGATTGCAAAGGGGCATGCCTATGAAACAAACGGAAATGTCTATTTTGATGTCACTTCGGTATCAGAATACGGTAAACTGAGCGGACGCAGCCTGGATGATGCCGAGTCGGGTACCCGGGTGGAACAGAGTGATGAAAAGAAGCACCCGGCCGATTTTGCGCTTTGGAAGAAAGCCGATAAATCGCATATCATGCAATGGGACTCCCCATGGGGATCTGGTTTTCCTGGATGGCATATTGAATGTTCAGCGATGGCTACCAAGTACCTCGGAAAAACTATCGATATTCATGGTGGTGGCCTTGAAAACCAGTTCCCGCATCACGAATGTGAAATCGCACAGTGTGAAGGGGCAAACAACCAACCGTTTGTTCGCTACTGGATGCACAATAATATGGTTACCCTCAACGGCCGGAAAATGGGTAAATCCCTCGGAAACGCCATTACACTGGATGCATTCTTTAATGGGAATCATGATTTGCTGAGTCGACCCTGGGCTCCTGAAGTAATTCGTTTCTTTTTATTGCAAAGTCATTACCGAAGTACCACTGATTTTTCAGAGTCAGCACTGGAATCAGCCGAAGCCGGGTACAAAAATCTGGTTGAAATCCTTAATCTCTTGCACGAGGCTGGAAGTATTACCGGCGACGAACCAGGTCACACCAAAGCGGTTAAAACAGAAACAGCCGCCCAAATGTCCGGTTCACACCAAACTTCATCCGCAGTAGCGGCGAACCATGGCGGGAAAAAACTTCAAGCATTTGATTTGCAGGCACTCAAAAACGGAATTCAGGAACGCATGAATGATGATTTCAACACGGCAAAAACGATCGGGTTTCTGTTCGAGCAGCTTCGACCACTGAAATCATCCCTTCAGAGTGGCAATTACCCATCCAATGTCAAGGAATTATCTGATTATACAACCCATTTCTGCCGGGATGTGCTGGCCATCTGGTCGCCCGATACGTTGAACATAGCCACCGGAAGTGAGCTTCCGTTTGATGAGGTGATGCAATTGCTGCTCAACCTAAGGAAATCAGCGAGGGAGAATAAGGATTTCGACACCGCTGACCGAATTCGTAATCAATTAATCGACTTGGGCATTACCATAGAAGACAGCCCGGGCGGATCAACTTACAAACTTTCCTGATATGAATAATGACTACTTTTTTTGGGAAGGCAATCCGGTTATGGTGAACCTTGGGGAAATTCCCTTGCCGTTTCCAATCAGTATAATTGGACTAATTTTCGGCTTGGTTCTCTTTTTTGTGCTTCCGGGTTTTCTGTTCAGCGGTGCTAAAGAGAAGGAAGACAGCCATTCCAAAAGAAAATATCGAAAACACAAACAACATCTAACATCCGAGGACCTGCAACCCCAACTGACCGGATGGCAAACCGCAGGACTCCTTGCGGGTTCCCTGGTATTCGGACAAATCATTTTTTTGATTATCCCCTCTCCCACGATTGAACAGATCGGCCCGATCATGCTTCGATGGTATGGTATGCTTTTTGCGACGGCATTTATTTCGGGTTACTTTATCGGCCGTAAATTATTCAAAGATGCCGGAAAAGATGTAGAGCTGACCGACAAGCTACTGACTTACATCGTTATAGCTACTATTGTCGGTGCCCGACTCGGCCATGTTATTTTTTATGATTTCGAATACTACAGCCGTCATCTTTACGAAGTGCTCTATATATGGCAGGGTGGACTCGCCAGCCACGGCGCCACTATCGGTATTATGCTGGCCATATGGCTGTTCATCCGCAAGTATCCCGACATTACTTTTTTCTGGCTTGTCGACCGGCTGACCATCCCTGTCATACTGGGAGGAGCATTCGTACGACTCGGCAATTTTTTCAATTCGGAAATTTACGGGTTGCCTTCAGAAGTACCCTGGGCTGTCATTTTTGCCCGGGTAGATTTGCTTCCCAGGCACCCAACCATGCTGTATGAATCTCTCATTTGTATCCTTATTTTTGTACTGCTGATCGTATTGTATCGCTATTATCAAAACCATCCTCCCGAAGGTTTGTTGACCGGTGTTTTTATGATTACGCTATTCACCAGCCGCTTCCTCATAGAATATACCAAAGTGGAACAGGCCCCATTCTCAGAACCGTGGTTGTTCGGAATGGGACAATTGCTCAGCATTCCCTTCGTAATTTTTGGTATCTGGGTACTGATAAGTAAAGTCAACCGGTCACAGCAACCGGTGGAGCGGATTTAATCGAATGGGTTACGGGTGTTTCATTCAGGTTATGGCAGAATTGAATATCGTATAGTTCGTGATATTATGTCCAAACCGACCCTGCAGCGCAAAACAAGAAAACCGTATGCACAATTATAGTAACGAATGTATATTTGGTAAAAGGCAAAAATCATACAGCATGAATAAAAATGTCAGGACATTAAACCAATGCAAGTTATTCCCGCTATTGACCTGTTAAACGGCCAGGTAGTTCGACTTAAGAAAGGTGATTACAATGAAGTTACGGTGTATTCGAATCATCCGGTCTCCTTTGTAAAAAAATTCAAGGAAGCCGGATTCACGTATATACATGTAGTCGATCTCAATGGTGCTCGTGAAGGCCGGTTTATGAACCTTCCGGTGATTGAAAGAATTATTAAAGAAACAGGCGTTTCTATTCAATGCGGGGGAGGTATCCGTAGCCGGTCGGATATCAAAAAACTGCTACAAGCGGGGGTATCCCGTATTGTCAGCAGTTCTATGGCCGTACAGCGTCCCGACGAATGGCAGGCTTCCATAGATCTATATGGCGGGGATACCTGTATTCTGGGGCTGGATATCAAAAACGGCAAGATGGCTTATGGTGGATGGGAAGAGACGTCCGACGAAAGTGCAATGGATTTTCTTGGCAGCATGATACGTACCCGTGTCAAAACTATTTTATGTACTGATGTTGCCCGCGACGGCATGCTTACCGGTATCAATTCGGGCCTGTATCGTGAGATCGCAATGAGATACCCACAAGTAAATATCATCGCTTCAGGCGGAGTAGCCAATAAAGAGGATCTGCGCCATCTTGCTATTGAGGGAATGTATGGTGTTGTGATCGGCCGTGCTTTTTATGAAAAAAAAATATCGCTGGAAGAAATGATCTCTTACCATGAACCGTCGGAAGTCTGAACTTCCATATCCGGTTACGTGGCCAGATCGATTTCAATCATATCGTAAATAAGAAAGATGGTATCCCAAATAAAACTTAACAACAGAAATAGTGTTAGCTAAACGTATTATTCCCTGTCTTGATATAAAAAACGGCCGGACCGTAAAGGGTGTGAATTTCAAAGGGCTGATAGATGCCGGTGACCCGGTCGAGTTGGCTGGACGATATTCGGAGGAAGGAGCCGATGAGCTCGTTTTTCTGGATATTACAGCCACCAACGAAAAGCGAAAGACTCTGGTTCCGCTGGTCAGAGATATCGCGCAACATATTCGCATCCCCTTTACTGTCGGCGGTGGTATTCGAAAGGTGGCAGAGATTGAGGCCTTGTTACATGCGGGTGCCGACAAAGTGTCACTAAACAGCAGTATAGTTCTCAATCCTGAACTAATCACTGAGGCAGCGGATCGATTCGGCTCACAATGTATTGTGGCGGCGGTTGATGCTAAACAAAACGGAAGTTCGTGGAACGTATATATTAATGCCGGTCAAAAAGATACCGGTCTTGATGCCGTAAGCTGGTGCCGGGAAACAGCAGATCGCGGAGCCGGCGAGATCCTGCTGACCAGCATGGATCGGGACGGAACAAAATCGGGATTTGACAATGAGTTGCTTTCCCGCATCTCGGGAGTCGTTCCGGTACCTTTGGTCGCGAGCGGTGGCGCAGGTACGATCACCCATTGCATGGACGCCATCACATACGGCCATGCAGACGCTGTGCTGGCCGCCAGTATTTTTCACTTTCGGGAGATTGAAATTTCAGATCTCAAACAGGCTATGAGTAATGCCGGCATACCGGTAAGAATGTAAAAACATTCCACACAGTTTATCCTGCAAAGTGTTATTTTAATGCTCATTTCGAAACTTTTCTTCAAATATGATTTCAATTAATGATATTGCCTTTAGTTCCCGGGACGGGCTCGTGCCGGCTGTCATTCAGGACCGGAGTACCAAACAGGTGCTTATGCTTGGCTATATGAATCGTGAGGCCGTCCAGAAGACGCTGGATTCCGGTAAAGTTACTTTTTACAGCCGATCCAAAAAGCGTTTGTGGATGAAAGGAGAGCAGTCCGGAAACATATTGAATCTGGTGCAAATACAAAAAGACTGCGACAATGACGCTCTATTGGTTGAAGCAGATCCGGTCGGCCCTACCTGTCACACAGGAAAAACCTCCTGTTTTCATGAATATCCATACAATATGCCGTCGCCCAACTCCTCACCGGTTCCGGATGCCGGGAATCGCACCGGTTCAGGTACAACGGATGGCCTCGGTTTTCTGAATGAACTTCAAAACCTGTTATATGACCGCAAGGATAAACGGCCTGAGGGTTCTTATACCAGCAAAATGTTTAAAGCCGGTCGCGACAAAATTGCACAAAAAGTAGGGGAAGAAGCCGTAGAAACGGTCATCGCTTCAAAAAACTCCAGGGAAGAACTGGCCTATGAAGCCTCCGATCTGTTGTTTCATTTGATGATGTTGCTGACCAATGAAAACATGAAGCTCCAGGATCTCGTGAAAGAACTTCAAAAAAGACACAAATAGGTTAGAATGAAGAGACCGTCTTTATGTACAGATTTTTTTCTCTATGGATATTTTCATATCTGTGGCTGCTTCCGAATACCGGGCTCTCCCAGGTAGTACTTAACGAGGTTCAATCGTCCAACAACGCGACCATCACCGACGAAGACGGCGAATATGAAGACTGGATTGAACTTTTTAACACCAGCAGCACGGAAATTGTCGACCTGAGCCATTTCGGCCTGTCCGACGATTACAATCAGCCATTCCGATGGATCATTCCCGGCGGCACCACTCTTGCTCCTAAAGAATTCCTGATCGTCTGGGCCTCAGGAAAAAACCGACGGAATCCGGAGCAGCCCCTTCATACCAATTTCAGTATCATCCGGAATGGAGAAGAGATTTTGCTCACCCATCCGAAACTTCCTCCGGACGAACACCTTGTTGACGAAATCCCGTCTGTAGCCATGCCTTCAGATGTTTCCTACGGCCGGGCTACTGACGGATCCGGTGAATGGGTTTTCTTCGATCAGCCAACCCCCGGTGCTTCCAATACTGCCACACCAGGACTCGGCACTTTACTTGACACACCGAATGCTTCACCACCGGGTGGATTTCACACCGGGCCGCTTTTTCTTGAAGTTGACAGTGAGCAGGAAAATGTAGTGATCAGGTATACCCTCGACGGCTCCGAGCCTACCTCCCACTCTCCGCTGTATATCGGACCGATTTTCATCACCAACCGCTCCGGTGAGCCCAACGATCTCTCGGAAATCATGGAAATCTCCCACAGCTATGCACCGGCAGCCCCTCCCTTCGAAAAAGTGTTTAAGGGGACAGTAGTCCGGGCCAGAGCATTTCGTGACGGAGATCTTCCGAGTCCGGCCATGACAGAGACCTACTTTATTGATGAACTGGGCCACGAACGATACTCCTTTCCGGTCGTTACACTCAATACCAACCGGAAACATTTATTCGATCATGAGAAAGGGATTTATGTCCTCGGGAATGTCCATGAACAGTGGCTGAATGAAGGTGGTGACATCTTAGATGGAGGGGCTCCTGCAAACTATAACCGTACCGGCCGGGAATGGGAACGGCCGGCACACTTTACTCTTTTTGAAAAAGATGGGTCTAAAGCAATCGATCAGGATATCGGAATACGCATTCACGGCGGATGGGCCCGTGCATTTCCACAAAAAAGTTTCCGGCTTTATTCCCGAAGCGACTATGGCACAAACCGGTTCAACTACCGGGTTTTCCCGCAGCTTGAACTCGACGATTTCAACCGGCTAATATTACGCAACTCAGGCCAGGATGTAACATCCACCATGTTCCGTGATGTCTACATCCAGGAGAGTGTAAAACATATGAATTTCGATATACAGCATTACCGTCCGGTAGTCGTCTTTTTAAATGGGGAATATTGGGGCATCTATAATATCCGGCAGCGATACGACCGGCACTATATTGAAACACACTACGGGGTCCATGAAGACGAGCTTGACCTGCTCACACGATCCGCAGCAAATGCAAAAGAGGGTAGCCCTTCTGATTATATCGAGCTTCGCAATTTCATAGATGATGAAGATATGAGTATTGCTGATAACTACGAGTACGTAAAAACACAAATCGATATTGAAAATTTTATTGATTATTTCATCGCTCAAATTTTTGCTTCCAACACCGACTGGCCGCACAACAACATTGATTTCTGGCGGAAGAACCATGGAGGCTATTTCCCCGACAGCGACATCCCCGAACACGACGGCCGCTGGCGCTGGCTCATGTTCGACACCGATTTCGGATTCGGATGGTGGTCCAATGCTTTCGATAACACCATCAGACGCGTGACAGGCACTGGCCGTTATGAAGGGTCCAATATCCTCTTCGACGGATTAATGGATAGCCAGGACATTCGTCATAATTTCTACAATCGATTTGCCGACATGCTCAACACCACATTTAAAACGGAAAGAATGGCTTCGCTACTCGACTCATTAAAGGCCGTCTATGCACCCGAAATCGAGGAGCACATTAACCGGCGCGGAGATGCGGACAAATGGAACTATCCGCTGAATTACAACGACTGGCTCAGTCAAGTTGATGTAATGTACCAATTCGTTGAAAATCGCCCCGGATATCAGTGGCAACAATTGATGAACTTCGACGATCGGGACACGTTCGCCCTGATACTCGATGTCTCCGACTCCGAACACGGGCACATCATGGTCAATACTATCTTCATTAATCCCAACACCATAGGCGTGAATCAGGACCCATGGCCCTGGAGAGGTTATTATTTCAAGGGAATACCGGTAACTCTCACCGCCAAACCGGAACCGGGTTACGAGTTTGTGCGATGGCTGGAGCGGGTGACGGAAGATACAGATCCCATTAACGATGACCCGGACAAAGCTCTTCAGTGCGTTAAATATTTTACTTTCAGTACCGAACCCGTTATCGAAGTCTCTTCTGATAAATCGATCCATCTTGTTGCAGAGTATAGCATTACTACTTCGCTTGATCCGCCCCCGAATAATATTCCGAAAAAATTTGAGCTTACCCAGAACTATCCGAATCCGTTTAATCCGCTTACCGTGATCCGTTACGATTTACCTGTAAGCAGTGAAGTACACCTGGAGGTGTTCGACCTGCTGGGACGCCCGGTCGCCACGCTCGTGGCTACACACCAGGAAGCCGGAACCCATCAGACCACCTGGAATGCCTCCGGACACGCCAGTGGAATCTACATCTATCGCCTGCGTGCCGGTGATTTTGTTCAAATCCGACGGATGACGCTGATTAATTAGCAACCTGCTCCTCTCAAAAGAGGATAAAAACCGGGAATAACAGATTTCTTATATTGTTATCAAAGATTAAAATGTAACAGGAACTGTAAAACCGCTGAAGGCAGCCATGTCGACTTTGCCACACCTTCCTGAAATCCTGATTCGATCTATACAGAACCATGGGCTAACAACCCGTCAGATTGCCATGCAACTCGAGTGCTTCAGACGAGGATTTCCCGATCTGAAGATTATTCGGCCGGCTACGGTGGGAGACGGGATCATGCGCATTCCCGAAGAGGATGAAAAGTATCTTCTTGAACGATTCAAACAGGCCCGAACTGAAGGAAGAGTTATGAAATTCGTACCGGCTTCCGGAGCGGCTACACGAATGTTTAAAACTCTGCAGTCGATACTCAACTCAGATGTATCGCTCTCTGAAGAGTGGTTTAATGAGCATTCAGATGATGAAGAAGCTGTGTTTACCCGTACGTTTCTGGAAAATATAGAGGCCTTCGCCTTTTACGACGATCTGGTTGCCGTACTGGAAAAAGACGGAAAGAAACTGTCGGATCTCAAGAACAGGGGCGATTACCGGCCGATCATCTCGTATGTACTTGAAGATAAGGGATTGGGACTTGCCGCCCTTCCAAAAGCGCTGATCCCTTTTCATCGCTACGAGGATCACAACCGCACAGCCCTTGAGGAGCATCTGGCTGAAGCCATCAATTACACCCGCAGCGAAAATGGAAATGTGCGTATCCATTTCACCATATCACCTGAACACAAACCAGCCTTTAAGCAACGTCTTGAATCGATCCGCCAACGGTATGAATCCGGATCGATCCGGATTCAAGTTGAAACTTCTTTTCAAAAGCCCGAAACCGATACCATTGCTGTGGACCCGGAAAACAGGCCGTTTCTGGACGATCACGGCAATCCGGTATTCCGTCCGGGTGGCCATGGGGCACTGCTTGTTAATCTTGAGGAATTAAAAGGGGACATAGTCTTCATTAAAAATATCGACAATGTCGTGCCCGATCGTCTGAAGGTACAAACATGCCGGTATAATGAGCTGCTCGGAGGTTACCTGATTACCCTTCAGGATAAAATATTTTTTTACCTTAAAGAGCTGGACCGTGGCAACACACAACAAGTGCTGCTGGATGAAATCATACGATTTATTGAAAGTGAGCTGTATGTCGGTATTCCGCCGGATCTTTCCCGGAAGAAAGAAAACGAAATCGTCCACTGGCTTTTTTACCGCCTGAACCGCCCGATACGAGTATGCGGAATGGTAAAGGATGAGGGCGAGCCTGGCGGAGGACCGTTTTTTATTCGTCATGAAAACGGTACCACTTCATTGCAGATCGTCGAAAGCGCCCAGATTAATTTTAATTCTGCAGAACAGAAAGAGCTTTTTGAATCATCCACTCACTTCAGTCCGACCGACCTTGTCTGTTCACTGAGAGATTACCAGGGACGACCATTCAGTCTGGAACCCTATCGCGATCCCGATACCGGGTTCATATCCATCAAATCGTATCAAGGGCGGGAACTGAAAGCCCTTGAACTGCCCGGGCTCTGGAACGGAAGCATGGCCTTCTGGAATACCGTTTTTGTAGAGATCCCCTCAGAAACTTTCAATCCTGTTAAAACTGTGAACGATCTACTCAGAAAAGAACATCGGAATGGATAGACTCTGTTGTCGTGTTATACCCGAGACACAATGCAACGATAAACAACCATTCTGCTAAAAGCATTTTGTATTTTTTGCAACAGAATATCACGTCATAAACACACAACTTGAACATCACACAATAAAAGGAGAAAACTCATGCCAAAACGAACATCCAATGCCGAGTGGAAGGGTAACTTACAGCATGGAACCGGAACTGTATCTTTGGGGAGTGGTGCCTTTGAAGGCGCTTACTCGTTTTCATCCCGTTTTGAAGAAGGTACGGGAACCAACCCGGAGGAGTTGATCGGTGCCGCACACGCAGGATGCTTCTCCATGGCACTTTCCGGTGATCTTGGAAAAAGCGGGTTCCAGCCGCAAAGCGTCAAAACTGAAGCCATTGTTCATCTGACAAAAGACGATGCGGGTTTCACGATTACCCAAATCGACCTTGTTTGTGACGCCCAGGTTCCCGATATCGATGAGTCGCAATTTACTGAAATTGCGAATGGAGCTAAAAAAAACTGTCCGGTATCCCGTCTGCTTACCGGTACCTCCATAAATCTTACAGCACGACTAAAAAAATGATCCGGGTTATCTGATTTTGATGAGGTGACATATGTAAATTTTCAGCTTTAACCATGCCGCAACGCATCAATCTGTCCTCTTTAAACAAGCAACAATTGTCCGGGTTTTGTAATGATCTGAACCTGCAAAGGTACCGGTCTGATCAAATTTTTCAGTGGATCTATGCCAGAAATGCCGGATCGTTTGAAGAGATGAGCAACCTGCCAAAATCATTGCGAAAACTGTTATCAGGGAAGGCAAAATTGCTTGGTTCGGTGCTGTCAAGTGAAAACCGATCAAAAGACGGTACAATCAAATGCCTGTTCCGATTAAACGATAACAAACTGGTTGAGGCGGTCTTGATTCCTGAATTTTTTGATGACGGTGTGGCTGACCGGCTGACTGTATGTGTGTCCTCACAAGTTGGATGTGTCTTCGGATGCAGTTTTTGCGCTACCGGTAAAATGGGACTGTTCCGGAATCTGACGGTAGGTGAAATAGTCGGGCAGGTACTGTCCATGAATCTCATCGCGGAGCAAACATATGGAAAAAGAATCACCAATATTGTTTATATGGGGATGGGTGAGCCGTTTCACAATTATTTTCCGGTTGTCGATTCCGCAGGTATTTTGTGTGACCCGCTAAGCCTGAACCTTTCTCCGAAACGAATCACGATCTCTACTGTCGGACTCACAAAACAGCTTCACCGCTATGCCGACGAAAAACAGCCTTACCCGCTGGCCATCTCGCTTCATGCGGCGGATGACGACAAGCGCAACCGAATCATGCCGATCAACAAAAGTATGGATCTGTCTGCGTTGAAAATAGCAATCGAACACTATTACCGGAAGCTTCATCAACAAATCACCTACGAATACCTGCTTTTCGATCGGTTCAATGACAATCCGGAAGATGCGCGAAATCTGGCAAAAATCACTCATTGGGTCCCTTCAAAGGTGAATATCATCATGTACAATGATGTAGAAGGGGTAACACTGCACAGAGCAAAAGAAGATCGTCTGAACCGGTTTATGGTTGAACTGAGGCGGCTTGAAGTGCGTGCAACTGTACGCCGCAGCCGGGGGAACGATATTGATGCCGGTTGTGGACAGCTTGCAATCAGAAATCAGCACGAAGCAGGGAAAACAATCGCAAAAACATAAGATTTCTTACAATTCAACAAAAAGCGAACGCCGGGGTTGATTCAGCACATTCCGGGTCTTGTGCCCTTTGCCCCTCGTGTCTTCCACCAACAATACATCTCCTCCCCGGAATCTGCGTATCTCCTTCAAACTGGTGGTAATCTCAATTTCCCCATCCAGTAAAATGATAAACTGCCGTGCCGGTGCATGATGAAAATCCCAGTCGTAATCAGCGCTGTTTTCCCGGAACTGTAAACGGTTTACCGAAAAATGATCCGAAAGATAGCCTGCCATTCCTTGATCGTGAAGCGGAACTTCCACATCCTCAAAATGAGTATCACCGTTTTTGTCCGCATAAAGACGGGTGTAGTACATGGGTTCGGTTTTTTGATTTTTTTTACAGTGAACCAGGACAGTCGTCAGGATTTCACTATCCGGGTTTAATGAGCATAAGGATATAACGCATTTGACTTCCGGAACACATCAACAGTCATCATCCGACACAAAACCGTCAATTAATCCGGTTCATTAAACGGCGAAGACGAGGTAAAAAACGCTCGCTGTTCCAAGAAAAATAGATAATCCATGCCCGGCCTACAACATGATCGTCAGGAACAAATCCCCAGAACCGGCTGTCTTCACTGTTGTCCCGGCTATCACCCATCATAAAATAGTAATCTTGCTGAATAGTGTACTCATTGGTAGTATCCCCGTTTATCACAAATTGATCTCCCGCCCGAGAAAACTGATTCCGCTCGTAGCGGGTTACGATATCTTGATACAAATGCCAGTTCTCATCGGAAAGTGTAACGGTTTGGCCTTCAAACGGAATGACCAAATCAGACATGTGGTGATAATTACTGCGAAAACCTTGTGAAAAAGTGAAAGGCTGTCGTGAATAGTTGTTGAATGATACAGGAAGCACCAGTGGTTCAACCCGTTCGACTTCCGGCCACCCGGATATCTCACTGGCGACTTCAAGAGTCATATTGATACGATATGTATTACCCGATGCAGACAACATTTCTCCACCTGCAGCACGCACCTTACTCTGGCTAAGCCGCAGCCGGTCACGCACTTGAATTTCGTAGTGCTGTTCGTAAGTTTCCTTAGGTACTTCCGGTTCCCCGTTGATATAAACGATTTTATTGCGGATACCGACGGTGTCGCCGGCAATGCCTACCGCACGTTTGATATAATTGGTTTTCTGGGAAATCACCCCCTCATCAACGGGATAATTAAAAACCAGGATATCATCTCTTCTGACATTCATAAATCCCGGTACACGAAACCACGGCAACTCCACACCACGCAGATGAAGTCCTGTAAAAGGAATACCGAGAGACATCGGGCTTCTTGCCCCGTAGTGCAATTTGGAAACCAGAAGGAAATCGCCAGTCAATAAAGTGGCTTCCATTGAGGGAGTCGGAATTCTGAACGCCTCCAAAAACAGTGCACGAATGACCAGTGCAGCAACCGCGGCAAAAAGAAGTGCATCCAGCCATTCACGTGCCCATGATTTCGCGTATTTTGTTTCTTGATTTGTTTTACTTTCCAAGGCACGCCGTTGACGCCGTTCATGCCTCTTGTTATGATGTTCTTTATTTTTCTCAGTCAAGACAGTGACTATTAAAAGTTTGATTTGTTTGTATTTCAAATATGTTGATAGCCGTAATTATCACTACCAGATACCACATACGTGCGGCGAACGACCCACCGTCATATTTTGAATACAACCGAGCTTTATAGCCCTGTTGCGAAGTGCTGGCTTCCGTATCATTTCAGAGTTCCCGGCCGATTTACTTTTTCGTTCTGGAAATTACCATTTTGATAACTAACCAGGTACCACTGTTGATCATTCATTTCATAATAGTGATCTTCGAACTCTCCCAGTTCATTGACCTCCATCAATTTTCTTGATAGTGTACGCTTGATCTCCGGCATAAGATCCACATAACGGCTGGCCCCGGCAAACACGAGGCCTCTTCCAAACGGACCGTCAATATCAAGTATAATCAGCGGTACTTCGTCATCGATAACGAACCAGTACTCAAACTGAATATAAAAACCGGGCCGAAAATTATCTTTCTCAATTAAATGCTTTAATTTTTGGGACGGATTACCGTACACCTTCTGCAGTCTTGCCCGCAATTCTGCCGTTGGAATACGATCAATTACCATACTTTCCTGAAACCCGGCTCCTGTCCACCGAATATTTCTGAATTGCCGTTCAAACGCCTGGAGATCGGAATGGTTGATTTTAACAATTTCCGGCTCTTCCAGCAGATTACGAGGTTGCCCGGAGACAACTTCAACCATACCCGGAAGCATGGAAAGCACCCCCGAGGCGAATATTAACTTCAGATAATAACAAGATCGCAATATCGATGATATCTGTCGTCTCACTGCTTTTTATTTATAGATGGTGAATAAAAATGCATTTTAAGAGTGTTAACGTTATGCAATTATCAATCGTTATCCATAGAAAGTACCGCCAGAAACGCCTCTTGTGGAATTTCAACTGTTCCTACCTGTTTCATTCGTTTTTTTCCTTCTTTTTGTTTTTCCAGCAACTTCCGTTTTCGGGTGATATCACCTCCGTAACATTTTGCAGTCACATCCTTGCGCAACGCACGTATAGTATCACGTGAAATAACCTTTGATCCGATCGCCGCCTGAATGATTACTTCATACATCTGCCTTGGTATCAGTTGTTTCAGCTTTCCACAAAGCCGCTTGCCCCATTCATATGCTTTGTCACGATGCACAATACAGGAAAGGGCATCCACCGAATCACCGTTCAACAGAATATCGAGTTTTACCAGATGGCCCGGCCGGCCATCGATGATGTCATAGTCGAGTGAGGCATAACCCCGGGTCTGGCTTTTAAGTTTATCATAAAAATCGAATACGATTTCGGCCAGGGGAAGCTCGTAGGTGATATCAACACGCTTGGCATCCAGGTAGGTGGTATTTACATAAACTCCACGACGATCCTGACATAGTTTCATTACCGGGCCAATGTATTCGGCAGGGGTAATAATCTGAGCCTTGATATACGGTTCACGCACCTCACTGATCTTTCCCGGTGCCGGCATTTCACTGGGGTTATCAACAGTAATTTCAGTGCCGTCGATGGTCTTTACCACATACTCCACATTGGGAACCGTTGTGATGATATCCATATCAAACTCCCGGTCAAGCCGTTCCTGAATAATTTCCATATGAAGCATTCCGAGAAATCCGGCACGAAAACCGAATCCAAGTGCTGTAGAAGTCTCAGGAACATACTGGAGTGATGCATCATTGAGTTGGAGTTTGTTCAATGCAGACCGCAAACTTTCAAAATCTTCACTGTTGGTGGGATAGATGCCACTAAACACTTTGGGCTTGACCTCTTTGTATCCCGGAATGGGCTCTGAAGCCATATTCGCGTGTGTCGTGACCGTATCCCCGACTTTGGTATCTTCAAGCGATTTAACATTGCCGATAATATAACCAACTTCACCGGCGGTAAGAGCATCTGTCGGGGTGGGCTTCATACGCAAATATCCAATCTCATCAGCCTCATAGTCTTTTTTTGTAGCCATGAATCGAATTTTTTCCCCTTTCCTGAGCGTTCCGTCCATGATTCGAATATAGACGACCGAACCGCGATAGACGTTAAACACCGAATCAAAAATTAATGCTTTTAACGGTTTATCAGGATTCCCTGTTGGTGGAGGAATGCGCAGCACAATCTCTTCAAGAAGCCTGTCCACTCCCTGGCCGGTCTTGCCGGATACCGGAATGATTTCCTCTTCTGTACATCCGATTAAATCGATGATCTGCTTTGACATACCCTCCAGATCAGCTCCGGGAAGATCAATTTTGTTGATCACGGGAATAATCTCCAGATTCTGATCAATCGCCTGATAGAGATTGGAGATAGTCTGTGCTTCCACTCCTTGTGTTGCATCCACAATGAGAAGCGCGCCTTCACAAGCCTTGAGTGCCCGGGATACTTCATAGGCAAAATCGACGTGGCCCGGAGTATCGATCAGATTGAAAAAGTAATGCTCGCCGTCACTGGCCTTGTAATCCATTTTTATGGCATGACTCTTGATGGTAATGCCTCGCTCCCGCTCCAGATCCATATCATCCAAAACCTGCTCCTTAATCTCCCGCTCTGTAATGGCACCGGTTCGCTCAAGAAATCGGTCGGCAAGTGTAGACTTCCCATGGTCAATATGTGCGATAATGCAAAAATTCCGAATATTCTTCATCAATGATATGCTAACTCGATTCCGGTGGCAAACTTTCAAAAATAAGAAAAATACAGGCAAATCGTAAGCTCTCTTCAGATACAAAACGATAAATCAGATAAAAACATATATAATTGACGTTCCATCTTTTTATCTTATGCATTAATCTTGAAATCCAAAATTGATATTTAAAATCCCAAATTAAAATTCAGGTGCAAAACGAATCAGCTTTACGCATTGCTATACAGAAAGGCGGACGTCTTTCCGAGAAAACGCTGTTGCTTCTTGAAAATATCGGGCTGGAGTTTGACAGCTACAAAAACCGCATCCTGGTGCCTTGCAGAAATTTTGATGTGGAACTACTTTTGATTCGTGACGATGACATCCCGGAATACGTACAGGACGGGATCTGTGAACTCGGGTTTGTCGGACATAACGTTACGGCCGAATGCAAAGCTGACGTAACACGTCTTCGCAAACTCGGCTTTGGTAAATGCCGGCTGTCGGTGGCCGTACCAAAGAGCAGTAATATAAAAACACTAAAAGAGCTGGACGGTTGCCGGATCGCTACCAGCTACCCGGTACTCACCCGCGATCATTTCAATCAACTGGGACTACAGATTGATACAATAGAAATCTCGGGAGCCGTGGAAATAGCACCGACCCTTAATGTGGCCGATGCCATTACCGATCTGGTCTCTACCGGTGGCACGCTAAAAACCAACGGGCTGGTGGAAATCGAAACCATCCTCGAAAGCGAAGCTGAACTGATTCGGACCAACCGGACGATCCCTGACTACAAAAATGATTTAATCCAAAAATTCCTGATGCGGATCGGTGCACGGCAATTGGCTGAAAAAAGCCGCTATATCATGATGAATGCTCCGTCATCCTCGACTGAAAAGATTTGCGGAATTATCCCATCACTGAAAAGTCCGACTGTACTTCCACTTGCAAAAAAAGAACTGGTTTCTATCCATTCGGTAATACCGGTGGATCGATTTTGGGAAGTGATGGAGGAACTGAAAGACGCCGGCGCAACAGGAATTGTTATATTGCCGATCGAAAATATGATTGTTTGACCTGGATATAGTGACCTTTTATGACTGACCCGCGTCAACCGACTTCTATTTACCGATCCGCAGCAACAAAGCTGTTGCACATAGCCAAATTATTAACAATCAACAGGTACCTATCAGAAAACACAGGTCATGATAAACAGCTGGGATTTTGAATCGCTTGACGAAACACAGCTTGACAAACTGTGTGCACGTCCAAGAATAAAACGCGATGACATCACACGGACCGTGCAAACCATACTGGACAACGTCCGCAAACATGGCGATGAAGCGGTACTTGAATTAACTGAAAAATTCGATGGAGTGCGGCCAAATCCTCTGCTCTGGCCGGTCCGAAAGCCGGAGGAGATTCCGGTAAAACCGGAAGTGCAGGCAGCCTATAAACAGTCATTTGAAAATATATTTCTCTTTCACAAAGCACAGATACCTCAGAATATTGAAGTACAAACGATGCCGGGGATTATTTGCCGGCGGGAATCCCGCCCTATTGAACGGATTGGGCTTTACATCCCTGGTGGCTCGGCCCCCATGCCTTCAACAGCACTCATGCTCGGAGTGCCTGCGTTACTGGCCGGTTGCCCCTACAAAATTCTGGCAACCCCACCGGATAAATCCGGTAAACCTCTTCCGGAAATTGAGCTGGCCGCTTCACTGACCGGGATTTCTCATATTTATCTTGCCGGTGGTGCCCAGGCTATTGCAGCTATGGCATGGGGAACCGCTTCTATCCGTAAAGTGGATAAAGTTTTCGGTCCCGGCAATCAGTTTGTGACTGCTGCCAAAATGTTGCTTCAAAACAGCGACGCGATCATCGGAATAGACCTGCCGGCAGGACCATCCGAAGTGATGGTTGTTGCAGATTCCGGTGCCGATCCCGAATTCATTGCCTCCGACCTTTTGTCTCAAGCCGAGCATGGAGCGGACAGCCAGGTAGTGCTTGTTGCAATAGGAAATATGGATCTGGAGGAAGTAAACAAATCGATCAAACAACAACTGACTTCCCTTCCCAGAGCGGATATTGCAAATAAAGCTCTCGAGCATAGTTATGTGGTCAGAACCAGAAACAGGAAGCAGGCAGTCGAGATGATCAACCGGTATGCCCCCGAACATCTTATTTTACAGCTGAAAAACGCTGAGGAAATCACCCCGGCTATTCAACATGCAGGATCGGTGTTTCTCGGCCCCTGGACTCCGGAAAGTGCAGGTGACTACGCTTCCGGAACCAATCACACGCTCCCCACGTACGGATATGCTCGTATGTACAGTGGGGTTTCCGTTGACAGCTTTCTCAAATTTATTACCTTTCAGCAACTTGACCGAAACGGCCTGGAGACCATCTCTCCTACCGTAATCAAAATGGCGGAAGTAGAGGGGCTCCATGCACACGTTCGGGCGATCACTGCACGACTCAAGCATTCGCGTTCAAATAACCCCACTAAATTTTGAAAGTCATGTCATCGTGTATTAATACATGTGCATAACGTAACTATAACCTGAATTAATGACTGATACCAACAACTCGTTCAATCCACAAGCCTGGGTCCGGCCTAATATTCGTTCATTGTCCCCTTATCATGCCGCCCGAGATGATTTTCATGAGGGTATTCTTCTGGATGCCAATGAAAACAGTCTGGGCCCGGCCATCCCCACTGACCTGCCGCTACATCGTTATCCGGATACACGGTTGAACAAGCTCCGCAAAAAATGGGCTGATTTCCGTGGAATTCAGACGGATCAATTATTTGTAGGTGTCGGCAGCGACGAAGTCATTGATCTGTTGTTACGTGTATTCTGTGAACCGGGGCGTGACGAAATACTTATTACCCCGCCCACCTATGGAATGTACAAAGTAGCAGCTCGCATTAATAATGTAGGAGTATCTGAGGCGGAACTTACAAAGGACTTTCAACTCGAAGCACAATCAGTACTTGCCCGGGTAACACACCGCACAAAATTGATCATGCTCTGCTCTCCAAATAATCCGACCGCCAATGTTCTCTCCCAAATTGAGATTGAGCGTATTCTGCATGGATTCAAGCGGTTGGTTGTTGTCGATGAAGCGTATATTGATTTCTGCAATTCCCAAAGCCTGTGCCGACTGCTCGTAAAGTACCCTAACCTCGTTATATTACAAACGCTCTCAAAATCGTTCGGTCTGGCAGCCATTCGAATGGGTGCAGCCCTGGCACACCCATCCATCATTGAATGGATGATGAAAATCAAAGCTCCCTACAATATCAATCAACTGACTGCCGATGCTGCTATGCAGGCCTTTGAGCATATCGGCAAGATGCGCGAAAATGTCAAAATGATACTTACTGAACGAGTCCGGCTGGAAAAAGTACTTTCAGAGCACCCGGATGTGGAAACTGTCTTCCCGTCCGACGCCAATTTTATCCTGGTTCGAATGAATCGTGCCAGGGAGTGGTATTCTTATCTCGCATCTCGTGGAATCATCGTCCGATACCGGGGAGACCAGCTCCATTGTGAAAATACATTACGTATAACCGTAGGAACACCGGAGGAAAATAACCAGTTGCTGCAAGAACTTAAAAAAACGTAATGCGCCAAATTACGTCTTAATGCTGTTACTACAATCATAAAACTATGGCATCATTTATGCTTTTGATCGTTGATTCAAGTGCTTTAAAGCCGGAAAATGATACGATTCCTATGCGTTCCGGATCATTGACGGCATTGAAAAGACTCTCCGACCGGGGCGTAATCATTGGCGGAGATACCAATACTTTCGGGGAACTTGCCACACGGCTTTTGGCGCAGGAGGGCATCCATGTACTGGAGCAAAAAGAGTCTCGAAATATAAAAACAGCTCGAAAAAAAAAGGATACGGCAACTTTGGACAAACCTGTGGAATCGATTACGGTTTCAACAAATAAATCCGGGTTACTTCAGCTGGAGGCCGGGGCAACCCGTCCATACCGAACAAGTACGTATGCACATTGGGATGAGCTTGTCGGACATTTACTGGGTGAATACCGTTCTGCTACCCACACACGCAAGACAAGAGAAACCGATATCTCGGTTACCTTACATCTGGACGGGTCCGGGAAATCACACATTGACACCGGCTTACCGTTTTTTGATCATATGCTGGAGCAAATTGCGCGGCATGGATATATGGACATAAAACTTACCTGCAGGGGCGATACTGAAATTGATGAACACCACACGATCGAAGATGTTTCTATTACGTTGGGCGAGGCCATCGGCATGGCTCTTGGTGACAAAAGAGGCATCGGACGTTATGGATTCGCGGTAACTATGGATGAATCCCGTTCACTGGTGGCCTTAGACTTGTCCGGAAGGCCATGGTGTGTATTTGAAGGTGAATTTCATCGTGAAAAAGTGGGTGATTTTCCAACGGAAATGACCTCACATTTTTTCCACTCTCTGGCGATGTCCCTTAAGGCCTCACTACATGTATCCGTCAAAGGCAAAAATGACCACCATCAGATTGAAGCCTGTTTCAAGGGACTGGCTCGCTGTTTGCGTCAGGCAATTGATCGCAATGAAGCTTACCGCGATATTTTACCTACTTCCAAGGGCATGTTATAGACCTGAATTCTTTGGTATCAGGATGCTGATTTCTGAAGGATCCACACAATTAAATCTCGTAGCCATCTTTATTTATGAATCTCAACCTGCCATGATCGCAATCATTGATTACAAAGCCGGGAATCTTGCTTCCGTTTCCAATGCACTGGATCGGCTTATGGCCGATTACAAGATTACCCATCATCCCTCCGTACTGGATGAAGCCGATGCCATCATTTTCCCTGGAGTTGGTCACGCAGGTTCGGCTATGGAAGACCTGAAACGCAACAGACTGGACAGCTGGCTGAAACAGACTCGAAAACCTGTGTTAGGCATCTGTCTGGGTATGGAGTTATTCTATGAATCAACGACCGAGGGGCCGACCGAAACCCTCGGTATTATTCCCGGCCGTCTCAAAAAATTTGACCCCGGGAAAAACAAGGTTCCACATATGGGGTGGAATACCATAACTGTTCAACGACCACATCCCCTGATGAAGAGTATAGAGGACAATACACATTTCTATCATGTTCACAGTTATTATGCGCCCATAACGCCACATACCCTTGCCACTGCAACGTATTCAGAAACCTTTTCAACCGCCGTGGTATCTGATAACTACATGGGTGTACAATTCCATCCCGAGAAATCGGGCATCGCCGGAGAAAAACTGTTACGCAACTTCTTAAATCTTGTATATGGTGGTATGCGTTCCATACCGGCGTAAATGTTTTGCAATGCTATTGGCCATATCATTTTGTATCTTACTTTCATTGACTGTAACATTAATATTTTCTGTTCGGAATGTCCGACAAACCTCATGATTATTGCGGTATTTTCGGGATTTACAATCATCCCGAAGCCGCCGTTAGTACCTATTACGGGCTGCACGCACTTCAACACCGGGGACAGGAATCCGCAGGTATTGTAACATCCTGGTTTGATCCTGAAAAAAGCATACCAGTCATGCCACAACACAAAGGGTTCGGACTGGTACTGAATGTTTTTGAAAACCGTAAAATTTTTACCGACAAATTGCCCGGCAACATGGCTATTGGACACAACCGGTATTCCACTTCAGGAGCTGCAGCCAATGCATCCAATATCCAGCCGTTCAGGGTACACTATAAAAACGGCAACCTTGCCATTGCACATAACGGTAATCTGACGAATGCAACCAAACTGCGAAGCAAGCTGGAAAACCGTGGCGTCATCTTCCAAAGTACTTCAGACACCGAACTTATATTGCATCTGATCTCCCACAGTCAAAAAAGTACACAGCTTGATCAGATCATGGAGGCGCTCCATGATATTGAAGGCGCTTATTGTCTGGTACTGCTTACCGACGACCGGTTGATTGCCGTGAGGGACCCCAATGGATTTCGTCCGCTCGCAATTGCGAAAAAAGGAGAAAGCTGGATGGTGGCCAGTGAAACCTGTGCCTTTGACATCAACGATGCGGAATATGTACGGGATGTGCAACCCGGTGAAGTAGTGATCATCGACCGTGGAACACTCGAAAGTGGCGAGCCGCGTTCTTTTCACCTGCCTCGAAAAAGGGAGACCGGTGTGAGTCAATGTATTTTTGAATATGTCTATTTCGCAAGGCCTGACAGCCAGATTTTCGGTGAAAATACGGATAAAATACGACGAAAAATCGGCAAGTATCTTGCCAGAGAGTACCCGATCCCGGCGGTCACAAAGACACAGACCGACATGAATACCATTGTCATCTCTGTGCCGGACTCCAGTAATACGGCTGCACTCGGATATGCCTATGAAAATCAAAAAATGGGTCATGACTGCAAGTTTGAAATAGGATTAATCCGGAATCACTATATCGGAAGAACATTTATATCACCGGGCCAGGCTTCGCGTGATATCAAAGTCCGCACAAAATTTAATACTGTAAAAGGCGTACTGAAAGACCGGATAGTTATCATCGTGGACGATTCGATTGTTCGTGGGACGACATCTGCACACCTGGTAAAAATGATTCGTAACGCCGGACCTAAGGAAATTCATTTTCTGGTTAGTTCCCCTCCGATCGTGCATCCATGCTTTTACGGTATGGACTTTCCCAGCCCGGAAGAATTGATCGCTAATGTGTGCGGCGGGGATACGAATCGTGTAGCTAAAAAAATCGGCGTTGACTCCCTCAGGTATTTATCCGCCGAGGGGCTGGTTTCTGCTGTGAAAGATGCTCATCCCAATAAAGCAGGGTACTGCACCGCCTGTTTCACCGGTGATTATCCTGTGCCGGTGACGGACCAGGTTCAAAAAGAAGAAAACGAATATTATTGATGCCTCAGGTTTGATCCGCGAACATTTAAATAGTGATTGTATGCACATAACAAAAGCCGAATATCTGCTTAGTGCACCGGATCTCAGCGTCTGCCCGGCTGATGAGAAGCCGGAAATATGTTTCGCCGGCCGTTCCAATGTTGGAAAATCTTCCGTAATCAATGCCCTTGTCAGACGAAAGAAACTGGCACACACAAGTAATGCACCGGGGAAAACACGAAACCTGAACTACTATCTGATCGATGATACCTGGTATCTGGTAGATTTACCGGGGTACGGGTTTGCAAAAATATCCAAAAAAGAACAACACCGATGGGGCCATGAGATGAAACGTTACTTAACCGAGCGGGCATCCCTCCGGCTGGTGACATTGTTGTTGGACATCAGGCATGCCCCTTCAACACTGGACGAGGAGTTTATATACTGGCTGGGTGAGCATCAGATACCGTTTTGTATACTTCAAAACAAGACCGACAAAGTTTCGAAAAACCATGTGAGGCAACAAAGTTCCGCCATTTCAAAAATGCTGGATGAAATGAATATAGAAGTACCTGTTTTTCAAATATCGGCCATTTGGCCTGATACACTTGACCCTTATCTTGCATTTGTACCGGAAGTTCTTGCTACCCACAATTCCTGATTCATCATATTTTTTTCATAATTAAACTTAATCTTAATCATTAATCTTAATCAGAAATAACAATCAAGGAATAAATGGATCACATTACATATTGAAGTACGTACCCGTGTAATCAAATGTGTTCATTGTTCCTAAATTACCTATTGAAATGGCTTACAAAGCACTATTACTGGATGGCGTAGATGCCATCTGTTCGGAAGTATTTAAGAAACGTGGATTTGATGTAACCGAATCTCCAAAAATGCCTGTTGATGAACTTGAACAGGTGATTGGAGACTACAACGTTATGGTAGTCCGAAGCGCGACCAAAGTCACAGCCGATTTACTCGCCAAAGCAAAAAAAATGCAAATTATTGGACGTGCCGGGGTCGGGGTCGACAACATTGACCTGGATGCGGCCACCCGGGCCGGTGTGCTGGTAATGAATACTCCGGATGGCAACACGATTTCTACGGCTGAGCATACCTGCGGGCTTATTCTCGCTCTTTCAAGAAATATTGCATCGGCCGTTACCTCCCTTAAGGAGGGGCGGTGGGACCGCAAAAAGTATCTTGGCACAGAAGTTCATGGAAAAACACTTGGAATTGTCGGCCTCGGCAAAATCGGGTCAACTGTTGCCTCCCGAATGAAGTCCTTCGGCATGAATGTTATCGGTTATGATCCTTATACTACCCATGAACGTGCCGGCGAAATGGGCGTGGAAATGATGGAATTGGATCAAATTCTTGCAAATTCAGATTTTCTCACCGTACACACCCCGCTAACTGATCAGACCAGAGGGCTGATCAGTTTAAAAAATGCCACCAGGATCAAACCGGGTATCCGGCTTATCAACTGTGCACGCGGGGGAATTTTTGAGGAAAAGGATATCCTTTCTTTGATTGAAAAGGGCATTGTAAGCGGCGTGGCACTTGATGTATATAGTGAGGAGCCGCCTGCCGGAGAAATTGCCGAAATGCTCAAACATCCGGCGGTGGTATGTACCCCGCATCTCGGTGCTTCCACACAGGAAGCCCAGGGCAAAGTGGCCGAACAGATCGCCTCACAAATTGCCGATGCCATTGAGCAAAAAGGGTTTCAGGGAAGCCTTAACGGCAAGTCTATTGCACTTAGCACCAACAAGGAAGTGCAGCCGTTCCTTCAACTGGCCGAGCGTTTCGGACGTTTTCTTTCCCAGATCGCCCCAAAGCATATAAACCAGCTTTCCATTACCTACAGCGGCACTTGTGCCAGCCATTCCCAGGTACTGACCGATTCACTGCTCAGCGGCTTTATGAAAGGGAGTGTGGATGATATCATCAATCTCATTAACGCCCGTTATCACGCAGAATCCCGCGGACTGAAGATACTTGAAACGCAAAGCAAGGAGTCTCAAACATTCTCTGACTTGATTACCGTGGATCTCGGCCCGAAAGCTGAATACCGGGAACTTTCCGCAACACCTTTTGGTGACAATGATTATCGTATCGTCACTATTGACGGTTTCAGTATTGAAATTAACCTCGAAGGGGAAATCATTATCTATCGCAATATCGATAAACCGGGAATGCTGGCAGCAACCAGTGGAGCCCTGGCCGAACGTAATATCAACATTGCTTCACTGAGTCTTGGGCGGGAGCTGAGAGATGCACAGGCCATCACTGCCTTCACCGTAGACACCAAACTGGATCCCAAAGATGTGGAACACATTTTAAAAATTGACGGAGTCAACATCGTGAAATACGTCAGTATGTAACACATCCACCGATCCAAAATCATTTTATGTTTACTACCGTTTCCGGTCGGAAAAATACATCCAGCTGAAATACTCAAAAGGCAGGATCACCAGCGGAACAGCGTTATATTCAACCATTAATTCGAGGTATTCCGTTGTAGGATCTTTTCGATCCGCTTCCGCTGTATCCAACCCGGATGCACGTCCCAGTAAGTAAGGAAATGAAAATGGCCGGGTATCAGGCCCTTCAACAATTCTGACCTTGTCGGTAGACTTGATTCCCGCACTCTGCCTTGCAAGCTCAATAGCGGTATAAAGACTGCCCAGTTCATCAACCAGTCCGATTTCCCGTGCCTGTGTACCGGTCCATACCCGGCCGGCTGCTACCTCTTTGATCTGGCTGAACTCTGCATCGCGACCAGTAGCCACTTTTTCGATAAAATCATCATAGAGATCATTGAGCCTGTCAATCAACCGCTCCCGTTCTCCATCCGTCAATGCGCGATTGGGCAGACTGAGCCCGATCAAAGGAAGTGTTGGACCGAACGAAAGATCGGCAGACGTCCCACGACTCACATAATCCGAATGTAAGTGCAGATTTTCAGACAAACCGTCATCCCATAACCAACCGCCGATTACACCAATACTGCCGGTAATGGTATTGGGAGCAGCAACTATACTATCGGCATACATCGAAATCCAGTACCCTCCTGATGCCGCTACCGCTCCCATGGAAACGATCACAGGTTTCTCTTCAGCGGTTTTCCGGAGTTCTTCGGCCACAAGGTCGGAGGCCAATGCATCGCCACCCGGTGAATCCGCCCTCATCACAACAGCCTTCACCGTACGGTCATTGCGGGCCTGCCGCATGGCTTCAGACAAAACACGCGCCCTTATCCCGGATTCGTTCATAGTCGGGCCATGGGCGTATAACACGGCAATTTTATGTTCCGGACCCCAAAGGTCGTCACGGGGCATGTGGTAAGCAATGAGATCTTGCGGGTTGATCCTCTGTTTTTCAACGCCTTCGAATTCTTCTATGAGATCATCCATATCGGTAAGTCGCGCTAATCTATCCACAATGCCGGCATTTAGCAAATCCGTGGCAGAGAGTGCAATCCCTCCGTCTATCAGCTCATCAAACTCATTGGAAGACAGTCTCCTGCCGGTGGTTACATTTTCTTTAACCAGATCAAAATAACCGTCTATAACCGCCTGTCGCTGTTCACGGTCAGCATTCGACATATCGGTACGCGAGAGCGCCTCGAAGGCTGACTTATACTCCATTTCCCGAAATTCATCCACACCGATACCCACAGCTGCAAGCAAATCAGCAAGATAGGTAACTCCGGAGACGTAACCCGGGATCATCAATCCTCCTTGTGGGTCCATCACCACATAATCGGCTGATGATGCAAGATGCAATGTATTCATACCGCCGCGTTCAATATACACAATCACTTTTTTCCCGGTTTGGCGGAAATCGTCCAGCGTCTTTCGAATTTCCCAGGTTTTAGCCGGGTCGATCTGCATCCGGGTGGTGTTGACTACCATACCCGCAACAGCCGGGTCAGCGGCCGCCTCGTTGATATGCTGTAAAATCGGTAAAAAAGTCTGACGATCATCAAAATAGCGGAAGGTTTGATACGGCATACTCCCCTGTAAACGGAGGTCTACATATTGACGATCGTCGCGCAATATACTATCGAAGATATTTCTGTCGAGCGCTCCTGCACGTATGCTGTAAGAATTGTAACGATGGGTTCCGTCATTATTCCTGTGGGATTGGTAACTGAAACCGGCACGGCCCAAACTAAACCGGATACCGGCGGTAAAGCCGATATGATCAAGATACCTTCCGGTAAAACGGATTCCTGGCAGGGCTTCGACTGCAGCTCCTGCCGACCATCTTCCGTCAAAGAAACCCTCGGTCTGCCGGTCGAATTCAATGTCACCGAAAAGCGTAAGGATCGGGGTACTCAATGGTCGAACTGCCACCTCTGCAACTGCTTCAAAGTAGTCGGCATCAAAGGTGGTCGTTCCTGTTAAGCCAAAGGAAAATCGACGGAGCGGCCGTATGATCGTTCCCAGAGTGATATTGGTTTTCAGATCAAGCAATCCGGTATCTCCGTGAAACCAGTTCAGGGCAATCCCGGTTGCAGCGGCCTCGGAACCGCCGCCAAACGATATACGGTAGTCGCGATATTTCTGGTCAGAAAGATTATTCTGGACAAAGCTGAACGACGATCCAGGAACACCCAGGAACCCGCCCCATCGTCCAGTTTCACTGAGAAATGTGTCAGAGGTCCAGTAAAATGAGAAATCCGGTTGGTGCAGGTGTTTCAGCATTGCAGGGTTATCGTATCCGTACAGCCCGCTATTCATTGTTCCTGGCGATGCCATAAGGAATTCCGTGCGTTCATAGTATCGTTCAAATCCGATTCCGGGATTGCCAAATGACTGGACCGTTATAACACTGATTAAAATAATAACAGCTAAAAGCCTGAAAATCGAAAGAGATAGTATATATTTCATCTGTTTAGAGTTTTCTGAATCATATGGACAGATAGGGTATCCATGGATAAATCATGTATCACTTCTCCCGATATCGGCCAGCCATTTCCGGAGCGCCTTTCCCCGATGACTGATGCTGTTTTTTTTAGACGGTTCCATTTCGGCGAAACTCTGCTGAAAACCCCGTGGTATAAACACCGGATCATATCCGAATCCACCGGTTCCCCGTTCTTCGTGAAGAATCCTTCCCTCACATATTCCCTCATAACGATGCATCCCGTTTTCAGTCAAATAAACCAATACCGTCCGAAATCGGGCAGTCCTTTTTGCAGGATCCGTAATATATTTCAATTCCTGTAGCAGCTTACGCCGATTCATTCTGTCATCGGCACCCAAGCCCGCAAAACGAGCAGATCGCACTCCGGGTCTTCCATCCAGGGCATCCACCTCCAGGCCGGTATCATCCGCCAGGGAAGGCTGCCCGGTTTGTTCCCATACAAATCTGGCCTTGATCTCTGCATTTTGTTCCAGTGTGATACCGTTCTCCTCAACTTCAATATCACCGAGCATCTCCTTCTGGGATTTGACCAGCCATCCGACTTCCTCTAAGAGAGCCTGAAGCTCCCGGATTTTCGCAAGATTACCGGTTGCCAGAATCAGAATTTTGTTTTCCATTGCTGAAACATGAGGACCGTATGTGCCAGTTTGTACTACGCGGCGCCTGCTGAATTCGCATTATAATCCTTTTTTTACATAATATAACTGCTTCAAAAGTATTCAGTAGCACCCATCAGGCTCTTGATGGAATGACACTCATCTTCCGCAACTCCTCATACCGGTTATCTATATCATAACGGTTTAGTTTACGGAAACAACCGGCTCCAAATTCTTCCACACAAAAACTTGCCATAATCGTGCCGTAGATCACTGCCCTGCGCAGGTTTTCTTCATTTAACTGGTTGGACCATGATAACCATCCGGCAAAACCACCCATAAAAGTATCCCCTGCTCCTGTTGGATCAATAATGGATAAAAGAGGATAGGCCGGAGCGGAAAATACGGTGTTTTCAGAATACAACTGAGCACCATGTTCACCTTTTTTAATGACGAGATACTTCGGGCCCTTTTCACGGATTTTCCTGGCGCATTGTATGAGGTTGGTCTCTCCGGTGAGCTCACGAGCCTCCGAGTCATTGATAATAAGGACATCGACTCGACGGATGGTCTCTTCAAGTGCCTCCCGTGCACCCGAAATCCAGAAATTCATTGTGTCACATATAGTTAATTTAGGTTGAATAACCTGATCCAGTACTTTATTCTGCAAGGAGGGGTCTATATTGCCGAGGCAAACGATTCGGCTGCCTTTGTAAGATTCCGGGATGACAGGATCAAAATGTTCAAATACATTCAATTGAGTATCCAGTGTATCACGGTTATTCATATCTTCGTGATAGCGCCCTTTCCAGAAAAAGGTTCGGCCATGATCGTCGACTTTAAACCCCTCAAGATCAATTCCGCGGTCTTTCAGGTATTGAAGGTCCTGATTGTCAAAATCGTTACCGACCGTACCGACAAGCCTTACAGGATTCGAAAAAAAGCTGGAAGCCAGCGAAATATATGTAGCCGAGCCTCCCAGCGTACGATCTACTTTTCCAGAAGGTGCTTCTATTCCGTCATATGCTACAGAACCTACTACAAGAACACTCATAAAAACTATCTATTTTTAAGTACCAGATTGACTATATCTATATCAAGATACAAATTTTGATATCTAACCAATAACGACTCCCGGAAAACCGAAACACTCATGGATGACACGTCAGCGGATCTTTCATTTTCATCGTACTGCACCCGGGTAATCCGCAAGAAACTCCCTGGTATGCGGGCTCAGCAGGAAATGGCCTGCCGCGAACTGGCGGAAGAAGTTGGAATAAGTCCGGATCGATACCGTGTGGCTGGAACATTCACTCCGTACCTCTTTGGGGGGCTACGGCTATGATCACATCAGAGCTGATCGCCCTTTACCGAATGTATCGGGAACAGCAAACAGGGCATAAAGGCGAACTTTAACAAGTAACAAGGCGATATGTCACAAGTAGACAATATTCTAAAAAGATCCCCTCAAAAAGTAATTACAAACGACGGTTCCGCCACGCTTTATTCTGCAGACTTCAACCAGCATTATCATAATCTCTCCGGTGCATTGACTGAAAGCCGGCATGTCTTTTTCGAGCAAAACGGAATCTGTCGCGCTCTGGCTGATCATCGTGATTTCACCATATTTGAAATCGGATTCGGCACCGGTTTCCACATGGTCTTACTGGAACAATATCGATTCGAATTACAATCACGATCCAGGGTCTCTTATTTCGCCGTGGAAAAATATCCGGTAATGGGCCAATTGATCCGTGAGATGGGATTCTCCGACCTTTTTTCGGGAATAAGTGAAACCATTGAAAAGACGAATCGATTTTCAGAGAATTTGTATCATATCCGGGAGGAAGAAACGGCTTTCCTCGATTTGCCAATGACACAACTTCGGGTCTTCCGGGCTGATTTCAGTGACTGGGACCTAAACCGGATTGGCCGGCCGGCTGACTTTATATTTCATGACGCATTTTCACCAAAAAGTAATCCTGAACTCTGGACTCGTCGCACTTTTGAAAAATTACTTGCAATTTCAAGCAGGCATGGTGTTCTCAGCACATACTGTTCAGCAACCAGGGCACGAGCAGCGATGGCACTGGCCGGGTGGCATATTGCCCGAATGAAAGGGCCCCCAGGCAAACGGGAAATGACCCTTGCGTCTCCGGATGATTCAATGCTTGGAAGCCACAAACGAGTCAATGAGCATCGTCTCAAAAAACGATTTAACAATGAGCTTTGAAATATCCCGCCATATTAACCGGCCCGAACCGGCAATCTTTTCAGCAATTTTCCCAGAAATTTGCTTCCATAAATATTTCGGATGTGTTGCATATCGGCAATCACAACAAGCCTTTCCCTGCTTCTTGAAAATGCAACGTTAAACAGACGGGGAACCGACAATCCGTTTTTTGCTTCGTCAAACGGCCGAACAGAATAATGTCGGACCGATCCATTTTGCATTTCCCCACTCATCACTGTATCGAGAATAATTACTTTTTTCTCACGTCCCTGGAATGTGTGTATGGTTCCTATTTCAAGATCAAACCATCGGTTTTTGCCCCGCAATTCCCGACGCAGCTGCCATACAGCCGACCGGAACGGAACAATGATTCCGATCTCATGCAGTCCGATATGTGACTCAATAAGCAACTTTTTTATTATATCTCCCAGCAATATCGTATGAGTATCATTTACGGGTTGAAATCCCCTGCGCCTCGTATCTTGCCGCAAAACAGGTTGAAGCGATGATGAGTCAATCAATTCAACCGACGTTTGTTGACTCTCTGCTTTTTGTGACTCGTTAACAGAGACAAGACGCCCATCGTAAAACATTTCACTAATAACATTAGCCAAATCGGACTGCATGCGATACTGAATGTTAAAAAACGAAGTATACCCGGGATTACGATCATGCCACTGAAACAATTCACCGGTAGAATTCGCCCCTGAAACAACAGCAAATATATCCTGTTCCAGCAAGTTTCTTGCCTGACGGTCGGTTGTAACAGCAATGGGCGGAAGCTGCATCGGGTCTCCGACAATCACCATGTGTTCTTTGGCTTTCGATGCCATAATCAGCATAAAGGGTATGTTGGCCATAGAAGCTTCATCGACCACCACGGCATCGAATTCCATTGATTCCAGCATTTCTGAAGTACAGACTTTTGCGAGGGTGGTGCCCACCACTTTGTATCGTCGAAGTTTTATGTATGCGTGACGATCCTTCTGTGTAAGTTCCCGTATCTGTTCCTCTACTGATTCAATTCCCCCCAAACGGTCAATCTTTTGTTCGATCTGTCTTTTCTGACCTTTTGTCAGATCCGGAAGCTCCAGTGCATCGAGCCAATGCTGCAAGTCGGTGGCCTCCTGCATATTCAAGTGCAGGGACTCATCCAGTTGATGCTCGAAATGTATACGGTCAAGACGATTGCTTTCCAGAATACGCTCACCGAACCGCGTAATTCTTTTAGAGATGGCCTTCATTTCCAATGTCTCCATGGCATCCAGGAGGCCCAACATACCATGGTCCACGGCGCGATTGGTATTGGAAACAAACAAAACGGATTTCCCTTGAAATATATAATTGGCTATGATATAGGCAAGCGTTGCTGTTTTACCGGTTCCGGGGGGCCCCCAGATAAAACTTACTGGCTGAGCCATCGCTTTCCGGATTGCGTTTCTTTGCGCTTCATTTCGCATGCCGTCATCTTTGATATCGATCTTGTGCCGCCTGGAACCGTTATCTTGTTTGCCATGTGATTTTTCCGGAATGAACATTTCGGTATTGGCCGGAACTTCAGCCGGCCGAATCATGAGCTTGATACGCTCACGATAATCAGAACTCGTCAGCAATCCGGACAGCGTTTCTTGAATTCGCCTGAGTATAAAATCATTCTCCCACTCCAGGGCCACCTCAGCAATAATCTCTCCACAATCTTTTGGAAAACGAAAAACAATCGTCTCCTCCCCGATATCCACCGGTTGAATGATCAAAGATGTATCTGAAAATGTGGCTTTACACTCCTCTGCAAACCGAAGTGACGGATTTGATGTATTGAAACGGTAATGCACCTCCTCCTCAGACAGACTTTTTATTTTTTCCCCGTTTGATAACAGATCGGTTGAGGGGCGTTCTCTGACAGCCTCTATTTCCAATGAAAGTGCTGATTCCGCCAGATCCATCAACTTTTCCGGCGTGAATTTTGTCATGGTCATAAATTCGGTTTACCTGCAAATTATCTATATAAAACGACTACGATCTCTCCTGAAACTTACAACAATTTAGAGTGATAGCCGGTACCCATTTGTTTGAAACAGGGCTATGATACAATTTAGAGCCTTATTCATATGGCCACTTCGTTTGTTACTGAGTTAGTTACTGATCCCAAAGTTCTGAACGAATAATCTCTGCCGAGCGGGCATCAATTGAATAACGCAATTTCATTCTTCGTTTATCAGGGATCTGCCGTTCGACAAGAGATGCAACCGATGGAGGATACAGCACCATATCCACTTCCCGGACAAAAAGCGGAAGTGATTTTCCATAAACAGCTCCGGCCAAAATAGAGCCGGGAAACTTGAGACTTAATTTGAGTTCATCAATAAGCACGCTCAGGGTACGCTCTTCACGAGCGACCACACCAAGAGTACTGATAGCGGAACGTTCTACCAGAGAAATGAGCATATCCGATGTCAGATGATATACCATGGGTAAAAGTAACATATTATCCGAATCTTCCCGGAAATTGCGCATCAGTTGAAGCGGCACAAACAGCGCATCGAAATGGGTTCTCCTGCTGGTTTCATCGGGAATGATCGTTTCACTTTTTATACCAACTTCCTGAACAATGGCTTGGGATATCATAGCCGCATGTTCGTGCGTAAAACCGACAGAAGCACAACTTTCCAGTCGATTCGGCCACTCCATGAACCCCATCTGCTCCTGAAACAGTGTTTCAATCTCTTCATCATCAAGGCCGCTGCCAATCAACTCTTCCAGCACTTCCCGGATACGTCCGGCACCCATTTCCAATCTCTGGGTTTTATCCAACGGCATATTTTGGCGGCTCACTATAAAACCCCTTCCCCGTTCACTTCGCAACAACCCTTCACGAACCAGTGCATGATATGCTTTTCTGACCGTATGAAAGCTGGCATCCAGCTGTCGTCCCAGCTCACGAGTCGATGGCATTAAATCACCAACCTGAAATTGTTTGGTCGCAATGAACAACCTGATACGATCAGCTATGTGTTTAGCTGTTTTCATTGTTCCAACAACCGCTTGAGTTCACCAAGCAGCATCAGTGCTTCCACTGGTGTCATCCGGTTGGGATCCGCTCCTTCCAGTTTATTTTTTACCGTTTCCAGGTTGGGATCGATCTCTGCCTGGAAAAGTGACATCTGGGCAATCGCACTTTGCTTCTCTGTTTTTTCAATTACACCCCGGGCAGCATTTTTTTTCGCTGCAGCCCCTTTTTCAATAGTCCCGGAGGATTGCGTAACATCCAGGCTATGCGACTCCAGGTTGCCGAGAATTTCCTTTGCCCTGTGAATAACAAGGGCTGGAAGCCCTGCCATAGCCGCTACCTGTATACCGTAACTGTGATCCGCTCCACCCCGGATTAATTTTCGTAAAAAGATAATCTTCCCTTTATGTTCTTTGACCTGGACATTGTAGTTCACGATACGCTCATACAGATTTTCCAATTCATTCAGTTCATGATAGTGTGTTGCAAAGAGTGTTTTTGCTGCAACGGCCGGCTGATTATGCAGGTACTCTGCCAGTGACCACGCGATGCTCAATCCGTCAAATGTACTGGTACCCCGCCCGATCTCATCAAGCAGAATCAAAGACCGGGAGCTGGCATTATTCAGGATATTAGCCGCCTCGTTCATTTCTACCAAAAACGTACTTTCACCCGCTGCGAGGTTGTCCGATGCTCCTACCCGTGTAAAAATCTTGTCCACTATACCAATTACGGCTTCATTGGCAGGGACAAATGAACCAACCTGAGCCATCAACACAATCAGCCCGGTTTGCCGCAGAATGATACTTTTCCCCGCCATATTTGGCCCGGTTATCACCAGTATCTGATCAGAGTCATTGTCCAGAGTCACATCATTCGGAATAAAAGGTTCACCTTGAGGCAGTGATCGCTCCACTACCGGATGCCGGCCACCCTTGATTTGGATTGCCGTACCGTCATTTACCGAAGGTTTAACATAATTATACCGGTACGCCACTTCTGCCAGGCTCTGTATACAGTCGAGCTGTGCCAGAGCAGCGGCATTGCGTTGAATCGTCTCTGACTGATCGGATACAAATTCCAACAGTTTCTGAAACAGCTCCTGCTCCATGGTCTGGCTTCTCTCCTCCGATGACAGGATTTTTTCCTCGATTTCTTTCAGTTCGGGTGTGATATACCGCTCCGCATTGACCAGCGTCTGCTTACGGATAAAATCGTCCGGGACCTTGTCTTTGTGCGCATTGGTAACTTCGATATAATATCCAAACACTTTGTTGTATCCGAGTTTCAGGGAAGGGATCCGGGTCCGGTCAACCAGGTCTTTCTGAATGCGGGCGACATACTCCTTGCCGTTTCGGGCGATATCACGGACCTCATCCAAATCGTCCGAATATCCATCCCGTATGTAGCCGCCATCCCGTAAACCGGCGGGTGGATCATCAACCAGCGCAGCATCAATCCTATCATTCAAATCCGTCATAATTTCAAGCTGCTCATTGATCTGACAAATCAAAGGGTCATCAAGGTCAGATAACATCGCCTTGATTTCCGGCAGCCGGTTCAGGGAATCGTTCAACTGTTTCAATTCACGGGCATTAGCCCTTTTCACACAAATACGGGAAACCAGTCGTTCAAGATCTCCGATCTCTTTTAGCAGTTCACGAAGTTGCTGTCTCAAGTCGTGTCGTATATGGAATACTTCGACCGCCTGCAGACGCCGGCGAATCTGATCCAGTTTTTTCAACGGTTGCATCATCCACTTTCGCAGCAACCGGATTCCCATAGGTGTCCCCGTCTTATCCAGGATCGAAATCAAAGTCCCCTCAATGCCCCCCTGTTGAAGGCTGGTCATCAATTCCAGGTTCCGTTTCGTTGACGGATCAAGCATCATATACCCGGTATTGTCAAAAGCAAACAATGTCCTCAGATGTCCGAGTGAAGCTTTTTGATTTTCCCGGACATAGTGCAACAATGCTCCGGCTGCAGTGTGAGCATCCGCAAATTCTTCAACCCCGAATCCCTTCAAAGAGTGTGTGCCGAAGTGTTCCAGAAGTACATCGTAACCATATTGTCCTTCATAAATCCATTCGTCCTGCCAGGTTATGACAAATTCCGACAGCCAGTCCGGCATCGACGATTTGATCTTTTTGTTTAAAAGAATTTCGGCCGGGGAAACGGATGCCAGCACATCACGCAACTCCTGCTCACTCAATTCACAAATGGCAAACTCACCGGTGGATATGTCGGCAAAAGATACTCCATATTTATGGCCTGCCACATGCAGGGCGGCAATATAGTTATTGCGATTAGGGTCTAGCACTTTATCAGAAAGAGTAACTCCCGGGGTAACCACTTCAGTAATTTCACGGTTAACAAGTTTGCGTCCGGCAGCTTTGGCCTGAGCCGGATCTTCGGACTGATCACATACAGCAACGCGAAATCCTTTTTTTACCAGTTTCGGGAGATAACTGTCCAGGGCGTGATAGGGAAATCCGGCCAGAGGCGTCATATCACCCCCGTTATTACGTCGGGTAAGGGTAATACCCAGTTCCCGGCTGATGGTAATCGCATCATCGGAAAATGTCTCATAAAAATCACCTACCCGAAAGAGTAACAGCGTACCTGGATACTCTTCTTTGATCTCCTGATACTGTCGCATCAGGGGAGTAGGTTCATTGCGTCTGGTTACAGAGACCGTTTTGTTCATTTATGCCGGGTTCCTGGCCTTTCTGTCAATTCGTTCAGGAGGAATAACGACCTGATCGAACATTTCGGCGTTACTATACCACCTTGCTTCTGACTGTACTTTTTTTATAATCTTTAAAAATAGGATAACGACAGGACAAGTTAAATTCGAATATCATAAAATAGTACATACGGCAACAATAACGCTTAAATCGACATCCTCTGTGGACCAGAACGATTTATACAGAAAAATTCCGATCGTATTTTATCAAAGTAACGATGTTGTTACCGTTGCGCGCAAGTTGCTGGGGTGCCGCCTTTGGTCCCGGGTAAATAATCGTGTAACTGCAGGAGTGATCGTGGAGACGGAAGCTTATGACGGGCTTTCGGATCGTGCATCTCATGCATTCGGTGGCAAACGAACCCCGAGAACTTCTGTTTTCTATCAAGCCGGAGGGGTCACGTACACCTATTTGTGTTACGGAATCCATACCCTATTCAATATTATTACCGGTTCGGAAGAGGTACCTCATGCTGTCCTGATCCGCGCCTTGTCTCCCTGTGAAGGAATGGAAACCATGCTTGAACGTCGTAAACAAACCCGGCTAACGCGCAAAACAACCGGCGGTCCGGGAATGGTAAGCCAGGCACTCGGTATAACAAGAGCACACAACGGGATACCATTGAACGGGGAAGTAATCTGGGCAAGTCCCGGCAGGACTTCGGAGGTTCCCGATAGTGCCGATATACTGGCATCACCGCGAGTAGGTGTTGGTTACGCCGGAGTGGATGCCAGCCTTCCATGGCGATTCCGCATCCGGTCATCACCCTGGACCAGCCCGGCAAAATGAAGGCCCTATACGAGTCTCCTTCACTTGATAAGGATCGAGCAGACCAATACCGCCTGACACACCGCCTGATTTGTACTTTGACAGTTTTCATAATGACTCACCGGTTTAAAACGAGATAAATTTATTGTTACATTCTTAAGGCCCGGAAAGCGGCGAGCAAGCCGGTGTGTGGCCCGCCTGCCGCCTTCGGGTTTGTGTGCAGAGGATCTATTTGACTAATGTCACGGCCTGCGTGTGTACATCACCGCCCAGGTTCGTGCGGATCAGATAGAGACCGCTGGACAGGCGGGTGCCGTCGAACCGGTAGTGATGGATGCCCGAACGGGTGAAGGAATGGACGACGTGCGCCCCACCACGCCCGAGGCCAGCGGCTGCAGGCCGGGCGAGAGTTCGCGAATCTGCAGCGAAGGCTCATCGGGCAATTGCGAAGCGGATACCCCGGCCGTCACTTTATTGTCATCATCCAGGGCGTCTTTGGTATCCACATCCCCGTTAAACCACCAGGATTGGGGTGGATGGTCCCCCCCACCAGTTCTCATGCGCCTTGATCTCGCTCGAGGATTGATTGTCGACAATCCACGACTGATTGGGATTGCCTATCACATTGTTGAAGCCCGGCATGCTGGATGAATTGCCCATTTGTATCCAGGTGGCAGAGGAAAATTTCCGCACAGTCGGGCCCATGTCCGTGTCGAGCGTGTTATATCCCGGCCCCAGTGACTGTCCGTCGTGCTGCATGATCCACACCGTGGAATTGTTGCTCACATCCACGGCCGTATAGTAAGCCGGGCCCGTTCGCATTTCAATCAGCGAATAGCTCAGCCCCACCCCGTCCGAGTTGGTGTACCAGATTCCCTGATTGTTATCGTTGTCCAGGATACTGACCCGGTGCAGGATCGACTCGTTGTTGGAGGCCACAAAGCCGATATCGCGGTTTTCTTCGATCAGCACATTTTCCATATACACCTCGCTCATGCCTGAGCCTGCCTGGTTGGAAGTGGAGCTGATGCCCCGCCAGCCGTGGCGGAAGATCGAGTTTTCGATGGTATTGTCGCGGCTGGCGATATTGACATGCTTGTTGCCATACTCGAAGATGGTCCACTGGAACTCGTTGCCGCCCGAGGCCAGATACACCTCGGCCCACTCGTCGGAGCCGTCCCAGCCCGAGGTGTCATGCAAGGTGGTAAACACGATGGGGCTGGATTTGGTCCCTACGGCGCTGATCGACCCGCCGTCCTCAACATCAATACCGGCGTCCTTGCCCAGAAATACATGCACGCCCGGCTCGATGGTCAGCGTGGCATCATCGGTAACGGTTAACGTGGATCCGTCTCCGATATAGACCTCGGTTCCGGACAATATGGTCAGGGACATCCCGTCATCCAGCACAAAATTGTGGTTAAAGGAAACCTCTTCACTTCCTCCGCCAATTGAGGTTGGAAGCCCATGCACTGTGTAGGCGAATTCGACATTTGCGGGTGTTGCCGGGAACCAGCCGATCAACTGACCAAGATTGTTTCGAACTTCATACACATAGGTTTGCAGTGTTGCGGACGAACTACCGGATGATACTATATTTGTATACCCCATGGCAAAATTTGGATTTTCAGCAGAGTAACCGACCGTTCCGACCCCTCGTCCCCAAACATAAGTCTCATTTAGCTCTTCATCGATGTTAACCGTTTGGCGTACATCGTATCTTTTAACCTGATAAGTCCCACCAGCAAGACCGGGGACATCGAAAAAGCTATGGTAATATGTGCCTGTTGAACTGTGAACAGAACCATTATTTGCTGTGTAATGGTTTAGTACATAAGGAGCCTTCAGGCGCTCAAGTGCTTTCACAGCATTAATCAATCCATAGCCTACTTCGGGATCATGACCTGGATTGGGATATCTTGACGCAGTCCGCATAAGGATCTGATTGATATCATCATTTTTAATATCGGGGTTCACAGAAAGCATAAGCGTTGCTGTTCCTGCCACATGGGGTGCTGCATATGAAGTCCCTGTACCAGTTCTGTATGGTGTTCCGGATTGGCTGGAAGTGGAAGTGATGTCCACTCCCGGTGCTGCAACGTCTGTAAAAGATCTGCTGCCGGTATTATCCATTGCATCACCGGTTTCTTCAATAGCTCCAACATTAAGTATCCAAGGACCGAGATTATTAGGGTAATCAGAAGTCTGGTCAGGTGAGCCTGATTCATACGGATTAGCATGCACCAGTAATACACCCGCTCCATAGGCGCTTCGAAGAGCCGCAGAAAGGGTAGCCGAAGTGTTTTCATATCCCCAACTGTTGTTGATGACTATAGCACCTGCGTTGACGGCTCCATCAATGACCTGCGCCGTTTGAGTAAGTGAACCAAGCTGCTCAGCATGGATTTCTACATGCCAGTCAACACCCGCAATACCACCTCCGGAGTTGTCGCCATGGGCGGCAGCCACCCCAGCTACCATAGTGCCATGATCTCCACTATAGCTTCCAGTAAAAGCGGCCGGGCCGCTTACCTTTCCGGACAGATCAGTATGAGTGCTTTGAACACCCGTGTCTACAACACCGAGTATATTACCGGAACTTCCGGTCGTCAGGCTCCATGCATAGGTTGCCTGAATATCCTGTCCCGGATCTTGCAGGTTTTTCGAACCCCACTGATCATCAAAGTGCTGCTGATTCGACGGAAGGACTTCTCCACGGAGAACACCCATTTGATTTTTTTCTGCATAAACGACATAGGGAAGCTGATCGAGATTAATAATCAAACTGTCCCGGCTTACATTTTCCGGCAGGGTAATAATAAATAAATTGGTCCAGTCGGGTACACGATAAATTCTGCCATCCGACAAGACGCGAAGTGTATCTTCACTCCTGAAATCCGGAAAGCCTTTCTCAATCTCTTGAACTGAGGCTTCCTTCAAGACATTCCGCACGTCATCCGGCATGGTCACTTGGTCTATTCTGTCAGTCTTGACAGTCTGGCCGGGAAGACTGACCGCTGTGGGTTGGAACATGACGATAATCTGACGATCGACCGGCCCGTCTTGAGCCATCGCGTTGCCTGCAAAACAAAAAAACAGTATTATCGTTGCTGATAAGTAAGTAAGCGTATTCATGATTGGACTCCGTAATGTTTTGTATGAGTAAGGGAAACTACTGCAAAGCTAACCGTCTGACTATGAGATGCGCAAAGCCCGGCGGGCTGATCTCCTCTTGCGTGAAACTCTCCACAAGTCGACGCAAGCCGGTCATCAGTTTTGTACGGGCTTTTATTTATACTTTAGAGTTATTTTCCTCCTTTTGTCTATTTTTTTCCGGTGGAAAACGTGATCTGCCGGTTTTCGCTTCCGTCGGCATTCATGATCCATAGGTCGCCGTAGCCCGGTTGGCCAAATAGTTCCGGATGGTATGAAAAAAGCCGGTATACGATGCGATTGCCACCCGGACTCCAGGTTGCTCTGAAGGCATCCTCGCGAAGCCAGCGTAAATCGCTGCCATCACGGTTGACCACACCAACGCGAAAACCATAATCATTACCGGGTGCCATATAAAAAAGTATCTGCTCTCCATCCGGTGAAAATTGGGGATTGTAAAGTGAGGCCGGCATCTTACGCAGGAATTCCACACGGGCCCGAGTTGTATCGTACACGGCCAGGTGCCTGGCTCCAACTCTGTATTCTTCTGCTATGTAGACCATTTCATTGGAGTTTACGGACCATGACAGACCATTCCTTATACTCCATACCTCACCAGGGCAATCCAAACACATTTCTTCGCTCGGCGGCCTTTGAAGCTGCCTGTTTGTTTTGCCGTCGGCGCTGACGATCCACAAGCCTCGACCTTTATCAGGCCCATAGATCACTCTGTATGCAATCCACTTACCGTCAGGGCTCCAGGAGGGCCCGACTTTGGCCTCACCTTCATGTGTGAGACGCTCCAGATCGGATCCATCGGGCCTTATCTTAAAAATCTCACCACGGGAAGAAAAAGCAATCCACTCACCATCCGGACTCCAGACTGGGTCGGTTATACGACTGTTAAGCGCCACCGGCTGCAAATCGGTTCCGTCCAGCCCAACAGTATAGAGTCCGCGGGTTTCAAGATGATGACTTTCGCCGTCTTCTGTTAACTGCATATATATAACGGCCAGCCGGTCATCCGGCCCCCAATCGGCATAAAAGTATTCACCCACAGTTGGAGAGGCAGGATGACCGGCCACATCTTCTTCTTCACTTTCCAATACTCCGCAAGCGGCTGGCCAGCATATTAATACTAAGTAGATACCTTTCTTCATGGTTAAAAGTATGTGTATTTCTCGTCATGTTGAGTCTGCAGTAAGTGGACTGTTTTATAATGCAGTCAGCCACGACTATTATAAATTGGGTGAGCCCGGTGAGGAGCCCTTTTTTTATTCGTTCAGATTTTCTTTTTGATTATCACCTCCTCATGGGCCGGCGGTTCGTGCCGTCGGGGTTCATCAGCCAGATTTGTCCCTGGCCTTCAAAATAATCGATATTCACGTAGGCGATCGTAGTGCCGTCCGGACTCCGGCCGGATGTGCTCCGCCGTTTTCAGTCAACCGGGTCAATCCCAACCCATCGGCATTAATTTTCCAGATATCTCTATCTCCTTCTTTTGAAGATTGAAAAACTATTTGAGAATCATCAGGAGAATAATCCGGTTTTCTGTTTATTGCTCCTTCTCGAACCCACAAAGAATCTGGCTTCACATCGGGGTCTATATAGGCCATTATAAAAATTCGTTCTACATTATTGTAAGCTAAAGTTCTTATACCCAAAACATGATGTCCGTCAGATGACCATATTGGATGTGCTATTCCATAAAGGTACTTATGAGTTAATTCTGTAATATCCATCATCCAAGTACCTGTAAAATTTACACCACCAACTGTTCTATCTTGGTAGGCAATCCACTTTCCATCCGGACTCCAGGCCGGGTCGAAATAATCACGGCTGTCATCTTCGGTCAGCCGGGTCAGATCGCTGCCGTCCCGCCGGATCTTATAAATTTGCTTGCCCAGGCTGAACGTCAGCCACTGCCCGTCCGGGCTCCAGGTCTGCGAGCTCATGTTGTAGAGCCCTCCTTCAATGAGAAGTTCTTCTTCGTCGGTGACAAGATTATACATATACAAGCCCATTCTTGCCAGCCCTTCCTCCCAGTCCCAGGGGTGGCGGTTAAACGAAATATAAGCGATGTGTTGTCCATCCGGGTCCCAGGACGGATACCTGTCTGAATGAACATAACAGTTTTTGAGTGGAGGCATTCCCCAATCTTGCCCCGGGCACACCTGTTCCTCTTCCTCGATTTCTTCTTCCTTTCCTGCCCCGGTCAGATCACAGCCTGAAAGCAGAAGGGCGCTGAGAAACAGAAATATTATGCAATGACAGGAATCTGAAGTGTTCATGATGTGCTGTCTCCCTGTCCGCCTCTTTGGGGCATGTCTCCTTGAAAATAAAACCCGCTGCACGGAAATCGCGGTCTGCGCTTTATGGCAACAATCAAGCCAGGATCGTTTCAGCGTATGGGGAACGTCCGGCTTCATCGGCTCGTCTCCAGTTTTTGTGCTGCGGGTTTTATTTGACTTCCATGCCGGTTGACGGATCGTTCCGCTTCTTCGGCACTTGTCGGATCGCCGGCGGGCCCCCGACAGATAAAGCGTTATCGACAACCGGAGAACGTCCCGTTCCATGACCGGCGCACAGGCTGTATCATGCGCCGGTCTTCCCATCTTTTGTGATACGTTCTACAAGACTACTTGGTTCAGATTAAAAAGGCAAGGAAATATTAATTTTTTTTCACATTTCCTTTAGATCTAAAAGTTTTATTTGTACAGGTGATCTGTAACATCATTACCGGCAACAAAATCGGCAAGCTCGGGGACACTGAATTCGGCTTGCTCCGGGGAGGCCGGTTGTTCAATCAACCGGTCTGTGGCAATATCCAGGTGCACCTGTTTCCCTTCATAGGTATAAAAGAACTCCTGTTGTGCAAAAGTTACCACAAGAAGAAGCAGCAACACGACAAACAAAAATAGTATTGACAGCTGACAGAAGTTACAGGGTTGGGTTGGAATGAATTCTTCATGATGAACCCTCCTTTGATTAGGTGCGAAAAGTCCCTTGATGATTAAATAATGGATGACTCCTTTCGGAAACAAAAAGCAATAAAAAAAATCATGCCTGAAAACCGATTCCCTCCATGCCCCCATTATTCAATGAGAGGCCCCCAGCCGGAGAACGTCCCGTTTCACTACCGGCGCACTGGCTGAGTTATGCGCCGGTCTTCCTTCTTTTGTGATACATTCTATGAAACTACTTGGTTCAAATTATAAAAGACAAGCTTTTAAAATTCAAACCTGTACACAGCCCGGAATGATCGACCCGGATTGCTCTTAATTTCCGGGTTGTCCTTCCTGTTGCATTTGAGTTTCCTGAATCATTTGTTGCATTTTTTGTTGCAACTCAGGGCTTGATTGAATAGCAACAAAAATTTGCTGGAATCGGTCAAGCTCTAAACCTTCCTCTTCAATTGCGGAAATGAGTTTTCCTTCCATTTCCTGTTCAATCGCACCAACAAGTTCTGATGCCGTTTCAAACTTCTCTATTTCTTCAGACTCGACTTCAATTTCATCATCCGACTGTCCCATCTGTCGGGATTGCAGTATTTCGTTATAGGTCTCAACATCCAGACCCTCTTCCTCCACTATAGCGATCATCTCCATTTGTGATTCCATTTGAATCTGTTGAGCCTGCATGGATGCATCGACAAATACCTGTAATTCATCATCGGTAACTTCAGGAATTTCTTCAGCCTGATCCGGTGGTACTTGTTGGAATTGTCCTTGTGCCGATACAGCAGTAAAAATAAATAGAAATGCTGTCACAAAACCGGCCATCCATAGATTTCTCATGTTATCCTCAGTCATTTTATTTTAGATAAAAATTTGCATTTACAGATTAGGATAACCTGTAAATCATAATTTTATTTCCCGAATGTTATAATTTATTTTCAATATTAACCCATTGATTATAAAATCGACTTCTGTACATTAAATGTTGTAGCTTTTAAAACAGTAGAAATTGCTTTTTTATAAATTACCACAGAACTTGACTTTGCAGCTTTTTATCGGCTGTTGTTAAATGAAATGATTGCAAATAAACCACCGTTTCAAGTGTATATGAGACCATTCATTGGATATGAATAAAAATAGGGGAAAAAATCGGCCGATCTGGTTACGGTTCACTTTTTTGATAATACTGATTGCCATCGGATACCTCGTTTACCTGTACTCTTTCGACCGTCAAGCACCCGTTAAACATACCGAATCTGTACCTGCGGCATCAGCCTTCCTTTATAATGGAGAACCCGTTGTTCAGCTGGCTGCACGCTGGCATCGGCAGGATCACCTCGGGATGGATTCGATCAACAACCGGCTTCCTGAAAATTATGATGTTATAATTCTTGACACAGATATCACGGCAAACGACCGGTCGAACTACGTAATCATCCGCACCGACCGCCGTTTGCCCGACATGGATCGTGAGCTGAGTGAGGCCGGTTTCACCCATACCTTTCGTAATCTGGTCATTTACGAAACCCGGGATCGGGAACTGTATCCGGTACTGACCATTGATCCCGATGCAATACTCGATGGCAATGGCAATACACTTATTTCACAAGTCCCGGCTCAGCACGGATATGCTCTTTTACTCGAGGAATTTATGCACGAACAGCTTTATGATAAAGCGATTCAACTTATTGAGATTATCATGCTTGATGAACAGGGTCATGGAGCAAGTGACGAGATTGTTATTTACTGGGACCCGCAAGATAACGCATATAAAGCCACCAATACATTCGGTGCCCCCTGATCGCCGTCAGGCTTGACCGGATTCTGTTCGGGCTCATATTTCCCGGGAACAAGAGTGAATCCCCGAATGTTAATACAAACCCCGGTTCCGTACATCTCCGATGTACACCCATTTTTTATACTGGTAACATAATTGATTATCTTTACTGTATAAACTCTGAATTCAACATCACTTATTAAAACAAAATTTTTATCTGACCATGAACAAACCCAGGATCATTGTACTCTTGATACTGATCGTTGCAGCCGTTGCGCTACGCTTTCTTCCACAACCTCCCAACTTCACACCCATTGCCGCATTGGCACTTTTTTCAGGCATTTTCATTCGTAACCGGTTATGGGCTGTTGCCGCACCGCTTGGTGTGATGTTGATAACCGATCTGTTTATTGGCCTGCACAGTACCATGCTGTTTGTTTACGGTTCCTTCATTTTGATGGTATGGCTTGGAGGAGCCATTTATCCGCATATAAAAGCCGGCTATGTTGCGGGGGGTGGTATTACAGGAGCTACACTCTTTTTCATTATTACCAACTTTGGAGTCTGGCTCACCAGTTCAACCTATCCCAGCACATGGGACGGCCTGCTTTCCGCTTACGTCGCTGCCATTCCCTTTTACCACTACATGATCATCAGTACACTGTTTTACAGTGCAATATTCATCGGCCTGTTTGTTTATGCCGAAAAATGGTTCCCATCAATCCGTGAAGATCATGATCATGCTTCGGCCTGATTTACCCATCGAACATTTCAGCAAGAATACACTCTGTCAAATCTGTCAAAAAATGCCGTAATCATAGGAGCCAGCTCGGGAATCGGAGCATCACTGGCCGTTGAGCTATCCTCAAGAGGTTATACACTTGGCCTGGCTGCGCGTCGGACGAACCTGATGGTGAAGGAGATCCAACCCAAACTCATCCACCCGTCCCATATCGTTTACATGGATATCACCGATATCGAAGCGTCCATCACTACTCTTCGAACCCTCGTTGATCAAATGGGAGGGATCGATTTGATTGTGCTGAATGCAGGTATTTCCGGCGGAACATCCGGTGTTGAATGGGAAACAGCTAAAATGCTGATACAGGTTAATGTCATGGGGTTCGCTGCAATGCTTAACGAAGCATACCGTATCTTCCAAAAACAGGGATATGGACATATCGTTGGCATCTCCTCCATTGCATCACTGCTGCCTCATCCCAACGGTTCCCCTTACAATGCATCCAAGGCCTTTGTATCAAACTATCTGGACAGCATGCGTCTGAGAATCAAAAGACGCGGCGAAAACATAATCGTGACCGACGTTCTTCCGGGATATGTTCTGACTCCGATGACTGAAGAGAACAAACGCATGTTCTGGGTTGCCGGTGTAGAAAAGGCAGCCAATCAGATTGCCTGTGACATTGATCGCAAAAAATCGGTTAGTTATATCTCCCGCCGTTGGCGATTAGTCGCTTATTTACTTTCACTGATGCCGAGGAGGCTGTTGAATCGTTTACTCTGAGAAAAATGTTGATGCACTTTCTCTGATTAACACAGAATGACCGTTTATTATCCGTCCGCTTTTCTTATTTTTGAACCTCCTATAAAAGCACCAGTAATAATTTGGGTGACAGCATCAGAGTTTCAGACCTTTTAACCATGAGATGAACGCATGATCAACAAAGAGCTGATCAAACCTGAAATTTCAGAGTTGATTGATCAACAACAGTGGACTGATCTTCGGGAGTCTGTAGAGGACTGGCCGATCCCTGAAATTGCCGACTTGATGGAAAACCTGGATAAAAGAGACCGGGTTGTCTTTTTCCGGGTACTACCGAGAGAACTGAGTGCAGCAACGTTTGCTCATTTTGAGCCTGAACAGCAAAATGATTTGTTGTTGGAAATGACCGATGAGGAGACACGTCAGCTTCTGGCCAACCTGGCTCCTGATGACCGGACTGCACTGCTCGATGAACTACCGGGCCAGGTTACGCAGCAGCTTCTGAATTTACTGAGTCCGCATGATCTCAAGGAAGCCCGGGTCCTGCTGGGATATCCTGAAGAAAGTGTAGGACGCTTGATGACACCGGACTATCTGGCAGTCAGGCCACACTGGTCCATTGGACAGGCGCTTGACCATATTCGAAAAATGGGCAGGCAAAGCGAGACTATCAACGTAATTTATGTTACCGATCCGGGCTGGAAACTACTTGACGCACTCGACCTTCAGCTTTTTATCCTCTCCGATCCGGAGAAAAAAGTCGAGGAAATCATGGACAGTACTTTTATTTCTGTTTCTGCATTCGATGACAGGGAAGAGGCTGTTCAGATCATTCAAAAGTATGACAAAACCGTTCTGCCTGTTGTTGACTCCGACGGTATTCTGCTGGGAATCGTCACAGTCGATGACCTTTTGGACGTAGCTGAAGAAGAGGCAACGGAAGATTTTCACAAAGGTGCAGCGGTTGCCCCTTTGCGTACAAGTTACCGGGAAGCCAGCATCTGGTCATTATTCAGCAAGCGTATATCCTGGTTGATGATTCTTGTTTTTGTAAACCTGATCTCCTCAGGAGTGATCGAAGCCTTTGAAGAGGTGTTGTCATCGGCCATCGCCCTGGCATTTTTCATCCCGCTGCTGATAGACAGCGGGGGAAATGCAGGAGCCCAATCAGCCACTCTGATGGTTCGCGCCATCGCCACCGGTGATATTCAGTTACGCCAATGGTTTCATACCATCGCCAAGGAAGTACTGGTCGGCATTGCGCTGGGAGTGGCAATGGGCTTTGCAAGCTGGGCTTTGGGCATCTATCGTGGTGGCACCGAAATCGGACTGGTAGTCGGTTTGTCGATGATTCTGATTGTACTTGTAAGCAATATCATCGGAACGTTGCTACCCTTTTTACTAACCCGGGTGAATATCGACCCGGCTGTTGCCAGCAGTCCACTGATAACTACTATCGTAGATGCTTCCGGACTTCTCATCTATTTTACGATAGCCAGTATGATTATTGGCATTACGATATAAATTTTTGAACCAATCGAAGCAACTCTTCTTTTCTGAATGGTTTCGACAAATAGGCGGAAAACCCTTGCTCAATGTAGTAATCAGCATCTCCGCTTAGTGCATGAGCCGTCAGTGTAATAACCGGCAGATCAGCAAAGATTTTATTGGATTGAATAGACTTCAATGTATCGACGCCGTCCATTCCCACACCCAGGCTTATATCCATGATCACCATATTAAACACATCATTTTTCAATTTATCAAGAGCTTTTTCACCTGAATCGACCACCTCAACGTCATATTTTTTCATCAAATAAAATTTGGTTATGGTGGCACTGTCAAAATCATCCTCAACAAGCAAGATTCGCGGCTTCAGTATCTTGTCCCTGAGCGCCTCCTTGTCTTGTGTACCGCTCCCAACTCTTGTCTCCTCAGTTGCTCTCCTCGGGAACCGGATGGTAAAAATTGAACCCACTCCTTTTTTACTATTAACCGTGATGGTTCCCCCCATCACATCCACCAGTTTTCGGGTGATAGACAGCCCAAGCCCGCTTCCTTCAAATTTTCGGGAAAGCCCGGTGCTCTCCTGCTGAAATTCATCAAATATCTTGGGCAAAAAATCGGGAGAAATTCCGACACCCGTATCCTGTACATCTATTTGTACCCACTCCCCGGTCTTGTTTGTAACCCTGGAAATATGAACCGACACCTCTCCTTCATCGGTATATTTAAAAGCATTTGACAAAAGATTATACATAATGCGATTTAATATCTGGCGATCAATCTCGACATTGAGCTCTTTCAGATCCGTATGAATTTTGAAGTCCAGGCCTTTATAACGAGCCGAACGGGAATGTGCTTCCATAGCTCTGGATATTTCATCAATGATATTGACGTTTTCAAGCTGTGTTTCAATTTTTTCCGCTTCCAGTTTGGCAAGTTCAAGAATGGATTCGATCGTCTCCAGCAACCGCCTTCCACTAATATGAATACGCGTCGCCATCTCTTTCGATTCACCTTCGGGCAAGTCCGATTCAAGAATGCTGGCAAAACCCAGAATTCCGGTAAGTGGTGTACGCATTTCATGGCTCATATTGGCCAATAGAGCCGTTTTCAACCGGTTCATCTCTTCCGCAATATCCCTGGCATGGATGAGTTCTGTTTCGGAATGTTTGCGGTCGTTGATATCCCGTGTATTGGCCACTACTCCTGCAACAGCCGGATTATTCAGCAGATTTGAACCTACCGATTCAAGATACAGCCAGTGTCCGTCCTTATGCTTAAATCTATACTCTACTGTCAGTTCAACAAATCCCTCTTCAACAATTTTTCGAAAAGACTCCCTGACTTTCTTCAGGTCATCCTTGTGGATGTAATGAAAAACATTTTCCCCCACCAATTCTTCCGGTTCGTACCCTAATAATCTCTTGACGGAAGTACTGGCATACGTAATAACGGCATCCGGATTCAACACAGTAATAATATCCGAACTGTTCTGAATCAAAGTGCGGAATCGGTTTTCATTATTCCGAGCCCTTTTTTCAATTTTTGAACGTATCACCGATGAAGAGATCAGCTCTGACATCATCAGAAGTGTGTGACTTTCGAAATTTCCTGCCTGACGCAAAGTGTGCATCCATGCAAGTTCGATATACCCGAGATAACCAGCCTCTTTTGAACGGAAGGGGAATGCGATCATAGATCGTACACCCTCTTTATGCAATCGATCTTTTTCGGGTTTCGCTTTGCCGGACATTTTGTTGATATCCTCAAATTGCAAAGGTTTTCCTTTCGTTACCTGTTTCATCCACCATTCACTAAAAACTTGTCCCTCTTCTCTCTTTCGGGAATGTGCTGAGTGCAGCTTCGGATGCAACCATTCAACGGTCTCTTCAGTTTTATCTTCTGTCGAATAAAGGCATAATACGGCCCTGTCGGCCAAACCTACTTTGGCCAGTAAACTCAGTACAACCTTCATATCAGGATGACTGTCTTTGATCAAACGGTTTCGGATTTCATTACCGGCCTCTTCAACAGTGCGAAGCGTTTTTCTTGCTTCTTCTGCTTTACGTTCCCCGGATACATCACGGAGGGTCAATACAATACCGGATGGTTCATCCAAATCATTTAATATAACCGAATATGAACCGCTTACCGGTATCTCCACTCCATCGTTGCTGCGCAACAAGCTGCCTTCAGGGAAGAGTTTACTTTTACCGGCCGCCATGATTTCGGGATATGAATATGATGAAGGGTTAACGTTTTCACTATAAATAATTCTACATACCGTTTTAATGTTCTTACCGAGTATTTCATCTAACGCGGTTTCCAAAAGTATTTCTGCTGACGGGTTGACATAAGTAATGAGCAAATCTGCATCGGTGGCAATAACGGCATCTTCAATACTTTTCAGGATTGTGGCTAACTCCCTCTCGCGTCGTTTTATTTCCTGCTGGGTTTGATGCTTATAGAGTACCATATCAATGGCCAACAGCATCTCGTTTTCGCCAAAAGGTTTGAGTAAATATCCGTAGGGCGCGGTCTCTTTGGCACGGTCAAATGTTTTTTTATCGGAATGAGCCGTTATATAGATAACCGGAATATCCATCTGCCTGTTAAGTTCCTCGACCGCTTCAATTCCGTCAGCGTTTTCATCGAGTCTGATATCCATCAAGACAAGATTCGGTTTTTTCTCCAACGCTGTTTGAATTGCATTTTGCGCATCATGAACCGGGCCTATAACCGTGTAGCCGCAACGTTCAAGCCATCGGCACATGTTATGAGCTACCGTCATTTCATCTTCAACGACCAATATTTTTTTTTGACCAGTCATTATTATTTCTGTATAAGCAAGTTTAACTCTGCAAATATTAATTCGTTTTCGGGTTGCAACAACTCACGCAAAAATAAATACACTCGAGATGTTGAAACGGGCCTCCCGCCTGTATCGGTGATAATAATAGGCAAATGGTTGTAAGTCAATGTGTCCCAAAATAAAAATACTATCTACACCGGCCGTGCATGTATCATGGGTATGAGTATGTAATAGCTACGGGATCAAAACTTTGTTAACCGCATGTATAATAGCATTTTCAGCGATTAGCACATTTTACTAATAATGAAATGTACGAACATATAATCCTTTTATTTCGTAATTCACACTGGTAAAATTGGCATTGACAGTTTTCCACCATCGTTTCAACTTCGGGATGGACACAATGCTTATTTCGAATGACGGTGCATTCACAGCACACCACTATGACTTCGATCCGGTTGGCCATTCGAGAATAATAGTGAAGAGAACCGGAATATTCGCTATTTTTTTTCAGGTGAGCCTAATGTAAATCCCGGATACAATTCAAGATATTTATGTACAATATTGTTTTAATTAATGGAGACGGAATCGGACCTGAAATCACAGAATCGGTTATCCGCATCACGGAAGCGGCCCAGGTTAATATTAACTGGATTTCGGCAACCGCAGGCCTGGAAGCTTATGAAAAAGGGGGTAACCCACTACCTGACAAAACCGTACAATTAATAGAGGAACACAAAATTGCTCTCAAAGGACCTCTTACTACCCCTGTTGGTAGTGGCTTTCGTTCCATCAATGTGGCACTGCGACAGAAATTTGATCTTTATTGTAACTTGAGGCCGGCCAAAACCCTGCCGGGTGTTATGACACGATACGACAAAATTGATCTTGTGACATTTCGTGAAAATACCCAGGGGATTTACATTGGTGAAGAACGATACCTAAACGATGACAAGACGGCAGCAGAAACCATTGCCGTAGTAACCCGAAAAGCCAGTGAACGCATTGTCCGTGTCGCTTTTGAATACGCAAGGAAACACGGACGAAAGAAGGTCTCCTTAATTCACAAAGCCAACATCTTAAAATTTACATCGGGGCTTTTTTTGAACGTTGGCCGGGAAATCTCTGAGGAATACCCGGATATTGCATTTAATGATATGATCATTGATAATACGGCCATGCAAATGGTGATGCATCCGGAAAATTTTGATATCCTTGTAACCACCAACCTTTTCGGTGACATTCTTTCCGACCTTGCAGCCGGGCTGGTCGGTGGGCTCGGCGTCACAGGATCCGCCAATATGGGTGATCACTATGCTATTTTTGAAGCGGTACATGGATCAGCACCGGATATCGCCGGTCAGGGCAAAGCCAATCCCACTGCTTTATTGTTGTCAGCCGTTATGATGATTGAACATATTGGGGAGTCGGAAAAAGCGGAAATCATCCAAAAGGCGATACACAAAACACTGCCGGACAAATCTGTTGCCACTCCCGACCTTGGCGGAAAGGGCAATACCAGAACATACACGGATGCGATTATTCGCAATCTCTAAAAAACAGGCTTTTTCCATTCATATCACGCAATCACCCCTTATTCATCAACCCATACGCCAGCAATGATTCAGTGCTGTAAAAAACTTATTTACACCCCGGTTGTCAGCGCTGTTTAAAGGGTATGAATTTGTGTTTCCCTTGTTTCGGTATTAAATTCTGCAACCGTTGCGTGGGTATTAAAGCCGTGCGCCGATCCGGGATTCAGCATTCGTGTTTTTCCAATCTGTTTGTTCACCACTTCATGGGTATGGCCGCTTATCACAAGGTCGTATGTACCACAGCGGACCAGTGCTTCGGTAATTGCTGTTTGTGTACCATGATACAGGGCAATAGAGCAATTATCGATGGTAGTTTCAAAAAACTCATTGTAAATAGCCAAACCATTTTCGTAAAATTGCTTTATTAACCGAAAATGATCCCCGTCATTGTTTCCAAATACGGCATCCACCTCATACCCCTTGAATAACGGAACAGTAAAAGGGCTGCAAAAATCACCTGCATGCAATATTTTTCGAATATCCTGCTTCCTGAACAAGGATAACGCCTGAGTAATATGAGTCACATGATCATGTGTATCCGAAATGATTCCAATTTTCATCTGTTTAAATTTTTGATGTTGACGGTCATATGTAATGTTATGACCATATTTAATCATGCGCCTGTATCTGTATATCGAACATTTTCGTCATGGATGTTTCAGCTGTTATAACAGAAATTTAAGCTGAAATACAGAGAATGTCACTGAAACTGCTTACCGCATAACTTTGGAAAGATAAATCCGTTTCCATAGTATAAGACTAAATACATTCACCCGGACATGGAAACCAAAGCACTTGAACAAAAATTTCAAGCCAGAAATATTCAAACCGACCTCTGCCAATTTCGTTATAAGAGGAATCTGTCCCTCCTGTGTTTAATGAACTTTGCATTGTTGTTGCATCTTCTATTTTGATAGTTTTTGGCAAGATGTAATGGGCAATAGATTGGAAATTGAATTTTAACCAGAAAAGTAAGGGAAGCATATACACCTCTTGATAAAAGAGCATCTTGCAAATAATCCCTCATGCTGCACTGATGACGCATCCTGTTGCGAACCACAACCGATTAACCGCAGCGGAAAAACGTCACGGAGTGGTCTTCGTAGTCACTGGAAGCCAATCGCCAGTCTGGTTTTGCTGTTGTCCGGAATGGGGCTCGATTATCTGTTTGCAAATCCATGGTTCGGAGAGTCTGTAAGACTTCTTTGGTATGGCATCGCCTATCTGCCGGTTGGATTACCGGTACTGAACCAGGCATGGGTCCATATCAGGAGAGGTGAATTTTTTACCGAGTTTTTTCTGATGGGCATCGCAACCATTGGCGCATTTGCGATCGGTGAGTATCCGGAAGGGGTCGCCGTTATGCTTTTTTATGCGGTCGGCGAGATATTTCAACAAAACGCGGTTCACCGCGCCCGTGCACATATCAAAGCCCTGCTGGATGTGCGTTCAGAAACAGCTCATGTCAAAAAGGGAAGCGCTCTGGTAACGGTACATCCGAAATCCGTGCAAAGGGGTGAAATTATCCAGGTGAAACCCGGCGAACGGGTCCCCCTGGACGGCAACCTGTTAACGAAACGTGCGGCATTTGATACCTCAGCAATAACCGGGGAGAGCAAGCCGCGTCATTTTGGCACAAATGAAAAAGTACTTGCCGGGATGATCAACATGAACAGCGTCATTGAAGTTGAAGTCACTGCTTCCTATGAGAATAGTTCGATTTCAAGAATTCTGGAACTTGTACAAAACGCCGCTTCGCGCAAGGCAAAGACCGAACTTTTTATCCGATCTTTCGCAAAGATTTATACTCCGATAGTGGTTCTGTTGGCCGCATTGCTGGTGGCTGTCCCCTTCTTTGTTGTAAGCCCCTATGTTTTTCAGGACTGGCTGTATCGCGGACTGGTGTTCCTGGTCATCTCCTGCCCGTGTGCTCTGGTGATTTCGATTCCACTGGGGTATTTCGGCGGCATAGGAGCCGCTTCCCGAAACGGAATACTGGTCAAAGGATCCCACTGCCTCGATACATTGAAAAATGTCACTACCATGGTATTTGACAAAACCGGCACGCTCACCAGAGGAAACTTCTCTGTCCAAAAAGTGGAAAGCGTGAATGGAAGCAGCGACGAGTTACTCAATGTAGTCTATGCTGTAGAAAAACAGTCAACACACCCGATCGCCAGAGCCATTGTTGATTATATTGGTGAGATGGACCGTGCAGATCCTATGAAACCGTTACCGACTGTTGAGGGCCAGAGAGAAATTACAGGATTGGGATTGCAGGCAATCGTAGATGGAAAAGAAGTGCTGCTCGGAAGCCGAAAACTGATGGAAGAAAACCGGGTTCCATTAAATGGGACATCCGTACATGATGCTGGTTCCGTTATTCATGTTGCTATTAATAATACTTATGAGGGATCTATCCTGATTTCCGATGAGATCAGGGTGGATTCAATTCAAGCCATTGAAAAGCTTCGCATACTCGGAATCAAACAAATCATAATGCTCAGTGGTGACAAACGTTCTGTTGCCAGGCAAATCGGACGGAAACTGAATATTGATCACATCTATTCAGAACTCCTGCCTGAAGAAAAAACAACGAAATTCGAGGAGTTGAAACAAAAATTCCCGGGAACCATTGCGTATGCCGGAGATGGAATTAACGATGCGCCGGTACTTGCCCTGAGTGATGTGGGTATGGCCATGGGTGCTATGGGCAGTGATGTAGCCATCGAAACTGCGGATGTAGTCATTCAAACAGATCAGCCCTCAAAAATTGCCACGGTCATCAGTATTGCCAAAGCCACACGAAACGTCGTCTGGCAAAACATCGGCCTGGCACTGGGTATAAAGGTTCTGGTTCTGGCTCTGGGTGCTCTTGGACTGGCGTCACTCTGGGGAGCCGTTTTTGCCGATGTTGGAGTAACGATGTTAGCGATATTGAATGCCATAAGAATACAGAGGATGGATTTCTCCTGATATTTCAGCACCTCCCCTGGTGAAACCCGATTATTTGTATACTCAAAATCGATTAATGATGTAATCCTCACTGTTTTCTTTCGGGTTGGCATTATAATTATCATATCTTATCATGTATGGTCTTACCAAACTATCGATAGCAACGCCATGACCTTCTGATAAATCATTTACTGATCACCATGCGAACAGATATAAATGGATCCGGAGTTCAATAATACAATGACAGGATGTATATAATGTTGACTCTGCATAATCTAAATTGATTAAAAAACTAAAAGGTGGATTATGATAACTTCAGATGCTTTTTGGCGAATAGTCATATGTGGCCTCATTGCTACATTTGTAATGTCAATGATTGCGTTTCTCCAGGGCGGAATCGGGCTGCCGGTAATTGATGTAGGGTATTTAATAACAAGCAGTTTTAATGAAGTGCATGTAAACGAGCCCTATGATATACTTTGGGGAAATATTGCCTATTACATTATAGGAGTATTACTGGCGCTAATTTGGGTCATCTTTCTGCAAAATAGAATTCCCGGAAACTGGTTCCTGCAAGGTTTGATTTATGGGACGATGGTCTCGGTTGTGGCCGGCTTGGTTGTATCACCACTTGTTTCACTTTCGGCAGGAGATTGGTTCGGAATATTTTATCTTGATACATGGACTCCGGGTCTGGTCATACTGGCAGGCCTGTTAATGCACCTCGCATACGGAATCACACTGTTGTTAGGCCTGAAATATGCCGGAATCAAAGGTATTGATGCGGCACAATAAAAAACCGGCCATGGACATTTCATATGCTTTTAATCACTTTTTCAAGCATGTCACGAACCTTCGCGGCAATTTGTTTTAACTCCTCATTCTCAACGACTTGCATGGAAGCCAGTGGATCGATGGCGGAAACTTCAACCGAACCGTCTTCATGTTCTTCCACAATTACATTACAGGGGAGCATGGTGCCAATTTTATCCTCTTTCTGAAGCGCCTGATAGGCAAACCCGGGATTGCAGGCACCTAAAATTCTGTATTTTTTAAAATCAACATCCAGTTTTTTCTTGAGGGTTTCTTTAACATCGATTTCGGTCAATACACCGAATCCTTCTTTTTTAAGTTCATCGGTTGTTTTGGCGATGGCATCATTAAAAGTGCCATCGAATGTGGTTGACGTATAATATGACATGGGTTGATCTCCTTGGTTAATGATTTATTATTTAAGCAGTTCTTTCTTTCTCTCTTCAAACTCCTCTTTTTCAATTTCACCGTTGGCATATCTTCTCTTTAAAATGTCCATAGGTGTTTCGTGTTTATCTTGTTTATTGTTTTTAATTAGTGCTCTGATGACCACTATAACAACTGCGATAATGACAATCCACCAGAAAATCATCATCCAGCCTCCTCCAAAAAAATGAAAATCATGCATTTTGTGTACCTCTGCTTATAATTTAACACTATTTAGAACCAATTTCAGCAGCAGCAAGGTCAGCCCGCACCCGGTAATCATCCAAATCGTGTGTTTACTCATCTTTTTATCTTCTGAAGATTTTATTCGTTGGCGGACAGGGTTTGCACCTGTCTCTCATATTTCCCTTTACTCATTTTCCCATTACGATATCGTCGTTCAGCAATCAGTTTAGCTGCCTGGTTGATATCCAAACGAGCTGTCTTTCGGCTTGTCCAGACCCATACGGCAAGAGCAATTCCCCCGCTCAAAATCCAGAGCAGCGGGTACCAGTTGTTGATGAATTCATTGAGTACTTCCATAGCGTATGGCCTGTTTTCAGATTTTCAGACCTGACAGGTCTTGTTTCACATTAATGATGCTGATCGTGGCCATTTGATTCCGGTGCATCATCATCCATCATGCCGCCCTGCATCATTTGCATGCACATCATATGCATTTTCATCATGTCTGAATCGCCCATCATCACCATCATTTCAGAGTGATCCATCTCTTCATCGTTCATCATAGATTGCATCATCTGCATGTGTTGCTGCATGCGCTCTTTCATTTCAGGATTGTCTCTCATCTGCTGCATGTGTTGCATCATAGCGGATCGATCCATTCCTTCCATATTGCCCATTATCTGTTTCCGCATATGGATCATCATTTCCCGGCGCATCTCCGGGTTCTGTGCCATATGCTCCATCATCATGGTCCGCATGGTGGAATCCTGCATCATTTCCATCATCTGCTGCTGTCTTTGCTGATGGTTCTGATCTTGTGCAAACAGTGCGCCTGCAAGAAGTATCACCAGTACAATTGTAGTAAGAGTTATGATTACCTGTTTCATTGGTTTACCTTATTTGTGGATAGTTACTATAAAAGCGAATTATGGCATTTTTTTATCCCCATAACCTTTAATTCTATAACAGATTATTGATTATAAATCATGTACAAAGTTATATACAAATGTTATACAATTATTACTGATCACGATCCCAGTTTCAAAAATCTCGCATTAATCGCTACAATCACCGTGCTCAGCGACATCAATACGGCACCCATGGCCGGACTCAGAATGATGCCCCAGGTAAAAAGCACACCTGCGGCCAACGGAATGGCAATCACATTGTAACCGGTCGCCCAGAACAGATTCTGCACCATCTTTCCGTAGGTCGCCCGGGAAAGCTGGATGACATGTGCCACATCTTCCGGATTGTTGCGAACCAGAACAATATCTCCTGTTTCCACGGCAACATCCGATCCGGCACCAATAGCTATACCCACATCCGCACGGGCGAGCGCCGGGGCATCATTGACACCGTCTCCTGTCATCGCCACTTTTTTACCCTGATTTTGAACTTCCTTCACTTTATCTGCTTTTTCATTCGGAAGCACTTCGGAAAACACCTGATCGATCCCCAATTCGCCCGCCACATATTCAGCGGTCTGACGGTTGTCGCCGGTAAGCATGACACATTGAATCCCCATTTCATGGAGACGGTCTATAGCCTTGCGCGACTCCGTACGAATCTTGTCACCCATGGCCACGGCACCTACCAGTTTCCCGTCAAAGATCACAAATACAACTGTTTTCCCCTGCGACGATATTTCTTCCACCTGTTTATTCGGGTATTCCATCCGCTCTTCCCGGATATATCCCGGACTGACCACCTTCACCGATTTTCCGTTCACCTTTCCTTCAATGCCTTTGCCGGCAATGGAGTTAAAGTCCTCCACTTTCCAGGTCTCCCCCGCTTTCTGAACAATCCCGCGGGCAATGGGATGTTCCGAGTTGGCTTCCACAGCAGCGGCGTAGTTCAGAATCTCATCATCGCTGAACTGTCCGTTGAAATTCAAAATATCCGTAACGGTAAACGTTCCTTCGGTCAGCGTTCCGGTCTTGTCAAAAATGACGGCATTCAGATTGCGGGCTTCTTCAAATGCCGTCCGGTTGCGAATCAGAAACCCATTGGTGGCTGCCAGCGAGGTGGATACCGCTACAACCAGCGGGATGGCCAGACCCAGAGCATGTGGACACGCAATAACCATTACGGTGACGGTCCGGTTGATGGCAAAACTGAAATCCTGGGTGGTAAAAGCAGTCCAGGCGAATAAGGTCAGCATTCCGCCGGTTATGGCCACCAGCGTCAGCCAGAAAGCCGCCCGGTTGGCCAGATCCTGTGTACGGGATTTGGTCTCCTGGGCTTGCCGGACCAGGTCGATGACCTGCGACAGGAACGACTCCTCACCGGTTTTATGAATTTTCACCGTGATGGAACCCTCTCCATTAACCGACCCGCCAATCACCTCGTCATCTTTCCGCTTTTCCACCGGTAGAGATTCCCCCGTCAGCATCGCTTCGTTGACATTGGTTTTCCCTTCGATGACCAGCCCGTCCGATGGAATTTTTTCTCCCGGCTTGATCACAATCCGGTCACCGACGTTCAGCTCTTCCACCGGCACATCCTCAACAGACTCATCATTATTCAGCCGGTGGGCCATTCCCGGCAGCAATTCCGCCAGCTTTTCCAGCGCTGCCGACGCACTCATGACCGAGCGCATCTCGATCCAGTGCCCCACAAGCATGATGGCCACCAATGTTGAAAGCTCCCAGAAAAGCAAATGGCCTTCCAGTCCGAACACTACAAACACGCTGTAGAAAAAGGCAACCGTAATCGCAAGTCCGATCAGTGTCATCATCCCGGGCTGTTTCTGTTTCAGTTCATTGGCCAACCCGGCCAAAAACGGCCATCCGCCAAAGAAATAAACGACCGTGGAGAAGACAAACAAAAGGTAGAGATCACCGGAAAAACGCCATTCGACTCCAAGGAATTCCTGGATCATCGGAGACAGCGCCAGAATCGGAACGGTCAGGACCAATACCCACCAGAATCGGAACTTAAAATCCTTTACCATGGCCGCATGGTGTTCATGGTGGGAATGTCCCTCATGAGTGTGGTGATGATGATGTGAGTGGCCCTCATCATCATTCTGAGACCTTTTGTGATCATGATTTCCATGCTCATGACCATGTCCGGAATGAGCATGATTGTGGTGATCATGATGTTTATGATTATGATTGCCATGATCGGATTGGTGATCAGTATTTGAGGTATTCATGGGACTCCTCCCTGTCATTAGGTTATAATCAATGTCATACACTTCCATGTTGATACCCGTTACCATGGCCAGGTTTCATGGATTTCATTATACTTAAATTTGATTTTTCAACCGTTATAGAATCTCCTCATCTCCATCTCCGGTTCTGATACTCATCGCTTTATCAATGGTTGTGCTGTAAATGATTCCGTCGCCTTTATGATGTGTACAAGCTGAGCGCTGAATAATTTGAAAAACCTCCTCTTTCTGCTTATCTGCAATAATGATCTCGATTTTTACCACCTTTGAGTGGAGAAAGGGAAAATCAAGGCCTGCATTCAGTTTATCGGGATCTCCGTGGCGGCCGGTGCCTTCGCCGTGGTAAACGGTGACACAACAGTATCCTGCAGCTCTCAGGTTTTTATATACCGTTTCAAACATCACGGGTCGGATAATCGCTTTGATCTCTTTCATTTTATCACCTCAGTTCACGCGGGTTTGTGTTATCTCGAATTCAGCAGATTACCTGTTGCGGAGTTGTAATTTCACATTTTTTCAATCCTTTCAATCACCTCTCCACATCCTATCATCGTTTCAGGGGTATAGGGGTTCTGTATCTGCTCCTGACCGCTCAGCCAGGTGGCTCCTTTACTGTCTATTGCCATCGGACAATACTGGTGATACAGTACTCCATCCACGCCAAATTTTTTCACCGACATGGCCAGTTCTTCAGAAAGATGACGAAACGCAACCCGGGCATCTCCAATATCACCGGCGGCTGCCAATGTGGAGGCATGCTCTGTCAATTGAGCATAACTTTCCATCCAGGCCATGTGACCATCGCCGGATAATCCGTGACTACCAATGACTTTTAATGTTTCTATAAAAGTTTCAAAACTGGTAATCATTGCATCCAGGTCTGACACCAGCAAAGCCTCTTTCCCCGATATGTAGGCTTCTACAACTTCCGTCAAATTTGCACGAAATACTTCCGGGACATCCTCAAAACGTTCCTGCTCTTCTGCTTCATGATTTTGATCCTGGTGATTCATATGATCTTGTGCAATGGAAGATTTTGCAATTAAAGCAAAAAAGACCAGGATTAATATCATTGTTATATTTAATTTTTTCATGTTGCATCCTCATTTTTTTGATTTTAATGTTGTGATTTTTTTATTTGGTCGTGGATTTCGTAATGGTGGATGGCATCAATCATCCATCTCCATATTATTCAGTTCAATATCATCATTCTCCATTCCACCATGATCATGTACCGGTACAGCCCCGCTTCCCGGCTCGCGGTTCATCATGCTGAAACGGTCGGCAAGCTGCATTTCGCTGTCGATGCGGAAAGCGCCGTGGTAGACCACTTCTTCGCCTTCTTCAACGCCCTCTTCAATTACATAATAATCGCCTGCACGCACGCCCAGCTCCACTTCTCGCACTTCGAATCGGGGAACATCCACTGAAGAGTCTTTCACAAAGACAAGCGAACGCGGCCCTGTCCACAAAACGGAGGAGACAGGCACCATCAGTTTTTCCGAATCCATACGGGCCCGGAGTGTGCCGCGAACCAGCATATCGGGTTTTAACTTTCGGTCGAAATTTTCAACATCAGCCCGTATGCCTACCGTGCGCATCATGGGATCGACGACGGGATCGATATAGGTAATCGTTGCTTCATAATTTTGACCCGGATTACTTCGGGAGCTGAACCGGATAGGGTCTCCGGTTGAGATCCAGTCGATATCCTCTTCGTAAGCCTCAAGTACCACCCAAAGATGGTCGAGATTCGCTACTTCGTAGAGTATGGCCCCTTCGCCAACGTGTTGTTCATTCGCAATGTTCCGGGAGAGAACGATTCCGTTGACCGGAGATAATATTTCTATTTCACGTTGTATCCCTCCACGGGATTCGACTTCATCGATCTGTTCGTCCGGGAATTCCCAAAGGCGGAATTTCTGTTTTGCCGACTCATACATACGGGGGTTACGGTCCTTCTGCCGTGCCGCTTCGAGCAACTCCCTTTGAGCCGTAATCAGTTCGGGTGAATAAATGGTTGCCATCGGCTCTCCTTTCCGGATCGGAGCACCTGTAAAATCAACTTTTGTATCCAGGATCCGTCCCGGAAAATGAGTAGTGACATTCGTAAGTCTTCGTTCATCCACTTTAATGCGCCCGGGCAGGTCGATTTGTTTTTCAGGAACGCCCCGGATGACCGGTGTGGTTTGGATTTCTCCCAGTTTCATAGCCGCTTCCGTCATCACCATGGAGTAGTCATCTTCATGTACTTCGGATGTATCCGATTGAACGGGAATTAACTCCATCCCGCAAATAGGACAGTTACCGGGCTCATTCTCCCGTATTTGCGGGTGCATGGAGCAGGTATAGACGATATTACCTTCTTCATCTGTATGTGTTTCCTGAACGTGTTGATCCATCTCTTCCTGAGAAAGTTGTTCATGATCGGGATGTGCATCTTGTCCGGCCGGCCCGGAGAAAAAAAGCCATCCAAGAAAGAGACCGGCCAACAAAAGTCCGGTACTATATATTATGAGTTGTTTCAATGTAATGTTCATTTTGTATCCTTTATGTATGTAAAAAAAGTTTTAAAAGGCCCTCTTTGAATAAGGGCAGGTTCAGGTGCATGTTTTTCCATCATCCATGTTCTCTTTGATACGGTAAAGCATTCCCTGTCAGGGTTTCAATGCTGATAACGGCTTTGAGCTGTTTCACCATGACCTCGATCTGTTCCAATTCCAGATCAAGCAGCTGTCGCTGGATCTGGAGCACTTCATCAAAGCGAATATTTCCGGTGGAATATGCATCACTCAAGATTTCCAGTGCCTGGTTAGCCCTTGGAATGAGTTCATCATCCAAAAGTCTTAATGACCGCTCGGATTCCCGATGTTTTCCCAGGGCTTCTTCCAGTTCTGCAATTAGCCAGTTGTCTGTTTCCGTCCTCTGGTAATCCACAACTTGTAACTGTTCAACCGCCTGCCGGTATTTCGCGCTGTAGCGCGACCGGTAGAGGGGGATACGAATGGTTGCCATTCCTGCGAACATTTCTTTAGAATCAGGAAACATGGACATGGCTGCAAAATCACGACCCATCACCTCAACGCCAATGCCAATACTGGGACGACCGTCTAATCTGGACAAATGCCTCTGTTCTTTAAACATTTGTTCACGGGCGTCAAGCTCATCGAATTTTGGATTAAATTCGCGTATGTTTGTTTTCAATTCCTGCTCATTGAGGCTAATTTCGATAGGTACAATTTGTTCTGCTGTTCCTATTTCGGAATCCGGTTCCCGGTTCAGATAAGCATTAAATTTTGCCTGTATTGGGTTTACCCTGTCTTCAAGATTCTCGATCAGTGTTCTCAGCCGCTGTTCTTCCATTTGAATACGCAACAGATCGGCCTGACCGGCCCTTGCTGTTTCATATCGCACCTCCACCAGCACCTCAAGATCGCGCACCAATTGTATCGTTTTTTCGGTGATGGCGATTTTCCTGTTTAGTTCGGCAAGATCGAACCAGGTCGCCTGAATATTCCGGAAAATCTCGAGTTGCCGGATATTAAGACGCTCATAGCCAGATTCTGCCGATGCTCGCTGCATTTCCCTGCGTGTTTCCAGTGTTCCGAACCATGGAAACATCTGCATGGCGGATAATGAGAAACGCCCTAAAAATGCTTCAGACATCATGGGATTTATGGTGTACCCAATACGAATTTCCGGATCCGGCAGTGTCCCAACCTGTGGAACCACTTCCAGATCTGCACGAAAACGGTGCCAAAGCGCCTTTAACTCGGGATTTTCTTCCGCTGCAATGCGAAGGTATTCTTCGAGTTGGGAATAGGGCCACCCCCCTTGCGCTTGCATTCCGATCTGTCGGGGTGTGAAAGGCTCTTTGCCGGCGGACGCATCATAACTGTACGACTGCCCTGAAGCCGGAACAACAAACAGGGATAATGCAAGCATAATTGTTAACAGTCCCTGATAATGTATAGAATTAAATAGCGACTTCACCTTGTCACGATCCTTTTGGTCTGACCAAGAGAAATACAGGGAGTGAACCTTCAAATTTCGCATAATTAATCGCATTATTTCGCCTCCGGATTATTTTCAAACTTTAAACCATGCTCTTTCCACATCACGTAGAGCAAGGGCACCAACAACAGTGTAAATAACTGAAACAGCATCCCCCCGAACATGGGAATGGCCATCGGGATCATGATCTCGGACCCTTTGCCGGGGGAGGTAATGATCGGCAGTAAAGCCAGCAGGATGGCGGCGGTAGTCATTAAACAGGGACGTACACGCCGCTTTCCTGCTTCCATGGCGATGGCATAAATACTTTCGCGGTCTTGCGGTTTATTTCGTTCAAAAAGCTGTTCCAGATAGGTAGCCATAACCACACCATTGTCCACGGCGATACCAAACAGGGCAAGGAACCCGACCCAGACGGCTACACTCAAATTGATCGTTCCCATCTGGAAAAAATCCCGCATGTCCAGGCCCAATATGGAAAAATCAAAAAACCAGTTTTCCCCGTAGAGCCAAAGCATGATAAATCCCCCGCACCAAACGAGCGCAATACCCGAAAAGACAATCAGGGAAACCTGTACAGAACGGAACTGGAAATAGATAATCAGAAAGATAATCAACAGAGTGATGGGCAGAACCACGGCCAGACGGTCGGCAGCGCGTTGCTGATTTCTGAATTCCCCTTCAAAGGTATAGCTGACTCCGTCGGGAACGGTTAAGGAGCCCTCGCTAACACTCTGATCCAGGTGATCCCGAACGCGATTGACCACATCAATGGGTGCCTGGTCAGGGAAGCGGTCGAATATAACATAGGCACTTAAAAAAGTATTTTCACTGCGGATATTCATCGGCCCTGTTTCGAAGCGGATATCAGCGAGTTGCCCCAGTGGAATCTGACTTCCATCCGGCGACGGCACGAGCACTCTGTTCATCATCTCCGGGTTGTTGCGATATTCCCTGGCATACCGTGCACGGATCGGATATCGCTCCCGGCCTTCTACCGTCATGCCCAGCATCTGTCCGCCAATAGCGGTGCTGATCACCTGCTGTACATCCTGAATAGTCAGGCCATGACGTGCAATTTCCTGACGATTGATATCGATCTCTATATAGGGTTTGCCTACCACACGGTCAGCAAATACGGAAGCAGGCCGGACCCCCTCCACCTCCCGCAGCAGAGGTTCGACGCTGGTAGCAAAATCATCGAGAGATTCAAGGTCAGGACCACTGATCCGGATTCCCATGTTGCCACGCATCCCCGTCTGAAGCATAATCAGGCGAGTCTCTATGGGCTGCAATTTAGGTGCAGATGTGATACCCGGCAGCTCTGCAGCTTGTAAAATTTCACCCCATATGTCGTCTTCGCTTTGAATATGGCCTCTCCACTGACGATAATATCTTCCCTGGCGGTCGGGGATCAGAACCCCCTGTTCATCCCGTACATATTCCCCGTTTTCGAACATATACCGGATCCTGTGGCCCCGTTCATCCGCCTTATATTCGCTTTTATACATAATAACGTTTTCAAACATGGACACCGGTGCAGGATCGAGCGCCGATTCCACCCGCCCTATCTTCCCGACAACGGTTTCCACTTCGGGGATGGATGCAATGCGCATATCCATTTCACGCGTTATCTGCAGGGCTTCTTCTACACCAACATGAGGCATGGCTGTCGGCATTAACAGAAACGATCCTTCATTGAGCGTCGGCATAAACTCCTGGCCAAGACCCGGAAATCGTTCATCGATGGCTGTCCACAAACGGGTCTCTTCAATGTTGATTCCTGCAGCATTGAATCCGCTTGCTACATATTTGAAAGTGGTATCAAATCCGCGCCAGCTTGCCAGGCCAACAATCAGGACCAATACAGGCAGCGACAAAAACAGTGTTTTATGATGGAATACCCAAGCGAGAATGGGTTTATAATACTTCATAAACAACCAGAAAAATCCAAAAACGGAACCCATCGTCAGAATGATAAAGACCAGGCTGAATGAGATCGGTTGTTCGGGGCCAAGTGGCAGCCATTCACCGGCAAGCAACCAGGCTACAGCAAGCAGGATGATCCCGTTATTGACCCATGAAGCCCATGGATTGTAATTTTTCAGGTACCATCCTGCCAGATTACTTGACCCGAGTGCCACCAACACCAACCCGGCCCAGCCAACATAACCGATGGCAATGACAAGACCTCCGGCCATCATCAGCCCGTTCCAGGCCAGTTGCCATTTCCATTTGCTGATCCTTTGCGAATACAGCCAGTGGGCGAATGACGGAAGCAAAGTGATTACGATGATCAAAGTAGAAAGAAGGATGAACGTTTTGGTCCACGCCAATGGTCCGAACAGACGCCCTTCCTGGGCTTCCAGCATGAAGACCGGCAGAAAGCTGACTATAGTCGTCAACAGAGCCGTAACTACGGCCGGACTCACCTCGGCCGTGGCGCGGTATATGGTTTCCAGGAGGTTTTCCTCCGGATCTTTTTCATCCATATGCTGGAGCATGTTTTCAGTGAGAATAACCCCCATCTCCACTACGACTCCGATCGATATAGCGATGCCGGCCAGAGCCACTACATTGGCGTCTACACCCACATATTTCATCATGATAAAAGCCATTAATATGGCGAGTGGAAGCAGCGAAGAGATGACAATAGAAGTTCTGAGATGCATAACCATGATGATAACCACGATAATGGCAATCAGGATCTCATGGGTGAGCGCCTCCTCCAGGGTTCCCAGTGTTTCGTAAATGAGGCCGGTACGATCATAAAAGGGGACAATTTTCACCTGCGAAACCGTTCCATCATCCAACACTTTTGAGGGAAGGCCGGGAGAAATTCTTTCGATCTCCTCTTTGACATTGTTAATGACTATTAACGGGTTCTCACCGTAACGGGCCACCACCACACCACCGGTTGCTCCCACACCGGCCTTGTCCAGTGCCCCCCGGCGCTGTGCCGGTCCCAGGTTGACACGAGCCACATCCCTGATGCGGATCGGCGTGTTATGCCTGACCGCCACCACACTCTCTTCAAGGTCTTCAAGCGTTTCAATATAACCCAGTCCGCGTACCATATATTCCACACGGTTCATCTCAATCGTACGGGCTCCTATATCGAGGTTACTTTTACGAACGGCATTAGCAATATCTGTAACCGTAACGCCGGCCTCACGCATGGATACCGGATCAATATCCACCTGGTACTCTTTCACAAAGCCTCCGATACTGGCCACTTCAGATACCCCCTCCACAGCATTCAGTGCATACCGTACCTGGAAATCCTGGATGGAGCGAAATTCCTGGGGATCCCAACCGCCGGTGGGATTGCCGTCGCTATCGTAGCCTTCCAGTGTGTACCAGAATATTTGCCCAAGGGCGGTAGCATCGGGTCCTAATGCAGGCTGTACATCTGCCGGCAATGTTCCGCCCGACAACGAGTTTAATTTTTCAAGGATGCGGGACCGGCTCCAGTAAAATTCAATATCTTCATCGAAAATGATGTTAATTGAAGAAAAACCGAAAACAGAATTACTGCGAATGGTACGTACCCCGGGAATACCCAACAATTCTGTGGTAAGAGGATAGGTGATCTGGTCTTCAATATCCTGCGGAGACCGGCCGGGCCACTCGGTGAAGACAATCTGCTGATTGTCACCAATGTCGGGGATAGCATCCACCGGGACCGGATTACGCGGCAAAAAACCGATATCCCAATCGAACGGAGCCGTGGATATGCCCCACCCGGCCAGCGCCAGGAACAGCAGTAACGCGATCAGTTTGTTTTCAAGGAAAAAGCGAATAATTCGATTGATCATAATTCCGAATCTATATAAGAGTAAAAAATGATAGCAGGCGAGTTGAAGTGGCGTTCACACTGAGCCATTTCACATCTTATTGGCTGCACACTGAATTTCAGCAGAATATGCGACAGGCCGGCAAGGTTACCGGATAACAGGTATCCCGGTGAATGCTTGCTGGTCAGCAGCCCATGTTAACCACCGATAAAACTATGTGACTTAACCGAGTCATCGATGTGAAACCTGAAAGTGGCCACGGCAAATGGTTTAGCCGGAAATCAATTCAGGAAAACCTGGTTTTTCAGATAGAGCGGGATCGGCTTGAAGGCGGGCTTGTGTGTAATCTCCGGCTCTTCTGCAACTTGAATGAAAGTGATAAAACCGGTACTAACAGGTGACGGTAAATCAGCCTGTAAATGTTTTATAATACCGTCGCCGAAAGAGGCCTCCGGAAGACGGGTGTCAGGTTTAATATGACAATCGCATACGGCGAAAGAAGGGCAATGATGCTCAGCGGATTCATCTTTGGTATTGTGCTTTTCCGCATGCTCCCCGTCAGGATTTTCATGCGCATTTTGACAACAATCACCGGTCATGCCGGTACCTGCTTGCACCTCCATCGGGCAGAATATACTTGCAAAATATTCCACAGGAAGGAACAACATCATCATCAACAGAACAGATGCAAAAGTTCTTCCGCTGCGGCAGCGTTCAGAATTGAAAATATGATATGACTTTCGATGGGCCATGAATAGAAATTACAAATATTATTTATAAATTTTCAGCGCTTTCAATCCGTCCGGACCAACCGGTACCCTGCCCCCCGGATAATTTCCTCAATTTCTGTATCTGTAAGTGTATGCCTGATCGTAGCTACACCTCCCTCATGGCTGACCTGAGCTTCTTTAACTCCTTCATTACGAATCAATGCATTATGTACGGTTCCAGCGCAACCGGAACAGTGCATACCGTCGATACGATACGTTAATTTCTTGTCCATGATTGTTTGGGGTTGTTAACGTGACTCTTTCCGGTTTAACCGGTCAACAAGACGATAACAACCACCAGCACCACCATAATTGCCGCGACCCGATTTTTCCAACGCTTCATTCCTGAACCTCTGCTTTGAAATATGTTGAAAAGTAGTGGATAAGTAGACATTTCTTTGAAAATGATCAAGTGCAATTATCCAAATTATTGCATGGCCAAAGCCGCTCTGGAATTTGGAATAACACAATAAATCAACGACAAATTGAATTAAAGACCGATTTTCATCGAAATAGATGCCTGCTTTGTTAGTTATCGTCAATATATTAATTTTTTTTAATTATAAAATGTTAATAATTATATTTTTTTGATTCGCAAACTGTTGGTGACCACGCTCACCGAACTCATCGCCATGGCAAAAGCGGCAATCATCGGACTCAGAAAGCCCAATGCGGCAAGCGGAATGCCCAGTGTATTGTACACAAAGGCCCAAAATAAATTTTGTCTTATAATCCGCAGCGTACCACGTGAGAGTGCCAGTGCTTCGACTACTTTCTCAAGGCTTCCACCCATCAGGGTGATATCCGAAGATGAAATAGCCAAATCGGTTCCTCCTGAAAGTGCCATTCCCAAATCAGCCTGAACCAGAGCCGCTGCATCATTGATACCATCGCCAACCATGGCTACACGCTTGCCCTGGCTCTGATACTTTTTGACCCATTCTGCTTTTTCATCTGGTTTGACCCCGGCTTCAACACGATCCATACCCAGGCTACCTGCCACCAGCTTTGCATTCCGCAACTGATCCCCGGTCAGCATAACGGTTTCAATACCCATTTTTTGTAATTTTCCGACAACATTGGCCGCCTCTGGTCGAATACGGTCGGATACAGTAATAAATCCGGCTGGCAAATCCCGGACACAAACCAGCAGTACCACTTCTCCGCGATCCTGTGCTTCAGCGATAAACGCCTGATGCGAATCGGAATAATCATCATACGCCGTATGCGCACTTACTCTCGCATATTGCCCATTCACCCTGCCGGATACACCAATACCCATAAAAGTTTCCACATTACTTGCTTCCAACAGCTTCATTCCCGAAGCTTCGGCGTGTCGAACGATGCTTTTTGCGACCGGATGATCTGAATATTGTTCGATTGAGGCTGCCAACGCCAGAAGTTCGTTCTCGGTTAAGGAATCAGAGAGACTGCCGGATTTTAATGGTGCGCTGTTTTTCGATGTTTTGTTGCCGGTATTATCGGGGATCTGGTTGTACGAAATAACCCGGTTTACTTCCATCTCCCCGGTCGTCAGCGTGCCGGTCTTGTCAAACAGGACAACATCCACCTTGCGGGCTTCTTCAAGAGTGACGGCGTCCCGGATCAATATGCCCCTTTCAGCCGCCCTCCCTGAGCCAACCATCAAACCGGTCGGGGTAGCTAATCCGAGCGCGCACGGACAAGCGATCACCAACACCGCCACCATATTAACCATCGCCTGTGCCGGACTCCCGGCCCACCACCAAATCAGAAAAGTAACCAGCGCAATCCCCAAAACAACCGGGACGAATACGGAAGCCACTTTGTCTGCCAGCCTCTGAATGGGTGGTTTCGAGTTCTGCGCATCCCGTACTGTATTAATAATACGTGCCAGAGCGGTATCCGCACCGACCCGTGTAGCGATCATCTCAAAAGATAAAGCCATGTTGCGGGTACCACCGACAACTTCGTCCTCCGTCTGTTTCTCTACAGGAAGACTTTCACCGGTCATCATGGACTCATCCACAGCCGGCCGCCCCGTAAGCACTTTACCATCGACCGGTACCGGCTCCCAGGCTTTGACCAGAAGACGGTCTCCGGGAACAATTTCCCCCACCGGAACCGTTTCTATCCGCCCTATACCATCTTCCGTAAAGTTCTCAGACTGGATTTCAACATGAGCTTCTTCATATATTTCGATGTTTTTATTCTGTTGATGTCCATTCTTTGACAGCTGTCCGGACGTTAAACGATGTGCCATCTGCGGAGTCATCTCCATTAATCCGGTCATGGCATCCCGGCTGCGATGCCGTGCCCGTTCTTCCATCCATTTGCCAAGCAGAATCAATGCAATAATGATCGCAGCCGTTTCAAAATAGACTTCATTCGGTTGTACAAGGCCATCATCCCGCCCGAAAAACATAGCGTATGTGCTGAATGTAAACGCAGCACCGGTACCTATCGCTACCAGCGTATTCATATCGGCCGTCTTGTAACGCGCCGACCGTATGGCTCCCGTAAAAAAAGTGGAACCTGTGTAGAAAAGAATCAGGGCGGCGAGCATCATTTGCAAACTATTCCACAAGATGAGATGGCCTGTTACCCAGTGATGCCAGGCAGGAACAGCCATCGGCCCCATATCAAGCACAAAAATAACAACAGCCAGTGGCATGGCAATCCAGAATTTCCGTTTGAAGCGCGAGGACGAAGTTTGAAAACCTGTTTCCCGGTTTTTCCCAGTTCCCTTTTGCCGGCCGGTTTCCGATTCCGGCCCCACCGCCCCGGCTCCAGCCGTCAAGCCAGGCTCTTCCAGCATTCCGGCACCATATCCCGCCTTTTCCACGGCACGGACCAGCGCCTCTGTATTGCCTTGTTTGTGCTCGTACTCAACCCGGGCTTCGGACGTCGCCAGGTTCACGTCCGCGCGAACAACCCCATCCACCGATTTCAGCGCCCGCTCGACATTGGCGACACACGATGCGCAACTCATTCCATCAATACGAATCGTTTGACGGGCGCTTTCCTTGTTTCGGGACATTTCGCCCTTTTGAGTTAATTCTTTCATTTGAGTCATTTATTTCTTTGGGGACACCTCCTTATTACGGATGGCCTCTTTCTCTATGTTCTCTGATCGCTCCGGCATATTCTCCCGGTTTATTATGCCCTGTACTCTCCCAAAGAAACGAATCAAATCAGCATCGGGCGTTATAACGACATGAAATAATGTTATATAATTTTGTCGGTTTTATTGGGAGGGCAAATATCAGGCGATGAATCCCCCCCTCTTCATCGAACATGATCCAGTGTCCGGCGCGCCTTCTCACTGCTTTTCAAATATTTCGAAACGGATGTACCGACCGTGGCCCGAAACTGCCCTGAAAGATGCTGCACGCTGCTGTATCCGAGCTTCCAGGCAATCTCGCTCAGGGTCATTTCGCCATAACTCAGTAACTCCTTGACATGTTCAATCTTCATGCGAATCAGGTATTTCTCAATGGACAGACCTTCTGAGGCGGAAAATGTCCGGCTTATGGTGGGGTAGGATTTATGGAGTTTCCTGGCCAGATATTCCGAGAGTAAAGGCGGGTTGTCCTGGTCCCGGGTGAGCCTGAGATAGGCAATAAGTTCGGATTTGATCGTAGTGACCAATTCGTCACGGCGGTTGAAAGTCAACTCAAACCCTTTCGCCGTAAGCGCCTGTTCAAGGCCCGAAAGCTGATCGGCATCAGGTGGTGGTGATACAACTGCTTCCCCGAGCGTCACCCTTTCCACGCGGAACCCCCGTTCGCGCAAAAGCTGTTCGACGATCATAATGCACCGATCACAGACCATATTCTTGATCCGGAGGGTTCCTGAGGATGGAGAGACTTTCACGCTCTTCGCCGGCCGGCCACCCTCCCGGCCGGCCGAATCCCGGTGACCTGAAGGATGTATTGAAGCCCGATCGGTATCCGGTCGGGCTGAAACTTTTGTATTATCGGGTGATTGAACAGTTCGAGGCACTGTACCTACTCTTATATAATCAGATTGAATGCAAATGGTCGCTGCTTACAATTAGTCGACTGATTTTTATTCACCAGGGGAATCGTATCCTAAGTGCAATATGGCACGGTTAACATTATCACAACGTACATTCAAACGTCTTATTCCATTCCCATACGTCAGAAGTCATTCAAAACAGCACTCCCTTACTCCACCGTCACGCTCTTTGCCAGGTTCCGCGGCTGGTCGACATTGCACTTTCTGTTTACCGCTATATAATAGGAAAGCAATTGCAACGGAATCACCGCCAGCAACGGACTCAGGCTGTCATGAATATCCGGAATAGAAATATTGAACTCGGCAAGTCGCGCCACCTCCGACCGTCCGTTTGATGAAATGGCGATGATGCGTCCTTTGCGGGCCTTCACCTCTTCCATGTTGCTGATCATTTTGTCGTTCGTGTGCACCGTCGCGGCGATAACCACCACCGGCATATGTTCATCGATCAGTGCAATCGGGCCGTGCTTCATCTCGGCGGCGGGATACCCCTCGGCATGAATGTAGGAGATCTCCTTGAGTTTGAGCGCTCCTTCCAGTGCCACAGGAAAATTGTATGACCGGCCCAGGTAGAGAAAATTGGGGGCGTAGGTGAAGAGCCGCGCGATCTCCTCAATTTGAGATGTATCTTGGAGAATCTGCCTGACTTTTAAAGGAACGGAATGAAGTTCCTTCAGCAACTGCTGCATCAATTGATCTGAAATCACCTTGTTCTCCCGTCCCATCAGCAGAGCCATCATGGCCAAAACCGTCACCTGTGCTGTAAACGCCTTGGTGGAGGCTACCCCGATTTCGGGACCGGCATGCGTATACACTCCGGCATCGGTTTCCCGGGCAATGGTCGAACCTACCACATTGCAGATCCCCAGCACCATCACCCCCCGCTTTTTCGCCTCGCGAAGTGCCGCCAGAGTATCGGCGGTCTCCCCGCTCTGTGAGATCACAATCATCACATCCCGCTCATCGATCAACTGTTCGCGATACCTGAATTCAGAAGCATACTCCACCTCAACAGGCATGTGCGCCAGATATTCGAACAGGTATTCTCCGACCAATCCCGCATGCCAGCTCGTTCCGCAGGCGGCAATGATCACACGCCGCGCACTGGAGAGTTTTTCCACAACTCCGTCAAGCCCTCCCAACTGAATCCGGTTCTGATTGACCATTACGCGGCCCCGCATACAGTCCGCAATAGTGTCTTCCTGTTCAAAAATCTCTTTAAGCATAAAATGGGGGAACCCACCCTTCTCGATCTGCTCGAGACTCATGGCCAGCTCATGGACTTCTTTACTCATCGGTATATTTCTGAGTGTGGATACCTCGTAACCGTCCCGGGTAATCACCGCTATTTCCTCATCTTCCAGGTAGACCACTTTCTTGGTGTATTCGATGACAGGCGAAGCATCGGAAGCTACAAAATATTCATCGTCACCAACACCGATGAGCAACGGAGATCCTTTCCTGGCAACGATAAGCCTGTCGGGATATTCGTTATGAACAATCGCAATGCCATAGGTACCCTCCACCTGCAAAAGCGCCTGTTGCACAGCCTGAAAAAAATCAACATCACTCAATTCATGAATCTCTTCAATCAAATGAACCAACACCTCGGTATCGGTTTCACCGGTAAAGTTGTGGCCTTTTTTCTCCAGATCCTGTTTCAGTACATCGTAGTTTTCTATAATGCCGTTGTGCACCAGGGCAAATCGCCGATGGGTATCTGTGTGAGGATGCGCATTTGTATCATTTGGTTCACCATGTGTAGCCCATCGGGTATGGCCAATACCGGTATGGCCGGATAGTTTCTGTTTTTTAATCAATTTAGCCAGCACATCCACTTTTCCCTTCACCTTCACTACTTTGAGGTCGCCGGCAACCATGGCAATGCCGGCTGAATCATATCCACGATATTCCAGCCGCCTCAACCCCTTGATGATCACTTCCGAAGCATCACGCCTGCCTACATATCCTACAATTCCACACATATCTCAATATTAAATATGAACATAATGACTAATCGCCCATCGGGATCGCTTAGCCAGCCGTTTGCAATTAAAAAACACCGTCTCTTCACTTCAGTGCATCGGGTAAATTTATAAAAAGCGCAGGTCTCAAAAAAATACAGATTAACCTTCAGCGCCGTTTCCTTTAACTATAAATACTGTATATTTCGAACTCTTGTGGCCGGAGGAACCCAATGCAGCTTTAACGATGTCGAGCGCTGCATAGATATATGGGCACCGGACATACAAAAACCGGTTAGCCGGACGAAATTGATTAACATTCGTGCTGCATGTGCATTCATAACTGTATGATTGCATCGTAAAAAAATAACACCTCATGCATCAATGAAATTGCTGTCATGACAATCTGCTTTTTTGAAGACGAGGGTGACCGGCTTTTTGCCCCGCTGACATTAACCCGCCCGGTTGATGATCTGAGGGTGGGTATTTTTACCATTCGTGAAAAATGGCAGCGCTATTTAAATATATCCCATTTTACCCGGGTACAGCGTGTTCCTCTCATCCGGATGTTTCCAGCGGATTTGCCTGGTGATAACAGAGATCTCTTATGGATTAACGCTCGCTGGCTGCCCGATTCCGAGGCCGCCGGGAAGGTAAAAAAACTGAATGAAGGCCAAACTCTCAGGAAGGACGGACGAACCGTCGCCGCCCGTCTTTCCGCCGCTGAAAGCCGGAAACAATTCGAAAACGGGCCGGTAAATTTTGATCCTTATTTTGCCAATGAAACCGAATCGGGATCACTGGTCAATTTTCTCTGGGATCTGTTCCTGTACAATGAAACAGAGATCCGGAAAGATATCGCTCTGTTGAAGAGTGCCAAAACTTCAACATCTTCAGCGTTTCCACAAGCCATTCTTGTCAAACCGGAAAATATTTATGCTGAGCCGGGGGTACGGGTCGACCCGGGTGCCATCATTGACGCTTCAGCAGGACCGGTTTATCTTGGACGGGATTCCCATATCATGTCCGGAGCAATCCTTCAGGGCCCGGGAGCGGTCTGCCATCAATCGGTACTTAAAATAGGTGCCAAAATTTATCCGGGGACGACGATCGGCCCGGTCTGTAAAGCCGGTGGCGAAATCCACAATGTAATTATGCACAGCCACTCCAACAAGGCGCACGACGGTTATTTGGGGAACAGCCTGATTGGCGAATGGTGCAACCTGGGTGCAAATACATCCACTTCAAACCTCAAAAACAACTACAAGCCGGTCAAGATCCCGGACTGGGCCACGGGAAATGTTAATCCATCATCCGTTCGGTTTTTTGGAACTGTAATGGGCGATCATGTGAAGACGGCGATCAACACGGCCCTTTCCGCTGGTACCCTGTTAGGAGTGTGTTGCAATATATTTACTTACAGATTCCCTCCAAATCATGTGCCGTCTTTCAGTTGGGTGAGTCCGGACGGGATCGTACCGTATCAATTTGACAAAGCGATGGAAACGGCGGAGATCATGATGACGCGAAGGAAGATTCCGCTACAAAGTGAGTACAAACTAATGATGAAATATCTTTTTGATCACCGCAAAAAACCAGATGACCAGCATACTTAAACCATCCATAACTACTGTCATTAACACATCGGCACATGGCTAAACGGGTCAAGTGAATTTTCTGGGGATTAGGCATACAGTTTACAAATCTGGAACAAAAAAAACTTGGTATCTCTGACACCTTTTTGGTTAGCCCGGAACAATTTTATACGGGCATTGAATGATTCCGCTGAAGCGTTCGTAGTCCGGTTATCAAAGAAGTTCAGAATGGTTTCACGGTGCCATTTTAGACTTTTGGCGGCACTGTAAAACTCTTTGAAGCACTTTTCTTTACTCTTCTTTATCCACGCATCCAACCGCACTTGAGCTACACGTCGATCTTTAAGGTTGAAAATTTCACGCAATTGCAGGGTATGCCGGTAGGCTTGTTCCAGATCCGGATACCGCTCAAAGGCTGTTCGAAGCCGTAACCATTGATTATTATCCTTTATTTGGGATTCAAACTTCATAAGCGAAAACCTGCAACGAGCCAGCAGTTGTTTGGGTGTGTCGCCATTGACCAGCTCTTCTGGCCGGTATTTCTGCCCAAACTTATGAGCCAGTGCCATTTCTTCATTTTCATTCTCCAACTCCTTACGCCATTGCTGAATACGGACTTGTTGCAAGCAGCGTTGAGCCAGCTGAACTACGTGAAAGCGGTCGGTGACAATTTTAGCGTTGAAAAAGACTTCTCTGACTGCCGATTCAATGTTTTTGGCCATATCCATGGATATTTCCAGAATGGTTGCCCGCAACCGGGCCGGCAGTTTCAGCAATACCCAGACCAGATCTCGCGTGCGTGTACCTTGTATACTGGCCACCAGACTACCTTTTCGGCCTTTTCCTGACTTGTTGGTCAACAACGTATATAACTCGCCATTGGACATACTTACTTCGTCGATGCTCAAATTCGGACCTACATTTTCTGGAAATAACAACCACTTATCAGCGTGAGAGGATTGATCCCAGTCTTTAAAACCACTGCTGTGCTTCTTGTACTGGCGAATCAGCGTAGCCGGTTTGACCATATTCAATTCAGCGATTGTTTTAAATGTCTCTTCACGCTCCTCGACCAGTATCTTTTAAAAAAGCCGACAGGTCCCTGGTCATTTTGGCCCCTTCGGCAAGAAAACTAAAGTCGTTTCTAATGATTCTGTCCTTTTCGGTCTTATGACGCCACCTTCTGCATTTAAGCACCAAGTAGACCATTTTTCCGCGTATTGGGAAGTCCTGAACGGTTTTGGGATCGGTAAATCCCTTGGATTCCCATTCATCAGATTTACAACCTTCCGGCAAAATGTTCTTTTCTGTCAGATAAATACGCATCTCAAAGCGCTGGGTCTTCGGTATCGGCTTTTGCTCGATCTTCTCCACATCAAAGTGTTCCACAAGCTGTGAAGGTAAAAAGTGTTTTATGAGTTCGGTTTCCATAAACCGAATTTACTAAATTCAACTTACTCCCCAAGAAATTGATTTGATCCGGCTAAACACCTGATTGCTCCATGTGTCCATGTGATTCAGTTCTATTTAAACAGAGAAAAACCTTTAATGTATTCTCATTGTAAATTCACCAAGACTCCTTATCTTTTTTGTTCAGAATTCAATGCTGGATTGTTTATTTCCCGGGCCGGTTTGTGACGCAAAAATGGCTTTGACACAAGGGTTCAACAGGAGGCTGACCGGAAATACAAGTAACAGGAAAGAAATTTTGACCCTGCCGAAGTGGCGGAATTGGTAGACGCGCACGTTTCAGGGACGTGTGAGCTTCGCTCGTGTGGGTTCGAGTCCCACCTTCGGCACTGAAAAAGACGTATTTAACGCTGTATCTTATTGAGGTACAGCGTTTTGTATTTTACATACTCTTGTTTTGGCAATACACTGGTGACACAAAGTCAACAATGGCTTCGATATTTAATGGTTTCCCACCAATTAAAGTTCGAAGTATCCATTTAACTAGTAGAAATCATTTCCCCGCTGTTGTCCAATACCGGAACGTAATATGAGGAGTCCCATTTCCTCTGGCCTATCTATGATAGTTGTTTGTTAATTAACTCCCTTCGCGCGGGATTCTAAAAAAATGGACTGATAAACTTTTTGATAAAAAAACATTTATTCCTTTTCATAATTATAGTTCTTTATTATAGGATGAGATGTGTGGTTTATTGGCTAACGGTCTGCCATGTCTGTAGAGGCACAGGTCAAGGTACCTGAACAGTTTGAAGCCGGACACGACCTGCTTAATATATATCGAATTATCAATTATTTGAAATAATACAATTGTCAAATAAATACATAAAAAATGGCTACTAATCACAAAAATAAATTTATAGTTTCCCGTCTTAGTACGATGATGTTTTTGCAGTTTTTTATTTGGGGGGCATGGTATACTTCCATTGCCGTGTATATGTCAGCAGAGGGCATGGGAAGGTTGACACATTGGCCTTTTACAGTAAACCCTATTGCAGCAATAGTTGCGCCTTTTTTTCTTGGGATGATTGCTGATCGTTTCTTCCCAACAGAAAAAGTGCTTGGGGTGCTGCATCTTGTAGGTGGTCTTGTGCTGTTCATTGTGCCAGCTACCAGCGCAGACCCGATATTTTTTATTACCTTGCTGCTTATTTATAATCTTTGTTATATGCCCACGATTGGACTTTCCAACTCTCTGGCTTTTCACAATATTCAGAATCAGGAAAACCAGTTTCCGGTTATTCGTGTTTTCGGAACCATCGGATGGATTTTTGCCGGTTTGTTGATCAGTTTTGTCCTTGGCGGATTGATGGGAACCATTGTGGAGGCAACACCTATTCCTGTTTATACCGCGGCAACCGCCAGTATTTTACTTGGACTGTATAGTTTTACGCTTCCTCATACTCCTCCACCGGCAAAGAATGAACCTGTATCCATCCGAAGTTTGGTTGGACTTGACGCTTTAAACAGATTAGGCAGCAAGCCTTTTTATATTTTCATCATCAGTTCGCTATTAATTAGCATTCCGCTGGCTGCCTATTATAACTTTACGCAAATCTTTCTTGGTGAATCCGGCTTTCAGAATATTGCCGGTGTGCAGACCATCGGACAAATGTCGGAAGTATTTTTTATGTTGCTTATTCCATTTTTTTTCCGAAGGCTTGGTGTTAAGTGGATGCTGGTGATCGGGATGCTGGCCTGGTCTGCTCGATATGCCATGTTTGCAATCGGAGCTCCAGATTCAGTACAATGGATGATCTTGATTGGAATCGCACTACATGGTGTCTGTTATGACTTTTTCTTTGTCACCGGGCAAATTTATGTGGACAAAAAATCCACCAAACAGATTCGTGGCCAGGCACAGGGGTTCCTGGTGCTCATAACTTACGGCGTGGGCATGTTAATAGGAGCCCAGGTAGCGGGAAATGTTTACAATTCCTTCCTTGGTGATCAGGAATCACTTACTCAACAGCAATGGTTAGAATTCTGGTGGATACCGGCGATTTTTGCCTTTGTAGTAATGATCTTTTTTGCATTGACATTTCATGACAAGATTAACGAAAAGAAGAAAGAGGTGGATGCCTCCTAATTAATCTACCCTCATCAGGATTTTGATGGCGAGGTCACCAACTTGTTTCTTTAATTTAAAAATAGATTTTGTATGAAAAATATACAGTTGTTATTTCTGGTTTGCTTTTTTTTAAACTCGTTTAATGTCGGAACTGTTATTGCCAATAATCAGAATGAATCCAAACGCTTGGTGCTTGTTGCCGGTGGACCCAGCCATAAAGTAGGTGAGCATGAACACCGGGCCGGCATATTACTGATGGAACGATGCCTCGCTGGAGTTTCAGGACTGGAAGTGAGTACTCATTTTGACGGATGGCCGTCGGATGACCATGCTTTTGAACATGCAGACGCGATTCACCTTTTCATGGATGGCGGGCATCGGCATCCTGTGATTCAGGAGAACCGGTTGCAATTGATGCAGCGGCTTCTTGACAATGGTGTGAGTATCGGAGCGATGCACTATGCCGTTGAAGTTCCGATTGATGCTGCTGGTGAGCAATTTATGGACTGGATCGGTGGATATTATGAGACCCACTTCTCCGTGAATCCTTTCTGGGAACCCCATTTTGACAACCTGCCCAATCATCCGATCATGCGCGGAGTAAAACCTTTTTCCGTGCGTGATGAATGGTATTTTAGTATTCGTTTCCGGAAGGATAAAGTCGGGGTTACTCCGCTTCTCGTGGATACTCCTTCAGATGATACTCGTAGAGGCCCCTATGTTTCGCCTCGCGGACCTTATGGGCACATAGTCGAACAGAAAGGGAAAAGCGAGATCGTTTCCTGGGTAGTGGAGCGGAAAGATGGAGGACGTGGATTCGGATTCACAGGTGGTCATTTTCACGAAAACTGGGGTGATGAAAATTTTCGTAAGTACGTTTTGAATGCTTTGGTCTGGCTGACAGGGCTGGATGTGCCTGCCACTGGTGTGCAATGTGAGGTTACACAAGTCGATCTTGTAGAGAACCTGGATGAGTAAATTTGTTCTAACGGATATACAAGTACCGGTTTTCGAAATCGCCTCAGAAAACCAACTATGATTTTACTGATAACAAACCTGCCGCAGCCATTATTAAAAATTTAGCGCATATGAATAGAAAAATTAAAATGGGAATGGTTGGTGGAGGCATCGGTGCCTTCATTGGAGCAGTTCACAGAAAAGCGGCTGCCATGGACGGACAGATAGAATTGGTCTGCGGAGCATTCGATATCGATCCGGAGATGTCAAAAAAGGCTGGAAAACAACTTTTTCTTCCGGATAATCGGGTCTATGGATCGTATCAGGAGATGATAGACAAAGAGAATTTGTTAGCCGAACAGGAGCGAATGGATTTCGTATCCATCGTCACGCCGAACTATGTTCACTATCCGGTCGCTAAAGCTGCTCTTGAAAACGGATTTCATGTGGTGTGTGAAAAACCCATGACGGTTAACAGCAAGCAGGCGGAAGAGCTTGTCTCCCTTGTTGAAAAAACTAATTTGCAGTTTGCGGTTACTCATACTTACACTGGTTACCCGATGGTCAAACAGGCCCGACATATGGTCCGAAAGGGTGATCTCGGAAAGATTCGCAAAATAGTAGTGGAATATCCGCAGGGATGGTTGTCAACCAGCATCGAAAATGAAAATCAGCAAGCTTCCTGGCGGGCCGATCCCGAAAAAGCCGGACCTGCTGGCGCTTTGGGAGATATCGGATCGCATGCCTATAACCTTGCCGAGTATATCTCGGGGCTCCGGGTTACGGAGATTTGTGCCGATCTGAGTTCGTTAGTTGAAAGTCGGGTTTTGGATGATGATGCAAATATTCTGCTTGGATTCGAAAATGGATCAAGGGGATTGATTCACGCTAGTCAGATTTGTGCGGGTGAAGAAAATGCGCTGAGGTTTTTTATTTACGGCGAAAAAGGTGGGCTCGAATGGCATCAGCAAGAGCCTAATACGCTTTTGGTGAAGCACCTTGACAGGCCTGCAGAAGTATACCGCACCGGTGTCGATAATGGCGGTTACCTTTGTAATGCTGCTATGCGTTATACGCGGATTCCAGCGGGCCACCCGGAAGGTTATATAGAGGCTTTTGCAAATATCTATTGGAACTTTGCTCAGTCTCTGGTTGGTCACATGAAGGGTGAAGAGCCTTCACCCGAATTGATTGACTATCCAACGGTACAGGATGGGCTTAGGGGTATGAACTTTATCGAAACCGTAATCATCTCCAATAAAAGTGATAAAAAGTGGACCCCGATACCATGATTTTGCCATCCGAATAGAACGTCAACAAATTTATCGATACGCTTGAAAAGTTATTATAACAAACATATGTCAATAAATAATCACCTTATTTTTGGATTCTATCCATATAGGATTTCTAAATAGCGTAAGTACTTGTAGATAATAATGCTAAAATTGTAAATGCCGACTTTCTTGACTATAAAACAACTAAATTATTAATAAACCTCCTTAAAAATGGGTAACAAAGATACCACCTCAAAAAAGGAACTTACAAGACGCGATTTTGTCAAAACAACGTCTCTGGCAACGAGCGGACTGATGCTTGGTTCCCTGCCATTAAAATCGAGTGCCTATGTTAATGGCAGCGACATGCTCAAGGTAGCAGTTATCGGTTGTGGCAAGAGGGGAACCGGTGCTGCTTTCAACGCACTGGCTTCCGGCACTGACGTCAAACTGGTAGCAATGGCCGATATTTTCCAGGATCGCTTGGATGAATGTTATTTTTCTCTTTCCCAGCGATATGGTGACTCCGAACAACTCGATGTACCAGATGAACACAAGTTTATCGGATTTGACTCCTACAAACACGCCATCGATCTTGCCGATGTTGTACTGCTTACTACGCCACCGGGATTACGGCCCCATCATTATAAATATGCCGTTGAAAAAGAGAAACATGTGTTTATGGAAAAACCCCTTGCAACCGATTCACCAGGTGTTCGCAGTATTCTGGAGACGGGGAATATCGCCAGGGAAAAAAAACTTAATGTGGTTGTTGGGCTACAACGTCATTACCAGAACAACTATCGTGAAATAATGCGTCGTATTCATAACCGTGAACTTGGCGATATCACCTCCGGTCAAATATATTGGAACCAGGGAGAGCTATGGTTAAGGGAACGCAAACCGGAATATACCGAACTGGAATACCAAAATAGGAATTGGTACTATTTCAACTGGTTATGCGGAGACCATATTATGGAACAACACATACATCAAATAGATGTTGCCAATTGGTTTCTGGGTGAATATCCTGTAAAAGCGCAAGGCATGGGTGGACGTGAAGTTCGAACAGGCAAGGAGTATGGCGAAATCTTTGACCACCATTTTGTCGAATTTACCTATCCCAGTGGAGCCGTTATCGCCAGTCAGTGTCGTCAGATTCCGGGATGTTTTAATCGGGTAGCTGAAGATTTTCAGGCTACCCGAGGTTTTCTCAACATAGATGGTGGAAATAATGCCATCATCCGAGATCGAAATCAGAATGTCCGCTATAATCATGATGGCCTCGACGATCCCGATCCATATCAACAGGAAATAGTTGAATTATTCGAATCCATTCGCCGGGGTAACGTCATTGACAACACCGAATACGGTGCCAAATCAACGCTTACGGCATTGATGGGACGTATGGCTACCTACTCAGGACAAGTGATTGAATGGAATGCGGCACTGAATTCCCAGCGTAAACTGGTCCCCGATAATGTCGATTGGGATACTTTACCCCCGACTCTTCCTGACGAGAATGGGTTCTATCCGATTCCAATCCCCGGGCAAACCAAGGTATTGTGATGCGAATAGTATCAAAAAGGCAGAGGGCAACATTGTTTTCTGCCTTTATCTTGCTTCGACCGGAAAAACATGACCACGATAGTTGATTAACCAAGCGACTCTTGTCAAAACAACAGGATAAATCTTAAAACAATGAATGATACTAAAATATCGAATGATGCAGTTCCCTACATTCAGGGTCGTCGAGATATGATTCGGAATGCAGCAGCACTAACGGCATTGATGACAACAGGAATGTTTGGAGCAGATGTGCGTGAAGTGATGGCTGCAAAGAAGAAAACAGGTCTCTCGTCGGATCGTCGTGGACGAATTCAACAGGTATTGGTTTCATGGCCTTATATGGCATTTGGTGACCAATGGAATCTTGATCAACTTTGTCAGGCTGCTGTTGACCTGGGATGCAAGGGGATCGAACTGGTGGGACCTGACGAGTGGCCGACCATGCGTAAATACGGATTGGAATGTGCCCTCTCTGTAAACGGAATGCCAGATCCGCCTTTCGAGAAGGGCCTGAACAATCCGCGCTATCAGCCTGAAGTTATCGAAAAGACAAAACGTAGGATAGAAGAATGCGGTGAAGCTGGCATCCCTTCAGTAATCGCTTTTACAGGATACAGATACCAGAACAATGATCGTCCCCAGGATGGCGAAATATCACTGGAAGAAGGTGCCGATAATACGGTATGGGGACTGAAGGAGCTGGCCCGGCATGCTGAACGGCATGGCGTAACCATTTGCCTTGAGCAGCTCAATTCACGAGTATCCAACGATGATTCCCGGGGCCATCCCCATTATCAGGGTGATGATATTGACTACTGCGCCAATATTATTCGACGCGTTGGTTCACCACGGGTAAAATTGTTGTTCGATATCTACCACGTTCAGATAATGAACGGAGATATCATTGCTCGTATTCGGGAATATGGTTTCGATCTTATTGGTCATATTCACACGGCCGGAGTTCCAGGCCGGAGAGAGATGGACAACTCACAAGAGCTGAATTACCCGGCTATAATGGAGGCGCTGCTGGAAATCGGCTATAAAGGATATGTTGGACATGAATTTATTCCAACACGTAATCCTATGGATGGGCTTCGGCAAGCTGTTACCCTGTGTGATGTATAAGAGGCTGGTTGTACCTGCAATAAACCAGCATAAAGTTGAACAAAAAAGCTTTTACCTGCAGAATAGAATTATTCACAGGTTTACCATTCAATCCGTTTCACGAAAAAAAATCATAAATAGGCATGAAAAAGTCGAACGATTACTAGCAAAAAATGTGAATACCAACCGAGGTTTTAATATGAAAGGACCAGCCATATTTTTAGCCCAGTTTATGGATGACCAGGAACCGTTTAATAATCTTCGTTCCATTTGCAAATGGGTGGCAGGTTTGGGCTACAAAGGTGTGGAAATTCCCACATTTGATCCCCGCTGTGTGGATCTGAAAAAACTTGCCGAAAGTCAAACGTATGCAGATGATGTTAAGAGTATAGTCCATGAAGCAGGGCTGGAAATAAGTGATCTTTCCACGCATCTTCAGGGACAACTGGTTGCCGTGCATCCGGCCTATGACAAGTTATTTGATGGTTTTACCCTGCCAAAGTTTCGTGGAGATCCGAAGGCAAGAACACAGTGGGCGGTTAACCAGATGAAGTTTGCAGCCAAGGCGAGTAAAAACCTGGGGCTCACTGCTAATGCAACGTTTTCCGGGGCATTACTTTGGCATACCATATACCCCTGGCCACAGCGTACAGCCGGTCTCGTGGAAGCAGGATTCAAGGAACTTGCTGATCGCTGGCTTCCTATCCTGAGAGAATTTGATGAAAACGGAGTGGATGTCTGCTATGAATTGCATCCCGGTGAGGATCTTCATGATGGCGTCACTTTTGAGCGCTTCCTGGAAGCAACTGACAATCATCCAAGGGTAAAAATCCTGTATGATCCAAGTCATTTTGTGCTGCAACAGCTAGACTACATAGAGTTTATTGATCTCTATCATGAACATATCAAACTATTTCATGTGAAAGATGCAGAGTTTAACCCGACGGGTCGATCCGGTGTGTATGGCGGATACCAGGACTGGGTGGATCGTCCCGGACGCTTCCGCTCACTTGGTGATGGCGATGTGAACTTCGGTGCCATTTTCAGCAAAATGGCACAATATGACTTCGAAGGATGGCCAGTTCTGGAGTGGGAGTGTTGCCTCAAACATCCCGAGCAAGGGGCAACCGAAGGGGCGTCGTTTATTACCGGCCATATCATCCGAAAAACGCAAAAAGCGTTCGATGATTTCGCTGGCGCTGGTGCCGATGTAACCCTGAACAGGAAATTACTCGGATTATAGACCTGGAGTGCTTGATATAATTATTTGCGTTGCATTGGTAATGTCATGTTTGTCAGTATTTTTATAAAAATTCATACAACTTAAAAATAGTTCAATATTTACAGACTATCGTATTCCAGAATCACTTTTTAGGAAGCTTATACAACCACCTCAAATCTGATGATACTTTTCAACTCCGATATTTAGTTTATTTAATTCTTGTTTATATTGCTTTCCATATGTTTTCATTCTATTACTCATTATAAATCGAAATAATAAATTTATTAACCCGGAAAATAGAAAAATCAGGGGCCATAAAATATGCAACCTATTGATACACGCTTGTTTTCAGGTATTTTTCTTGTGACCATGTGCTGCCTGCTTCTCTGGCAATGTAATGATTACGACAGTGCAGAAATGGTCAAAGTCCATTTCAGTCCGAGCAATGAAATTTTCAACAATCCCGATAGAGGCTTTTACCGTTATACAGGGGGAGGGCCGGGAAGCGAACCGCTTGATGCCAATGCACTCAGGGAAATCTATGATGACGGGTTCACTCTGATCGGTTGGAGAAATTATATGGAGGAGTTCCGTGAGTCGGACCTCACGGAAGCATACCTGAATCAACTGGAAGCCGATTTTCAGGCCATGCGTGATGCCGGTGTCAAAGCTGTTATTCGATTCAGTTACAGCCGTCGAATAGGTGACCCCGATGCCAGCCTGGAACGTGTACACCGTCACATGGACCAGCTCAGGCCGGTACTTGAGAGAAATTATGATGTCATCGCTTTCACGGAGGCCGGTTTTATCGGGGCATGGGGAGAATGGCATGCTTCCACTCATGATCTCACATCCGCTGAAAACATGATGGCCGTCCTGGAAAAATATATGGATGTTCTGCCGGAACGTTTCGTCCTGGTTCGATATCCCCAATCTAAAATGGCCGCATTTTCAAGCCTTGAGCCGATCAGTGATGAAAATGCCTTCGACGGCTCGTATAAATCCCGAACCGGCCACCACAATGACTGTTTCCTGGCCAGCCTCACCGATGTGGGCACCTATTCGGAAGGACGTTTTGATTACTCCTTTTTTGACGGAGTAAGGGATACCCTGGATACAGAATGGGTGAAAAATTATGTGAGCCGGGAAACCCGGTATGTGCCTATTGGTGGGGAAACGTGCAACCCGCGTCCGGAGGCCGGTGACCGCTTTCATTGTCCAACCGCTCTGGAAGAGATGGAATGGCTGAGATATACGTACCTCAACTGGAATTATTCACGGCAGACTCTCGATACCTGGGAAGAACAGGGGTGTATGCCGGAAGTCCAGAGACGGATGGGCTACCGCCTGGCTTTGCTCAACGGTTCCTTCAGCCAGACCACCGTACCGGGCGGAACTTTCCGCTTCCAGCTCGAAATAAGAAACGAAGGATTCGCTCCTCCATATAATCCCCGCAACCTGCAAGTGGTGCTTCGTAACGTCAATCAACCGGACCGGATCGTGAAAGTGGACCTGCCTGACGACCCAAGATACTGGCTGGGTGGCGAAACCATAAGGCTGCAGCATGAACTGGGTATACCCGATGATATACCGGACGGTGAATATGAGGTACTCCTAAACCTGCCTGATCCGAACGAGTCGATTCGGAAT
>JBBDQZ010000052.1:0-97169 GCA_040905705.1 Balneolales bacterium
GAGAGGACAGATAAAAGTATCTTTAACTTGATACTTTTATCTTCCTACTCGATACCTGTCAGGGTATATAGTTCTATATTCCATGATATATTTGGCAAATGCATGGTAACTTGCCGTTCACCTATAGAATAGGGTAAAATGACATTAATGATATGTGTACCTTGTAATGAATATTAATTCAGAACAGGCGAGCCATTTCGATTATATGACCGGTCAGTATACCGAACAGGAGAAAAATGCAAAGAAAACAAAGCCTCCCGGTCAAATTGATATCAGTATTGTAATTGTTAATTATAATGTAAAGGAATTTGTCGCCAACCTCCTTGATTCGATTGAAAAAGCCCAAAACAATTTTAATATTGAAATATTTGTAGTTGATAATGCCTCTTCCGATGGTTCGGAAAGTTATCTAAAAAGACGTTACCCCAAAGTTAATTATATTGTTAATTCAGAAAATATCGGCTTCGGCCGCGCCAATAACCAGGCTATTCATCAGGCCAGAGGAACCTATACATTACTGATTAATCCGGATACGATAATCAGGCGAGACACACTTGAAGTAATGGTTCGACATATGAAGAACCATCCTGAAACAGCTGCTGCCGGATGCAAGATTTTAAATCCGGACGGATCATTTGCCCCGGAATCCAGGCGTGCTGTGCCGACTCCGCTAACGGCGCTCTGGAAGATTTTGGGACTGTCCAACCTGTTCCCAAACAGCAGGCGTTTTTCCGCCTATTATCTCGGAGGGGTGGATGAGGACAAAGAAAGCAAAGTTCCTGTGCTCTCCGGTGCTTTTATGTTTTTTCGGACAGAGATATTGTTAAAAAACCAGGGGTTTGATGAGCGATTCTTTATGTATGGAGAGGATATTGACCTGTGTTACCGTATCCGGGAAACAGGATGGGAAATTGACTATGTGCCTGCTACAAGCATCATTCATTACAAGGGTGAAAGCACAAAAAAAGAAAATCTGGATTATGTTGTGACATTCAACAAAGCCATATACCAGTTTTTTTCCAAACACTACAGTTTCGGTTATACACTGTTTTTTCGAATTTTTATTCTGGTGGGGATTGTACTCAAAGGTGTGTTTTCCTACCTGCATGCCGTTTTTCGAAAACTGATCCAACCTGTGTTGGATATCACTATTCTCAACCTGCTTGTGATACTTTTTTTCATGTGGCGATACGAAATATCACCGACTAACATTATTAGTCAGTATCATCTTGAATATCTCTCAGTCAATGTGTTGCTTAGTAGTATTTATCTTGTCTCGGCACTATACTACGATCTTTATGGCAAACGCCGGTTTTCCATTCCTTCTGTGATAAAAAGTACCGGTATTGCATTCACCGGTGTGGTTGTGATTACTTTTTTCATTCGCAATTTGGCTTTCTCCAGGCTGATCCTGCTTCTAAGTGCTATAACCGGAGTGATCCTGTTAAGTGTCTTACGCCTTGTAGAAATCAACCGCTCACGAAATGCACCTAATATTCCGGGCAGTTTTCTGGTACGGCGGGTGTTATTGGTTGGCCTGGACCAAAAAACGGCGCGACTCATCCGAAAACTACGGTCCCGCGCTGATTGGAACTACCAAATTGTGGGTATTGTAGATCAGAACCGTCAATCCATAGTGGACGAAGTCGAGAATGTTCCGGTGCTTGGCAGCCTGGACAGAATGCTCCAACTGGTCCGTTTTCATCAGGTGGACGAAGTGATCTTTATGTTGCATGCAGTAAATCATGATCAAATTCTCAAAGTTATTTCAGAATTACGAGGTACTTCTGTATATCCGAGAATCGTACCGGATTCCATGGATTATATTGTTGGTAAAACCAATGTTGAATATTTCGATGATATTCCGGTTATGGACATCAATCTGCCGTATTTCTCTAAATGGAATTTGTTACTGAAACGGATGCTTGACCTGACTGTATCATCGGTTTGCGTGATTGTCATGACACCCTTTTTTATTTTTCCAATACTTTTTAACCGAAGGAGAAGAAATGAGCTGAATATCTATATCACAGAATCAAAGGCTGTGAAGTGTGCGCTTTTTCTACCGTATGTGAAGTATCGCTGGAAAAACAGATATCTGTTTATGTGTTATGTTTTGTTGGGCCGTCTCAGTTTGGTAGGTAGCCCTGTGATTCCGGATCGAGAGCCAAAATTTGCAAATGTTAAACCCGGGTTGACAGGCTTCCGGCAGTTGTCGGAAAACCGCCTGTATCATGAAGACGAGAAGTTACAACACGAGCTGTTCTATCTTCAAAACTATACAATATGGATGGATCTGGATATAATATTGAAGACACTCATCTATCGACGAAAATCATTGGAGAGTATTGATTCTGAAGGCTCAACAATGATATCGGACAAAGAAAAAAGCCGGAATCAGGTGCGCAAATTCAGCAAGAAATATGAGGATACGTAGAGGGACGCTCCTTTTCGGTTTACCCGTCAATACGTCTTATCTTGAATAGGCGAAGCAATTAAGTGATTCGCTGTTTAACTCTTTTTACCATCCCGGGATACCAACTGCTGAACGTGTCGGCATCAATATGCATGCGAATCTGTTCCATCAGCCGGAGATAAAAGGTCAGATTGTGCGTGGTTGCCAGTTGCAGGCCCAGAATTTCGCCGGATTTGAATAAATGATGTATGTAGGCCATTGAATGGTTGCGACACAGATCTGAGTCAAATTCCGGATCTGCGGATTCAAAAGCGTTCTTCCACCGTGCATTTCTAATGTTGATAATACCGTTTTGAGTAAAAATCATGCCGTTTCTGGCATTTCTTGTTGGGATTACGCAATCGAACATATCGATACCCCGTGCTACGCATTCCAGAATATCTGCGGGGGTACCTACTCCCATTAAATAGCGTGGTTTTGAACGGGGAAGCAGATCGGTACTGACATCGGTGATCTCATACATTAATTCTCTGGGCTCTCCGACACTCAATCCACCAATGGCCATTCCGTGAAATTCCATTTCGGATAGCACTTCGACAGATTTCTTTCGCCATGCCGGATATACACCGCCCTGTGTGATTCCAAACAGAAATTGTCGATGACCGTATCGGTCAGTGCTGTTGTGGTACGCCTGTATACTTGAGGAAGCCCAGCGATGTGTAAGTTCCAGTGATTCTCGCACATTAGATTCTGTAGCGGGATATGGCAGACATTCATCCAATACCATCATAATATCCGAACCGAGAATGCGCTGTGTCTCTATTACATTTTCAGGGGTAAATTTATGCCTGGACCCGTCCAAATGACTCTTGAAGACTACACCGTCCGCTTCCAAATCTCTTATGCCTGAAAGGGAAAAAACCTGATATCCGCCGGAATCGGTCAATAAGGCTCCCTGCCAGTTCATAAATGCATGAAGCCCGCCCGCTTTATCCATCGTACTATTACCGGGCCTTAAAAACAGATGGTATGTATTTCCGAGGATGATTGGAGCTTTAATTTTGCTTGCAGAAATGGTATGGTCAACCGCTTTCACGGTACCGGCTGTACCAACCGGCATGAATATCGGTGTAGGTATCACCCCGTGGTCTGTTTGGATTTCCCCTCTTCGGGCCTTCCCTTTGGTCGTTTCTTTTATGAGATAGAACACGTTATATTATGTGTTTATAAAAATTGAGAACTCCCAAATATAAAAAGGGTCACCGATAACACGTAATTGTTTTGTTAACAGGGTGGCAATCTCTAAAATATGGGATTTTAATCAGGTATTGAAGGAAACAAATCAATTTTGGAAAAGGCCAGAGAAATAATTATCACCATCATCAGTGACGCTGTATTTCTGATCCTGGCTTGGTATGTTTTCTATTATATTCGTTTTGAATGGGGATGGGGAGTTGAGCCGGCAAGTCTCGGGCCATCTTTTCTGTTTATTCCGGCATTGGTTATTGCCTTGTACTGGATCTCCATTTTTGGGATTTTCGGCCTGTACCGTCAACTTTATTTGATCTCAAGATTTGATGAAATTATTCGTGTTGCAAAAATCAGTATCATAGGTACACTGATTCTCTTTTTCCTGCTTTTTATTGATTCTCTGGGATGGTCAACCACCAACCTGTATCAGGCGAAATGGGTTACGCTGACATATTGGCTGATTGTATTGACCTTTGTCTCCATGAGTCGATTTATACTCAGAACGGTACAGAAATTTCGTGTGCAAAAAGGAAAGGGATTGCACCGGGCTTTCATTGTCGGAACAGGCTATGCCGCCCGCTCGGTATTTGACAATCTCAACAGGCATCGTACATCAGGAATGAATGTATTGGGGTTCTTGCATCAGAACGGATCACAGTCGGATGAAGTAGCTGTCGATCAGGAGATGATCATCGGTCATGTTGACGAACTCAGAAATCTGATCCTTAAGCATAAAGTACAGGATGTGATTGTTGCATTAGAGCATGATAACCGTGATGATCTGATTGCCATCCTGGATCAGATTGACATTCCCAATGTTTCGATAAAAATCCTTCCAGATTTCCATCAGATGATTATCGGGCTTAACCAGACAAATCAGATTTTCGGACTGCCACTTATCGATGTCATGCCCGATCCGATGCCTGCATGGGAAAAGTTTATGAAGCGCCTGATGGATATCGTCCTTTCACTTTTTATACTAATTTTAACATTGCCATTGATGATTGTGATCTTTCTGTTGATTCATGTTACTTCATCAGGCTCCGCTATATTCAAACAAAAACGAGTTGGGAAATACGATAAAACGTTCATCATGTATAAATTTCGTACCATGTATTCGGATGCGGAAAAGGAGAGCGGCCCGGTTTGGGCAAAAGACAACGACCCCCGGATCACCCTGATCGGCCAGTGGCTTAGAAAACTCCGACTGGATGAACTCCCCCAGTTTTATAATGTATTAAAAGGAGATATGAGTCTGGTAGGCCCCCGTCCGGAAAGACCTTATTTCGTGGAACAGTTTAAAAAAGAGATTCCTTTGTATTCCCGAAGGTTACGTGTACGGCCCGGGATAACAGGTTGGGCACAAGTGAAGTGGAAATATGATGAAAGCCTTGAAGATGTCAAGGAAAAAACCAAATACGATCTGTTTTATGTTGAAAATATTTCCTTGAGGATGGATTTTAAAATTATCATTAACACGATTATGACTGTAATGAAAGGAAAGGGGCAGTAAATATGACCCGTAGTGAGACACTGGTAATCATTCCCACATATAATGAATCGGACAATATAGTTTTGCTTGTCCCTCTTTTACTGAATCTTGAGGAGAGGGTGGATGTTCTTGTGGTAGATGACGGATCTCCGGACGGAACAGCCGATGCTGTAAAGAAATTGCAGGAGGAGTTTCCGGACAGGATTCAACTGATGGAAAGGAATGAAAAACTGGGCCTTGGAACGGCGTATGTTATGGGGTTCCATTTTGCCTTGTCTAAATCATACAAGTATATTTGTGAAATGGATGCAGATTTATCACACGATCCTGAGGATGTTCCTCGCCTTATCAAAGAGGTGAAACAGGCTAAATGTGATCTTGCCATAGGCTCCCGCTATTGCGATGGTATCAGCATCATTAACTGGCCGCTTTCAAGGCTGATTTTGTCGTATTCTGCCAATATGTATGCCCGATTTATAACCGGGCTTCCGGTACTCGATACTACGGCAGGGTTCAAGTGCATTTCCCGGAAGGTTCTGGAAACTATAGATTTGAATAAAATAAGGTCCAATGGATATTCTTTTCAGATAGAAGTTCATTTTCGGGCGTTCAAGGCGGGGTTCAATCTTAAGGAAGTTTCCATTATTTTTAGAGAACGCCGGGAAGGCGTATCTAAAATGTCAAAAAAAATAATTTTTGAAGCGGTATGGATCGTCTGGATTTTGAAATTAAGAAGTATATTTCGAATACTCTGAAGGTAACAATCAATTTGCCCTGTTACGGGCTGGATCCGTAATTCACTCCAATTTGAATTAATCTATATCTATAGCGAATGAACTACCTCGATTTTGAAAAGCCGATCATCGAACTGGAGAAAAAAATCGCTGAGTTGCGGGAACTCAATATGAGTGATGACAACATTTTGGTTCCTGAAATTAATCGCTTGCAAAAACGGGTTGAAGAGTTGCGGATCTCTATCTTTTCTAATCTGACACACTGGCAGCGGGTTCAGCTCTCCAGGCATCCCGACCGTCCCTATACACTCGATTACATCTATAAAATTATGGAGAATTATGTAGAACTCCATGGTGACCGATACTACAGTGATGATAAATCGATTGTCGGAGGATTCGCAACACTCGAAGGGCGATCTGTTTTGGTGATAGGCCATCAGAAAGGTCGCGATACCAAAAGCAGAAAGTATCGGAACTTTGGTATGCCCAATCCGGAGGGATACCGGAAGGCGTTGAGGTTGATGAAATTAGCTGAAAAATTTGGAGTCCCGGTAATCACCTTGCTCGATACACCGGGTGCCTATCCCGGACTCGAAGCCGAGGAACGAGGCCAGGCCGAGGCCATCGCTCGAAATCTTCGTGAAATGGCGCTTCTGGAAGTCCCTATTGTTACTGTAGTGATTGGTGAAGGCGCCAGCGGGGGGGCTCTCGGTATTGGAATGGGTAATGAGGTTTATATGATGGAAAATACATGGTATTCTGTGATTTCTCCGGAATCCTGCTCTTCCATACTCTGGAAAACCTGGGATTATAAGGAACAAGCGGCACATGCACTTAAATTGAGTGCTCCGGATCTGCTTAAGCTCAAAATTATCGACGGCATCATTAAAGAACCGCTCGGAGGAGCTCATCGCGATTACAATTCCGCTTCGGAGGAACTCAAAAAACAGTTGCTGAAAAGCCTGAACCGGCTGGGTAAATTGAAACCCTCTGAGCTCAAGGCCCAGCGAATTGATAAATATTCACTTATGGGTACGTGGGAAGACCATGCTAAAGTGAAAAAGAAATAATCACTACCCATTTGACAATAATCTGTTGATTTTCCCTGATATACCCCCGATTCTGAGTTATGAAATGCAGCTACGAAGTCGCTACAGCGAGACGGACAAGATGGGTGTGGTCTATCATAGTCGCTTTCTGGAATATTTCGAGGTGGTACGCACCGAATTTATACGTGCTGCAGGACTCCCCTATGGTGAAATGGAACGTTCCGGGGTAATGCTTCCGGTTGCCAGAGCAGAAATTCAGTATAAGCGTCCTATTTTATATGATGAACTTATGGATGCCCAATTGATGGTCTTTGACCAACCGAATGTTAAACTGATCACCTGGTATGATATCCGGACAACCGGATCCCAACAGCCATGCGTATTGGGAAAGGTGGATCTGGTATTTGTGGATGCAAAAACCCGGCGTCCGATGCGGGTCCCTGATATATTCCTAACCAGATTTAACAATTATGCCCGACTGGCCTGATCATGTAAAAGAAATTGTTCGCCTTGCACTCGCGGAGGACATCGGTAGCGGTGATATTACTACCAACGCGATATATAGTGGGAAGGAAATGGGAACCGCACGATTGATCGCACGACGAAATGGTGTTCTGGCGGGTATAGAACTTGCCTCATATATTCTTCATAGGGTAAATCCACAAGTGATGTTTAATCCTAAAGTCCGGGATGGTCAACAGATCATGGAAGGAACGGAACTGGCATTGCTAAAAGGCCCTCTTGCACCTGTATTAAGCGCTGAGCGAACGATGCTTAATTTTTTACAGCGTATGAGTGGCATAGCTACCCGAACCAGAGCCTTTGCCAAAGTATTGGAATCAACCCGTTCGAAAATTCTCGATACCCGTAAAACAGTTCCCGGCCACCGGTATCTCGACAAAATGGCTGTTCGCATCGGGGGAGGAGTAAACCACCGAATGAGACTTGATGACCGTTTTCTCATTAAGGAAAATCATATTCGAATGGCCGGCGGAATTGAAAAAGCAATCAGCCATTGTATTGCATACCGTGAAAAATATAATCTGAAAGTGGCTATCGAGATTGAAGTTACAGAATTGGATGAACTGGACTGTGTTGTTACATTCGGACAGGTGGATTATGTGATGTTGGATAATATGAGCCTGGCTAATATCAAAAAAGCTGTGGATCGGGTGCAAAACAAGTACTATACAGAGGCATCGGGAAATATTACACTTGAAAACCTTTTGGATATTGCCAATACGGGAGTCGATTTTATCTCCTCCGGTGCATTGACTCATTCGGTTCCGGCACTGGATATTTCGCTGTTGGTGGATGAAGGATGAATGAATGTGCTTTACCCTGTAAATATGAATTTTACGACCATATGTACTCCTGATCATCCCAAAATTCTGACAAAGAAGTTTCACCCGCTTTTTTTTACGGTGGTCTTTCCCGTATCGGTGTTCTTTGTTGTTGTAGCCTGGAGTCCACCATTGTTATTCAATACGCTTGCAGAGTGGTCGGGGAGCTATCAAAAAGCATTGCTCTCTTTTGTGTGTCATCAGCAATTAAGCCGAACCTGGCTGATCGGGGAGGTACCTTTGGCCGTTTGCAGCAGGTGCACGGGAATTTACACCGGATTGCTCGTAGGATTGGTTATATTTTCATACTTTTCTGTCTGGGTAAATAAATCAGTTCATATGGTTACCCGATTTTTTTTTGTGAGTACACTGATATTGGCGGGTGATGGATTTGCCAATTTGTTTAAAATCTGGCAAACTCCCGATTATTTAAGAACACTTATTGGAGGTTTTTGGGGGGCGGTGATTGGTATAATGTTGGTAACGGCAATGGTAGTCATTAATAAACACAAATGAGGGTAAATGCATTTATGGAATCTTTCCAGAAAAAAAGTTATTGGAATGCTGCCGGGAAAGCCGGTATTATTTTTGGATCCACGTTATTTCTGATTTCGCTGATCGGGGGGTATCAAACAATACATACGGAGCCTTCGGGCAGCTTGTTAAGTGGCTCGATCATCGCTTCAGCGGCCGGCTGTCTCTTTGGAGCTTTTGGTGCGGTGTTGGCGGTAAGGTTTTATATCAATGAGTATGGCCCGGAGATGAATATAGGAACTGGAGCCATTATCGGATTGGTCACCGGCCTGTTTATTTCGCTTATCTACCAGTTGCTGGGGCTTATATGGCCATTGATCGATGCTGCTTATATCGAGAATTTGCAGAGAGCTATGATTGCAAATATCGAAATGATGGATCTGTTGCCTGCCGATCAAAAGGAGGAAATGGTCGACGCTATATATACCCAAATGCAGAATTATTATTCTGCCGGCAATATCATCAATGGATTACTGCTTGGTTTTTTATCCTACGGACTTTTGAATTTGTTAAGCGGATTACTTGGAGCCAAATTCATGGGTCGGACACCGGAAAAGCTTTGAGCTGATTTTACAACCTTTCTATGACAGATCACAAATCAAACGAACAGAACGCATCAAATAATGACCATCCGGCCGATGACCATACCCCTGCTTCTGATTGGTTCTCAACCGGATTTTTGCATGAAAAGAGCTGGCTGGAACGTCACGGATTTCCACACTGGCTGATGGCATTTTTATGGGTGGTTGTTTCTTTTTTGCTTTTCCAGCTGGTGGGTACGCTACTCATGGTGATAGTCATGTTGACGGTCTTCGATACCCCTCCCACAGGATTTGACCTGGAAATAATTGTGGAGCATCTCGACATTGTATTTATCGGGAATTCTCTTAGCCAAATACTTTTTCTCGGACTGATGACATGGCTGATTACAGGTTTGTCTACTGTTCAGGGGCGTGCTGCTTTCCTTCGCTTTCGAGCGGATGAACGTACTTTGCCGGTATCTTTTTATACAGTTTTACTGATGATTACCATTCAGCCGATCATATGGATGCTATCCTGGATGAATGCCCAGGTTCCATTACCTGACGGTTATATGGCTTTTGAAGAAAATCAGATGGATATGCTTATAGATTTCCTCACGGGAGATCACCTCGTTTGGTTGACTATCATTCATGTGGGGCTGGTACCATCGGTTTGTGAAGAAATCCTTTATCGGGGGTATGTGCAACGAGCCCTTGAAAAATCATGGGGCATTTGGGCAGCTATTTTGATAAGTGGTTTGCTTTTTGGTCTGTATCACCTGCGGTTGACTCAGGTCATCCCGCTTGCATTGATTGGTGTCCTCCTGGCATGGATCGTCTGGAAATCCAACAGTATTTATCCGGCAATGATCGGACATTTTGTCAACAATGGGGGAAGCGTATTACTGGCGACCAGATACCCCGACTATATGCTTGAACAAATTACGGCGTCCGAACTTCCGCCTGTCTGGTTGGTGTTGATCAGTACAGGAGCATCTGTTATGTTTCTTAGACAGATTCATCAAATCACCAGGCGGGAATAGATTATGTTTAATAAAAAAGTTAGACCTGATAATATCGATAACTGGATTTGTATCTACGAAACCAGTAATGAAACCGAGGCACGGCTTGTTGAGGCATTCATTCGAAATCTCGGTATGGAATGCGAATTGTTATCAAAAAAAGATTCTGCGTATTCGGTGAATTTCGGCGATTTATCGGCACTATTCATTTATGTTCCCCACGATAAGGCGGAGGAAGCAAAAAAATCACTTAAACAGTGGAAAGAGGGTAAAATTAAATTTAAAGGAACAGACGTATCAACCGATGACAATTCAATCGACCATGTGGATGGGTCCTGACCACCACATCTTCCTGTATCGATTTGATCAAGGAGCTGAAAAGTGATTGAAATTGTAAAACGAGTGACCTCGGCATTGATCGCCGCACCAGTTTTTTTGTATTTGACATGGTTGGGGGGATGGGTATTTATTGTAACACTTTTGACCGTGTCCGTTGTGATTCAGCTGGAAATTGTCCGGATGATTGCAAACAAAGGGGTGGAGGTGCAAATGCCGATGGTGTTGATTCTCGGAATCCCTGTTTTATTGATTTCCGTACTTCCCGATGTTGCCTGGATTCTTTTTTTGACATTATTATTAATTACCTTGATCATTGAAACATTCAGCACAAGCGGTTATGGATGGCGGCGTTTAATGGTGACTTTAATGGTGGCATTATTGATCCCGATTTTACTTTCCGGCCTGTTGGTACTTCGCAGTATCGGCACGACTGAAACCGGGTTCGCCATTACGGCTACTTTTCTTTTCATGGTATGGGCAAATGATATTTTTGCTTTTATTGGGGGGAGAACTCTTGGGAAACATCCGCTGGCTCCATCCATCAGTCCTAATAAAACTGTAGAAGGGTTCTTTTCTGGATTTGGTGGTAGTTTTTTTGCGCTCTATTTAAGTATGACTTTTCTCCCGGATTTGCATTTCGACTGGAAGATTGCCATACCTTTTGCCGTACTGATCGGCCTGTTTGGACCAGTCGGGGATCTTGCAGAAAGCAAATTGAAACGAGTTGCGGGAATCAAAGACTCATCCGGCCTTATGCCGGGCCATGGAGGCCTGTTCGACCGTTTTGATGCTATGCTTTTTGCTGCGCCGGCAGCGGCCGTCTATTTCCAGATTCTACAATTGTTTTCAGCGTTCTGAAAACAAGTTGTTGTGATGGTGTCAACGGAATAACCGGACTAATTGGCAGATAGCCAGCTGAGGTAAGATATAATGAAAATTTTCATGACAGGAGGAACCGGATTCATCGGTGGAAGGCTGGGAAGTCATTTGAAAGAAACGGGCAACTCACTGATTATAGCAACCCGGTATCCGCACCGGTATATATCACAAAAAGACAATATTGTCAGACATCCGCAAACCGGATTTTCCAGCGAAGGGAATGGAACGGGGGTTCAATATGTGCCGCTACAGGATGATATGAGTGAATTTATAATGGGTTGCCGGGTGATTATCAATTTGGCCGGCGAAAGTTTGCTTGGGAAACGTTGGACCCCGCGCGTCAGGAAAAGGCTCTATGATAGCCGGATCAGGACTACACAATCTGTTGTTAATAGTATTAAACATCTTGAACGGAAACCCGATTTGATGATTTCGGTATCAGGGGTGGACTATTACGGAGATACCGGAAAGGCATTGGTCACGGAAAAAAATAAGGCGGGAAAGGGATTTCTTGCGGATCTCTGTCGCGAATGGGAATTTGCTGCGATGGAAGCGGAAAGTCAGGGAGTGAGGGTGGTCATACCACGATTTGGTATTATACTGGGCAGGGAGGGAGGCGCATTGCCAGTCATGATACCGGTTTTTAAAGCTTTTTTGGGCGGTTCCATCGGTCCGGGAAGTCAGTTTTTCCCCTGGATACATATCCGGGATCTTTGCCGTACTGTATTGTTTGCAATGGAGAACGATCATATAACGGGCCCCTTTAATGCAGTGGCTCCCAACCCCGTCACCATGGATGACTTTGCGGTTGCTTTGGGGCGTGTATTGTCACGTCCATCTTTATTCAAAATTCCGGAATTTGTTCTCAAAATAGTGCTGGGAGAAGCGGCAGGAATGATGACTGGAAGTCACAGAATATGCCCTGACAAATTACAAGAAACTGGATTTTCATTCGAGTATCCCAAAATAGGCGATGCGCTTTCAGATCTGTTACTATGATTGTTTTCTATGGTCTTCGGTAAGACCAGCATTGAAGGCCGTTTCGTGTCTGGCCTATCAGCTCCTGATCCCTGTTGGCGTCAATGTCTACGACGATTGGAAATCTTAGGGAAGCTGTTGGAATATTTTCAATTGGTTCACCGGACTCCACTTGCCAGGCAGAGACTCTTCCGGAGGCTGCCACACCCAACATATCTTCCTTCCCGTCACCATTCAGGTCGATAATGAGCATATTGTCATAATTGGCTGAGGATTCTCCCATATTGCGACTCATTCGTAATTGTCCCATTTCGTTAAAAAGAAAAAGGTTACCATTGAGATTTTGAATTCCGATCATTTGTTCCTGAATGGGTTCGTTATTCTCATGATCTATGGTTAAATTTTTTACGATAGGAGCATTGTTGATAGCGGAGTTTCCAACATAGACCCGCCGCACTACCGGTCTGTCATCTGCCTGTGAAGTATTTGCGGGATCATCAAGATCTGTTATAAAGGAATCCGAAAAAAATGGTTCTCTGCCTATCGCGTAAAGGTATCCATCAGACGCACCCGCCAATATATGATTGCCATGAAACGAGATCGGACCTAAATCGGATTCAATAAATACCGGGTAGTTTTTTCTGCGGTCACCGCTTTGGGTAAAAGCAAACAATCCGTTTCCTGCAGTGATCCAGAGGGAGAATTCGCCATCAAATTCCCTGATTATCGGTTTGTGTTGTATCTGAACATTGACATCCTGTGGCCATCCCTCAACATTTTGTCCCCGCTGATCCAATACATGGATTTTGCGATCGGCTGTTGCCACGATCATTTCAGGAGAACCGTTTCTGGTTACATCCCCGACAGCAAGTGGTGCGGTAATACGTTCTGACAAAGTAACAGGAAAATTGGGAAGGGGAAGGCCTCGAATATTCCATCCATACACTTTATTACCGGCAGCAACAAGTACGGCGTGTTGATTATTTCCATACCAGTCATATACTATGGGGGTTCCAACAGGGGTATCATTACCGGTATGAGTTTCCATAAAACCGGTACCGTCCGCTGCAATTCCAATCACCTGGTTTGATTCGGTGGCAATCATCAATGCATCGCGAAGTCCACTACCCAAACTGGCGATAACAGGCTTTCCGGTTAGACGCGAACCATCCAGGTTGTAAACCCACATGTTGCGTACCGGTTCATTTCGATCTTCACTAAGGTACGTATCCATTTGCAGTTCCAGCTGATTGCCATTGCGCAACAGGCTGAAAGTTCCTGTATCAAACTGGTTGGCCAGAATACGTGCATGATTGACAGGATTCAGATTGGGTTCGAGGTAGTTCATGAGTGACGGGTTCCGGGAATATACCCAGGTGCTGACGGAATCAGGATGACGCTGTCTGGATGTCATATATTGATCATCATAATAATACACAGCACGTCGTCGCTGGTCCTGATCTATTCTCCGGGCCAGGCCCGGACGAAATGTTATCACAGCGGCATTGGCGGATCTCATGACAAAAAAATCGCTAACCCGGTTTAATGGGCCACCAAGCAATCTCCCGAGCACATTACTGTTGATGTGGTAGACATTATTGTTTACTTCTATATATCCTTCACGATCCAATTGGGCAAGTATTCGGGAAAATTCAGCACTATTTTCCAGCCGGCGCAGGTACATATGCTCCCCAACCGATAGAAATCCGCTTGCTTCAAAGGCGACAAATGCTGTAGGTGGAGCCAGCACAGCGGTGATTGCACGCAATTGCTCACTGTCGGATACCAGCATCGAGTCAAGTGTACTGACAAGTTCCATATTCGTTTCAGGATCAAATTCCGGCCTGTCGTGGAAAATCGAAAAGAAAGCCGCATCGGTCGGAATATATCGATCGAGGTCAAAAGTTGCCGGTTCGGAAGCCAGAAGGGACATGAATGTGGAAAGGGAATCCGGATTAAGAGACATCGATCCGGTCAGCCTGATATCATGAAGCGGATCGTCATAGGATTCATCCGAGACATCGAGCACCACCGGACTGCTCCCGCTAAATAAATTTTGAAAGCGGGGTAAATATCTTGGTGCACTCAGCAGTTTGATCCAATGGTACAATTCCGATGTATTCAGAAGATAATCGCCACCGGCCAGCTGTTGCCGGTCGATATGCATACCGGTGTTGATCCCGGTGAAAGTAAGTATGCTGTTTTCAATGGCAACGCTGCTTTTACTTATAACAATCCAGTTTTGCAGTTGTGTAGCAAAAAGACTCTGGTCTTCGAGGTGCAGTATATGAATCGTTTGATCCTCGAACTTATAGTTGTTTTCAGCATAATTTTTACGAAACGGACGTGCAATAGTCAAAATACCCGGGCCGGGATCTTCCAGGATGAACACAGGCTGTAAGTTATGAGTACCGGAAGGAAATAATGCAATGGCTTTTACGGGAAAAGGGGACGGCAATTCATCCAGCATGTTTAAAATCGAGGAGATTCTGATATCTGACAAGTCCTCGAGCAAAAGCGTTCTTCGCTGTTCAAGAACCATAGATAAATCGGAATCATGATGAAGCATCACAACCGGACTTTCTACTGGAATGCTTGCCCACCATGGCATGGGTTCAGGTTCTTTAGAACATCCGGAGAATAGGGTATAAACAGTGAATATCAGGCAAATAGGGTAGAGATATCTTCTTATCATGAGTATTGTTATGTAATACCCGCTCAGGTACAGACGTTCTAGTTTAATGGTAACAAAACTACAAAATATCAGTTTTGAATGAGTTTTTTGAATTCATTCTTTTTTATTGCGATTATCGCTGCCGGGATTCCGTTGATAATACACCTTATCAACTTTCAGACGTCCCGTAAAGTTGCTTTTTCAACGCTTGTATTTTTTCAGGAGTTGCAAAAATCTACGATCCGACGGCTTAATTTGAAAAGCTATCTGTTATTGGCACTACGTGTATTTGCGATTACACTGCTTGTTTTTGCCCTGGCAAGGCCTTTTTTGCCGCCGGATATGGCAGGCAGATTTAAAGCTGCACATCAAGGTCAGATGGTTGCCCTATTGATAGATAATGGACCGAGTATGGTTCAGATTGATGAAAGTGGACCTTACATGGATCAGGCACTACGGATCGCTGAGGAAGTGATCATTCAATCGACAGAAGAAAGCCGTTTTTTAATTATACCGACTCATGGAGAATTGAAAACCAGCAGATGGATGCGAAAAGCCGAGGCCATACGGTTTCTGGAAGAGTTGGGGGCGGTCAACAAAGGTGGTTTCCCCAAAGAGAGAATGACATTCATTCAGGAACGGCTCCGTGAAGAACCGGGGAATTCCGGCAGAGTATATTGGATTTCAGATGCCCGAAAAACTCATCTTGATAAACTCGAAGGACAATTTAATGCAAATTCACCGAACGAGGAATACTATCCGGTCACTTTTGTGAAGGTCGGTGACAACTCTTTTCAAAATATTGCCGTCGCGTCAGTGGATCTTGCCGGACAGGTTTTTGGGGAAGGTATTCCTGTAGGCGTATCTGTGACTGTGCAGAATTTCGGAGACCAGCCGGTTCATAATTCGTACCTGAGCCTGGAAATTGATGGTGAACGGCTTAGTCAGTATGAAATGAGCCTGGCTGCCGGTGAGGAGAGAAGTCTATTGTTTGAAGTGATTCCGGAATCGGCAGGCAGCATACGCGGGAAAGTAATACTGGAAAGCGGAACATACTCCTTTGATCATACCCGCTATTTTTCAATCGAGGTTCCGAAGAGCCGGAAAGTATTGCTGGTTGGGGATGAAGGGGATGATCGTTCGCGCCGCTCTTATTTGAGGCCTGTACTTGAAGCGGTCTTCGAGACCGGAACTCAAATTGAGGCTGCATATGCCGATGTGACATCTATCCGGGAATTTGAATTTGAAAATTTTGATGCCATTATCCTGGAAAGTATTCAACGAATACCGGATTATTTACAGGCGGAGTTGGTGCAATTTGTTCAGCAGGGACGGGGGCTTTTTATTATCCCTTCTGAGCAGGGTATTTCCGAGAATTACAACCGGTTTTTGCAACAACTCAATGCCGGTTCATTTACCGGGATGCGAGGTGATTATGGCCGTTTTGAGGAGATTGCATCATTTCGGCCACTGGATACAGGTCATTTATTGACGGATGACCTGTTCGAATCTCATGAGGAAGCTGAAGTTCGCATTGATATGCCGTCCATTTATCACTATTGGCTTTACGATCGGCCTGATTCGCCTGCCGGTTCTGTATTGCTAAGTTCGAACCTGGATGAACCGCTATTCATAGAACAACCCTTTGGAGATGGAATGGTGCTGATTGGAACCATGGGGTTCAGTCCAGGCTGGTCAAATTTGAGTATCAAACCGATATATGCCCCATTATTGTACAGAATGATCCTTTATGTAGTAGCCTGGGAGTATGGAGGTGTCAGAGAGCACATATTGGGAAATTCTTTTGATCGGCTCATTGCCACTAACTACGGAGCTCGCGTAACCATGACTCTTAACGGCGAGGAAATTCGCCCGGAAACAGCGATAACCGCACAAGGGATACGAATACGTTATGCAGCGAAGGAGTGGACTCCCGGATGGTTGATTATCGAACTGGATGGAGAAGAAAATACGATTGGGGTCAATCAGAATATATTGGAATCAGATTTTCGTGCGTTATCTCTGGCAGAAGTTGAAAATTTTCTGGAGGGCATTCTTCCGCATGCCGGTACGCTGGATGTCTCCGGATTCAGTGAAACAGAAATCAAATCTGCCATGGCATCAATAAGTTTTGGAAAAGAGATTTGGAATTGGTTTATTTGGTTAGCACTTGTATTTCTTGTCACAGAATCTATTATTGCAGGAATATATAAAACAGAAAATACCGGTGATAAGCGGGGTTAGCGTATGATTCAAATTGCTACGATTCATCTGGTAATATTATCACTGTTTACTATGGCAACAACCATGCTCATGGTTGTTACCGTTTCCAATGCTTTGCGCCTGCGAAACGTCGAAATTACCTGGAAAGCTGGTAAACTTGGAGGGTATCCGCTTTTTTCTACCATTTTTTTAGGATTCTCACTTTTTATGACGGCCTTTCTCTATGTTCAGCAGTTGTATCAATACACCGTTCCTATGTTTTGTTATAGCTGGATAGGCTTTAATTGGTTTATCTCCAGTTTCCTTATGTCAAAGCGGTTTATTACCGATCACGGTATAGTAAAAAATATTAATGATCCATCACAGACGATTGCCTGGAATCGAATTATGGATTATGTAGTTCGTAATGATGGTAAACACCAGACTTACATCTTTTTTTATCCCGAATATCTTCCCGGTGAAAGTTCGCGCAATATAAGACTTGAACTGGAGATTCCGGAGGGCAAACAATTACCATTTGGACGTATTCTGCAGAAAAAATTAGGACGCAGGTTTAGCCAGAATGAACTTGAAAGCACAGGTATTAAGCAACTGAAATGAGAGTTATCCACGCCAAAAGGAAGGTTATATTTGAATAACGAGCTCACAACGAATAGCGGAGCGAAGGAGCGTGTTATACTTGTAGGTATCTATGGCAACCATGTGGATAAGAAGCAAGCGGAAGAGCATATAGCGGAACTTGAGTTGCTGACGGATACAGCCGGTGGAATTACTGTGGATAAAGTACTGCAACACAAAAGCCGTCCCGATGTTAGTACATACATAGGCAAGGGTAAACTGAGCGAAGTTCGGCACAAAATCAATTCCAGTAAAGCGGATCTGGTGATTTTTGATGATGATCTGTCGCCAACCCAGGCAAGGAACATCGAGAAAGTTGCAGAATCCAAAGTACTGGATCGAAGTGGCCTGATTCTTGATATTTTTGCTTCACGGGCAAAAACGTCCGCCTCAAAAACCCAGGTTGAGCTGGCCCAGTTGCAATACATGCTTCCACGATTGACCCGGTACTGGACTCACCTATCACGACAAAAGGGGGGGATCGGCACCAAAGGTCCGGGTGAAACACAGATCGAAACCGATCGCAGACTTATTGGTAAAAGGATCGCTGTACTGAAAGAAAAATTAAAAAAACTGGATTTACAGCGGACAATCCAGCGCCACGGTCGGGAAGGTTCGATCCGTGTAGCTCTTGTAGGGTATACCAATGCCGGAAAGTCATCTTTGATGAATGCCATTACAGAAACTTCCGTCTTTGCTGAAAATCGACTATTTGCCACCCTGGACTCTACAGTACGCCGTTTTGAAATCGATCGGGAAGAGGTGCTTCTCTCTGATACGGTTGGATTTATACGTAAACTACCACATAATCTTATAGAAAGCTTCAAATCGACACTTGATGAAATTCGTGAAGCAGATCTGTTGCTGCATGTGATTGACGTTTCGTCTCCGGTCAAAGAAGATTATATTCATACGGTTAACGAAACTTTGAAGGAGTTAAAGGCCGATAATAAACCGGTTATTCGGGTATTCAATAAAATTGACCTGGTGACATCTCCTCAAATTCTAACGGATATCAAACGGGATCACCCGGACTCGGTTCTGGTTTCTGCAATCCGCGGTATAGGACTGGAAAATATTTCTGCCGAAATAAAGAAATGGGTTGAAAGAAACTATTTATATCGAAAAATTGTCATACCTATACGAAATTATCATGTGGTATCATTTTTGCACGATGTGGCGGAAGTCGAGCATGAAAAATACGATGAGGAGTCGATTCGGCTTACATTCAAAATTCATGAAAAACATTTTGGAAGACTGAATGAGATATTGAAAAAAAACAATGCACCGGAACAGGTGCTTGAGGAAGTAAACGGAGAATAACCATGTTGGTTCGTGAAGCTATCAATAGACATATAAAGCCTTTAAGGGCAATTGATACGGCCAGGGAGGCAATGAATGCCATGTCCGAAACAGATCAGGAAATCCTCCCGGTTGTAGATCAGACGACCAATCGCCTTATCGGTATGGTTACACGCGAATCAGCCCAAAAACACTATGCCACCGTTGACAGTGTGCTTACAATCCGTGACAAAAATGCGATTGTTACCGAACCGGAACAGAATATTTTCGAAACGGTACGATTGATGTATAAACACAATCTTTCACTTCTTCCGGTGCTTGATAAAGAGAAATTTTTCCTTGGTGTTGTTGAACGAAAACATTTGTTTGATTGTATCATCGAGGTAATGAATTTTACGGAATACGGATCCCTGGTTACCATACATTTTAAGGAAAACGATTTCACCCTGTCTCAGCTTGTGCGGATTATTGAAACGGAAGGAGGTCTCATCCTGGGCATCAGTGTGGAATCTCCCCGGGAAAATAACCCATTCTATATAGTTTCGATCAAACTCAATCTGTCTGATCCAAGTCGTATTGTCAATTCCTTGAAACGACATGGATATATTGTGGATGCTCAAAGTACAGATAATGAAGATGATCGCAAATACGAAGCACGGGCTGACGAATTTATGCACTATCTGAATATCTGATTGGTTTACGCATAAATATTTCCCGGTTACGTTATTCATCAGCAGAACTATTCTGTCTCAATTGTTATATTCCACCTTTCCAGTAATTCAATTTACAGACAGGATGAAAGGGCTATTCCGGATTATTTTAATACTATTTGCACTTGCAAGCACGGGAGGCGCACTGAAAACAGTCTATGCTCAGTTTGTTCCCCCGGCCGAATACCATGAATTCGAGACCGCCATGAGGCTCTATGAAGAGGGATTATATCGGCAATCGATTAAGTATTTTCAAAATTTTCTTGATACCGATCCGGGCCGCGTTTTTCAGGAAACGGCGTTATATCATATGACACTTTCGGAAATCGCTCTCGACTCACTTAACTATGAGATTTATGCCGAACGTTTTTTATTGCGTTACCCAGCCGGAAATCATACTACAGAAATGCTCGAAGACATGGCCGGCCGAAATTACCGTTCCGGATTATTCGAAAAGGCACTGGCCCGATACAATCAGGCATATGAAACGGAAACTGTTGACGAAAAACGGGCACAGTATCTGTTCTGGATGGCAGAATCAGCTTATCAAATGGAAAACCCGGACAGTGCTTCGGCACTTTACCTAAAGCTGTCGGATATGTATCCTAATCTGGAATGGGCTCCGAAAGCACTTTATGCCCTTGGCAGGCTATACCTCGAAATGGAGGCATTTGATGAGTCATCAGAAGTTTTCGAGACATTAAGGAGCCGATATCCTAATCATGAGGTTACCCGGCAAATAGGAACCGTGCTTGGAGAAATGTACTATCGGCAGGAGCGTTATGAAGACGCTATTCAAGTTCTCAGGAATGAACTTTCTTATTTGGAAGAAGATGCCCGCCTGAAAGCGGTGCTGCTCATAGCTGAAAGTTACAATTACCTGGAACAGTTTGAAGAGGCCGCAGGGGAATATCGACGTTATATAAGTTTGAGTGAAGATGAAATGCAAGCTCGTGCGGCTCATTACGGACTCGGATGGGTCTATCACAAACAGCAAGTCTATCACTGGGCCGCTGATGCGTTTGAAAAGGCCGCCCAGGGAAACGACGAATTATCAAGGAAAGGACTCTATTATCAAGCCATTAATTATAAGCTCAGTGGTCGATACGACCTTGCTCTGAATGTTTTTAAAACATTTGGCGACCGTTACTCAGAAGGTTTCTGGGTAGAAACAGCTTATTATGAGTGGGCATTGACCGCTTTTGAATTGGGTCGGTTTAGTGTGGCAATTGAAGTATTACAGCGCCTGGTTCGGGGTGAGCATATACTGGAGAACCCTGGCAGAACCTACTCCCTGTTAGGCGAAGCGTATTTTGCCAATAATGAATTTTCACGAGCTGTCCAGGCGTTTGATATGGCAGGAGAGATAACAGATGTGGATCCCGATATGATTCGCCAAATCCGGTTTCAGCGAGCGTGGGTGATGTATGAAAATCATGCTTACCGCGAAGCAGTACGGGATTTTGAAACGGTTTATCGAAATCAGCCCTCTGGAGAGCTGGCCGCCGAGGCTCTTTTTTGGAGTGCAGACAGCTACTACAACCTTGGGGAATGGAGGAACTCTATACAACGGTTTGAACGCTTTGTTGAAGGATATCCTGAACACCGTTTAACCGGAGCCGCCATCTATTCTCTTGGGTGGGCTTATTTCAATATGAGGGTGTATGAAGAGGCTGTCCGGTATTTTGAAATTTTCGATCGGGAACACGAACCGCCTCCCATAGCATTGTATCCGTATGATGTGGATACCCGCTTGCGTCTGGGTGACTCATTCTATGCAATGGGCCGTTTTGATGATGCCATTTTGAGATATGAAGAGGTTACAGATAATGATTCCGGTGCTGACTATGCCATTTTTCAAATTGGAAACAGTTATTTTCGGAATGAGCGATCGTTCGAAGCCGTTCAGAACTTCAGACGATTGATCCGGAATTTTCCCGATAGCCGGCTTCGTGTTCAGGCGCAATATAATATCGGTTACATATATTTTCAGACCGGTAATTACGATCAGGCCATTGAGGAATTTCATATGCTTATCAATCGATTTCCGGGAAGCAGCTGGGCAGCGAGAGCCCAGTATCAAATAGGGGATGCATATTACAATGCCGGAAATTACGAAAAGGCAATCGAAGCCTATCGTACCATTTTGGATGTGTATCCGAGGAGTGACTATCTTGTGGATGCTGTTAATGGCATTCAATATGCACAGGTTGCTGGTGATATGGAAGATACCAGTCTGGATATTCTGGAAAGTTTTCTGAATCAGCATCCTCAAACCGGTACGGCCGATCGGCTTCGTTTCAAACAGGCAGAAAATCTGGCAGAAGCCGGTGATTATGAGGAGGCCATCACCTCGTTCCGGCATTACATTCGTGTTACAACGGATGAGTCGATGTTGCCGGAAGCATATTACAATATCGCTGAAGCTTATGAACAACTGCAGCAATTTCCCGAAGCGGTGGAAGCGTTTCAGGAAATAGTAAATCGTTTTCCCGAATCGGACCGTATGGATCCAGCTTTACTCAATATTGGACGGATTGAGTATGAACGGGGCCGGTATTCGGAAGCGATCGCTTCCCTGGAAACGTTAGTGGTACGTGAAGGACGGCTCCAGTTGGAGGCTCTTACAAGTTTGGGAGATGCCTATCTTGCCAATAGCCAGCTCGACCTGGCTGAATCGGTTTATGATGATGCATTGATGCGCCGGCAAAATTATGCCCCCTCTCTCATTGGCAAAGGAAAAATAGCCCTGGAACGAGGATTGTATTTAGATGCGGAACGCTATTTTCGCCAGGTTGCCGAATCCAACACCTTTGAAAGAGGTGCTGAAGCACAATACTATCTTGGCAAAGTGGAACAGACTCGTAACAATTTTGAAGCTGCCATAGATGCATATTCCAAAGTCAATGTTTTGTTTGACGCGTATGATTATTGGGTGGGTAAAGCGATGATGGGAACCGCAGAATCTTATCAGTCCATGGGGCAAAGCGGCCGGGCTAATCAAACATGGCGGGACATTATAGAGAGGTTCCCGGATTCAGAGATTGCCAGGCAGGCAGATGAAAAATTATAGAAGTATGAAACAAACCATTCATCCTGCGGGCTCTCTTGGAGGAACTATTACACTACCACCGGATAAGTCTATTGCACAACGGGCGGCCCTCTTTTCACTGCTTTCTTCTCAGACATCTATTATATCAAATTATCCGAAAGCCGAGGATCCGCAAACCGCTCTGCGGTGTGTGGAGCAACTGGGAGCAATGGTTACGGAAAGTGCGGATACGGTTACAATCCAGGGTACCGGCCGGGACGGAATAATTAATACTCCCGGTGTTATCGATTGCGGGAATTCAGGTACAGTGATGCGAATGCTTTCCGGAATACTTGCCGGGGCAGGTGTTGAAGCGGTTTTGACTGGCGATGATTCACTTAAAGCCCGGCCTATGAAACGGATTATTGATCCTTTGACACAAATGGGAGCAACTGTTCACTCGGAAAAAGGTGGCATTCCACCTCTGCACCTGAGTCGCACGGGATTTCTTAAACCGATTACATTCCGGCTGCCGGTTGCCAGTGCACAACTTAAGTCCTGTGTATTACTTGGTGGACTGTTCGGTGAAGAACCAACCAAAGTGATTGAAACGGTTGCAACCCGCAATCACACTGAAGGGATGCTTCGGTTACCTGTAACCCGTCAAGAGGGAGTTACTATTATATCCAGCTATCGCGGCCTTTCTATCCCTGTACAATCCATTACCATTCCGGGAGATTTTTCTGCAGCGGCATTTTGGCTGGTCGCCGGATCCATTGGAAGAGATTCAGAGATATTCCTGCCTGCTGTAGGGATCAATCCAACCCGATGCGCCGCATTACATATTCTCCAGCGAATGGGTGCTGATATTGAAATCAGCAATAGAAAGATGTCGGGGATGGAACCAACAGCGGATTTGCGTGTTCGATCCGCTCCTTTGAAACCGGTTGAAATTCATTCTGATGAAATACCAAATGCCATTGATGAATTGCCTGTATTGAGTGTGGCAATGGCCTTTGCTAATGGAATTTCCCGCATTACAGGTGCACATGAATTAAGATTTAAAGAGAGTGACCGGCTTGCTGCTATTCAGGAAATTCTGATACGTGCCGGTATCCATGTAGAAGTAGAGAATGACAGTCTGACCATATATGGCAAGACGGATCGCGTAATTCAATCTGCCGTATATGACAGCAGGCACGATCACCGCATCGCTATGTCCGCTGCCATATTGTCCTTGAGAGCTGACGGACTGTCAGAAATCAATCATGCCGAAGCGGCCGCTGTTTCATATCCGGAATTTTGGTCTCATTTGGACAGTTTGCATCAATGAAGGATTTGCTGCCTGACAATTCGGCAGAATATTGTCAGGTATTTGCTGCTGGCATTGTTATTGCTTGCTACATGCAACAAAAAGTAAATGTACTTGTTCATAAATGAGTTTGTTTATACGAATTTTTAACTAAGAAAACGAAGAATAGATTGATTATGGGAAAGATTATTGGAATTGACCTGGGAACGACCAACTCTTGCGTTGCCGTAATGGAAGGCAATGAGCCTGTAGTAATTCAGAATTCAGAAGGTGGCCGGACCACTCCTTCAGTGGTCGCTTTCTCCAAAGATGGGGAGCGATTGGTAGGAGCACCTGCCAAACGTCAAGCCATCACCAATCCCGATCGCACAATTTCATCCATCAAACGCTTCATGGGCCGATTTTATAATGAAGTGACAGAGGAGCAAAAAAATGTGTCTTACAAGATTGTCAAGGCGGATGATGGCACGGCTCGTGTGGATATCGGCGATCGTACCTATGCACCCCAGGAGATCTCGGCCATGGTTCTGCAAAAAATGAAACAGACTGCCGAAGAGTATCTCGGTGAGAAGGTTACTGAAGCGGTCATTACTGTGCCTGCCTACTTTAATGATGCTCAGCGTAAAGCTACACAGGAAGCCGGAAAGATTGCCGGTTTGGAGGTCAAACGGATTATTAACGAGCCTACAGCGGCGTCACTTGCGTACGGATTGGATAAAAAAGATAAAAGTATGACCATCGCCGTTTATGATCTCGGAGGTGGGACTTTTGATATCTCGATCCTTGAATTGGGAGACGGAATCTTTGAAGTGAAATCAACCGACGGCGATACACATCTGGGTGGAGATGATTTCGATGCCCGTATTATTGATTTTATTGTTGCCGAATTCAAGAAAAGTGACGGCATTGATCTCAGCAAGGATGCCATGGCGCTGCAGCGATTGCGGGATGCGGCCGAAAAAGCCAAAGTAGAGCTTTCCAGTTCACAGAAAACAAATGTGAACTTGCCATTTATCACAGCGGATAGTTCCGGCCCGAAACATTTGAGTGTTGACATTACACGTTCCAAGTTTGAACAACTGGTAGAAGATCTGGTCAAGCGTACCTTGACTCCATGTGAAAAAGCACTCAAAGGAGCCAAAATTAAGAAGACAAATATAGATCAGGTGATTTTAGTAGGGGGTTCCACGCGAATTCCAAAAATCCAGGAAGTTGTCAAGGACTTCTTCGGAAAAGAACCGAGCAAAGGAGTGAACCCGGACGAAGTAGTGGCTGTCGGAGCCGGCATCCAGGGGGGTGTTTTTTCAGGTGATGTCAAGGATGTCGTATTGCTGGATGTAACTCCCCTTACGCTCGGTATTGAAACGCTTGGTGGTGTAATGACGCGCCTTATTGAAGCCAATGCCACCATTCCTACGAGTAAAACTGAGACCTTTTCTACGGCAGCGGACAATCAGTCCAGCGTAGAGATTCATGTTTTGCAGGGTGAGCGTGCCAAAGCCCAGGACAACCGCACACTCGGCCGTTTCCATCTGGACGGTATTCCACCCTCACCGCGAGGCATACCACAAATCGAAGTTACATTCGATATTGATGCCAACGGCGTGCTCAGTGTTAGTGCCAAAGACAAAGGAACCGGAAAAGAACAAAGCATTCGTATTGAAGCCAGCTCTGGTTTGTCCGAGTCTGAGATCAATAAAATGAAGCAAAATGCTGAAGAGCATGCTGAAGAGGATAAAAAGCTTCGCGAGCAAATTGAAACACTTAACAAGGCCGACAGTCTGATTTTTTCCACGAAGAAACAACTGGATGAGTATGGTGACAAACTCTCCGAAGAGAACAAGACTAAAATTCAGGAGGCGCTTGAAAAAGTGGAAACATTGCACAAGGAACAAAAGGCTGATGAGCTGGATGAAGCAATGGAAGCTCTTAATAAAGCATGGAATGATGCTTCCAGCGAGATCTATCAGGCTGAACAGCAGGCTCAGCAACAAAACACCGGTACAGATGCCGGAAAACAGGCATCTAATGAATCTGGCTCTGGTAAAGATGATGATGGAAATACCGTAGATGCTGAGTTCGAAGTTGTCGATGACGAGGATAAAGATGACAAAGACAAAAAGAACAAGAAATAGGTTGTCTGTACTGTACTGGCAGCCGTTTTAAATAGAAAGATCTGTTAAGGCCCCCGGTCTGTTCCTTGTTAATTCAAATTCAAAAGGAATGGTTCGGGGTTTTTTTATTCTTATGGAGACAATAGGGGGTGAACTATAAGTGAGTTGCTGCATATAGTGTTATGATTTATCTCGTACAGAATCATAGCTTTTTTCCCGCATCACTGTTATATTTATACTTTGAAAATTCAAAGATTTTTATTCACCGTGGAACAAACAAAAAGCGAAATATGGAGTCCGGTTTCCTGGAAATCCTTTCCGATTAAACAGATTCCTGAATACAGTGATCAAAAGAGACTTGATCAGGTTTACAAAGAGTTAAGCAACTATCCTCCGCTTGTCAATTCCTGGGAAATTGAAGATCTCCGGGACCAGCTCGCTGAGGCAGCCCGTGGAAAAGCATTTCTGCTTCAGGGTGGGGATTGTGCCGAAGTATTTGACAATTGTAATGCCCCTCAAACGGTTAAGCTTCTTAAGGTCCTGCTACAGATGAGCTTTATCCTGATCCATGAAATGAACATTCCGGTGATCCGGGTCGGCAGAATTGCCGGACAGTACGCCAAACCCCGTTCCAACCCGGTCGAAAAAGTAGCCGGGCAAGAGATCCCGATTTATCGCGGAGATCTTTTCAATAAGATTGAAAAAGTAGAAGAAGCCCGTATCTCAAATCCAAAACGGTTGTTGGAAGGTTATAAGCTTTCAGCGCTGACACTCAATTTTATCCGTTCTCTCACAGAGGGTAAAGGAATTGCTGATATGCATCACCCTGAGTATTGGGAACTGGACTTCATGCGCAGGAATAAATACTACAAAGAGTATGAATCGATGGTCAATTCCATCACTTCGGCCGTTCGGTTTGTGGAGACCATTACCAATTATCAGCTTGATACCATGCGGCAGGTCCGCATTCACACGTCTCATGAGGCTCTCAATCTCTACTACGATTCTGCCCAGACCAAACAGGTTCCGCATAACAAGGGATGGTACAACCTGAGTACTCATATGCCATGGCTCGGGAATCGAACCCGTGACCTTGACGGAGCGCATGTCGAATATTTTCGAGGTATTCGAAATCCCGTCGGTATTAAAGTGGGGCCACCTTTTGATAATGACGATATTGTCCGGCTCATTGAAAAGCTTAATCCCGATAATACAGAGGGTAAAGTCACACTGATAACCCGAATGGGCAAAGATAAGGTTGGAAGCATGTTGCCGGGACTCATAAAAGCGGTTGACAAGGCCGGACTGAGCGTTATTTGGAGTTGTGATCCGATGCATGGCAACACGTATTCCACTGACGAGAAAATAAAAACGAGAAGTTTTAATGATATTTTGTCGGAAATCAAGCAGACCTTCGAGATACACCGAAAAGAAGGTACGTTTCTGGGAGGTGTTCATCTGGAGCTTACCGGCGACAATGTGACGGAATGCGTGGGTGGGGCCAACGGCCTCGGAGCAGAGGGGCTCAAACGTAACTATAAAACGTTTTGTGATCCACGATTAAATTATCAACAGAGTCTTGAGATGGCATTTCTTATCACTAAAGAGTGGAAAGCAACCTGGCAGGACCGCTGAGCCAGTCTGTAATTTTGTCACATCTCCCCTTCTTTTTTGTCACACTTTGGGCCTTTTTTAAGTTGTGTCTCTGACATTTTACAGCTTTACTTCTGCAAATCTGTTACCATTGGTACTATAAATGTCAGATTATACCGGATCATTATAAAATGGTACGCGGTTTGTTACAAGGTTATGTGAAACTAATAATGACAAACCAAAAAAGGAGGTAGTTATGACACTCACCAAATATAACCCGGTTCGTGATTTGGATTATGCAGCAATGCCACGAAGCTTTTCAAATCTTCTCGATGAATTTTTCAATGATGTGGTGGCAAGTGACAGTGGACGCTTGTTTATACCGAGCATTGATTTGACCGAAGATGAAAGCCACTATCATGTACATATGGCATTACCCGGTATTCGAAAAGAAGATATTAATATTGATCTTCAGGATCGTCGTCTGACTGTTTCAGGTGAGCGGAAGGAGCAAAATGAAAACAAAAACACAAAATACCATCTGATGGAGACACGATATGGTAATTTTGAACGCACCATTTCGCTCCCGAACAATATTAATCAGGACAAAATCGATGCCCGGTTTGAAGATGGCGTATTGAAGCTGGACATAGAGAAGAGAGAGAAACAGGTTAACAAGCAGATCAAAGTGAAATAATGCATGTTGACCAGTGACACAACTGGCATACGAACCGGCGGAGACGACTCAATATCATCTCCGCCGGATTTTTTATTATTGAAGAATCAGATATTTAGATATGCCGAAAGACCCGGACGAGCTCTCTGCCGATCTTCAAAACTGTTTTCAGGTATTCTTTCTGTTCCTCTGCGGTACCGTCGAATCGCTTGGGATCTTCAAAGGTTAGCGGTATGCGTGATTTGGCACCGGGAACAAAGGGGCAGTTATGATCGGCATCGGAACAAGTCATCACAGCGATAAAGGGATTGTCCGGCGGAAAGCAGTCCTCAAACCGTTTGGAATAGCATGTTAGTGTGGGCAAGCCGGATCCGATGGAAACGGTATAAAGCGGATTCTCATTTTGAAGATCAGCGGTATCAGACTCAATATGAAAACCGAGGGTTCGAAGAGCCTGAATGGCATTAGGATGAAAGGTTGTCGCTTCGGTACCGCCGGAGGCGGTTTCAATTCGCGGAACTTGAAAGGCAGCTGCCGCTGTATGAGCCCATATCTGGGCTATCTGGCTACGGCGGGAGTTGTGGGTACAGATGAAGTTCAGGCGTATCGGGTTGCGCAATTTTTGCTCATTTCGGATTTGCGCAGCAAAGGTGTCGAGAATTTTCCGGCGAGATTCAGGAATCAAAGGGGCTTCTTCTGTTAATTGATCTATTAACTGGCCCAGCACGGGATTAAGCAAAGGCATGGCGAAGACGGTATAATGAGGGAAAAATGGATATGTGAAAGAATCAAAAAAAATATGTTGAATTTATGGAAGTTAAAGAAATTACACATAAACATTACCTGACAATAAACGGTTACGGATGTGAGTTTTATACACCGTAGCAGCAACAGAAACGTTGTCTAATCTAAATTTTACAAGTTGAATTATGGAGAGACATAGCATGAAAAATCATTATTCAAAATTTGCCACGGCATTTACTATTGTCCTGATTCTTTTGCTCATTCGTTTTCCTTTGGGGTTGGAATCAAGAAGTGACTCTTCATATGATTTTAACCGACAAGGCAACCAGCCTGTTTCGGAGCTGACGGAGGAATCGATAGATATCCTCACTCGTTTCAACAGCGCGCTCGTCAACCTTGCGGATGTATCCAAACCAACGGTTGTTATGGTTTCTACAGCGCGGACCGTTCGTCAACGTTCAGGATCCATATTGGACTTTTTTAGCCCTTTCCAGGACGATCCTTTTTTTCGCGATCACCCGTTTTTCAGAGACAGGGAAGGCCAGGAGCGTGAATATCAGCAAGAAGGCCTTGGCTCGGGTGTAATTGTTTCAGAGGACGGATATATACTTACGAATCATCATGTGATTGAGCGTGCCGATACCATTACCGTAACACTGATTAATCAAGAAGTGATAGCGGCAACTGTGGTAGGGTCGGATCCCAGCACCGATGTAGCGGTATTGAAAGTGGATGCAGAAAATCTTCCCTATATAAGATTTGGTGACAGTGAGGAGCTTCAGGTGGGGGAAATGGTAATGGCGATCGGAAGCCCGCTTGGCGAGGCGCTGGCCCATACGGTAACACAAGGGATTGTGAGCGCCAAAGGCAGGGAAAACCTCAATATTCTGGGAAGACAGGGTTTTGAAAATTTTATCCAGACGGATGCAGCGATCAATCGGGGTAATTCCGGAGGGCCGCTCATAAATATGCGGGGAGAACTGGTCGGTATTAATACGGCTATTTTGTCACAATCGGGTGGATTTCAGGGAATCGGTTTTGCCATTCCAAGTAATATGGCCCGGACCGTGATGGAATCGATTATTGAAACGGGCCGGGTGGTTCGAGGATTTATAGGTATTAACTTTCAGCCGGTGAATGAGAGCCTTGCCCGTGCCTTGGAACTTCCGGATAACCGTGGAGTTATTATCATCGATATCGTAGAAGACTCTCCGGCAGAACGGGCAGACTTGCGTACACAAGATGTAATTATTCGCCTGAACGGACGGTCGATTGAATCAAGTACGGAATTCCGGCGAAGTGTAGCAGAAAGTGCACCGGGAACCGAGATTACGCTTACTATTATCCGGGATGGTGAGGAAATGGAAGTCAGCGTGATTCTCGATGAATTTCCAGGGGAAGAACTGGCAGAAGCTGATCAACAAAACATACGTGATATAATCGGGTTCGCAGTGACGGAGCTTACCCGTGAGTTGGCTGAACGACTTCGTATTCGGCCTGACACCGAAGGGGTAGTTGTGGAAGAAGTTGATCGCAACAGTGCTGCCGCCAGTAATGGGTTACGTCCGGGTGATGTCATCATCGCCATGAACCGTTCACAGGTGACTTCTGTATCGGATTTTAATGAACTTGTTGCCGGCTTGGAACCAGGTGAAGATGTAGTGCTTCAGGTTCAACGAGGCAATAACCGGTTCTTTTTGGCATTTCGGCTTCAGGCTTCATAAATAATCCGGGAAATAGAAGTGAATGTCTGAGTTTGATTCGACCTGTAACGTGATGACACCACGTAAAGGGAATCATCGGGAAAGGGATCGCACCCTGGTAAAAAAACCGGTAATTAAAAGGTTGTAACGATCATAGAGTAATTAAATGTGGCACAATGTCGGTTAATATCACGATATTGACCTATGAACTACAAAGATTATTATAGTATTCTTGGAGTCAAGAAAGGGGCTTCTAGGGATGAAATAAAAAAGGCTTATCGAAGCCTGGCACGGAAATATCATCCTGATGTCAATCCGGATGACAAGACAGCAGCAAAGAAATTCAAGGAGATCAGCGAGGCGTATGAAGTTTTAGGTAACGAGGAAAATCGGAAGCTTTACGATCAACTCGGGGCAGACTGGAAAAAATATAAACAGGCCGGTGGTACCCAGCAAGATTATAATTGGCAGCAATGGGCCCAAAACCAGGGCACACGTGGCCGGAGACATGCAAACACTCGAACGGCAGAAGATTTTTTTTCTTCAAATGATTTTTCTGATTTTTTTGACCAGTTTTTTAGTGGAAGTGTCAATCGAGGATTTCACCGGCGACAGTATGAACCTGGAGGAGCCGATACTGGATTCCGGGAAAGATCTTATCAAAGCGGTGCAAATTCGATATCCAGACGTGGCAATGATTTTAATGCAGAGCTCGACATAACTTTGGAAGAAGCCTATCATGGAACAGAGAAATCGATCCGGGTGAATAAAGATCAAATAAAGATCAAGATTCCGAAAGGAATTCGGAATGGCCGCCGGTTAAAATTGAAAGGTCGGGGAGAACCCGGTCAAAACGGAGGTGAAGCCGGTGATCTTTTTATCAGGATTAACATCAAGCCTCATGATGTTTTTACACGTGAAGAGGACGATCTGCATACTACAGTGAAAGTCGGATTGTATCAGGCACTGTTGGGAGGAGTTGTAAATGTGCCCACGATGACTGGCAGCGTCAAAATCAAAGTTCCTCCAGAGACACAGCCCGGAAAAGTAATGCGGGTGAGTCAACACGGTATGCCGGTATTTCAATCCGGGAAGGAACGTGGAGATCTTTATGTGACATTGCAGGTTCAATTTCCGAAACGACTTTCGGATTCAGAAAAAAAACTTTTCAGGGAGTTGGCGGAAAAACGTGGGGAAAAGCTAGCATCCTCCTGAAGCTTTTCTTATTGCGCCATATTGGATGTCCGGTACTACTGTAAAAGTGGCATGTTTCAAAAAAAATGTTCGCATTTGCCAGATTAAGCTGACATAACGTCAGTGTACTGTCTTGTTTATGCAAAGTGGTATGAATTTCGCAGCTCAGAAGCTGGAAATGAAGCGGAAAAAATTGCTGAAACAGTAAAATAAAATTTGGAATAACAATCCGGTTATGAATCTTGGTAAATTTACTTTAAAGGCACAGGAAGCGATACAGAAGGCGCTGGAGGTGGCATCGGAGAGGGGGCATCAGGCACTCGAGCCTGTCCATATATTGAAAGCTTTATTAATGGATTCATCGAATGTTGTCGTCACTATTTTGAAAAAAATCGGAATATCGATGAATCAACTGGATGCGGGTATTGAAGACATCCTTAAAAAAGCACCGGTTGTAAAAGGGGCATCGGTGTCTGGTCAGTACATGTCGAATGATACCAAAACTCTATTTGATCAATCGTCCAGGACTGCATCTGAATTTGGAGATGAATATATCAGCTCGGAGCATCTGCTGATCGCTTTGGTGGAACAGGACGGAGAAACAGGCCAACTGTTCAGACAACTCGGAGTGAAGCGCAATGCCGTGATGAAAGTGCTTCAGGATATCCGGGGAAATCAGCAAGTGGACGATCCTAACGCCGAAGGTAGATATCAGGCTTTAAAAAAATATGCACGTGATCTCAATGAATTGGCTGAAAAGAATAAGCTGGATCCGGTAATAGGGCGGGATCAGGAAATTCGCCGTGTGATGCAGATTCTTACTCGCCGGACCAAAAATAATCCGGTGCTTGTGGGTGAACCCGGCGTGGGAAAAACGGCCATTGCCGAAGGGTTGGCGCTTCGTATTGTTCAGGGGGACGTACCCGAGGGTTTGCAATCAAAGCGTGTGATTGCTCTTGACATGGGTGCACTTGTTGCCGGCGCGAAATTCCGAGGTGAGTTTGAGGATCGGCTGAAAGCGGTTGTCAAAGAAGTTATCGATGCCGGAGGCGAGGTAATTTTGTTTATCGATGAAATCCATACGCTTGTAGGTGCAGGTGCTTCCGAAGGGGCTATGGACGCCGCCAACATCCTGAAACCGAGCCTTGCCCGTGGAGAACTGCGCGCGATTGGCGCTACAACGCTTACCGAATACCGAAAATTCATAGAAAAAGACAAAGCTTTGGAGCGGCGATTACAGACGGTATTTGTCGGTGAACCGTCTGTGGAGGATACCATTTCCATTATGCGCGGACTCAAGGAGAAATACGAGTTGCATCACGGCGTGCGTATTACCGATGGAGCGATCATTGCCGCCTCTGAATTGTCCCACCGCTATATATCCGGACGATTTCTTCCGGATAAAGCGATTGATCTGATGGATGAAGCGGCATCGCGATTACGCATAGAGATAGATTCCATGCCGGAGGAAATGGATAATATTGACCGGCAGATACGACAACTCGAGATTGAACGCGAGGCAATTAAACGTGAAAAGGATAAAACCAAACTCAAAGAGATTGGACGGGAACTGGCGAATCTCAATGAAAAGTATAAGGAACTCAAATCCCAATGGACCAATGAACGGGAATTGATTCAGGGAATCCGAAGAATGAAGCAGGAGATAGAAACCGCCCGGAACGAAGCGGACAAGGCAGAAAGGAGCGGCCAGTATGAAAAAGTGGCCGAACTTCGATACGGTACGATCAACCAGCTGGAGAAAGAGCTGGAGGAAACCAGGGGGAAACTGGCAACGATGCAGGCGGAATCTCCCATGCTCAAAGAAGAGGTTGAGGCGGAGCATATTGCTGAGATCGTATCGCGCTGGACCGGTATACCGGTGCGGAAGATGCTTCAAAGCGAGCGTCTGAAATTACTCTCCATGGAAGATGAATTGCACAAACGGGTGATTGGCCAGGACCAGGCTATAGATGCTGTTTCGCATGCGGTACGGCGTTCACGTGCCGGATTGCAGGATGTTTCCAGACCGATCGGTTCGTTTATTTTCCTTGGTTCTACCGGTGTCGGAAAAACAGAGTTGGCCCGATCTTTAGCCGATTACCTGTTTGACGACGAAAATGCGATGATTCGCATCGACATGAGCGAATATATGGAGCGTCACAGCGTTAGCCGGCTGGTGGGAGCACCTCCCGGATATGTTGGGTATGATGAAGGCGGACAGCTCACAGAGGCTGTGCGTCGCAGGCCATATTCGGTTGTACTGCTGGACGAGATCGAAAAAGCTCATCCTGATGTATTTAATATTCTGCTTCAGGTGCTTGACGACGGCCGGCTGACCGACAACAAGGGAGTTACGGTCAATTTTTCCAATACTATTGTGATTATGACCAGCAATATCGGTTCGCAAGAGATTCGTCGAAAAATAGAGGAGTCAAATGGAAGTCTTTCCGAAGAAGAGTATGGCCAACTTCAATCGAAGCTGCTGGATACACTGAAGCAGGCAATCCGGCCTGAGTTTCTGAACCGAATTGACGACATCATCGTCTTTCATCCGCTCGGTAAAGAGCAGATACGTGCAATTGTTGATATTCAGCTTCAGCGGGTTGACAAGATGTTGAAGAAAAAGCAGATTACCCTGAAGATCGACGAGCAGGTGAGAAATTGGCTTGGTGAACGGGGCTATGATCCTCAATTTGGGGCCCGTCCATTGAAACGGTTGATCCAGCGTGAGGTGGTCAACAATCTGGCTTCTCTACTGATTTCAAAAGAGGATGACAATCCGGTAGTATATGAGATCCAGGTCAATAAAGATGGAAACAGCCTGAATTTTGCCGAGATCTTTGACAATGTAGCATCCTGGTCGGAGTGATGTTTTAGTGGTGGTGCAGAATGTCTGATTTCATATAGAATGTTACCTGATTTGTGGTCACCTTTTATTATTTTCCATCATTCAAAAAAAATAAGACACACTGTTCTATGCACTGTTTTATTAAAAATTTGCGTGTCGTTGATGCATCATGTAGCAGAGGAATATATAAATGACATCTTTGCAGAATAAGAGGAATTCGGCTATTATTCTGATCCACTGTCCCGATAAAAAAGGCCTGGTTTCCGCCGTCACTCGCTTTCTGGCAAAAAATAATGGGAATATACTGGAAATTGATCAGCACGTCGATCGGTTTAAAAAGGTGTTTTTCATGAGGGTGGAATGGGAGCTGGATGAGTTTCTGATTCCGGAAACAGAGATCGAAAAGGAATTTTCGGAGCAGATTGCGATACCTTTTGAGATGCACTGGCAACTTTATTTTGCGCGTGACACGCCACGTATGGCAATTTTTGTCTCGAAATACGGGCATTGTCTGCAAGATATTCTGGCACGTTACGATAATGAGGAGTGGCATGTGGATATTCCGTTGATTATCAGTAATCATCCGGATATGAAAGTAGTGGCGGACCGTTTTGGTATCGACTATTATGAGTTTCAAATCTCAAAAGAGAACAAACGAGAGGTGGAGGCGGAGCAGAGAAAACTGCTGAAGTCGTACGATATTGACATGATGGTGCTTGCCAGATATATGCAGATTCTGTCAGACGAATTTGTGTCGGCCTATCCAGCACAAATTATCAATATTCACCACTCCTTTTTGCCGGCGTTTCCAGGTGCGCGACCTTATCATTCCGCTTTTAGCCGGGGGGTGAAGGTGATCGGTGCAACCAGCCATTATGTGACGACTGATCTGGATGAGGGACCTATTATTGAACAGGATGTGATTCATGTCAATCACCGGCATTCCGTGGAGGATCTGGAACGAAAAGGCAGGGATCTGGAAAAAATGGTGTTGGCGCGGGCAATCTGGTATCATTTGCAATATCGGACTCTAGTGTTTGAAAACCGCACAATTGTGTTTCAGTAGGGTTGCTTTGATCATTGCACAACCTGGCCCGAATACACCGGAGGTCAATATTTATTTCATTCCGGTATGGATTCTTTCTTTTCTTCCGGTATTGTTGTCATTTCATTAGAATCAGTATAGTTTTAAAGGTGCTGCTTTATAAAAAATTGTAGCATATTATGCTGTAGAAGCGCCATACCATTGTTGAATGGTTTAACATCTGAGGTGACTGGCTTCCCTTTAGTGATCAACTTGGAGGAAGGAAAAATGCCGTTTAAACATCATGTATTTCTGACAAAATCCGTGTATACCTGCTTTTGGGCGATTGCGGTCATAGCCGTCATAAGTATGGCATCCTGTTCACAGGAATCAAATGATAATATAGCAGACCTGATTGTGGTTAACGGGAGGATTTTAACTGTCGACCAAACATTTTCGGATGCAGAAGCTGTTGCGATCCGTGATGGAATATTCATTGCCGTTGGGAGTAATGACGAGGTAGAACCGTATATAGGCACTGGTACAACGGTAATTGACGCTGCCGGGAAAACAGTTATTCCGGGTCTGATTGAAACCCATACTCATGCTACCCGTGTTGTGAGTCGTGAACTGGCTTCGGGAGTTCCGTTTGAGCAACTCAATTCAATAGAGGAAATACAAAACTGGTTGAGAGAACAGGCGAACCAGACCCCGGCAGGGCAATGGATTCGTATTCCGCGTGCCGAGGTGACCCGGATTCGTGAAGGACGTATTCCGACATCCGCCGAACTTGAAGAAGCAGCTCCTGATCATCCGGCTGTATTCATCTGGCAGTATGCCGATCGCCAGATCCAGGTTCTGAATCCGGCAGCTATGGCCGCGGCGGATATCACCGCGGATACACAGGCTCCGCCCGGAGGAAGAATTGTTGTGGATGAATACGGTGAACCCATAGGCCGGCTGGAAGACAGCGGGATATTGACCGAACGGTTCCTGCGTCAACATGAATATTCAGAAGAAGAGTATATGAATGGTTTGGAGAGGTTGTTCGGGCACTACAATAGGATGGGTATCACCAGTATCCATGATAATAGCACCGATGAAGAAGCTTTCCGGATTTTTAATATCATGCAGGATGAGGGCCGGCTAAATGTTCGTGTGACGCTGACCATGCGAATGGAAGGTCTGGACGGGACTGTGGAGGGAACGGAAAGCGTCATCCGGAACTTTAATTTGCAGTACAGGGAGGGTAACGACTGGGTACGTGTTGGGTCCCTTAAATTTCGAATGGATGGGGGAATTCTCTATGGAACCGCCTATATGCGTGACCCATTTGGAGAAACTGCCTTTGATCTCTATGGTATTGATGATCCCGATTATCGCGGAACGCCCTTTTTTGATCCGCAGGAAGTGGAAAATATCATCTATGCCGGACATAAATCGGGCTGGCAGATATCGACTCACGTTACCGGTGATGCCGGCGTGGACGTGATACTGGATGCCATTGAGTCAATAAATCACCGGCTTGATGAGGATCAACGTATTTATCGATTCAGACTTATACACGCTTATTTTGCCCATCAGGATGCGGCGGATCGAATCCGGAAACTGGGTGCGGGTGTGGATACACAGCCCGCTTGGTACAGGATGGATGCGGATGCCCTGGTGAATGCCCTCGGTGATGATCGTATGCAGCGATTTATTGGACTGGATACTTGGAATCGTGCCGGTGTAAAAATTACTATCAATTCGGACCACATGATGGGCTACGACGCAAATACTTCTCTCAATCCATGGAATCCCTTTCTTACCTTGTATACGGCTATTTCACGCCGTACCACAGGAGGAGAGGTCATCGGTCCGGATCAACGCATTTCACGGGAAGACGCGTTGCGAATGATGACTATTGATGCTGCCTGGTTTGATTTCAGTGAGGACCGGAGAGGATCGATTGAAGCAGGAAAACTCGGTGATCTGGCTATAATTTCGAATGATCTGATGAATTGTGATGAAGAAGAGATTGCTGATATTCGATCCTTGCTTACGGTTGTTGGGGGTAAAATTGTTTATGTGGCTGAACAAAGTGGACTATTCGTTCAAAGACGGTAATCGTGAAGCTTTTTTTGAATTCATCAATGGTTTCAAATCGCTTGAGCCTTTTTATTATAATCGGTTTGTGGATCGGGGTGGACGATCAGCCGACCGGTTCCTGGTAATGCCGTAATGAAAATACGGTTAAACATTGTATCTTACTTCTTATCTATTAAACAAATGGATGATAACCGGCTTTATTATTCCAGTATGTCACTATTATCAAATAAAATCCATCAATTCATATTGAAAATGAAAAACCTTGCACTGCTTTTCATTTGGCTTCCGGTGTGTATCCTGGTGATGATTCCACAGGCCAATGCACAAAACGCTGATGAAATTCTGCTAAAAGATTTTCGTCCGAAGTCTATATATAAGATTCCGCGGACAGAAGTCCAACGGGCGAAATTTCCAGTCATTGATGTCCATTCCCATACCTATGCGGGTTCGCTGGAAGAGGTTGAGGTATGGGTGGATCGCATGGATATGATTAATATCGATCGAACGGTAATCCTGACTAATGCTGTCTATGACCGTCTTGATTCACTTATGCAGGTCTACGGAGCCTTCCCTGACCACTTTGAAGTCTGGTGCGGCCTGGATGTGACCGATTATCAGGATCCCGGATATGCGGATCGGGCTATTGAGGAGCTGGAACGTTGTCACGAAATGGGGGGTATGGGTATCGGTGAGCTATCTGACAAGGGATGGGGTGTGCGCTCTGGCGGCGCAAGCAGTGACCTGCCGCATTTTGATGATCCCGCCCTGAAGCCGGTCTTTCAGCGTGCCGGTGAATTGGGAATGCCAGTAAATATCCATGTAGCTGATCCGATTTGGATGTATGAACCTATGGACTCCACGAATGACGGTCTGATGACGGCCTGGCGGTGGCGGCTTGACAATCGGGAGGACATTAAAAGTCACGCCGAGATGATGCAGGTCCTTGAAAATGCAGTGCGTGATAATTCTAATACCACATTCATTGTAGTTCATTATGCCAATTTAACCTATGATCTGGAACAACTTGGACGGATGCTCGATAATTATCCTAACCTGTACGCCGATATATCTGCACGATATTCGGAAATTTCAAATATTCCGCGGTTTGTGAAGGCATTTTTCGAACAATATCAGGATCGCCTGTTGTATGGTACCGACCTTGGCTACTCGTTGGGAATGTACCAAACTACTTTCCGAATTCTGGAAACCGAGGATGAGCATTTTTACAATCACAATGTTTTTCCGCGTCATTGGGGGCTTAATGGCCTCGGGCTGTCCGACGAAGTACTTGAAAAGGTTTACGGTAAAAATGCAAATAATCTTTTCGAAAGATTACGAAGTAACTAAATCCAATTTTTTCTAAACAATATGTTGTTGATTATACAGGCTTGTATATCTTCATCAGATCAAATAAAAATAACTTCTCAAAACAAATTAATTAAAGTGGTATGAATACAAAAATGTTTTACAGTTCAATACTGATGTTTATGGTCGGGTTTTCTATGATGAGCTGTTCCGATTCGGAACCGGTTGTTGAGACCCCGGACCTGAGAATTGAATTTAATGAAAGGCTCCACTCAAGAGTGGTTTCAAAATTGCAAGATAATGAGGTCCTCTTGTCAGGATTTCGTCCGACCGAATATATCACGATTAACGGCGAGGATATTACGGATTTTGAGCTTATGTCTGTTGAAAGTGAAACGGTTCGTGGTGATCTTGGTCGTGGGAGTGCTCTTATTTTGACCGGTGAGTCAGGCGTGATCAAAAAAACGGTCACGGTTGAAACCTATCAGAACTATCCATCCGTAGCTGTATTTAACGTTTCGTATGAAAATATCGGAAACGAACCGGTGACAGTCAGGGAATGGGTGAGCCACAACTACCAGATGCCAAATAACACCCCCGAAACGTATTCGCATTCGTTCTGGAGTTACCAAAGTGAATCTACTTCTCGCAGAAATGACTGGGTCCTTCCAGTCGGTGAAGGATTTTCCCAACAGAACTATATGGGTATGAACAACTCGGATTATGGTGGAGGAACCCCGGTTCTGAGTCTATGGGGCCCCGAAGCTGGACTGGCAATAGGACACCTGGAAATGGTTCCGAAACTGATTTCGATGCCCGTGAACATGGCGTCTAACGACTATGTGGATTTCCGGATATTGTATGACAAGGAAGAAGAGCTGCAGCCCGGAGGTTCGGTATCCACATTTGAAACATTTGTACGTGTACAAAAAGGAGACTATTTCGGTTCTCTGATCGACTATCGGAATATGATGATCGACAAAGGGATAGAATTCCCGGAAGTGCATCCGAGTTCATACGAGACTCAATGGTGTGCCTGGGGATACGAACGGGAGTTTACCATGGATCAGGTATATGGAACATTGCCAAAAGTTGATGATCTTCACTATCATTGGGCGGTCCTTGATGACGGATGGCAAACCAATGTCGGTGACTGGGATCTGAATCCCGGGAAATATCCGAATGGAAATGAAGATATGATCGAGTTTGTCAATACTTTGCATAACGAGGGATTCCGTTCCAAGCTCTGGTGGGCTCCACTGGCCATGCATCCCGAGTCGAATATCTATGAAACAGATCCTGAATATCTTCTGCTTGATGAGGATTTGGAACCCGTTAGGATCAGCTGGTGGAATTCATACTACATGTGTCCGGCCTATCAGCCGGTTGTGGACTATCATACAGACCTGGTTCGCACCATAATGGAAACTTGGGGCTATCATGGTATTAAAATCGATGGACAGCATTTAAATGCCGCTCCTCCATGCTATAACCCGGCCCACAATCACGACCGCCCGGAAGAGTCTCATGAAGCCATGGCTTCATTTTTCAAAGCGATTTACGATACCGGTACGGATATCGTGGATGATGCGCTTATTGAAATCTGCCCCTGTGGAACTGCCTACGCTTTCCACAATCTTCCCTACATGACCCAGGGGGTCTCTTCCGATCCGACCAGTTCATGGCAGGTTCGCCATAAAGGAAGAACACTCAAAGCGCTTATGGGGCGAGATACTCCTTTTTTTGGAGATCATGTTGAGTTGAGCCGGGGTCGGGAAGACTTCGCTTCCCAGGTGGGGATCGGTGCTATCATTGGCACCAAGTTTACTTGGCCTGTAGGAGCCGGCCCCAATCCTGCGACCGACCTTACACCGGAACGTGAGGAAATCTGGTCAAAATGGTCAGAAATATATGAAGAGAAACGACTGGCCGAAGGGCAGTATATTGGTGAACTTTACGACATCGGTTTTGATCGTCCGGAGACACATGTGGTCCAAAAAGACAACCGCCTTTATTTCGGGATCTATGCCGATCAAAATCCGGGTAAAGATCCCAACGATGCAGGTACTTATCAGGGGGCTGTCGAACTTCGGGGCTTGCAGGATGGTGTTACATATCGTGTCTCGGATTATGAAAATGGTGTCGATTTCGGAACGGTAATCGGGCCCGTTGCATCTGTAGAGGCCAGTTTTACCAATCATCTGTTGCTTGAAGCGGTTCCGCAATGATCGATTAATAAAATGGATATACGAGAATCAGTTGAAAACTCCGTTTTCGTATACCTGCCACGGCATCTTGTGTGAACAAGTATAAAGTGGCCAACCCAATGTGAATGAATAAAAAAAGGGTGTTTCCGGATGGAAGCACCCTTTTTGTTTTACTGATCAGTTGAACATTTGAGTTCCTGTTATGACTGCGTATTTGTTAAGCATTACTTGATCAGCATCCACTTGTGTGTTTTTACGAAGCCAGCGGCATGCATTCGGTAGATATAGATACCTGAGGCCAGACGGGTTCCGTCAAACGTGACATCATGGTAACCAGCCTCGCGGAACTCGTTGACCGGAGTGGCCACCAGTTGCCCGGTCACATTATAAACCTGAATAGTCACATGTGCAGGTTCCGGTACGGCATAGCGAATTTGGGTCCACGGATTAAACGGGTTAGGATAGTTTTGATCGATGTCAAACTCTTTCGGGGGATCGGCGTGGTAGATACTGGTCGGCTTGACTACAGTCAATTGACCTGAGACATTATTTTCGCCATCCCAGAATCCATCCGAAATGCCGCCGTAGACATAATCAAATTCCATGAGCTGGAATCGACTTACATAGTAGTATACACCGGGGCTCAAACCGCTACCGATATCGGCCATATATTCGTGGCCTTCGTCCTCGAAGCCGCTGTTGAAACCGGCATTGATCCAGGTCCAGCCACTTTCAGACGGACTCACGTTTTCAGTATGGTAACCGATCCATGCCTGAATGCTGTCAGAAGCAACGTCGGTATCTGTAAATCCATCGGCACGTACCTGAGCGTAGACCATAAACGGTTCACTTTCGTGGGTCTCGTTAGTCGGTGATCCAATCAGGTTGGCAAACTGGATTTTTGCCGCCGACTGGAAATCATCCTCGAAAAACGGAATAAGTTGAGTGTCGTCATTATATTGCCCCATCGTACCACTGACGTTGAATATGGCGGGAGGGGCCATTGATCCGTTTCCCCACGGTGTATTGTTGCGGGCCAGATGAACGTTAAAGGTGTCGGAATCGGACCTTATTACCTGTACGTTCGCGCCATTTTCGTTAGTAATAGCACCGGAAGGCCATTCGCTTTCTTCGGTTAACCGAACATTATGTAACTGCACGCGCATGCCCTGATATTCGGAGTCGGCATTCCAGTCATCGACGTTGATTGCCACCGGTTTTGGTATACCATTTCCGTTGCTGAGTACTTGCTGGAAGCCGCCTTCATTGTAGTTGATTTCCAGTGTGATCTGATTGTGGACTATGTCAAGGAAACCTTTCAAACGAACGCTGTCACCCGGGGCCACCACAGGCCCATTTGTTGCACCACCTTCTGTGACATTATTGATGTATATTCCGCCGGTTTCATCCTGGACAAAGTAGTTTGCTGCATCAAAACCGAAATCGGTGGAGGTGACAATGCCTTTCAGTATAACCATTTGGCCTGTGCTCATAGCACGCACATCAGCAATATGGTCAACTTCGACACTCCCTTCGAAGGTGTACATTTCTTCAGCCATCGCACTGTTGACGGTATCGGTGCGTGCGATGGCCTTCAGTATGGTCGTGGATGAAAGAACAACAGGTTCGAAATATTTTTGAGAGGTTTCAGTAGGTTCGGTGTTGTCATCTGTAAAGTAGATAGTGGCATTCGGATCGGTGGATGACATATACACCGTAATATCCGATCCGGCGGAAAAGACATCACCTGCCGGAAAGAACACCGGAGGCATGACGATGAGATTGTCGGATTCAAACGTTATGGAAACATTGTCAATCTGAATGTGATCATGGGCATCCGTAGTGCTTTGGACCGAGAAGATCACTTGCACATCATCAACAGAAGCGTTATGACTAAAAGTATACTCCATCAATTGCCACTGGCCGGTATCCAGACGGGTATAATCTGAATAACTGGAGTAATTACCGTCACGAAAAAACGCATTGCGAATATTTCCGGAGCCGCGTGCCTGAAAACTAACGGTGTATTCGGTATGGGCTTCGATACTGAGAGGTTGTGTAGTAAACCGAACATGACTGCTACTGGTATTAGTTAATTGTGTAGCCAAATCGCCGCTATGTATTGCAGCACTGTATGGTGCAACATGGGAAGCGGGAATACTGGAGCGATCACCCAGCCATCCAAGCGGTTTGTCATCCACCCAGTGTTCAAAATTGCCGTTATGGACGATATTAATGGAGTGGTAATCTCCGGGGTCATCAGCACCTGAATGCGCGACAGGATCTTCTGATAGATCAACATCCGAAAAACTCTTAAAATGTGGAAGTATTGATATTCCCCGGGCATTGGAATTAGGCAAAAGCGCACCCGAAAATCCAAACCCGGTCAAAAAAATCAGCACATTGCATAACATTTTGCTGTTCATAAGTCTCTCCGATTAGTTTTTATTTGGTGCATAGCAAAGCCACAACGAGGATTATTCCTGTTCCTCCCGGCCCCTGAAATGCACGTAGTTTATTTATTGTGAATAGTTCAATACGGTGTATGGGGTAATTAAGAGTTAAGTGTTCTCTTAGCCCTACAACCCTGTAAACACAGCCACGCCCCGCATTGTAGAATAATGTAGTGAAAAATTTTCAAGGCATGCAATTTCCCCAAGAAAAATAAGGGTCTATGTTGTGCTCTATTTTAAAATAGAAGGAAATTCGGATTCCTGAAAATTCAGGAATGGCTCATGGATTATTAAGCAGATTTTGTGGATTTAATACTTGTAAGTCTTCCGGCAAATAATAACGTCCTTTCCGGACGCACTCCCCGTCGATATACACATCCGCCCCTATGCAGACCAGATCCCAATGAATGCCGCTTTTGTTTCCGTTTGGTGCATCTTCATAATCATTGCCCAGGGTCAAGTGATTTGAGCCATAAATTTTTTCATCGAATAAAATGTCATACATCGGTTTTTCAATGACCGGATTGGTTCCGAAACTGAATTCTCCGAATCGTCGGGCTCCTTCGTCGGTATTCAGTATCGCTTCCAGCGCATCCCGATCGGAAGCATCAAATTCCTGTACAACACCGTTTTTTACCTTCAGCGATACAAAATCGAATGGTTTGCCCTGATACACACTTGGTGCATAACGAATGGAACCGTTAACTGAATCGATCAGTGGAGAAGAGAACAGTTCACCGTCAGGAATGTTTTTGGTACCGTGACAATTGACCCAGTTCTGTCCATCTACATGAAGACGAATGTCCGTACCTTCGCCTTTAAGACGAATCTCGCTGGCATTACGGAGTCGATTTTCCAGAGGTTGCATCGCTTCCTTTAATTTTCCATAATCCAGCAGGCAAGCTTGATAATAAAAATCGGTGAAAGTGGACGTGGCCATTCGGGCGTTCATGGCAAAAGCTGCCGATGGATATCTCAAAACACACCATTTGGTATTCTTTACCCGTTCATCAAAATGGACCGGCTTCAGATAATGTTGTTGGAACGACCTGTTAGCTTCCGCACTCACCTGAGAAGTTTCGTAAATATTTTCCGATGCCCGAATGCCCACATAGGCATCCATCTTTTTCATCAGAGGCAGTCCGGCCGTAGCAGCCTGATCCTTCCAATAGTCCTGGTCACCCGATTCCAGCAAAAGACGCTGAATTTCCGGATCGGCAATATCGAGAAATGGCAATGCATTTCGTTCCCTCACCGCGTTCACGAGGGCACGAGCAAGGCCGATGCCATTAAAACCGATAAGATTGATCATGATACGTTCGCCTTCCTTCAAAGAGACACTGTGATTTAATATGGATTCGGCGAGTTGTTGATCTCTGGAGTCGTACATATATCTCAAAGTTTACAGGTTAATTGAATGGTTGAGGATTGGAGAGTTGCATGATTTCATCACATAAAACAAGATCTTCATCCCTGTTGGATGCGAGAAAGACCATACCGCCACCTGACCGGTGTTGTGTTACTATTTCGGAAACCAGTGTGAGCCCGGCGGCATCCAGATTTGTTCCGGGTTCGTCCAGCATCAGAATCGGTGGACGAGTCACCAGTGCACCAGCGAGTTTTACACGTTGCTGCTGGCCTGATGACAATGTTCCGAATTCATGTTCAGCGAGTCCGGAAAGCCCGAAATTTTCTAACAGGCTTGACATGACCGGAAGTTGTGTCATGTATTGGAAATTCGATTGAGATCCTGTGTTTGTTCCCGGTTTTGATTCCGTTTTATTCGGATGGTCTGAAGGGCTCTCATGTTGCAACCGGCTGCTGTCGTTTGCACTATTTTCAATCGTTGAAACAACGCTTATATTGGAATACGTTAATGTCCGCTTGGGACGCATTTGTTTGATCAGTGACAGGTTCTCTGTCACAGTAAGTTCGCTATATAATTGAATATACGGTGCTGCAAAACCTATCTGATACCGGATCATCCGGATATCGAGATTCTCTTTGTTCCATTGCCAGGTCACGGTACCGTCACTCGGACGCAACAGGCCGGACAAACACTTCAACAATGTCGATTTTCCGCTTCCGTTAACACCTCGTATGCCTATGCAAACCGCTCCTTCAAAACGGAAATTCATATTTTTAAATACTTCCGTTTTTCCAAAAAATTTACCAAGATGCTCACACTGAATTCGAAACATAACAGGTAAAGTAAGGAGAGTGGCGAAAATGACCAACGAATTCGTTTGTAAACTCTGAATGGCACCAATATATTTCCTAATAAATTTAAAACTACCATGGATCGACTAATCCGTACAGTTAAAGATCATTATCTTCACAAACTGGATGATCAAACCGGGTTTTTTACTCCGGAAATGTTATCCGATTTCGGATTTCCCGATTTTCTGGTGAATGGTATCAGGCTGGAATTGATGCAAAAACTGCAGGATTCCGTCAGACCACCCGTGTGCGACTGGGCTGATATGCAGGCCGGGCCTGTCCGTCAGGCCTGGGAACAATTTCTTCAGGCGATTCATGAAGAGATCAGGCTTCCGGCGAATTCTGCAGATTCTGTACTTGAGTCGGTACTCGGGGATATTATGGAACTGATGATTACTCCGAGAGCATTTATTCCGGAATATCTTTTTGGATCCGAAAATGTACTGGACTTGCCCACTATCCGAAAGCGATGCGAGTGGATTGTCATATATACGTATTTCGGAACAGCAATTCCACGTTTCATGGAGAAGAGGGGGCGCAACGAACTTACAAAAGAACAGGCTGTTCGCATCATCGAACGTTTGGATGAGCTGGTCACAGCTCATTATACATCACTCAACTGGGCTCAATTGTTTGATCCATGGTTTAGTTTGTTGGGAGAATCGATAGAGCCGAATCTGCTGGGTAAGTTTTTCCGCGATAAGGGTAAACCAGGAGTAGCCAAACTGATTGACGCCGAGCCGAAGGCCATCACTCGTACACGGCTTATTGAAATTTTGTCTATGCCGCAACTGGAGGATGATGCTGAAGGCCTGGATGAAGTGGATGAACAATTTCTGGCGGATTTATCTGTGAAATCACCAGGCGATTCCGGTATGGATGTAGTGTCTGATAATATTTCAAGGAGAGGATATTCCAATGGCAGTGATGAGCCAGGGCATCAAGAGCAAGATGATATTGAAAATAAAACGGCTGAATCGAAGATGTTCGGAAGTGGAGATGCGTCTGGTGAGTCGGCAGACCAGGAGGAATCGGATGAAGGGAGGAAAAAACCGGAAGAAACAAATAAAGACAGAATTGATCAGGAAAATCTACTGGCCAGGTTTCAAAGCAGCGATGATGAGGAAGAGCAACCATTGTATTCCCGACTGAAAACCGATTCTGCTGAAGAGGATAATCAACCCCTCTATTCACAGCTTAAAAAATATGATGATGAATCGTCGGAAGATGAACCGATCTGGCGTCGATTCACGGATTATCAGTCACAGGAAGAAAACGAGCCAATTGAGGAAAATTCCAGGAAGCTTCAAGATTCCGGATCAAAAGGAGACCAACCCGATATTTCAGATATCAGATCCCATGTCAAAGACATGGAAGAGGAATTTATTCAAGAGCTGTTTGGTGGTGACGAGAATGTCTTTATTGAAGCTTTGGAACAGATTGCAAAACATGATAGTTGGAAACAAGCCGGAACATTCATAAGCCGGGAGATTTTTGATCGAAATATGGTTGATATCTATTCCGATACGGCCATCTATTTCACCGACCGCATGCAAACCTATTTTCTGGACCGTAAAGACTGAACTGGAATTTCCGGAAAACAGATAAGCGCTGGCGTGCTGAAATCTAACACTAAAGAGGTTTGTAAAAATACCTGAGAATCGCCACTAGAGATTTGACACAATATGAACTTCCGGTTCGAGGGAAATTTCGAAATGATCGAGGACTTCTTCCTGGATGGTGCGGGCGAGCTTTAATAATTGCGTTCCTGTAGCTGCACCGTGGTTGACCAGAATTAATGCATGTTTCTCGTGTACACCGGTATCACCTTCTCTCATTCCTTTGAAACCGCACTGTTCGATCAGCCATGCGGCAGGAACCTTGACGCGTCCTCTGCCGTCGCTCTCAGCGACGGGTTGCTCACTTGTGGTATTCCCACTTTCAAAGCTATGAGGGCCAGAAGAATCGAGAAAATAACCCGGCATTTGAGGATGTTTCATCTTCAATATTTCGTACGTTGTTCCTGAAAGTACCGGATTTTTAAAGAAACTCCCCGCGTTACCGGTTATCAGTGGATCCGGAAGTTTTGATTTGCGAATGCGGCGTACAGCTCTGCTCACATCCCGAATGGTAGGGTTTTTGATGCCTTCCGATTTCAGCACCTTTTTCAGATTGCCATACTCCACATTAATGGCCGGTTTTTTCCCCAGTTTAAGTGTGACATAGGTGATCAAATACTTCCCTTTGAGTGAACTTTTAAAGATACTGTCTCGATAACCGAACTTACACATGCTCCTGTCGAACGATTCCGTCTTCCCTGTCTTCAGATGAATGGCATCAAGTGAAACAAAAAGTTTCTCAAGCTCAACACCATACGCCCCGATATTCTGTATTGGTGCGGCACCGGTTAATCCGGGAATCATTGAAAGATTTTCAAGACCACCCCAGCCATGGTTAAGAGTGTGTTTAACCAGTTCATCCCAAACGACTCCTGCACCGACCCGGATTATGACATATTGAGTATTCTCAGCGACCACGGTAATACCTGGAATGTTATTTTTTATAATAAGTCCGGGAAAGTCGTCCACGAAAAGGACATTGCTGCCACCACCCAGTACATAATGAGGATGCCGGTTAAAAGGGCTGGATGCCATTATGCTTGTCAGATCATCAGGATGAGAAATTTCGGCCAGGTATTCAGCGGTGGCATCAATCTGAAAGGTGTTAAACGGCTTCAGGGAAACCTGTTTTTGAAGGGTTGATTTCAATGTGGAGTTCAAGCAGAAAAGCAGGGATTTATGGAAGTGAAATATGTTGATAAAAGGTAATCATTACAATAACTAAAAGCCGTATTAAACGTGTAAAAATAGTAAGGGTAGTTGATTTAAAAATGAGCTTTTATTGTGTATGGCGCTAAAAAAAGCGAAATGAATAGGCAATTTTTAAAATAGGGGGGAGCCATGAGTTTACTTAAAATAAAAAAAACCGGAAACGAATTGCGGGATTATTATTTCATAAATCTTGAAGCTGGTCTTATCATCACTCTTATTTTTTTTAATCTTTTGTTCCGGTTTAATATAGAATTGCAGTCGGAATTCAATATCACACAGGTAGAACAGGAAACAATAAAAATGGAAGAAGTTCTCCGCACGGAACAGATTCACCGTCCACCACCCCCTCCGCGTCGGCCGGCACCACGTGTTGTTCCATCTGACGAGTTAGTGGAAGATATATTTTTCGATTTATATTCACCACTTTCGCTGAATTCACCACCTTCTTTACCTCCCGATGACAGCGATCCTGATTTTGACGAGCATGAAATTTTCACCATCGTTGAAGAGATGCCTAATCTGAATGGAGGAATGTCATCTATATATGAATATCTGAAATATCCGGAAATTGCGCGTTTGGCAGGCATAGAAGGTCGGGTAATTGTTCAGTTTGTTATAGATGAGCAGGGAAATGTAGTTGATCCGGTGGTTGTTCGGGGGATCGGAGGAGGGTGTGATGAAGCCGCTTTGGCAGCCGTAAGAAGATTAACCTTTACACCCGGCCGTCAACGGGGACGAGCGGTGAAAGTGCGCTACTCTTTACCCATTGTATTTCGGCTCACAAAATAACAGACTGTCTTTTACGCACAATGTTCGAACAAGTTGTGCAGGAATAAAAGCAAAAAAGGCAGCGAATGATTTTGCTGCCTTTTTTGCTTTGAGGAATGAGCCGGGGAGGCGGAATATTAAAATCGCTCAGGAGCCTGTCCCCAATATTTTGGGGAACGCCAGAGGCTGGAACGCAGGAGTTCACGCATAAATAAAAACTCCTTTGGTAGCCGGTCATATAATTTTGAAAAGAGTTCTTCGTGGCTAAGTACTTCTTTTTTCCAGATCTCACGGTCGACGGACATCAAGTCGTGGAATTGCTCCCTGGAGAAATTATCCAACCCATTCCAGTCGATGTCTTCATAGCGAGGCATCCATCCCAACGGGCTTTCGACGGCGAAAGATCGTCCGCGAACCCGTTTGACTATCCACTGCAGCACCCGCATATTTTCACCGAAACCTGGCCAGATAAAATGGCCGTCCTCATCCGTCCGGAACCAGTTGACACCGAAAATTCTCGGTGGATTGGGCAGGTCACGGCCGATTTGCAACCAATGGTTAAAATAATCAGCCATATGATATCCTATGAACGGAAGCATGGCGAATGGATCATGCCTGACCTTGCCGAGAGTTCCGGCTGCTGCCGCGGTCATCTCTGATCCCATTGTTGCTGCCAGATAAACACCAAAGTTCCAGTTTACCGACTGATACACTAAGGGTATACCATTACTGCGGCGTCCGCCGAAGATAAAAGCGTCGATAGGCACACCAGCCGGGTCTTCCCATTTCGGGTCGATCGAAGGACACTGAGAAGCCGGGGCAGTGAATCGTGCATTCGGATGTGCGGCTGTTTTACCCGAATCCGGATTGAATTTGTTACCCTGCCAGTCGATCAGATTTGAAGGCGGCTTATCGGTCATACCTTCCCACCACACATCACCATCTTCGGTTAATGCACAATTGGTAAAGATGGTGTTTTTACTGATAGACGCCATCGCATTCGGGTTTGTTTTTGTGTTGGTGCCGGGAGCCACGCCGAAATAACCAGCTTCCGGATTAATAGCACGCAACTGGCCTTCCCTGTCTTTTTTGATCCAGGCAATGTCGTCTCCAATGGTACTAATTTTCCATCCATTTAGCTCACTGGGAGGGATCAACATGGCAAAATTGGTTTTTCCACAGGCACTCGGGAACGCGGCGGCAATATATGTTTTCTCTTTCTCAGGCGATTCCACACCAAGTATCAGCATATGTTCTGCCAGCCACCCTTCATCCCTGGCCATGGTTGAGGCAATGCGAAGTGCAAAGCATTTTTTGCCAAGCAGGGCATTTCCTCCATAACCACTGCCAAAGGACATAATGGAGCGTTCTTCCGGGAAATGCACAATATATTTTTCCTTATTGCAGGGCCAGCGAACATCCTGTTGTCCCTTTTCAAGTGGTGCGCCTACCGAATGCAGGCATTTAACATATTCCCCGTTTGTTCCAATGACACCCAATACATCTTTACCCACACGGGTCATAATTCGCATATTGACCACCACATAAGCCGAATCGGTTATTTCTACTCCGATGTGCGAAATCGGTGATCCGAGAGGGCCCATGCTGAACGGGATGACATACATGGTTCGGCCTTTCATACAGCCGTCGTAAAGATTGTTAAGGGTAGCTTTCATCTCTTTGGGTTTGACCCAGTTGTTGGTCGGCCCCGCATCCGCTTTCCGGCGACTGCAGATATATGTTCGATCTTCAACTCTTGCTACATCCGACGGATCGGAAAAAGCGGCATAACTGCCGGGTCGTTTCTTATCATTCAGTCTGATAAACGTTCCACTGTCTACCAGGAGTTGGCAAAGGCGATCGTTTTCTTCCTGTGAACCGTCAATCCATTCGATATTGTCAGGTTTGGTGAGTTCAGCTGTACGATCTACCCATGAAATAAGTTCTTCATGTTTAACCCACTCTGGATGTTTCATAATAAATTCTCCAATAATTTGATATTCAAAATATGCAGCTTGACTGCCACAGTATATGTTAATGAGAGCTGATGGTTAATAAATGTGAACAGCAAGCCCATCTGCATGTTAGCTCCCAGAAGCGGGTCATGCTGTCCCTATAACTGAACAGGCGAACCTGTTAATAATTTTTGTAACATGATATATATTAAAAGATATCTTGCTATCTGTTTTCAAAACAATAATAACGCTTATATTTGAATATTATATAAAGAACTATAATCAGGTTATTCAAAAAATTGATTTTATAATGAAAAAGTCCGGTGCCACACAGGGCTGATTCCAGGCATTCTTATATGTGATATTCTATGCGAACCCTTGTTATAACAGGGTTACAGGCATATATGGCTCTTGATGATTAATAATGGCGGGCAGAACCTTGTTTGAAACAGAATTATATTGGCAGATAAACCGTAAATTCCGCCCCGCCGCTATCTACATTTCCAATGGTAATTCGTCCCCCGTGTTTTTGAACGATTTGTTGTGATATCGCAAGCCCGAGTCCGAGTCCAAAGCTGCTATTCTTATTTTTTGTGGTGAAATTGGGTTTGAAAATTTTCTCCAGTAGTGAAGGGGTGATACCCGGCCCGCTGTCTCTAATCGATATACGGACATACCGGTCATCATGATCACATGAAATGACCATCTCTCCATGGTCTTGCATAGCGTCACATGCATTGATAATAATATTGGTCCATACTTGATTGATTTCTCCTGAGATTACATTTACAGCGGGGATGTCGGAAAAATGAAGATAGACATTCACTTTTCTCAGGCGGTTTGACAATAACAACAGGGTGTCGTTTAAACCATCTCTCAAATCTGTTTTTTCAAATTTTCCCTTGTCTTGCCGACTGTAATTTTTCAGACTGGAAACAATTTCGCTGATACGTCTGGTGCTGGATTGCATATTTCTGAGGAAAAGCCCTGTTTCATAAAACCTGATACCGTATTCCAGTTGTTCGCGTTGTATGTGTCCTGCCCTGTTCCCAAGTTGTTTTTTCACAAATTCAATCGCTTCATCATTCATGGAAGTTATTTTTCTCAATAAACTTCGTGGTAACTCGGGATGCGTTTTTTCCCATTCCTGGAGTTTCTTACGCTGGTCATCTGCGTCTCTAAGCAGTCGCTTCAGTCCTATATGGAAAAACTCTTGATAATAGTAAGCATGGTCCGGGTCTGCTTTACGTATAATCTCGGGCAGGGACTCCATGAGGTTGTCTGTGGCGCGAAACAATGAAGCTGCCGGATTATTGATCTCATGTGCAATCCCGGCAACAAGTTGCCCAAGTGTAGCCATTTTTTCCTGGTTGATTAATCGCTTTTGTGTCTCTTCCAATTGTTTAAGTGCATTACGGAGTTGATTCCGCTCCTTTTCGAGAGTTTCATTAATGCTTTCCAGCTCAATGTGTACCGATACAATATGGTTATACCGGTCAATCAGGTTTCCGATTATAAGCTGTTGCCCCAACTCGGCCAAACCGGTTTTACTTTGCTGGATTTTAAGAAAATCCCCTTCCCGAAGCTTAATGGCCTTGCACCTGGTTGTGGCTTTTGCCGTGGTCAGCACTCTCTCTCCGGTTACGAAAGAGATCAGTCCGACCAGGGCCCCCGGCCCCAATCTGTCTACGGTGATAATCCGGCCATTTCTGGTTGATTTCAGCAGCTCGACTGTTCCTGATTGCAGAATGAATACATACTCATTGAAGTCTCCCTCAGAAAAAACGGTCTCGTTTTCCTCAAGGGTAATAAATTGAGCATCAAAATCTTCAGATTCATCCAGATACCGTGCAATTTGCTCGGTGAAACGGGTAGGATTCTGCAACCAGGTTTTTGTAAACTTGAGTGGCATGGCATTGCCAGATAAGCTTGTGGTCTATCTATCGCTGATATTTTTTCGTGATCGTATTGATTCGGAAAGCCTGCCGGTATCCAGTATTTGCATATAGGGAAGCACATCAATCTCCTCATCGATCACAAAATCGGTTAGCATCTGAACAGAAACATCAATCAGTTTCTCCTTTGTCCAGGGTTTTGCGATGTAGTGATGCAAGCTCGCTTCGTTCAATGCCTTAACGGTATCCTCAAGGCCTGCCTGACCTGTTAGCAGGACTTTGCGGGAAGAGTGAGTCCTTTCGTTGTTGTGAAGTTCGATTAACAAGTCAACACCGCTGTCTCCGGGTAAAATATGGTCACAGAGTATGAGACCGATTTTTTTTCGGTCTTCAAGAAGTATATCGATTAATTTCCGGGCTTCTTCGGCCGAGCCGGCCGTCTCAACGGGAAATTGTTCTTCAAGTTTTTCGAGGTCCCTGACTACAGCGTCCAGTACTTCCTGTTCATCCTCGATGCAGAGTATATAAATATCGGATCTTTCCATGATAAATGACTTGAAATTTGACGCTGTGTACACCGGTTAAGCTTTTTTATAGATGTTCAATTTGAGTGTTGCCCAATCCGTGTCTTCAGCGTTCAGTTTTAGCATTAATGTGTAACCAGCGGCCAGTAAAAGATAGCATAGGCAAGAATTATTAAAACACCAACTATACCAATGACGACACCGACCCGGGCCATATCTTTGGTTTTGATGATGCCTGTCGACATGGCAATGGCATTAGGAGGTGTGGATATGGGAAGTGCCATGGCCAAACTGCATGCTACAGCAATGACCACTCCGGTGATCAGCAGGTTAAATTCAGGTCCCATCACACCCGAGACATGTAAACTGATGACCAATGGCATAAGCAAGGTAGCTGTTACTGTGTTGGAAAGGAAATTGGACATGGCTATGGCCATGATTCCAAAGGCCAGGATCAGTGTGATGTAGCCCATGGCACTCCAATCCATAGCAGAAATCATCCATACGGCCAGACCTGTCTTATCCATTCCTATTCCGAGTGAAATTCCACCTGCCATAAGCCAGAGAACCTCCCATGGGAGCTTGCGAATATCGTTTTTATCCAGAACCCCACCGGTTACCAGTGCGGCAACCGGGAGGAAGGCGACCATGCTGCTTGGAATGCCATGCTGGTTTTCTGTTACCCAGAGTAATACTGTGGTCCCGAATATGAGATATAAACCTACAGCTTTGGGGGAAAGATTAAACGTACCCTCCATGTTAAGTTTAAATTGTTTCACACTTGGCGGGAAAAAGGTAAGCAATAGCCGCCATGAGAACAGCAACATGATAACTACCAGTGGCGCAGCTATGATAATCCAGTCTGTAAAAGAAATTTGTTTCCCGTATTCAGTCAGCGCGGCAATCACAATAGCATTCGGTGGAGTGCCGATCGGGGTGGTAAGGCCTCCGATATTTGCAGCGACAGGAATTGAAATGGCCAGTGCGAATTTGAATCGATCGCCCGGTTCCAATTGTGCTATTATGGGAAGGATTACCGTGATCATCATTGCAGCCGTAGCGGTATTGCTCATAAATGCCGACAGACTCGCCGTTACCAGCATAAGTCCTAACAGGATATAATGTGGACGGGTACCGAACGGCCGAAGTAAATACCGTGTAAGATTTTTGTCCAGGTTATATTTGACGGATGCTTCCGCCAGCATAAATCCTCCAAGAAATAATATGATAATAGGATTAGCCAGCGTTCCGAGATAATCGGCGTAGTTGTTCGGTTTGTAGTTGACCAGGCGATGATGAGGTTCGGTAATTAGATCCTGCGTTTCATTCAGCTCATCACTTCGAACTATTACGTGTTTTCCATTACTTTCAACGAGCTCTACAGGAATAATTTCTGTTTTTCCAGGTTCTGTAGCCACAAGTACGGTCTGGTCATCCCGCAAGGAACTTTTTGGAATTTGCCAAGTCTGTGTTTCCAGGGCTGCCGGCTTGATCACCGGTAGTTGCGAATCCATGAACATGGGACCTTGTGCACTTAATAGTAATATTTGCAATAAGATGACCAGCATGGATGTAGCATAAATGGGTATGGGTTCAAAAATCCAGAAAATAGCAGCCATAATAAATATGCCGAGCCCAATTTGGCCTGCAAATGAGAGTGTTGCAAAAGGGAACATTAACGGAAGCAAAAATCCTGCGATTCCAAGAATCAGCCCGGCAAATTGTGTGCCTGTAAATCCTGTGATACCCGATTTCATAGTTATGAGCATTGTCTGAATTTATGATGTTGTCTATACTACATTTTAAATTTGAAAGAAATATGAAGGCGTTCTATAGGCGTTGAAAATTTGAACATGTAATAATGCGCATATAAACACACAAGGCGCTTATTTTCTGGCATTTGTTTTATTTTGATGGTACATTGCGACAAATATTAAAATCAATGTTGTATCTGGTGAACTATAGGATACCATTTCTTTGATAAACGGTTTTGCATTGAAGTTCAGAATAGTATTTCCGGCTAACCGGTGGCTGTCTGATAAGATTTCGGAACACCAATATACTTTTGTTTCTTCATGCGCGGCATTCTGATACATCTTTTACAATAAATCAATTAAGTAACAACAATATGAAACAAATGAAGTATGTCTATAATTTTGGTGCCGGCAACGCAGAAGGTGACCGCAGCATGCGTGACCTGCTGGGTGGTAAAGGCGCCAATCTTGCGGAAATGAGTAAAACAGGCCTGCCGGTCCCACCTGGATTGACTATTACAACTGAAGCGTGTGATCATTATTACAAAAATAATGAAAGATGGCCTGATGGGCTGGAAGATCAAATTAAGGAAGGAATTAAACGGCAGGAGAATGAACTGGGTGCCCGGTTGGGAGATTCGAAAAATCCGTTATTGTTGTCTGTTCGGTCCGGGGCAGCCGTTTCCATGCCCGGAATGATGGATACGGTTCTGAATCTTGGCATGAATGATAAGGTTGTCGAGGGGCTGGCAGAAAAGACGGATAACCATCGATTTGCATATGACAGCTATCGTCGGTTTATCGATATGTTTGCCAATGTAGTGATGGGGATTTCTCATGATCACTTCGAAGATTCCATGGAAAAGTTGAAAGAGCAGCGTGGTGTAAAAGAAGACAGCGAGCTTGATGCCAATGACTTACGTGATCTTGTGGATCGCTATAAAGCTATATATCGCAGGGAAACCGGTTTTATGTTTCCCAGTGATCCGATGGAACAACTGGAGTTTTCTATAAATGCGGTATTTAATTCCTGGAATAGTGAACGGGCCAAAAAGTATCGCCAGATCAACAAAATTGATTCTCTGCTTGGAACGGCTGTCAATGTTCAGGCGATGGTTTTTGGTAACATGGGCGAATCCAGTGGATCCGGTGTGCTCTTTACCCGTAATCCAAACACCGGGGAGAATCAACTCTATGGTGAATTTCTCAGAAATGCCCAGGGTGAAGATGTTGTAGCCGGAATCCGAACACCTGAACCTATTAAAAACCTGGAAAATGCTCACCCAAAAGTGTACGCACAGCTGGATGAAATGACCCGTAAACTGGAAGAGCACTATCAGGATATGCAGGATATCGAGTTCACTATTCAGGAAGAACAACTATTTATTTTGCAAACAAGAAGCGGTAAGCGTACCGGTCCGGCTGCACTGAAAATTGCTGTGGATTTCGTTAAAGAAGGATTGGTTACTAAAGAAATAGCGGTTAATAAGCTGGTATCTACCGCACAACTGGATCAGCTGTTGCATCCTCAATTCGACGATGAAGCCAAAACGGACAAAACAGTACTCGGGGTTGGTTTACCGGCGTCCCCCGGTGCAGCAGTAGGTCGTGTTTATTTTTCATCCCAGGAAGCGGAAGACGCTCGCTTGGAAGGACAAAATGTGATTTTAGCTCGTATTGAAACCAGTCCTGACGATGTCGGGGGAATGAATGCCGCTGAGGGTATTTTGACTTCAAGAGGGGGGATGACCAGCCATGCTGCCGTGGTGGCTCGTGGCTGGGGAAAACCTTGTGTGGTCGGATGTGATGGAATCGTTATCAATTATAAGAACAAAAGCTTGACCGACGGCAGCAATACGATACATCAGGGTGACTTTATTTCGATCAACGGTACTACGGGTGAAGTTGTTCTCGGTCAGCTACCTCTTACTCCACCCAAGCTCAGTGCTGAATTTAGCAAATTCATGAAGTGGGTGGATGCATTCAGGAAATTAGATATCCGGACCAATGCGGATCGTCCTGAAGATGCTTTGAAAGCCAGGGAATTTGGTGCCGAAGGTATTGGTCTTTGTCGTACGGAACACATGTTTTTTGAAGGAGAACGGATTGTGGCAATGCGTCGAATGATCATGAGTGATAATGAGGAAGAAAGAAGAGCCGCTCTCGACAAGTTATTACCATTTCAAAAAGAAGACTTTACAGGCATTTTTGAGGCTCTTGATGGTGATCCGGTTACGATTCGTTTGCTTGACCCACCTCTGCATGAGTTCTTGCCACATTCCGAAGAGGATATGAAATCTTTGGCGGAACAATTCGGGATTGCCATTCGAAAAGTAAGAGAAAAGGTAGCTGTTCTGAATGAGGCAAATCCAATGCTTGGACACCGCGGTTGTCGATTGGGGATAACCTTTCCTGAAATTACCGAGATGCAGACCAGGGCAATTCTGGAAGCGGCCATTGAGGTGAAAGCGAAGGGAGGTAAAGTATTCCCCGAGATCATGGTTCCACTGGTCGGTTCAGGTGAAGAATTGAAAGACCAGAAAAAGATAATCAAGGCTACAGCGGAGAAGGTGTTTGAGGAAAAAGGTTCCAGGATTGATTATTTGATTGGTACCATGATTGAAGTTCCGAGAGCAGCGTTAGTGGCGGATGAAATCGCCTCCCAGGCAGATTTCTTCTCGTTTGGTACCAACGACATGACCCAAATGACATTCGGATTCAGCAGGGACGATGTGGGCAAGTTTCTTCCTGTGTATATGCAAAAGAAAATATTGACGAACGATCCGTTTCAGACCCTGGATCAGAAGGGTGTTGGAAAACTGGTGTCCGAAGCTGTCGATTTGTCCCGAATGACCAAACCGGAAATCAAGCTCGGAATATGTGGTGAACACGGTGGTGACCCTGAATCTATTGCGTTTTGTCACAAGCTGGGGCTGAATTATGTCTCCTGTTCGCCGTTCCGGATTCCTATTGCTCGTTTGGCAGCTGCACAAGTGGCTATTCGTGAAAAACATAGCGCGGAGGCGACCAGTTAATCCCAGAAACCAGATGTTCTCCGGGGTAAATGATAAAAATTTAACATTTTATATGGTAACCCGGAGTTATTTTTTACTGTGATCTCCGGGTTATATATGTTAGTTTTAGAGTCATTGAAGTGTGATGTTGTATAGACGATCAGGTACGGGTCTCATTCTGTTTGTGACTTCAATACCCGGATGTTTATTATATATCGACTATTTCTTATAACCCGGCCGCTCCAAATAACCCGGTTCATTTCCAATACCCGAGTTGAATGGACGAATTTGTAAACACTTTCAAAGTGCTTGGTGAAGAAACCCGGCTACGTATCGTACATCTCTATGCCCGTACTCACCAGGCATTGTGTGTATGTGAGCTTGTTGATGTCTTAGGACTCCCCCAATATCAGATTTCCAGGCATTTGAGACAGTTACGTATGACTGAAATTCTGAAACTTCGCAAGCAAGGAACGTGGTCGTACTATTACATCAACGAACAGAGCAGGTTTCGAAAACATTTGTATGACTTTATTGAACATGCACTGGTATCGGATATTCTTGAGCGTGACCTGATGGCATTACAAATACGCCTTTCTCATCGAAAAAATGGAAGGTGTGTTGTTGGTTCCGTTCCGCATAAAGAAATTCTGCATCAAATTAATCCCGATCATATTTGATCAGCTTGTTTATTAATATAGTAGACCCGTTACGCAAAAATCCAGGGAGGTTGAATGTCTCTATATAAAAAGCTGAACCTTGATGTTAATCCTTACACATTTTTTATTTCAATTGGAGTCATTCTCATTTTTTTGATCCTTGGAGCTGCCTTTCCACACGGCATGGATAGGGTGTTTGGTGTAATACAAGATTTGATTGTTACCCGATTTGGTTGGTTCTATGTTCTTTCCGTGGCTGTTTTTCTTTTTTTCGTGATTTATCTCTTTTTCAGCCGTTACGGGAACGTGAAGCTGGGGCCGGACGACTCCGAACCCGACTATACCTATATATCGTGGTTTACCATGCTCTTCAGTGCCGGTATGGGTATTGGATTGGTTTTTTTTAGTGTTGCCGAGCCCATGTTCCATTATCTGGCACCACCCACCATGGAGGGGGAAACGCTTATGGCAGCCCGTGAAGCAATGCGGCTGACCTTCTTTCACTGGGGTTTTCATCCATGGGCTATCTATATAATTGTAGGGTTGTCACTGGCATATTTCTCCTTTCGCAGGGATCTGCCTCTTTCTATACGCTCGGCGTTTTACCCGCTTTTGGGCGACCGAATCTACGGTTGGATGGGTAATACCGTCGATATTTTCGCGATCTTCGGCACTATGTTTGGAGTGGCTACTTCACTCGGGCTCGGCGTGATGCAGGTGAATGCAGGAATGAATTATCTTTTCGGACTATCGATATCGGCTACGGTCCAAATCGTGCTGATAGTCGGGATTACGATCATTGCTACCATCTCTGTTGTATTGGGGCTGGACAAGGGTATTCGCAATCTAAGTAATTTTAATATGACCGTTGCGATTGGGCTTGTTGTCTTTGTTTTTGTTTTCGGGCCGACGATCTATCTGTTAAACGCCACCGTCGACAACACCGGTTATTATTTACAAAACCTGGTACAGTATACCTTCTGGCTCGGATCGTTTGAAGAGGATACAACAGAATGGTTGGGGGGGTGGACCCTTTTTTATTGGGGATGGTGGATTGCATGGTCTCCGTTTGTCGGAATGTTTATTGCACGTATTTCCAGAGGGCGAACTATTCAGGAGTTTATCGGAGGTGTATTATTTGTGCCTTCGGCATTCACTTTCATCTGGTTGACCGTATTTGGTAATACAGGGCTTAATTTTGAAATTTTTGGGAACGGCGGAATTTCCGGGCTGCAGACCGAACAAATGCTTTTTGCCATGCTGGACAAGCTCCCCCTGGCGACGCTCAGCTCTGTTGCGGCTACGCTGGTAGTTATTACTTTTTTTGTCACTTCATCTGATTCCGGTTCCCTGGTTATCGATATGCTTGCCTCCGGGGGAAATCTTGATCCACCGGTCGGACAGCGGGTGTTTTGGGCCTTGTCCGAAGGCGCTGTAGCATCTGTCCTTTTGTTAGCCGGCGGTTTGAGCGCTCTCCGGACGGCCGCCATTACTACCGGCTTGCCGTTTACAGCTGTTTTATTACTGATGTGTATAAGTCTCTATAAAGGATTGCGTGACGAAGAGGCCGATCGGTTGGTGTACCGAAATAACAGGTGACAAAATGGGAATGAAGTATCAAACCACCGATACTGATTTTCATTCCTTTGATTTGAATGCTCACTGAACTAAATTTGATAAAATATTCTATTAATTTCAGGAACGTGATCCGATTTATAAAACGATGGTTTCCGGCAAAGGATGAAATTCGAAAACCGATGAAGTTTGCCCGTCAGTCGGTTGCTCTGCTCCGGCGCGAATATCAGGGGAAGCCTCTGGAAGAAAAAAATGTCAGCACCAATCCCATTCAATTGTTTGAGCTTTGGTTTGAAGAGGCTTCAAAATTGATTGAAAATGACCCGAATGCCATGATTCTTTCAACAGTAGATTCGAGTGGGAATCCGTCTGCCCGCACGGTGCTCCTGAAAGGTTTTGATGACGACGGTTTTGTATTCTACACTAATTATGAAAGCAGAAAAGCGGAACAGATTCAGCAGAACCCTCATGTTGCCCTGACATTTTACTGGCCTGATATGGTTCGTCAAGTTTGTATTGAGGGAGTAGCTGAGAAAATTCCTGAGAGCCAGTCTGACAATTACTTTCGGAGCCGACCGGTATCCAGCCGGATTAGTGCCGTGGCATCGCCACAGAGCCGGGAAATCCGCTCAAGGTCGGAGCTGGAGAAGCGGGTCAGGGAGGTTCAAAAGGAATTCGAGGATGACCAAATCCCCCGGCCGTCGTACTGGGGAGGATATCTGGTAGATCCGTACCGGATCGAATTCTGGCAGGGGCGCATCAACCGGCTTCATGACCGGATCTGTTATACGAAAACCGACAATGATTTGTGGAGATTTACTCGACTGGCGCCATGACAGCAATAAAGTCTTGTTACTCTCCAGTATAGACACAACCCGTCGTACAGGTTTCCATGATCTCGATACGGGTCAATTCGGGCAGAAGCGGTTTTGTCTTGACCCATATCCACTTTGCCAGATGCTCACTTGTTGGATTTTCCAGACCCTTGATTTCGTTCAGTAAATAGTGATCAAGTTGCTTGTAGACAGGCGAAAAGGCCTCTTTGATTTCGGCAAAATCTTTGATCCATCCGATCTTTGGGTCAACCGGGCCACTGATGTACAGCCGTACCCTGTAAGAATGTCCGTGCATTCGTCGGCACTTATGAGCCTCCGGCAGATGTGGTAAATAATGCGCTGCTTCAAACTGAAATTCCTTGTAAATTTCCATAAATCTGTTTCATCTTCAGGGATCGTGCGTGAATCTGATGAAATAAAATATTCGTGTCAAGCTAAACCGTCCAATGTAATTTAATTGTTCAAAAGGTAATGAATTATGCAGAATTTTTCTGTATTACGCCGATCAAAAAGCTGCCCCGCTGTTCCGAATAATCTCCCTGGGGTACTTGCTGTGGATCCAATTCCATTTTGCGATGGACAATGGCTTACCGATTTCTCAGCTTGTCCTTAAGGACTTCGAATGCAATGCGGGTGAAATCGTATTCGGTCACTATACCAACCAGTTTGCTGTTTTCAACCACCGGTAAGCTCGAAAGGTCATTGTTATGCATAATTTCTATCGCCTTGGTAGACGGAGTTTCAGGAGTAACAGTTGCAACTTCCCTGTCCATAATATCCCTCACGGAAACGTCGGTGTGGTCCAGGTTCTTGGCAATAATGTTGTTCAATGTAGTGATCATGGAACGGTATGTGACCATGCCAACTAACTGGTGCTCATTATTTTCAACCGGAATATGACGGATGCGCTGCCACTCCATTACATTGGCAGCCAGATCAATGATGTCGTCTTCATTTAGAGTGAAAATATCGGTGGTCATGAATTGCCCAACGGTAGCAAACGCTTTTTCCCAGCGGTTTTTACGTGAGATCGATGCCCTGGCCCATTGGTGTACCGGTTTGCCCGTTTTCTGATTCTTAACTGTAGCGTCCGCAATTGCCGTCATTTTCTCGTTTTGATTCCATATGTCGTCAAGTTGATGGAAGGAATCCAGTTGCCAAATGGCTCCATTCTGCCCGTTAAGTGCGCGATCCTTTATGATGCCGAGAAATTGATCGATATCCCCAGTTGCAATATTGTACTGCTCCAAACCATCCCGAGCCAGGGGAACCAGCTCATTTAATATAAGTTCCTGCACGGGATAGCTTTTACCGTCCAACCACTTAATTTGGGAGAGCAGGCCACGGCGTGCGGTAGCGAAAAAATTTGATTCCACTTCTTTAAAGGGAATCAGTTTGGTGATATCATCAAATCGACTGGAGATTCCGGCCATCAGCCCAAGCCAAAATGCGGAATTAGCCACCTCATCCACCACACTCGGCCCGGAAGGCATGGCGCGGTTCTCAATCCGTAAATGAGGCTTGTCGTCGGTAATGCCGTAACATGGACGGTTCCACCGGTAGATGGTACTATTAAATATTTGCAGTGCCTCCAGTTTGGGGACGGCCCCTTTTTCGAGTTTTTCAAACGGATCTTCAATATCATCAATGGAGAACAAAACACGGAAGCGGGCAATATCTTCCTGGAAAATTTCCATCACAGACTCCTCAACCCATTGATTTCCGAACTGAACCCTTGGTTTGCGTTCGTTGACAAAATTCTCTGCCTTGCGGTTGTCGATAGACTGCTGGAATACAGCGATACGTGTCTCATGGAACAGCTGTTTACCAAAGAGGAATGGTGAATTGGCTGATGATGCAAGCACAGGTGCAGCCACCAGTTGGGAAATGTTATAAAGCCGGGCAAAGTCTTCTTGCGCAACCTGGAAATGAATCTGGTAACTGGTATTGCATGCCTCCATCATAACCGAGTCGTGTTTAATATGCAATTCGTCCGCACCTTTGATCTGCAACTCATATTCACTGCCCCTTACACGGCTCAGAGCATCATTAAGCATATAATATCGGGGAAGCGGGGTAATGTTATCCAGACCAAGATCCGATTTTTTGATTGTGGTAAGTGATCCCGTCAAAATAATATCCGCTCCATGCTTTTCCGCAGCTTGACGCGCTTTGTTGACACAATCATTCAATTGAGCTTCAAGTTTTTTAAGGCAGGGCCCTTCAAATGACAGTGGATCCAGATTGCATTCCAGGTTAAAGCGGGCAAGTTCGGTAGTGAAATGGGGATCACTCAATTCCTTTAGTATTTCCATGTTCCCCGGATAAGGACGACTCTCACGGTCAATGATAAACAATTCCTGTTCCGCTCCAATACGACTGATACCTGTTTCAAACATGTTGTTCGAAAGCATTTGCTCCAGCGCTTTCATGTCGCGGATTAAAAGCTTGGTGAAAGCCCGAAGTTTTTCAGGGTTCTGGGGAGATGCAGGATGTTCCATGTTCCGGGGGATAGTGGAAGGTTGAGGTTTAAAATCCCTTACAGGATTTATTCCCTAAAACTCGACATGTTCATTTCCTATATCAGCATTCATGCGAGGATTAACGCTGAGTACAGCTGTTTTTACCAGACGTAACACATTGGCTGCTGTACTTCCAAGACGAAGATACGTCAATCCGGTGTGGCCCAGCGTCGACATTACCACCAGATTATAACGGTTTTTGCTGGTTAAGTGAACGATTGCTTCGTGTACGGAAGAGCTTACCGGCAGTACCTCTGCAGTAACCCGGGACCGTATGTTGGAAAGGTGCTTATCCACCCAGTTATTTAATTTTTCACGGATAATCTCAAACTGATTTTCAAAAGCTGTTGTGGATTTGAATTGCTCCAGGCTGATGAGATGTACAAGATGAATACGGGCGTCTGTTTTTTGTACAAGTGATGTTGCATAATCAAAAGCAAGCAACGAGTGGTCCGAGAAGTCAGTGGTGAGTAAAATATTGTTAAGAGGCTTGATTGAAGATTCTTTTTTGACCAGAAGAACCGGAGATTTGCTGAAACGGACAACTCTCTCGGTTACGGACCCCAGGAACAGTCGTGAGAAACCGGTGCGGCCATGACTGCTCATGACCACCAGATCCATTTTTTCAGACTCTTTCATGATTATTTTCCATGCCTTGCCTTTCAAAATGATCACCGGTTCAAGTCGTTGTTCAGCAACAAGTTCCAGGGCTTTTGCTTCCAGCTCTTTCTCGATCTCCCGGACGGACTGCGGTGGTTCCGGGGACACCGGAAAACTCCCGCTTTCTTTTTCCGGCTGATATACATGAAGCGGGATGACAGTCCCGTTGAGGATATCAGCCAGATAGTCGGCCGATGAGAATGCGGCCAGACTCAGCTCGGAGAGATCGGTTGGAACCAGAATTCTGGGTTTGTCCATGGATACTTGTTTTTTTTATGACTTATAACCTCTTGTCAGTCAGTGTACCAGTATAAATACAATCTGCCGGAATCAGGTTCAAACAGTTTTTGAATATTGCGTCTTTTTTTCGGATGTCCTGAAATAGGCATCGAATGCCGTTGCAATATTTCTAAGGAAGAGCCGGCCCGTCTCAGTGACCCGGTATCCTTTTTCAGTTGAGGTGACCAATCCGTCATCGGCCATTGATTCAAGCGTGACAAGAGATTGGGCGAAATATTCGGTAGAGGGAATATTCCATTGCTCGCTTATACGTTCCAGATTGACTTCCAGATCACACATTAATCGCATGATCGTACTGCGACGGATCAGATCGTCCCGGTTCAGTATATACTGACGTGTCCAGGGATGCTTCCCGTTGTCAATCCGTTTGTAATAAGCATCAAGATCCTTGAATGATTGCAGATACCGGTCTCCAATTTGTGATATTGCGGACATTCCGATACCGTAAATATCCGTGTTGGCCAAGGTGCTGTACCCTTGAAAATTTCGCTGTAAAGTTCCATTCTGCCCGGCTATCGCCAATTCATCATCTTCTTTTGCGAAATGATCCATTCCAATATAACAATAACCCGAATGCATAAGATTGTTCGTTATCATTTGCAGCATGGAATATTTTTCATGGATATCCGGCATCGGAAAACGATCGAGTAATTTTTGGGACGGCATCATCCAGGGAACATGTGCATAGTTGAAAATGGCAAAACGATGCGGGTCAAGAGACTTTACAGCTTCAAGGGTCACTTCAAAGCTGGTGCGGGACTGGTATGGAAGGCCGTAGATCAAATCGATATTCAGGGAAACGATCCCTGCCGATTTCAGCCATTCAACGGTTTTTCGGTTTACAGACATAGGCTGAATACGATTTATCGATTTCTGAACCTGTTCATTTACATCCTGAACTCCGATGGATGCTCGATTACAACCGGTTTCGGCAAGGGCTTTGACGTGTTCCCGTGTTAGGCTCCTGGGATCGATTTCCACGGCATATTCCATATTGGTATCGCAATTGAAAAGCGATCGGATGCGTGCACCGGTTTCACGAAGTTCGTCCGGCGTAAGAAATGTCGGGGTGCCTCCTCCAAAATGAAGTTGAACTATTTTGCTTTCACGATGCAGATAGCGACGAAGCGATTCAAGTTCAGAAAATAGTCGTTTCAGATAGGCCTTGCTGTCACCCTGGCGGCGGGTAATAACCTTGGTGCATCCGCAAAACCAACACAAGGATGCACAAAATGGAATATGAATATACAGGGATACAGGACGTGGTATCGTGTTATGTGAACAAATGAACGTTACAGGATCAGCTGAGTCATCAATCTCTGCGAAATGTAACGCCGTGGGATACGAAGTATATCTTGGTGCCTGAATGGCGTATTTATTTACAAGCTGGGAATATTGTGTGTGTGTATTCATATTACTGATAACGGTTTTCAATCCGTTATACCATGCGGATAAACAATTTTTTTAACTTAATAAGAAAGCAGTAAAGCGTCGGTGGTTATGTCGTAGTGAATCATAATTCCACAAAATAGCCCTTAAATGAAAATAAATTTTGCCGTTCCTGATCAGAAATTCGAAATGGTTTATGAGAACAATGGAAATAAGATCAAGATGAAGTACTCTGAAAATAAAAATACTAAGATATGTGTTTAGTTTCGGACAGTTTTCAAAGACGAAATGTATTCTTGAAGCGTTTTAATAAGCAGTTTCCATAAAACATGCACTTAAGTGTTCAGGGAGAGGTGTCAGCGAAATATTCATAGCCGAAATTCCGGACACACGCACATGAAGAAATCCATCGATGCTTTATAGGTCATTATGGATCATAACATTTTAAACAGATGAAACCAAATGATTGAAAATACGCAGGCATAAGTTTATGGAATCTAACACTGCCGTTTTGGACGATAAACGGGTTCTTTAAATTAATTCAATTTCTCTTTATATAGTTGACAGAATCATGAAATGAGTATCAATGATCTGATAGGTTGTTAATAAGGCTGATGGTATAAAAGCGATTCTAAAAAAAATGCTGGAGATAAAATCAAATTTTGTATTTTATCCCAATCCACTGTCAGAATTGATCACCAATAAACAGCGCCTTGATTGTACCTGATGTACTGGGCCGGGAGTTTTAATTATGAGTGTACTGGAACGTAAAAAGCCGAGTGTAAATCTGCACAAGTACTATATAATCAATTTGCAAATTGGATTCATTGCAACGTTGATCGTTATGATCCTGATGTTTCGCATAAACTGGCAGCCCGTTTCAGGGTTCGAAATTGTTGAAAGAGAGCAGGATATTATTGAGATGGAAGAGATCATTCAGACCGAACAGGAAATCACACCACCTCCACCACCCAGGCCACCGGCACCCGAACCGGTACCGGATGATGAAATAGTAGAGGATATGTTTTTTGATCTGGATTCGGAACTCGATCTTGACGCGCCTCTCGACATGCCGCCTCCGCCACCGCCCGCGGAAGATGAAGATGAAGAGCCTGAAGTTTTTACGATTGTTGAAGACATGCCGCAACTCGAGGGTGGAATACAAGCTATTTATGAACATCTCCGCTATCCTGAAATTGCACGACAAGCCGGGGTTGAAGGGCGGGTGATTGTCCAGTTTATTATCGACGAGAACGGACTGGTACAAGACCCCGTGGTGATTCGAGGTATTGGTGGAGGTTGTGACGAAGCGGCTGTGGAAGCCGTTCGGCAACTCGTATTTACTCCGGGACGCCAGCGCGGACGACCGGTTCGTGTGCGATATTCCCTCCCGATTACCTTCCGTTTAGCCGAATAGTCTATAGATCATTTTATCTGCTATTATCAACCCATTGAATTTCTGATGGGTAATTAGCCTCTGTCTGCATTCGATATAATGGTTCAATTACAATATGTATGTTTCCGGCAGTCACCATAGATTATTATGCCGGCCAGCTTATGCCCGGCATAGCCGGAGAGTTTTTACAGGGGTATTTCCCACATGAGTACTTCGCGGAATGATCAGATAATACAAATGAGCAGGAAGGATGATACTTCTGAATTGCAGTTTCTCCGGAATCAGCAACAAGTGATTGCTTCCCTCGCCGAAACATTTCTACGGGGTCACAGTGTAGCAAGCTTGTATACCGAAATAGGCAGGTCGATCAGTAAAGTTCTGCAGGTCGATGGATGTCTTCTGCTGGAATGTCCCACGGATGGCCATGGTTACCGCTTGCGTTCGGCATGTGGCCTGTGCAAAAAGAAAATGCTCGAGACGGTAGACTGGGTCGATAACAGACAGCTTGCCGAATCTCTTAAACGGGACGATGTATTGGTTGTAACGGACTATCTCGCATCAAAGAAATTTCATCCACCCGACCGGGAGTGTTTCAAGAATTACAGATCGGGTATGAGTGTTCGTATGCCCGGCCAGTCTGGTCCGATCGGAGTCCTGGCGATCTACCACTCTCAAGCCAGAAAGTATCGTGTCGATGAACAGGAGTTTTTAAGTACGATTTCCAATATGCTGGCCGGTGCACTGTCAAGAGACGCAAAAGAACGGGCTCTGAGAGAGACCGAGACCCGATCGAAAGTCATTTTAAATACAGCCGTGGATGCCATTATTACAATCGATGAAGATGGTCTTATCACGCTATTCAACCAGGCGGCACAACAGATGTTCGGTTATATGGAAGAGGAGGTGATCGGTCAAAAAGTCAATATGCTGATGCCGCAGCCGTACCGAAATGAGCATGATCAATATATGGAAAACTACAAATCAACCGGGAAGAAGAAGGTGATAGGAATCGGCCGGGAAATGACCGGTGAAAGAAAAGACGGCTCGACATTTCCTCTTTATCTTGCCGTAAGTGAGTTTAAGGTAGGTGAAAAACGCCATTATACCGGGATCATTCGTGATGTTACCGAACAACGTTCGCTTGAACAGGAAGTACTTCGTATCAGCGATCATGAGCGTCGGCGAATCGGGCAGGATCTGCATGACGGACTGGGACAAATGCTGACAGGAATTGGTTTGATGAGTCAGGGACTGGTTAATAAGCTTAAGAAGGAAAATCCCGGCATCGCGGAACAAGCTAAAGAAATTACACGGTTGCTAAGGGAAGCGGATGAATATGCCAAAAACCTTTCGAGAGGGTTGCTGCCGGTCGATTTTGAAGTGCGGGGATTGGTGACATCACTGGAACGGCTTGCCACCAATGCCGAGCGATTGTTCGGGGTGGAGTGTACTTTCAGAGAGTCTAATATTCCGGTATTTTATGATACGACGGTGGTTGAACACTTGTTTCGTATAACACAGGAAGCTATAAGCAATGCCGTCAAACACAGCCAGGCCGACAGAATCCGAATTGAACTGGAGGCCAATGAAGAATTTGCCGTATTGATGGTGAAGAATAACGGAAGGGGTTTTACGAGTGAATGGCAGCAAAAAAAAGGGTCGGGTATTGATATAATGCGATTTCGTGCACAACTTATCGGTGCCACACTTGATATACAAAACCTGGAGGGGGGGGGTGTAGTGTTGAATTGTGTGTTGCCACGTACCGAAGCTATGTATCGCATGGAGGATGAACAGGAGTGATTGCTAACGGGTATCTGCTGACAACCATTCGCTAATATGGGTACAAAAATTATTATTGTCGAAGATCATCCATTGATGCAAAAGGGAATCGAGATGACCCTGGATGCCGAGATGGATTTTGAAGTAGTAGGAGCGGCTGTTTCGGCCGAACAAGCCCTGGAGTTTGTCTCGAAAGTAAATCCCGACCTGGCAATAATAGACATTTCATTGCCCGGGATGAACGGGATCGAACTGATCAAGCATTTTCGGACACACGATCCCGATTTGCTTATGCTGGTGGTTTCTCGTCATGATGAAGAGCTCTTTGCGGAACGGGCAATCAGGGCGGGAGCAAGAGGCTATATCATGAAGATGCAGGCTGGGGAACAGTTAGTAGAGGCCGTCCGAAAAATCCTGAAGGGAGGGTTTTTTCTGAGTGATAAAATGAGTAATAAAATACTGATGGAAATGGTTTCTGGAGGCCCGGGGAGGAAAGCAGCATCTCCTTACGAACGGTTGAGTGACCGGGAACTGGAAGTCTTCCGAATGATTGGCCAGGGTAAAGCTACAAGGGATATTGCCAGGCGGCTTCATGTTTCGTCCAAAACGATTGACTCCTACAAAGCCCGGATTAAAGAGAAACTAAACATTGGGAACAGTTCTAACTTGCTGCAGGAAGCGGTTCAGTGGGTCAAGGAAAGAGAGATGTAGTGGATTTGCCTACAAGGCATGCCATCTTATCACCCGTCTTAATTTCAGGTGATTGCCTATTACAATTTTTGTGTAAACGATAGATATTAGTAGTGTTCTGAAAACAGAATATGGTTGATGTGGATCATATAAATGCAATCAATGCGTTAAGCAGCTGCGTAGAACTACACAATCTGAAAGTTTTTCTTTATGCAAAAGTAACATGACAAGGTCAGAAAATTTTGCATTAACTGTTGACGAAACTACTACTGTTAATCAATTATTAAATAATTAAAGATTATGAAAACATTTTATCTAATCATTCTTGCCATATTTGTTTCGGTTACCGGAGCATACGCTCAATTTATGGGCCCCTTGCAGTATTATAATTCAAATGACAAAACAGGCATTAATACTTTTGAAGCACCGAAGACCACCGATGTGGAATTTGACGGTTTAAGGGTCCGTATTGGAGGTGCCAACACCCTGCAATTCCAGGCTTTGACACAAAGCGGAGCGGATGCTAGCTTAAACGACCTTGGCCCGAATTTCAATCTGGCTACGTCCAATCTTGATCTGGATGTGCAGCTGCATAACGGTTTGCGTATGCATCTCCGGACCTATCTCTCATCGCGCCATCATTCGGAAGCCTGGGTGAAAGGAGGTTATATGCAGGTGGATCGGCTGGATTTCATTCGGGAAGGACTTTTTTCCGATGTGATGGACCGGGTAAGTATCAAAGTAGGCCATATGGAGGTCAATTACGGGGATACACACTTCCGGAGAACGGATAACGGAAAGGCCATTCACAACCCCTTTGTCGGGAATTATATCATGGATTCATTTACCACGGAAGTAGGCGGGGAAGTCTATTATCAACACAACGGCCTGCTGGCAATGGTCGGCGTTACCAATGGCAAACTGAATCAGAGTACTGTGAAAACCAGTCCCGCGACCAAACCTTCTGTTACAGGTAAACTGGGTTATGATCGTCAGCTTGACAGTGATCTCAGAGTCCGGATTACCGGATCGATTTATACCACATCGCAAGCTGCAGGGGTCTATCTTTACACAGCCGACCGGGCCGGTTCCCGTTACTATGACATATTCGAAGACAACCGTATGAGTGGCCGGTTTAATCCCGGATTTAGCGCACGCGGTGTCGGCGGTGAGGTAACAGCGATTATGTTGAACCCATTTGTGAAATATCAGGGCCTGGAATTCTTTGGAGTGTTTGAAAATGCTTCCGGCAAAACCGGTGCAGAAACCGATACCCGTACTGTAAACCAATACGGTGCTGAACTCTTATATCGTTTCGGAGCTGATGAGAATTTCTATCTTGGCGGTCGTTACAATCTGGTTTCCGGTGAACAGTCTGGTGGTAATGAAATCGATATTACCCGCATTAATCTTGGCGGTGGATGGTTTCTGACCGACAATGTACTGACCAAGGTCGAATATGTACAGCAGAATTATGAGGGGTTTGCCGCCGGAGATCTTTGGGAAGACGGTGAATTCAGCGGGTTTATGCTTGAAGCCGTGATCAGTTTCTAAAGTATATATTCCAGATACCGCATTTAATTCAAACCGGACAGGGCTGCTGAGTGGCCCTGTCTGTATAACCAACAGGATACTGTAATGAGACTCAAAGTTTTCTTATCAACGTTGTTTTCTGTTCTGTTTCTCGGAACGGTTGTTCCGGAACAAATAGTTGCACAGAGGTTAATCATCTCAGATGCTTCCACTATGACCATTTACGGGTCATCCAATGTGACAGACTGGGAAGCCAAAGTCAAGACGATCAATGGCGAGGTGGAAGTGAGCAGGCCAGACGGTGCCGACTGGTCCAATGCCGAAGCCTCCTGGTTCAAGCGAGTCGAAATCTCCATGCCGGTTGCAGATATTGATGCCGACTCTCGAAGAATGAATAGCAACATGCACGACTATCTGAAAATAAATAATCACCCGGTCATTACTTACCGGATGAAAGAAGCTCTTGAACTGGTTGTTTCCAATAACCCCGGAGCCATACTGACAGCAGGCGGCATATTGACTGTAGGGGGAGTTTCCCATGAGTTCCAACACGATGTAAAGATATCGCAAGGTAGTAATGGCCGGCTCATTATTTCCGGATCAAAAGAACTTAAAATGAGTGATTTCGATATCAAACCTCCCACCGCAATGCTGGGATCAATTCGTGCTTACGATGAAATGAACATTGAGTTTAATCTGATTCTTCAAGAAGTGCGATAAAAAATATATGGCCATGCGTATCCCTGATGTCTGTTTGAAATGGTTAATTGGCGGAATGGTGCTGTTTATGGGCCTGGCCACCCAGGTGACTGCTCAGGTGCTTTTTGACACACATACAGATAGCAAACTTTGGTTGGAGGGCTCATCGACGATTCATCGTTTTGACTGTGTTGCCCGTTCCATTGATGGATCGGCGTTTATAAAAGGATATCCCAATGATGTGCCGGCCCGGGTAAACGGGAATGATCAGCCTGATCTTCATGTGCATATCAGAATTCCCATCCGGAGTTTCGATTGTGGCCACTCACGCATGAATCGGGACATGTATGAAGCCCTTAAATCGGATGAATACGATTACATTACATTTGATTTTGAACAAGCCGAAAGGGTTGAAGGGGAGGCGTCCCGGGTATCCGGTTTTTTTGAAGAAGACTATCATACCTATAGAATTCGAGGTGTGCTGAATATTGCCGGTGTTGAGCGGGAGGTTTCAATGGTTATTGGCGGGCGGCCGGACGAACAAGGTCGCTACCGAATAAGAGGAGAAAAGAAAATCTCGATGAATGATTATGATGTGGAACCGCCAACAGCTTTGCGGGGATTGATTCGCGCACATGATAATCTTACGGTTTTTTTTGATCTGATCGTCATTGAACAACAGACCTGATTTGTATTTTTTACACTTTTCAATGATATCTAAAGCAATCAAAGGCCGACCTAAATATTTCCATTCTTTGACGCAGACGCATCAACATAGTGTGATGAAACGAGAAATAATTTCCATACTTGAGGAAGCGAACCGCGCTCCATCCGTCTTAAACTCCCAGCCCTGGAAGTTTAGGGTGTGTGGAAACTCGGTGGAAGTATATCTTGAACCAAAGCCCGGTCTCTCATTTATAGATCCTAAATACCGATTGCAGATGGCCAGCTGCGGCAGTTTGATTGCTTACTTGTGTCACGCCATGGAAATAAGAGGGTGGATCCCCAGGGTGGCTTATTTCCCCCGATTCGAAGAGGAAAATTTGATTGCCTATATTGGTTTTGAAGAGCCGGGCAGAAAGAAAATGGCAAGAAGCACAAGGGAGGAACGTATATCAGCATCGATGTCCCAAAATCAGTCGATTGCGATGGAGAATATTCATACTGAGCTGATGGAACTCGCTGCAAAAAAAGATATTGAACTGGTCATACATAATGACAGTAAAAAACGGCAGCTAAAAACGTATTTTGAGGAAAAATGTGGACGAATGCTTCAAAATGATTCATTCAGAGAACGCCTGAATATGTATTTCGGATCCGATCCGGCTGTGAACGAGTCTTTTGTTGGAGAGCATACTTGTGCCGGGAGTCATTCCACCGAGCGTAAAGCACGCAATAGTGGATCAAGTGAAATGTCTGAGCATTCGGACGATGTATCCAGCATTAATCCTTCCGTCAAAAAAAACTTCTCAAAGAACCTGGCGTTATTGTCAGATCACTTTTTTTATCAGGATACGAAGGCAGATACTTTGGGGCTGCCGGACAGAGAGGGCGGACAAAGCCGGTATCTTATACTTGTGACCGGTTCTGATAATCGCTTTGCATGGACACGCTCTGGGGAAGTATTGGCGGATACACTTATTTTTCTTGAAAAATTAGAATCGATTGGATTAATAGTGTTACCGATCATCAGCAATGAAGAATGTAGGGTATGGTTGAGAGAGGTCCTTGAAATCAAAGGATATCCTCAATTTGTATTTAAGATGGGGAGTCCCATTACCAGGAAACATATTAGAAAACGCCCTGTAGAGGAAATGCTGAAATACGGATTCTAAGAAACTTTTCTCGAAAAAGGGCGTGTTCCAAGAGACGTCCACCTTTCTCAATGATAAAGCGCCCCTTCTTTATTTGTTAAGCGCCAGATGAATCCATTTGCAATAATTTCCTGATGGATTAAGTTGTTTTCCCTTAAAGGGGGCCGTTTTCACAGTACATGGTTGTTGATGCTGTGTAAACGGCCAGCTTACGGATTTGGAAATACTTGAATATAATTATTTATATATGTATATTTTGAATCTATAACAATTCACTTAATAAATACGATCTATGTTTGAATGGTTAATTCAGCCATGGCCCTGGTACGTGGCCGGCCCCGTTATTGGGCTTACCGTACCGTTGCTCCTCATTCTGGGGAACAAGGAGTTTGGCATCTCTTCAAATTTTAGACATATTTGTGCAGCCTGCCTGCCTGGCAGGATCCCATTCTTCCAGTACGACTGGAAATTGGAAGGCAGCTGGAATTTGATGTTTGTCCTGGGGGTAATCATCGGTGGTTTTCTTGGAGGATATGTCTTTCAAAACCCTCAACCCATTGCCCTTTCGTCTGCGACCATAGCAGACCTGGAACAACTTGGGCTGACAGATTTCAGCGGTTTTGTACCGTCGGAAGTTTTTTCCTGGGGAAATCTGTTTTCAATTCAAGGGCTGATCATTATGGTTCTTGGAGGATTTCTGGTCGGATTTGGTACCCGATATGGCGGTGGATGTACATCCGGCCATGCCATTACCGGGCTTTCCAATTTGCAACTGCCGTCACTGATTGCCGTGATCGGCTTTTTCATAGGTGGTTTGGTGGTCACACATCTGTTCTACCCGCTTATCTTTTAATCAGGAATATTAAATAGTTTATATATGCAATTCATCAAATACACGGTGGCCGGTACCTTATTTGGCTTTGTTCTGACCAAAGCCGAAGTGATTTCCTGGTTTCGCATCCAGGAAATGTTCCGTTTTCAGGATTTTCACATGTATGGAATTATAGGTTCGGCAGTGCTGGTCGGGTTGGTTTCCATTCAGATCATCAAATGGTTTGGCTTGAAGGATATAGACGGCAGGCCCATTACCATCTTGCCCAAGGATACAACACATATGAAGCAGTATATTATCGGCGGCACCCTGTTCGGTTTTGGATGGGCGTTAACCGGGGCCTGCCCTGGTCCGCTTTTTGCTTTGCTGGGCAGCGGGATCACCGTTATTCTAATCCCGATTCTTTCGGCGATTGCCGGTACTTACACATACGGTGCACTGATGGAAAGACTTCCTCACTGATATAACCGGATATCTTTCAGCAGTTAAGCACATAAACCATATCCGGTTTTTAGCTCTAAATGAGGTTGTCCTTTTCAGGGCTCAAAATATCTTTTCAGGACTCAAAATATTTTAGGATGGTGAACTCTATTGCTGTTTAATAAAAAAGTCCGGGAAGCCTTGTTATACGTATCAATTAAAAGTTCAAGGAATGAAAAATGTATTTTAAACAAATATTTGAGCCCAGGCTGGCTCAATACTCCTATGTTATTGGTTGTCAGAAGTCCGGTGAAGCGGTAGTTCTGGACCCTATGCGTGATGTACAGCAATATACAGATATAGCCAACAGTGAAGGACTTACTATCACAGCTGCAGCTGATACACATATTCATGCCGATTATATATCGGGCCTCAGGGAGTTTGCTGATCGAGGTGTCAAAGTTTATGCGTCTGACGAAGGGGATGCCGACTGGAAGTACGAATGGCTCATTGGCAGCAATTACAATCACAGGCTACTGAAGGATGGCGACACGTTTATGGTTGGAAACATTGAGTTCAAGGCGATTCACACTCCGGGGCACACACCTGAGCATCTGGTCTATAGCGTGACAGACCAGGGTGGCCGTGCGGATCAGCCTATGGGTATTGTCACCGGCGACTTCGTTTTTGTTGGAGATGTGGGACGACCGGATTTGCTTGAATCGGCAGCTGGAATGAAAAATATCATGAAGCCGTCGGCTCAAACACTTTATCGCTCTCTGGACAAATTCAAAAGGATGCCGGAACATCTTCAGATATGGCCAGGCCACGGCTCAGGAAGCGCGTGCGGGAAAGCACTGGGCGCAGTACCGGTAAGTACCGTTGGTTATGAGTTGCGCTTTAATCAATCGTTAAATCAGGCAACATCCGAAGATAATTTCGTAAAGTTCATACTTGATGGTCAGCCTGAGCCACCGCTTTATTTTGCGCGTATGAAACACATCAATAAAACCGGTCCCCGGCTACTCGGGAACTTGCCCGAACCGGAACGGATCAAAACATCCCGGCTCACAGCTTTGCAGAATAGGAAAGATGTCGTTGTGATCGATACGCGCAATCGCGATGCCTTCATGAAAGGACATCTTTCCGGTGCCCTCTTCTCTCCGCTGGACAAACAGTTCAATACCACAGCCGGTTCTTATGTTGCCGATGATCAACCTATTTATCTTGTGATCAGTGAGAATTTGGTGGAAGAAGCAGTGCGTGACCTGATCAACGTCGGCCTGGACGACATCCGTGGTTACATACCCGTTGGTGAATATGAATCCTGGCTGGATCAAAACAATGCGGCAGAAACGATTAAGTGTTTGAATTTCCAGGATCATGGTGAAAAGTTGATCGATAACAATTCAATTCACGTACTCGATGTTCGGAATGCTTCCGAATTTACAAAGGGTCACATATCCGGGGCACAAAATATTCCGCATACACGGTTACTCGAACAGCAAGAGAAAGTCCCAGCGGATAAACCGGTTTATGTGCATTGTTCGGCTGGTGGGCGGTCAGCGGTTGCTTCCGCTCTACTTCAGCGTTTAGGATATACCGTATTCTATGTGGATGGTGAATTTGATTCATGGTTTAAAGACCGTGAACACACCTTGTTATGAAGTCGTTTTTTCCCATAACGACCTGGCTGCCACATTATAATCGCTCCATGCTCCGGGGTGATATGAGTGCAGGTATCACGGTCGGTATATTGTTGATTCCCCAGGGGATGGCCTACGCGATGATCGCCGGTCTTCCTCCGGTCTACGGCCTGTATGCTTCGCTCGTTCCACTGTTGATCTATGGAATAATGGGTACATCGCGGCAGCTTGCCGTAGGACCGGTTGCACTCGTGTCTCTTTTGGTGGCTGCAGGTGTGTCCGAATTCGCCGAACCCGGCACGTCATCCTACATACAGCTCGCTGTACTGCTTGCACTGATGACGGGTGGTTTCCAGTTATTGATTGGCTTGTTTCGCCTGGGTTTTCTGGTGAATTTTCTGTCGCATCCCGTCGTGACCGGTTTTACAGCAGCTGCAGCATTGATTATTGCATTGAGTCAAGTACATCACATTCTGGGCATTTCTGTGAACTCGACACTGAAAGTACACGAAGTTCTCATTCAATTGTTTGAATCCCTGGGGGATGTGAATGTCCAAACATTGCTGGTCGGATTTCTTGCGATTGTGCTTGTTGCAGGATTACGTATGTGGAACCGCCATTTGCCCGGTGCACTGATCGCTGTAGTTGTCAGTATCTTGTTAATTCTGATAACAGGATGGGATCAGAAGGGAGTAGCAATCATCGGAGACATACCGTCGGGGCTACCGGCTTTTGGCATGCCGGATTTCGATATGGAGGTATTCTCCGGGCTTTTTCCCATGGCTGTGGCCATTTCACTGATCGGATTTATGGAATCCATGGCTGTGGCTAAGATGGTTCGATCCCGTCACAGAGATTATAAACTGGATACCGATCAGGAACTTGTAGCAATAGGTGCGGCTAATATCGGGGGCGCCCTATTTCAATCGTATCCGGTTACCGGTGGTTTTGCACGCACAGCTATCAATGATCAGAGCGGTGCAAAAACCGGTATGTCAAGTATTATTAGCGCGGTACTGATCGGATTAACGCTTCTGTTTCTGACTCCGCTGTTTTATTACCTTCCAGGTGCGGTACTCGGAGCCATAGTTATCACAGCTGTTCTCGGCCTGATCGACATCAGTGAAATTCGGTTTCTGTGGCGTACGCGTCGTGAGGATTTTATGATGATGGCGGTCACATTTTTTGTAACGCTTTTAATTGGACTTAAAGAAGGACTTTTGATCGGTGTGATTCTCTCCCTGGTTGTGGTGATTTATCGGAGCAGTACTCCTCATGTGGCAATCTTGGGACGGCTTCCGGAGAGTCGGATCTATCGTAATATCGTCAGGTATCCAGAGGCGATCGAGCAGGATGATGTGGTGGTTGTTCGGTATGATGCTCCTTTGTATTTCGCCAATTCCGAACATTTCAAGGGAACGATAGAGGAACTTGTGAACGATAAAGGAGAAAAGCTTCAACTGGTTGTATTAGATGCTTCCGGAATAAATTTAATTGATACGACAGGCCTTCACGCGTTGACGGAAATGAATCGGCAACTACAAAGCCGTGGCGTAACTCTGTGTCTGGCATCGGTGCGTGGTCCTGTACGCGATGTGCTGCGGGTCAGCGGATATTTTGATAGCAATACGAGCCATTCCTGCTATCTTGACGTACAAGACGCGATTGACGCATTCAATCATCCGGAATCGAGTGGGCATGGAATGGAACGGCATTGATTCGTCAGAGAAAATTGTTTTTTTTCATGCTGTTACTTGTTATATTGTATACTTCATATCTATATACGTTAATATAAAGGTATTATCTCATGTTGGCTGCAAAAATGGAGATACGGGAACTGGATCACTGTGCGTCGGTCCTTAAAGCAATTGCTCATCCACTTAGAATTGCTATTCTTGAGCTGTTGGAACGGCAAGAGAAGCTTTCGGTCTCTGAAATTCATGAACAGCTGGATGTAGAACAGGCTGTAGCGTCTCACCATCTTGGAATATTGAAAAACAAGGGTGTTTTGGTTTCATATAGAGAGGGAAAGAACATGTTATACGAACTCAGGCACCGTCAGATTACACAAATTATCGAGATCATGGATAGGTGTAGTGCTGTGTGATGTGGTGCAAGCGGGAAAAGCCATATAAGTGTTGTCGAATATGGATTTATTTGAAGATTCACTTTCAAATGTAGATTCTACAAACCGTTCTCAACCGCTGGCCACGAGAATGCGTCCGGCTTCCGTAGAGGAATTTGCCGGTCAAACCCATCTGCTTGGTGAAGGGAAGTTACTCAGGCGAATGATCGAAAGCGGCAGGATAGGATCCATGATATTTTACGGTCCACCCAGTTGTGGGAAAACGACACTTGCTCATGTGATCACCCGTGAGATTGAAGCTGATTTTGTCATCCTGAACGCGGTGCTGGATGGTGTCAAGGAGTTTAGGGAAATTGTTCGTAAAGCCGAAGAGCAGCAAAAGTTTTATCAAAAAAAAACAATTCTGTTTGTTGACGAAATTCACCGCTGGAACAAAGCCCAGCAGGATGCGTTGTTGCCACACATTGAATCCGGCCTGGTCACCTTGATTGGTGCAACCACACTTAATCCGTTTTATTCACTGGTTGGGCCGTTGCTGTCTCGATGCCAGTTATTCGAACTGTATCCTTTTGAAGCAGATGATATACGTTTGCTACTTCACCGGGCTCTGGAAGACAAAAAGCGTGGACTCGGATCATATAATGTTTCTGTGACCGATGAAGCGATAGGCTATTTTACCGAATATTCGGGCGGAGACATTCGTCACGCTATGAATGCGCTTGAGATGGCCGTGCTGACCAGCCCGGAGAACGACGAAGGATTGAAATCGGTGGACATTAATGTTGCCCGGGAATCGATTCAGAAACGATATCTCAGGTACGACCGCACCGGCGATGAACATTATCATTTCGCTTCGGCTTTTATCAAATCGATGCGGGGATCCGATCCGGATGCTGCGTTATATTGGCTTACCGCTATGCTGGATGGAGGGGAAGATCCGCATTTTATTTTTCGCCGGATGTTGATATTTGCATCAGAGGATGTAGGCCTGGCCGATCCGCATGCATTGTCGGTAGTCAACAGTGCACACGACGCATTTGAAAAATGCGGGATGCCGGAGGGGTTTTACTTTTTATCGCATGCCTGTTTGCATCTGGCTACAGCGCCCAAAAGCAACAGCACCGGAGCTATTTTCAGTGTTGTTCGTGAACACAAGGAGAAGGGTACCAAAGCGGTACCGGATCATTTAAGGGACAAAACGGCCAATACGAAAAAGTCGCGGTATCTCGATTTGGAAAACGCTTCCGAGGATTACAAATATCCACACAGCTATCCTGATCACTGGGTGGATCAACAGTACTTACCTGATGAGTTGAAGAGAATGCAATGGTATTATCCCGGTGATCAGGGATTGGAAGCGCGCCGGTGGGACCGATTACAACAGATCAAGGGTATTCAATCCGGGAAACCAGAGGATAAGGATATGAAAACTCGTAAATAAGCCATTCCGGTTTTAAACGGAATGGCTTTCTTGTGAAGTTTAATGCAGTATCGGTCAGGTAGCTTCCGTTTCTGCAGCTATGAACGAATCATCGATCATGGTAAAGTTGGGATAGGCACCCACACCGTGTTCAGAGAGGTCGAGTCCCCGTCTTTCATAATCCGCTGAAACACGAACACCCATAACGGCTTTGATGGTAGCGAAAACTCCCAATGAAAACACAAAGGTAGTGCCCAGGATAGCTGCGATTCCGAGTAGTTGCACTCCCATGGTTGCTGCGGGTGTAAACAGTGCAACAGCCACAGTTCCCCAGATACCACAGACACCATGAACGGAGATGGCACCGACAGGGTCGTCGATTCTTAGTTTATCGAACATAAGAATGGAAACTACCACAATGATGCCGGCGATACCTCCTGTAATAACAGACATCAAAGGGGAGATAACATCTGCTCCGGCGGTGATGCCTACCAGTCCGGCAAGTATACCATTCAGAGCCATTTCGGCATCCAGCTTTTTAAGGAAAATGCGGGCGGTTAACATGGCCATAAGGGAACCGGATGCAGCGGCAAGGGCGGTTGTAATGAAAACAAACGATACTTCTACCGGGTCAGCGCTCAGAACAGACCCGCCGTTGAATCCGAACCAGCCAAACCACAACAGAAAAACACCGATAGTGGCTAACGGGACACTGTGCCCCGGGATGTTATGTAATTTACCATTGAATTGTTTTGCCAATCGGGGCCCAAGGACGATTACGCAGGCAAGCCCCGCCGCACCGCCAACACCATGTACGAGTGTGGATCCTGCAAAATCATAGAATCCGAGGCTGTCGAGCCATCCACCACCCCATACCCAGCTTCCGGTAACCGGATAACAAAATGCCACCAGCATTGTACCGAACAGCATGAAGGCGGAAAGCTTTACCCGGCCGGTCACACAACCGGAGACAATGGTAGCAGCCGTGGCTGCAAACATGGCCTGAAAGATAAAATCACTGTATATGGTCATTTGTCCACCATATGCAGGTGTAAACATTCCGACAGGGTTATTATAATCAACTCCAATTCCCAAACCCCCGGATCCAATGATTCCGTTAAAATCACCGGGATACATCAACTGGAAGCCCACAATACCATAAGTCAGAAGTCCCGCGCAGAGGATAAATATGTTTTTGTAGATTACATTGATTGAATTTTTCCCCTGGGTCATACCACTCTCCACAGTAGCAAAACCGAGATGCATCATTAAAACCAGGGCGGCAGCTAACAGGATCCACAAGTTGTCGATTACAAATATGGCATATTCAGCTGACGACTGAAATGCCTCCATAGACTCATACGCTGATTCTGTGGCAAAACTTAAACCCGGAATGAGCAACAATGTGCATGCCATTCCCAGGCTTGCGCCTGAAATCATCAAGGATTTTAAGTATGTCATATAGTTCATTGATATAGGTATTGGATGATTATTGTTGTAATGAAATTTAATTAAAATACATTATAAAATAAGGCTTATAAAATAAAAATAAATAATTAATTATAAATAAACATTAATCATATTAATAATTGTAGTCTACGTCCTCTAAAAAGCGCTTTTATATCGCTGCCTTTTTTTTCTTCAATTGTGAATGAATTCACAACATTTCTATGTTGATGATAGCAATGCAGATAGATAAAGGTATTAATACGTGAATATCGAATATGAAACATTCATGGCTAAAGCCTTTGACACACGGCCATATGATTAAACCATGAATGCTTTATCTGTCATTGTATTTTTTTCACTTTAAACGGATGAAACAAGGGGTATCAGAATAGTTTATGAGTAACATTATTATCCTTAGCGGAACAGATCGGCCCGGTTCACAGGCTTTAAAAATTGCAAATTTTCTCAAGCCGTTGTACGAACAACAGGGTGTACATGCAGAAGTAGTTAGTATGGCTGATTTTCCTCTTGAGGAGGCCATTGGCGGGAATTACGGAAAATCGCTCCCAAAAATTGAAGTATTTCGAGAGAAAGTCATTAATGCGGATGGAATTGTGATGATTGTACCGGAGTACAACGGTTCGTTTCCCGGGATTCTGAAATTGTTTATCGACTACCTTCCATTTCCCGAATCTTTTGACAAAATGCCGATGGCTTTTATCGGTGAGGCTTCCGGTGCGTTTGGCGGTTTGAGAGCTGTGGAGCAGATGCAGTTGATTTGTGCTTACCGAAACGCATATATCTATCCCGGGCGGGTATTTATTCAGCGTGTGAAAAAGAATTTTGATGAAGCGGAAGGCCTGAAGGACGAACTGCTGACAGAATTGTTACATAAACAGATTGAAGGATTTATTCAATTTGCATCACTTATCCGGGAAAACGAATCGGTAATATAGTATTATGGCATTGGTCTTCGAACAGGAGAATTATGTTCTGAACTTAAGCATGTAACCGACTCCGTGCAGCGTTACCAGGCTTTTGGGGTCTTCGGGTTTTTCTTCAAGTTTTGTACGCAATTTTGAAATGTGCACATCCACTGTACGTGTACTTGTGTTGTGCTCATAACGCCAGACATTTTTCAGCAGGCTTTTTCTGGTAACGGCTTTGTTTGGATAACCGGACAAGTATCGCAGTACCTCCACCTCACGGGTGGACAATTTGGCCTCCCCGTCCGGACGTATTACCACAGCCTGGCCCAGGTCCACCCGGGTATCCCCCAGATCAATGAGATCCGTTATTTTTCCATCATAATTTTCGGATCTTCGCAACCGGGCCTGGATTCGCGCAAGAAGTTCCTTGACTCCAAAAGGTTTGGTGATATAGTCATCGGCGCCAATATTCAAACCGGTCACTTTGTCGATTTCCTGATCCCGAGCTGTCAGAATAATGATAGGAAAGCTCAGTTTTCGTTCACGAATTTTCTTGCAAACGTCGAAACCGCTGATACCGGGGAGCATGACATCCAGGATCATCAGGTCCGGAATGTCATTGTTCAGCATATCAAGAGCGTCGATTCCATTTTCAGCTACATGAATGCGATAGCCTTCATTTTCAAGTGTGTCACGTAATGTGAAGATCAGGCTTGGTTCATCCTCTACAATTAATATCGATTGATTATTAGTTATCATATTTCGATTCCTTGGGCTAAATGGTTGTTTTTCCCCTGTCTGCAGAGATATTTTCCCCGGTTTCAGATACAGGAAAAGTCAATATGAATACCGATCCTTTCCCCTGTGTGCTTTTAACGGTCACAGTCCCACCATTGCGAACAGTGAGATCCTTGACAATGGCCAGTCCCAGGCCATGGCCTTTTGTTTGTGCTGTCATAGCGTCTTCAACTCGAAAAAACTTGTCAAAAACGTGCTTTTGTGCTTTCCTTGGAATCCCTGTTCCATGGTCCTCAACTTCGACCATAATTTTCTGTCCGTGTCGTAACAATCGGATAGCCAGATATTTTTTATTCGGACTGTAATGGATCGCGTTATCGATCAGATTGTTCATAATGGATGTCAGTGCTGTGGGATCCAAAAAGAGTTTGGGTACATTCTTGTCCGTTTCAACATGCACTTTAACGTTGTTTGAATCAATAAATGTTCGCTTGTTATCGATACAGCCCCGTATGAGTTCGGCAAGGTCGACCCACTCTTTTTTCAGGTGAATTTGATCAGAGTTTGACCGGGCGATATCCAGGAGCCTGTCAATCATGGACCTCAATCGCATGGACTCACTATAGATATGAGCCCCGTAGGAATGAAGGCGTTTCTTGTCCACTACACGTCCGTCCGATAAATTTTCGCCGGCTGCGAGGATAACAGACAGGGGTGTTTTTAACTCATGTGTAACATTCGCGAGGAAAAGTGATTGACGCTCGGCGAGTGATCGTTCACGCTGTGCAGTGAAAAACATAAAGACGAGGACTCCTATCAGCAGGACTACCCCGCCTCCCAATGCTGCAAGGTTTCGGTATAGTGTCTCCTGTGAGGCGGTAATTTCCGGAATATTTGTAAATGAAGCTTTCAGATTCCAGTCATTCAACAGATCCGGAAAATTCTGTATAAAATCGACTTTTTGATAACTGTAGGAAGTCCCGCTATGAGTAGTAGACAACACTTCGTTCTTTGTCCAGTCATGCAGCCAGACCACAATTCCGTTTTGGCCACCGTAGCCGAAGGTATCAATGAGTTTCGGGCCTATATAATTGTTTATCAAATAATCGCTATCGACCAGGAAACACAGATATCCGACAATTTCCCGTGATCGTAAATTGATCAGTGCAATAGTCATGCTATTATGCGTATCAAATACCACCCTGGTGCTCCATCGATACTCATGAACAAGCGCGTTTGTACGGGTTTTTGCTATTGCCAGGCCGTCACTTATCAGATGAGTGTATTGAGTGGTTTCCTCCATACGGCCGGATAGAGGGTTATAGTGCCAAATCGGAGAACCATATTGGTCGCAGGCAGAACAATCAGGCAGTGAAAAATAAATTTCGGAGAACAGTCTGTCGGCATAGGCATCTCTAATAATGGCCAGGAGCTCTTCGGGCATACGGGAAGGATCTTTGCCGTCAACCTGAAGCGAAGTATGCAGATTCTGCATGTCGACCTGCCATAAGTCATTCAGTGGATAACGAAATCGATTTCTTACCTGGTTGGTATATTCCAGCAGTTGACGCTTTTGTTTTTCGACAGAGCTTTGTACAGTGTTTTCGTGTAATGCATATAGTGAATAGACATTCATTCCGGTAAGCCCGACAACAGCTGACAGGCCTATGCCCAGAAATATCCATCGTATGTGTTGATATTTAATCATAAAATTTTATTACGTTTGATAACGCAAGGAATAGCAGTCTTATTAAGTAGACATTAAAGTTCACAAACAAATGTAAAAATCCCGAAGATTCCGGCAGGTTATAATTGAAATGGAGGGAGTTGATTTGAAGCGTACATGTATGCATTGCAAGAGCATTGAAAAAAATGAAATTCATTAAATATATGATTATCATTATTATAAATTCTTAATCACTTTGTGATATTAATGGCGCGAATGTTGACATTGGCCTCTGTAATTTTATTCATTCCCGTGGTGGCATGTGACTATACGGAAATGGAAGAAGAAACCGGGGGGACAAGTTTATCTGCTTTGAATGAAGAAGTTTTTGAGGCGATTCATCTGAATGATTATGAGAAAGTTGATTCCCTGTCCGATCAGATTATTCATCAGGCGGAGGAAGCCGGTGACTATGAAGTGTTGATTGATGTAGTTACCAACAAAGCCATTTCCTACCTTGATCGACAGCGTATAGGGGAAGCCAAAGCGCTGGTTCAGGAGAACCTGGAGAGAATTGAAATATATGGTACCCCGCGCCAGAAAGCGTATGCATTGGTTCAATTAACCAATATGTATACATCCGAGAACAATCAAACAGCATCTCTGGAGACCATTGATGAGGCGATATCGTTGCTTCCGATTGTTGATGATAAGCGGACAATCGCCTCGGTCTATGCTACCAAAGCGTCCGTTATATCTCAACACAATCCGGTTGAAGCATTACGATTAAATTATGATGCGCTGGAAATTTTTGTTGCAGAGGGAGACAATCGGAACGAAGCCATATCACGAAACAATATCGGTTTGATACATCATCGCCAGGAATCGTACGAGAATGCGTTGGAGGAATTTGAAAAAGCAATGGCTCTCAACCGTTCTATTGAGAGCAACACAAATTTAGCTATCAACTACAATAATATTTCGAATACGCTTAGTGCTTTGGGCAGGAAATCGGCGGCGGCTGATTCCCTGTTGAAAGCGATAGAAATTAATCAGCATTTGGGAGTGAGTCCACGTTTGATTCAAAATTATTATAACCTTGCGCAAATATATCTTGACTCGGAGGAATATGAAGGGGCTTACGAAATCTATTTGCAAGCTTATGAAGAGAGTAAATCCATTAATTTTCTGCCTGGGATTATGTATCATTCCACCGGGTTGGCCGATGTGCTGCTGCAAATGGGTAATCTGAATGAAGTACAAGTTTATGTCGATGAATCTCGTGAGTTGGCAGAGAGAATGGGAAATTTTGAACTTCTTGCAAGGGGTTGGAGTGTGGAGTCTATATTAAATGAACAGTTGGGTAATTATGATAGGGCATTTGCAGCTTTGAAAGAGTATCAGGTATATTCAGACAGCCTCATCGAGGAGCGAAGGGTGCAAGCATTTGAAGAAGTGCATACGGCATACGAAGTAGATCTTCAAATTGCTGAAAATGAGTTTCTGAGACAGGAGCTGGACTATCAGGCGAATTTAAACCGCTATCAAATGCTGGGGCTAATCTTGTTGGTCTTAAGTGCAACTGTGATTGCCGTATTTCTGATGATTATGTATCGAGGTCAACAGAAACTTAAAAAAGCTTATACTGCTCTCAAGCAGAAAACTAGGCTGATCACAAGAAAAAGCATGCAACTGGAAATGTTAAATCGTGAGTTGGAACATCTGAACAGTGATAAAGACCGGCTGGTAGGAGTTATAGTTCACGACCTGAGGAACCCGCTATTTGGAGTGATCGGTTTTCTGGATGTGATCAGGGAATCTGTTACCGACAATTCTGAAATAGAACATCTGGAAATGGCACAGCGGTCTGCATATCGGCTCAATTCGCTGATAGACAGCCTGCTTGATGTTCATTCCCTTGAAAAACAGAATCACTTTCGGCCCAGTGAATCGGTTCAGATTGCTGAATTGATTGAAAACTCGGTATCAGGTTTTCAGTTGATGTCTGAGAAAAAGAATATTACCATTAAAAGTGATATTGAAGATTTTCAGATCGAAACCCATCCGCCATACCTTGCCCGTATTCTGGATAACCTGATCTCCAATGCTGTTAAATTTTCACCCGGCAATTCCAAAGTCCATGTCGGATGCGAAGAGAAGCCATCGGGTTTCTGGAGTTTATCGGTCTCTGATGAAGGGCCTGGTTTCAGTGACGATGACAAAAAACAATTGTTTCAGATGTTCAGCAAGCTTTCCGCGCGTCCTACCGATGGAGAAAATTCGACCGGCCTGGGCCTCTATACAGTGAATATGTTGGTGGGACGCTTGAAAGGCAAAATCAGTGTTCATAGTAAAATCGGAAAAGGAACCCGATTTATTTGTGAATTTCCAATCAACTATGAGGATACTGCTGCTATTGATGAGGAAGAAGCGACGACCGACAATTTAGAAAATGCTTGACTTTTCTGCTGTTTTATTCTGAATTGAATGTATGATAATTCATCAGAAGGAGCCTGGAATAGACCCAATTTGTATGTGGTTACTGATTTTGCTGTAAATAGGTGGTTGGATCGAAGCGTACACGCAACAAATTCCTAACCATGGGGGGATGGCAATGAATAAAGATACCTTTACGGATGGGGATGGCGACTGGCCGGATTAGCTTAAAATTAATATGCTGCATAAACATAAAATGTATTTAAGGAAGATTAAAAATTAACACTATTTTAAATCTTCACCATGAAAAAGTAGATTCTAAAAAATTGCTGAATATATGAGACTTATTGTTGAACGCAAGCCAAACCGGTTTTATCCTGATTTTAAAAGGGTGATAAACCGTTTTTATCATAATGGTTTGGAACGTTCCAAAGATCTAGTTCAGAAGATATTAGAAATGGATGATACAGAGGCGGAACTTGTATTGACTGAAACCCTTCGAGAATTTGCAAGACGACATCGCAATCTTTCTCGAAAATTTTTAAAGCATTACGACGAAATTAAAAAACTGCTTACTAGCACTGATCTTGATTTGAATCGGGTGGATGAGCAAAAAAAATTACTTATAGGATCTTATTTTTCGATGGAGTATTCTATCGTATCCGCAGCTTTTTTTAATCCATCTGTGGTAGAATCGCCCGATCAATCAGGTCTGGAAGAGGGGTCAAAGCGAATAATTGTCAGTTTTCGGGCGACCGGTGAAGGCCATATTTCGAGCATTGTATTCCATACAGGAATTATAGATTACAAAGGTGATCTGCAATTCGAGGAATCCGGACCCTTTGTTGATGAAGCGGAAATTGTAAAACGGCATCACTATAAAAAAAAATATTTTCAGAGCAAGCTCCATGAGATGAAAGTGGATAAGAGTATTATCTCATTGGTAATGAAGCCATTGAAAAACAAATTCCTATATGGTGAATTGCGAAAATCAATCAGAGAGGCTATTGAACGTAACAACAAAAATGAAGAAAAAAGGAGAGCAATTGAAGAGATTATCTGGTTGGCGGACTCACATTATGAGATTAAGTTTTCACGTGATACAGATATAGCCGAGAGGGTGATATTTCCCATATCATACACCGAACGTAAAGGTATTGAAGATGCACGATTTGTCCGGTTTACCAATGATAATGGCAAGGTAATCTATTATGCCACATATACAGCTTTTGATGGTTATCATATTCTTCCAAAACTGATTTTGACCAAAGATTTCTATCATTTTGAAGTTAAACCTTTACATGGCGCGAGTGCTCAAAATAAAAATCTCGCACTTTTTCCACGTAAAATTAATGGAAAGTATATAATGTTATCGCGTGTTGACGGGGTTAACAATTATATTTGTTTTTCGGATAAAATAAATATCTGGGGTAAACCTATCAAAATTCAAGTGTCAAAATATCCCTGGGAATATATTCAAATCGGCAATTGTGGTGCTCCTGTGGAAACTCCGGAAGGTTGGCTATTAATTACGCACGGTGTCGGGCCAATGCGCAGGTATTGTCTTGGTGCAAGTTTACTGGAGTTGGAGGATCCTACAAAGGAAATCGGACGGTTGAAAGATCCTCTATTAATACCTGATGAGGAGGAAAGAGAGGGGTATGTACCCAATGTGGTTTATTCCTGTGGCTCGATCATTCACAATGACAAGCTTATTATTCCGTATGGGTTGTCTGATACCAGTTCGGGCTTTTTATCAGTTGAAATGGAGTCGCTTATGAAAAAGCTGCTGATGAGTTAACTTAATGCATTTCTTTCATAAGATATGGACACTCAGTTTAATACTTTTATATAAACATTGATGTAGTCATCGATTATTTTATGGATGGAAAATTTTGTCTCAGCCCATTGCCTGCAATAGCTCCGATCGATTTCCTTTACTTGTGATATTGTTTCAACAGCCTCTTCCTTATTTTTTACCAAAAAGCCTGTTTTCCTGTCCTGGATTAGTTCTTCCATGGAGCCTTTCTTAAAAGCAACAACCGGTGTACCGCAAAACATGCTTTCAGCAACACTCAGTCCAAACGGTTCATTGAAATTAATAGGATGAAGCAAAGCATAGGCATTACCAAGCAGTCTGTTACGTTGCTTTGAATCTGCATTTCCGGTATATACGATTTGTTCACCATCAATATAAGGTTTCACTTGTTGGTCATAATACGGTTTATCCTGGATATAACCTGCTATGATCAGTTTCATTTTTGCTTTTAGTGCGATTTCAATGGCTTCATGAGTTCCCTTGTCATGGTGTATGCGGCCAAAATATAACAGGTAATTCCCTTGTTCATTATTAAATGAAAAACTGTCCGGGTCTATACCGTTATATATGTTGGCTATATATTCAAGTTGGGTGCTTCGATCGGCGTAGCTTATGGATACATAGTGGTTTATGTCGTTATACTTTTTATAAACGGGAATGATTTTAGATGATGAAAAACCATGAATGGTTGTAACCATGGGAGTACTGATAAGTCTGGAATAAGTAAGGGGTAAAAAGTCAAAATTATTATGGATAATATCAAAATTTTGTGCATGTTCCATCAAATAGCTTATGTGTATACATTCTGCTACTTTGGGTTCGATACTTTTATCTTCTTCATATCCTGCTGGACATATATATTCCAGTTTTCCCCTGGTAATGGAATCTCCTGTGGCAAACAGTGTAACGTCAATGCCCTTTTTTACCAATCCTTCTGTTATATTTGATGTTACCAGTTCCCATGGTCCGTATTTGCGGGGAGGGGTTCGCCAAGCGATGGGGGCAAGTATTGCTACTTTCATCTATTTGTTATTTTATGATTCAGTAGGCCAGACAGAAAACCCGTGATGTGATCATCACACGCGTGTGTATTGAAAACTTCAACATGAATATTTTATCTGTTCTTATGCATTATACATAATCAAAGTGCCAGCAGAGTATTGTCAGGTAGGATGGAATCAATATGGTTTTCTGGGTTTGGTTAAACACAGGTTCACAAGGTTAGCTATACTTGCTGTGCCAACACACATGACCTTGTCGGCACCTCCCCAATATATTTTGACGGTGTCATCGGTTTCTGCAATCGCTGCACATGTGAACACCACATTGTGTACATAACCGGTAATTTCGTAGGGTTCTTCAGGTTGTAGAATCCATTCATCGGCAACGGCAATTATTTTTGCCGGGTCGTCAAGCTCATGCAATGCTACACCCAATCTGTAAACACCTCCATCCATTGTAGGAAATACACCGTGAAAAATATTCAACCAACCATGAGAAGTTTTTATGGGTGGTGCGCCCGGTCCGATTTTCATTTCATCCCAATGATAATTTAATGGCTTCATAATCACTTTGCTTTCACCCCAGAACTTTAAATCGGGTGAATAGGATATCCAGATGGACCATGGTGAAATAGTTGAATGGGGACGATCAAGTCGGGCATAGAGCCCATTAAATTTTTCGGGAAAGATTACAAGATTGCGATAATCAGCTTCAGTAATAAGCGAAAATCTCTCTACATTTATAAAATCACTGGTCCTGGCAAGTCCAATACGTACTCCGTGCCTGGAGTAAGCACTATAGGTGATCAAATATTCCCCATCTATAGCGGTTATGCGCGGGTCTTCCACTCCATACTCCTCATACTCGGCAAAATGTCCCTTTGTTGCGGGGGTCATAAAGGGCTTCAGGTCTACTTTAAAATCAAAACCGTTTCGTGAAACGGCTTTACCCAATATGGATCTTCCGTTGTGCAGATGCGAACGAAAAATCATAATGTATTGATTATGATATTTTACTACGGCCGCATTATGTACGGTTGCAACTTCATAAGGCACGTCATCTTTTGTCAGAACAGGATTATTTTTATAACGCTTAATAATGGTCATATACAATTATGTGTAATATTAATGCTCGAATTCAAATTCAAGCGTATTTAATACCGTAAGGTGTGAAATCAGATAGGCCAATGTACTTTCCGCTCCCTGGTTTTGGTTTACTCCGCCTCTTTCCAGCCCGTCACAACAACCGTGAGTACCAAAGTCATACAGCGGCATACGTAATTCATTTTCACCCAAAAACCATAAGTAGGATAGAAACATATTTTCAATGTAATCCGGATTTTTTGTCACTTTGTACGCCTGATAAAACATTCGGACACTTGACATGACATCGATGGCCTGTTGATCGAAAACGGCACATTCATCGTCTTTGTGATACCATCCTTTATTTCCTACCGTGGAAAGATAGCCTTTATTCAGGGTTACTTTCTCAAGAAACTGCATAGATTCCAAAGCAATTTCTCTTATGGATTCATCACCGGTCAGTTCCACAGCATGAAGAAGACTTAAAGGAAGAATGGCGTTGTCATAGGTGAGTTTTAACTCAAACCAATGCCAGTCCTTTGTGCGTGTCTTTTTATAAGCATGAGACAACATCTTTGTCATGTGCTTCATTCTTTGCATCATATTTTCATTAGCAGGATAATTCTTCAAATAGTAACTCATTCCTATAATAGCATTGGCCATACCTCTCAGGTGAGTGAGTTGGTCAAAATAGTTGGATGATTTTTCAAACAGTTCCACCCCAAATTCCCGATAAGAGGAATTTGGTGCTCTGTGTATAAGATATCCGAGAGACCAAATTGTGCGTCCAAAGGAATCTTCACTGCCTGTTTCCTCATCAATAAACCTTCTGCTGAAAGTCAGAAAATTTCGATAGGATCCGTTAGCCAGCTGCATGTAATGTATAAAGCTTAAATATATATGGATATAATTCAGGGCTTGTGCATCTTTGTTTTGCCTGTAGGCCATCAATGCCATAAGCAGTGCCCTGGAATTATCATCCAGACAATAGCCTTCTTTGAGGGTTGGAATACTGTATTTGGCATGTTGTATGATTCCGGTATCGTCGGTAAGCCTTTTGATATGATCAAGCTTAAAGCTTGGGATCAAAGAGGTGTCAATAATCAGTTTTTTGTCCTGATCGGTCAAAGGCACGGTGTCTTCAACCGATTTGACCAGATCCAAATACTGTTTCCCGATGATTGGCCAGCGAATTTTCTTGCCATAATCAAACGCCTTCTTTCTCAGTGTATGAATTTTTTTTGGATGGTCAAGTAAATCATCCAGAATTTCAGATAACTCATCTGAGTCATTAAAATTAAATAAACGTCCACGCCCGTTTGCCAAGAGTTCCTGGGCATGCCAGTACGGGGTTGACAACACCGCTGCACCGGCACCAACTGCATAGGAAAGAGTACCACTGGTAATCTGAGCTTCATTGAGGTACGGTGTTATGTATATATCACAAGCTGTCAGATATTCAAACAGTATCTCTTCTGTAACAAAAGAATTCAGAAAGTGAATGTTATTTTGAATACCTTGTTTCTTAGCGAGCAGATTTAAATAATTACGATACTCTTCTCCCACGGATTTCAGCACATTAGGATGGGTTTGGCCCATTACGATATAGAGCAGATCAGGATGTTTCGCCACAATTATTGGCAATGCATTAATGACAGTCTCAATACCTTTGTTGCGGCTTAGTAAACCAAATGTGAGCAGCACCTTATGACCATTGAAATTGTATTTTTCCTTGATTTTTTCGTGAGGTATACGGGGATAGTCAGGAACCCCATGTTCTATAAGAGTAATTTTTTCTTTGGGCAGATTGTAAATCTTATTTAACAAGAAAATGGCTTTATGGCTCATTACTACAATTTTTTTTGCAATCTTGCCGATTTCCTGAACGATGTTCTTCTGATTAAAAGAGGGATCTCTTAATACCGTATGAAAAGTTACTAAGAGGGGCACTTTAAGTCTGTAAAGCATGGGTAATATATATATGCCATCACCTCCACCGAAAATGCCGAATTCGTGGTTTAGAATACACGCCTTCGAGTCACTGATATTGATATATTTCGCAGCATTTATATAATCTTCCTGATGTTCCTGGCGGATGGTAAATGTAACTTCGTCAGGATATTTCCATTTCTCATCGTTGCCTGGATTGTTGAGAGCCACAACATTAGAATGATTGACAATATTATTGTCTTTCGTGTTGGCGACGACAGCTTTGATCAAATTATTTGTAAAGGTGCCGATACCACATTGTCTTGGTGGATAAGTACCTATATATGCTATTTTCATAATTTGAGCAATTAATAATGATAAAAAGTAATGATTCCCTCGAAAGGAAGTCCGTTAATATAAACATCCTGATTAGTTTATTTTTTAAAAAATTACACATCTGGTTATCCGATGGCAGCATACTGACCATTGAAAGCCAAATATGTGTTTGCCAAGGATCGCAAACAGCGATGGAGTATGTCGGGTTTAATGTACAGCGACGATATGGTGGAGTGTTTTTACCATACCGCCGCTATATTACCTGCTGATGTGAAGTAGACGGTTTTCATACTCTTGAATCAAATAATGGAAAGAATAATCGAAGCAGTTCAGGCAATACGGTTATTACCTCAGCCTGGTGGATCCGCCTCCATTTTGAAGATGAATATCCAATTGATTTTGATTGGTTTCCCATGCACCACGGGTAAAGTCCGGTACCGTAACAGAATTGGTTCGATTTGCAACGGACCAGATGCTCAATGGCATAATACAGCTTGTAACTGCGGCTTCATAAACACTCAAGTCCATGGGGACACCGTTTCGCAAACTGTCAATCACCCGCCAGTCCAGGGCACTGGCCAGGTCGTAATATCCGCTCCTGGCATGGTCTGAAGTAGCCTGCCTCGTTATTTCATCAAATCTTTTTACCATTTCAGGTGTATATTCCTCAACGAGTTCGTTGCCTTCTTCTTCATTGAGCCAACGTCTGTCGCTAATGGCCCATCTGTCCGGCCTTCCCTGATAAATGGCTTTGCTTCCACTTAACAGGCCACCCGGTCTGGGGCGTGGGGAGGAGATATCATGTTGCAGTTCAATGGTGCGGCCTTTGGCCGTACGGATAATGGTTATATTCATATTTCCCCTGAATTCCTTGCCAATAAACTGCTCCCAAATATCATCTTGTTCGGCATACTTTTTTACGGCTTCAGCAAAATTAAAATCATTACTTGAAACCGAACTTAAATATTCCAGTTTGTCTCCACAATTAATATCCATCATCTGGACAAGCGGCGTGAAACCATGGCCTGCATATAGGTTTCCGTGTTTCCCGATATTCTCTTTGATGCGCCACTGATTATGAAATTTATCTCTGGAGTGAAAGAAATAGGTATCGTTAATCAGTTCATGAATATAGTTTCCTTCACCATGTATAATGTCACCGAAGAATCCCTGTTTGACCATATTAAAATTGGCGGCCATAACATCGCGGTGACAACTGGCCGATATTTGCACACAATGCTTTCGTGTTCGCTCGGATGTTTCAACCAGTTGCCAGCATTCGTCAATGGTTGTTGCTGCAGGTAATTGAACACTCACATGTTTATCATGTTCCATTGCAAATACGGCCATAGGCGTATGCAAATGCCATGGCGTAGCAATGACAATCAAATCAATATCGGATCGTTCACAAACTTTTTTCCATTCATCCTCATGGCCCGAATACAAGTCAGGTGTATGTCCGAGGCTTTGAATTCTGTCCGCGGAATTTTGTACCCTGTCAGCTTCCAAATCACTTAATGCTTTTATTTCAACGCCTTCAATACTGGCATATTGACTGACAGATCCGGAACCACGATCCCCGATTCCGATGACTCCGACACGCACTACTTCAAGCCTGGGTGCAGCGTAGCCTGACATGTTAAACGTTTGCTGCTGTCTTTGGGGGAAAGGATCGGCATTATTCGTCTGACATCCTGAACCAATGAACCCGGCACCAAGCAGGCCGACACCTGTCAGGCCTGTTGTTTTTAGAAAATCTCTTCGTGTGTTTTTCATGTGAATCTGTTTAATATTTGGGAAGAAATGATTGGAATTTCAAATAAGGACTTACAATCTGTCTAATACCTCAAAAAAATATAATCAATTCTCTTTGCAAAAAAAGCGCTTTTTTTATAACGATATTTTCGGCTTATTATCTCATTTATGAGAAGGCTGATATACAGAACTATATCTCATCCAATATGTTAATAATTTCTATGTTAATAATTTCAATAAATCCGGGCTTTCAATTGGACTGTCAAATTAGATATAATAATCTAATGCACGGGGCAATCCGTGACGATACCCAGTGAAATTATTCCTGAAACTTGTGATGGATGGGTTTTAATATGAGTAAACCCTGTCCGGATCTCTTACGCTATCCTCGTGATCTTCCAACCGGGCCATCTCCCCATTCGATATCG
>JBBDQZ010000053.1:0-94941 GCA_040905705.1 Balneolales bacterium
GAGAGGACAGATAAAAGTATCTTTAACTTGATACTTTTATCTTCCTACTCGATACAAGGTTCCTCTTGAGCGCCTTATGTCGTATATTTTGTTGCACAAAGTACCCGGAAATACGAAAATGCTTCCTGAATTATAATTTATTTTACTTGAATTATGCTCGATATTCAACGTATCCGTCGGCATCCCGAGGAGATTAAACAGGCCATGCTGGCAAAACGGGAATTTGATATTGACCTGGTGGATCAGGTGATTCAAATGGATGAGCAGTGGCGCAGTACGGTTCATCATCTGGAATTGTTTCGAAATGAGAGTAATGCAAGGGCGAAGGAGATAGGAGCGCTGATGGGGCAGGGAAAGAAAGAGGAGGCCCAGAGAGTAATTCGTGAAACCGGAAAGATGAAACAGAAGATTAAGGACCAGGAGGAACGTGAGCGTGAGTTGCTGAAAATGAGGGATGAACTTCTCTTCAGGATACCCAATGTCGCTCATTCATCGGTGCCGGTAACCGAAAATGAGGAAGAAAATAAACCTGTACATTCCTGGGGAGACCCGGTCATTTTACCGGAAACGGAAACATCCGCTCGCTATAAACCACACTGGGAATTGGTATCTGAAAAAGGTTGGATCGATTTTGAACGTGGCTCCAAAGTCACTGCTGCCGGTTTTCCGTTTTATGTGGGACCGATTGCCCGTCTTCAACGGGAACTGATCCGGTTTTTTATCGATAAAGCAGTAGAAAAAGGATATATAGAACTGATGGCACCCTGTTTTGTAAATGAAGATTCAGTTCGGGGAACCGGACAGATACCGGACAAAGAAGACATGATGTATGTGGTGCCGCGAGACGGCTATTATGCGATTCCGACAGCAGAGGTGCCGGCTACCAATTTTCATCGGGATGAAGTGCTCGATTGCGACCTGTTGCCTATTCAATATGTGTGCTATACACCCTGTTGGCGACGGGAGGCAGGATCACATGGCAGCGATGTGCGCGGCTTGAATCGCCTCCATCAGTTTGACAAGGTTGAGCTGGTTAAATTTGTTGTACCTGAGAGTTCGTACAATGAACTCGAATCATTAAGACGGGATGCTGAAGTATTGCTAGAGGCACTTGAGCTTCCATACAGGACTCTTCTTATGGGAACAGCCGATATGGGTTTTACCCAAAGCAAAAAGTATGATCTGGAAGTGTGGAGTCCAGGTCAACAGCGATGGCTGGAAGTCAGCTCCTGTTCCAATTTCGAGGATTACCAGGCACGAAGGATGAAAATTCGTTGCAAAAAAGTAGCGAAGAATGAGATGGTGCATACACTCAACGGCAGCGGTTTAGCATTGCCGAGGGTAATGGCAGCTTTTTTGGAGACTCATCAACAAAAGGACGGCTCTCTCCGTATCCCGGAAGCATTGCAACCCTGGCTCCAAACGGACCTGTTGGAGTTGTAGCAACTGTCGACAAAAGGATTTGAAGAAGCTTTTCTGATTTTTTAACAGGACAGGCGGATAGGCAGGCGGTACAGCATCATACAGCAATACGAGTATCCGGCTCTTCCCGGAAATTGAGCAGGATTTCCAGTATATCGACCATTTGTACTTTTTCCATGATATTTATGCGGAGTCGCTTGCCGTTGCGGATACCCTTTAAATAACTTCCATAGTGTTTTTTCATCATGATTACACCAAAACGTTCTCCATGATGAGCGACAGAAACCCGTAATTGATCGGCGCACATTTGTATACGCTCTTCGGTCGTGGGTGGTGGAAGCAGTTCTCCTGTAGTCAGATAATGCTTGATATCCCGGAAAATCCAGGGGTTGCCAATAGCCGCCCGGCCGATCATCACTCCGTCAACACCGGCTTCTTCAAAAAGATATCGGGCATGTTCAGGTGTGGTGATATCACCATTTGCAATGACGGGAATTTCAAGCCCGGGGGTCTCCTTCAGATATTTAAAATACTCCCATTGAGCTTCTCCCTTATAAGCCTGACACCGGGTACGGGCATGCACAGTCAGTGCCTTGACACCAACCGATTGCAGCATGAGGGCAACTTCACGTATCCTTATGGTCTTCTCGTCCCAGCCCAGACGGGTTTTTACAGTCACTGGCAATGCTGTAGCGTCAACCACCGTCCCGGTCATACGTTCCATCATTCCCAGATCACGAAGACAGGCTGATCCGGCATTTCTTTTGACGATTTTAAATACAGGACAGCCGAAATTGATATCAATTAGATCGGGCCGGTTGGATTCGGCAATTTTGGCAGCCTCATGCATTGCTTCTTCGCGTCCGCCAAAAATTTGAATACCCATCGGTCGTTCTGCTTCCTCAAAGGCCATTTTGTGTTTTGAGGCATCGGTTTCACGGATAATAGATTCAGAGCTGATGAATTCCGTATAGACAACATCCGCTCCCTGATGGCGGCACATCTGCCGGAATGGTGAATCACTCACATCTTCCATCGGGGCTAACACGATACACCGGCTTTCAGGCTGCAAAACAGGAATATACGAGGCCGGAAGCGGGTGGAATTCGTAATGGAATGCAGGCTTCGGACTCACGAAATACTCCGGAGGGGATATGTTTCGTAATGTAATCGATGATGACTTGTTACCGGTCGGCATGGGGGTGAGGAGATTGTTCAATTCAAATGAACCCGTCAAACTGTACGAAGGATGTCTGAATACTCTGATCCAGCCAGATCAACAAAATACGAATTTTTAAATAAATTATGCGATTTCAAATGGATATTCATGGAGATTTCACACATAAAACCGTATATTAGAGCGTATAAATTTTTTATGACTAAACCCAAAATATACTATACACACCATTTTGTGTATACATTCAATTTTGAATACTATTAACCTTTTACAGGAGGATAATTTATGCCTGTAGCAACCAAAAATATCTATGAGTTGCTTGGTGATGAAGCAGACAAATTGCTGAATCACAAATGTACGACCATCTCAAAAGATCAGCTTCATTTGCCGGAAAGTGATTTTGTAAATACAGTATGGGCTGTATCGGACCGAAATAACCGTGTTTTGACCAATTTACAGCGTCTGTTCGACAACGGACGTCTCGGAGGCACCGGCTTTCTTTCTATTCTGCCGGTGGATCAGGGAATCGAGCACTCCGGTGGCGCATCATTTGCCAAAAACCCGGCTTATTTTGATCCCGAAAATATTGTCAAACTGGCTTACGAAGGGGGATGCAATGCGGTGGCGTCTACATTCGGTGTTCTGGGTTCCGTTTCCCGAAAATATGCACATAGAATTCCGTTTATTGTAAAGATTAATCACAACGAGCTGCTCACGTATCCGAACAAATTCGATCAAATTATGTTCGGGACCATCGATGAAGCTTATAATATGGGAGCTGTGGCTATCGGCGCTACGATCTATTTTGGTTCGGAGAATGCCTCCCGTCAGATCGTTGAAGTGGCCGATGCCTTTGCTTATGCGCATGAACTTGGTATGGCAACCGTACTCTGGTGCTATACCCGAAATAACAATTTCAAAATCAACGGAACCGATTATCACTTGGCAGCTGATCTTACCGGACAGGCCAACCATCTTGGTGTGACTATCCAGGCCGATATCATTAAACAGAAACTTCCCGAAGTAAACGGCGGTTTCAAAGCGCTTAACACAGGTGATTCCTCTTACGGAAAACTGGACGAGCGCATGTACACCGAACTGGCAACAGATCATCCGATTGACCTTACCCGATATCAGGTGGCCAACTGTTATATGGGACGTGCCGGATTGATCAATTCGGGTGGTGCTTCCGGTGCCAATGACTTTGAAGATGCCGCAAAAACAGCGGTTATCAATAAACGTGCCGGTGGTATGGGATTGATTAGCGGTCGGAAAGCGTTTCAACGGCCGATGAGGGAGGGCGTTGAATTACTGAATATTATTCAGGATGTCTACCTCAATGATGATATCACGGTTGCCTGATCTGTTGATCAGCCAATAACGGTTGCGGAACCACTGTCACATGAGACAGTCCGTTGTCTTCTTGGAAGCATGAGAAGTGGACATGTATGCCATTCAGAGCCTTGTATCCGGTACAGAATCTTCTCCGGAGACAAGGCTTTTTTTATGGCAAACCTGCGATAGATAATCACCCGGTTGCATACGGCATCTGAGGGTATTGTCCATTTATTTTTGCAGGCATCTGTTTATTTTAAACGATACAAAATGTTTGTAAATGGGCTTATGACTTCATTATCCAGGATTTGCACATTATTTGATATTCGATATCCTATAATTCAGGCGGGAATGGTGTGGTGTTCCGGCTGGAAGCTTGCCTCGGCGGTCTCCAATTGTGGAGGGCTTGGGCTTATTGGTTCGGGTTCTATGACTCCCGATGTGCTTCATCATCATATTCGGCAATGTAAAGCGCATACAGATCGACCGTTCGGGGTGAATGTACCACTGATTAATCGTGGGATTGAGAGAGTTATGGAGATCATCGTTGAGGAAAAGGTCCCCATTGTATTTACATCGGCCGGCAACCCGGCTATTTGGACTTCCCGGCTAAAAGACCACGGTTTGATTGTATCTCATGTGGTTCCCAATGTCAGCCTGGCCGTCAAGTGTGAAAAAAACGGGGTGGATGCGGTGGTTTGTGAAGGGTTTGAAGCCGGTGGACATAACGGAAAGGATGAAATCACTTCTATGTGTTTGATTCCGCAAGTAGTCCGTTCAATTAATGTTCCTGTGATTGCGGCCGGAGGCATCGGGTCTGGCCATGGCATGGCAGCGGCACTGGCGTTGGGAGCAGAGGGCGTACAGATAGGCAGCCGGTTTGCCGTAACCAGGGAAAGTTCAGCTCATCCAGCTTTTAAGCAAGCAGCTGTGGAAGCTCATGATAATGCTACCGTGCTAACATTGAAGCAGGTGACACCGGTCAGAATTATCAAAAATGCCTTCTATAACCGTGTGTTGGAATTTGAACGCAAATGCGCCGGGCGGAGAGAGCTGATTGCATTGCTTGGAAAAAGCCGCGCAAAAAAGGGAATCTTTGAAGGAGATCTTGAGCAAGGTGAATTGGAGATCGGACAGATAACCGGAATGTTTGATAACATCCCGGCTGTAGCTGATCTGTTTGACACGCTGATAGAGGAGTTCCGTGAGTCGGTGAACCGGCTTGGCCAGTTGCAGTCGGGATATTTCTCTTCCGGTAATTTATCTGCTGAAACGTGATCCTTTATATTTAAACTTGTGGTAATATCAAAATCGCAGCAGTTTCTATTGCTGTAATATTTGAAACAGGTTTTAATGAAGGTCTTCAAACATTTATAATGAACTTATTGGACGAATCACTTAAACATAACATTTACTCGCCGTCGCCTGGTTGCCGGGAAGCCCGTGACTCTTCAAAGGGAGGGGTTTCATCGTATTTTTCATTAAAATATCTGGTGCTTTCCGTCATGCTCAGCATTACCAGCATGGGTTTGCTTATCTATTTTACCTATTCTCCGGGTTTGTTTGATCGCCTTTACTGGAATCGTACACCGGGGCTTTTTATTGCCCTGTTTGTTGTAGGACTCAGGATATGGTTTTTAGGTGCAAAGATACGATATCTATCGGAGAACAGGCTTGACTGGGCAGCCTCATTGCGTGTGGTTTTTTGTTGGGAATTCACCTCGTCAGTGACCCCGACGACCATTGGCGGCGGACCCGTGGCCACCTACGTAATGACCCGTGAAAATTTGTCCCTCGGTCAGTCCGGCGCTATAGTAATCTATGGTATCATGCTGGATCAGCTTGTCCTTGTTTTTATTATCCCGATTTTGTTTACGGCGGGCATTTACTTCAATGTAGTACCTGATAATGTTGGTTGGGTAGGAGAAGTAACGATGATTTTGATCTATCTGATGTTGCTCACCTATGCAATATTTCTGACGTACGGTGTTTTCCGGAATCCGGCCATCCTTAAAAAAACGGTCAATTTCGTATACAACTTGCCGCTTTTGCGTCGCTATCGCGGAAAGATAGTACGTGAATCGGTCAATCTTGAAGCCTATTCACATGAATTACGCAAAAAACCTGTATCCTTTTTCTATAAAGCCTTTACCCTTTCAGCGCTTGCCTGGCTGGCCAAAGTTTGGCTCCCCACAATAGTACTATTGAGTTTTGTTCCCGGAGATGTATTACTTTCTTTTCTCAGAAGTTTGGCCATGGCCATGGCGGGAATGTTTATGCCGACTCCGGGAGGCAGCGGTGGACTGGAAGGATTGTATGCCCTCTTTCAGGGGCCGCTGATGGAACGACGGGAGTTTCTCGGTATAGCGGTTTTCATGTGGCGATTGATCAGTTTTTATCTGGTTGTAGGAGTGGGGATGATGGTTTTGAGCTGGTATTTTAATGTCAGGGCAATTAAAACCATCAGCGATAATAAAAAGGACACATTTTAACGTTTTTGACATAATGGCCAAGAAAAAACGCACCCGTTTTGTCTGTTCTCATTGCGGATGGGAATCCTCACAGTGGCTTGGTAGTTGCGGTTCCTGCGCCCGCTGGAATACACTTGAAGAGTTTATAGTCCCGAATGATAGCAGTACAGGCAGCCACAAAGCCAGACTGGAGCGTTTGTCCGGTGCAGAGCACAAACCGGTATCAATCAAAGAGATTCCGGCAGTTGAGTCGGATCGAGTGAAAACAGGTATAGCCGAGTTGGATCGTGTGCTGGGGGGAGGCATTGTGCCCGGCTCTTTTGTGCTGTTAGGTGGAGATCCCGGAATTGGGAAGAGTACACTGGCTCTTCAATGTGCCTCGCACCTGACAGAGGAGAAGGTCATGTATGTCTCGGGGGAAGAGTCTCCGACACAGATTCGATTACGTGCCCATCGCCTTGGCATCCATCTGGAACACCTGCGCTTCTTTGCCGAAACAGAGATCAGTCGGGTGATTGAGGCGACACGAAAGGAGAGGTCGAATATACTGATCATCGATTCTATTCAGACTATGTATCACAGTGAGTTGCAAAGCATGCCGGGGACAACAGCACAGATTAGAGAGTGCGCAGTGCTTTTAATGCAGCTCGCCAAACAGGAACAGGTTACGGTGATCGCTATTGGTCATGTGACCAAAGACGGCGATCTGGCCGGTCCGCGAATATTGGAGCACATGGTCGATACGGTACTGCAATTTGAAGGGGATAAACATATTTACCATCGTATTTTGCGAAGTCTGAAGAACCGGTTTGGTCCTACACAGGAAGTGGGAATTTTCGAGATGAGCGGGCAAGGCCTCCGGGAAGTTTCTAATCCGTCCGAGTTATTCCTTTCGGAGTTTGATTCCACTGTTAGCGGAAATGCCGTAGTTTGTTCAATGGAAGGTACACGCCCGCTGTTGATAGAAGTGCAAGCACTGGTTTCACTCACGACTTATGGTATGCCGCAACGAACGGCAAGCGGTTTTGATCCACGGCGGCTCTCTTTGTTGCTTGCTGTGCTGGAGAAGCGCGTTGGATGGCATTTCAGTCAACACGACGTCTTTTTGAATGTAGCCGGCGGAATGAAGTTGACGGAGACAGCCTGTGATCTGGGTATTGCATGTGCATTAGTCTCCGCTATTTCCGGAAAAGCTTCCGGTGAGCCTGTGGTGATGATTGGAGAGGTGGGATTGGGTGCAGAAATTCGGCGTGTAACCCGCACTGAAAGGAGACTGGAGGAAGCGAAGGCAATGGGCTTTAAACGTGCCGTTGTACCGTATGGTATGAAGGACTACCCGGGGAAAATGCAAATAAGCACCGTTAAATCGGTCAACGATGCCATTCGGGAATGCGGATTGAGTTAAAATTAAACAGCGTTGGAAGCCGGTGGTGATTACGCTTTATCTCCACTCGTCGCGGCGACGTTTACGCTCTTCACGTACACTTTTTTTATGCGCTTCCCGTCTTTCTTCTGAAGGCTTAACATACTGCTGACGTTCCTTATATTCCATCAATACACGGGAACGTGTCATCATTTTCTTAAAACGGTTTATGGCACGATCAATGCTTTCGTTATCTTTGACTTTTACTCCGAGCATAGTGTGGTACGAGTTCTGAAGTTTTAGTGGTGTTCTTGTTAAAAAAGATCAAATGTACAGACTGCATAATATAACATATTTTATATCAAATCGTGCACTTTTTGATAAGGTGTCATTGACATTTAATCGGGGGGACCGTATTGGGCTGATTGGGCCTAATGGTACGGGCAAAACCACGCTTTTGCGCATAATGTCCGGAAAACTGACTCCGGATAAAGGGCGCTGTGAGTGGGCATCAGGAACACGTATCGGATATCTTCAACAGGATTCACTGGAGCAATCACGAGTGAATAAGGAATTCATGCATCATAAATTCCCGGAGAGTTCGTCAAATGTAAAAAATTCATCTGTTCGCCAACTGGTAATGGGAGCATTTGCAGAGACAAATGACCTGGAAAACCGTATTGCAGATGTGTCAGGCCGTATTTCGAAACTGGATACATATGAAGGTGAGGAGTACACCCAGCTGCTTACTCAGTTGGAAACATTGCAGGATCGCTATGAAATCATGGATGGGGGTAAACGTCATGCCAAAGTGGAAGATGCGTTGAAAGGGCTAGGTTTTACCACGGATCAACTGGATGTCCCACTTAATACGTTCAGCGGAGGATGGCAGATGCGGGCGTTACTGGCCAGGCTTCTTCTTGAGGCGCCCGATATTTTGCTGCTTGATGAGCCTACCAACCATCTCGATATCGACAGTATAGAATGGTTGGAACGTTATCTGCCTGGATTTCCGGGTGCGGTATGGATCGTCAGTCATGACCGGATGTTCCTCAATCGGATGGTCACACATATCGCCGATCTGCGTCATCGACGATTATCGCTTTATATTGGAAATTATGACAATTATGAACGTCAATATGAGCAACAGCAGGAATTACAATTACAGGCATGGGAAAATCAGCAAAAAGAGCTGGATCAGGCAGAGCGATTCATTACACGATTCCGTGCCAAAGCGACCAAGGCTCGGCAGGTGCAGAGCAGGATCAGGCAACTCGAGAAAATGGAACGGATAGAGCCGCCCGATGATGAAGACGCTTCAATCGATTTTAGGTTTCCCGATCCTCCGAGGCCCGGCATAATAGTTATGGCGCTCCGGAAGTTGACCAAGACTTACCATTCCGGCCGGGATAAGCCGGTTCCGGTTTTCACGGAAGGCCAGGATATAGAAATCGAACGAGGAGACAAGATCGCACTGATTGGTGCTAACGGTGCGGGTAAATCGACTCTTGCACGGATAATTAACGGCACTGAGCCATTTGACGGTGAGCGAAAAGTGGGTCATAATGTTTCAATGACATTTTTTGCACAACATCTTACCGATGTGCTGGGATCGGATCTTACCGTACTGGAGGAGATGGAGAGTTCAGCTAAAACTCCGGAAGCACGAACCCGGATCAGAGGAATTCTCGGGGCATTTCTCTTTTCAGGAGATGATGTTTTTAAAAAAGTCGGTGTGCTCAGCGGTGGTGAGCGAAGCCGCCTGGCGCTGGCTAAAAGTCTGCTTGAACCAGCCAATCTGCTGATTCTGGATGAGCCGACCAACCACCTTGATATGTCTTCTAAAAGGGTGTTGTTGCGTGCATTGGAACAGTATAAAGGAACGGTAATTGCCGTCAGCCACGACCGGTATTTTTTAAACGGGTTTGCAAATAAGGTCTGGCGTGTGGGAGATGGACGTTTGTATGAGTATCCCGGTGATTTCAGCTATTATGAATGGAAGGCCCGTAAGCAGGCGAAACAGGTTTCCGAATCCGTATCGAAAACCGCATCTGAACCACTGCAATCAGTAGCGGAACAATCAAATTCCGATGGCTCACATACGACGGATAACGGTACCAGACGTGGTTGGCCGCCGGCGGGAGACAGAATAACTTCTCGAAATGCAGGTGGCCCCAAGCCCAGGGAAGTCAAACGTGCCGAAGCGGAACTGCGTAACCGGTTCGGCCGGGAGATGAAGCCTCTTAAAAAACAGCTCGCAGAACTTGAAAACGATATAGACCGGTTGGAAAAGGAAAAAGCTGAAATCGAGGCGCAGCTTGCCGATCCGAAATTTTATGAATCAGGCCAGGCGCAGGAGGTACTCCGACAACACGATGACCTGGAAAGGCGACGGAACCGCAGCTGGAACAGCTGGACAGAGGCCACTGTCCGATTTGAGAAACTTGAAAAACGGTTCAACGAGGCTTTGGAGGAGATCTTACAGAGTAAATTATAGAAGGGGATGGAGGCACAAATGGATACAATTTTTCAAAGGTTTACATTTATTAATAGGCAAATGGATGGTTATATTGATATATTGAATGGACAGACAGAATTATATCCATAGTTAGCTTTCAGAGTTTAATGATCAAAAGCTGTATCGTATTCTATGAAAAACACTCTATTTATATTAATCATAGCTTTATGTTTGAGTCATTCCGCTTATTCGCAGCACAAGGAATATCAGGGAAGTGATAACAAATATTTAGCTATTGAAAAACCGGAAGAAGATGTGCCGGCCCTGTTGCTTATTACCGGAAATGCTGCGGAAAGGCCCTTCTCCATTGCCGCATATGACGAAAACGGGAACAGAACCGGTACGCTGGTAAATACAAGTGACTCTTATTCGGGTATTGTTGCATTGGATCTTCCCACAGGTCGCAATTCGCGATATTTGGAATTGGAAGTGAGCGGACCGTGGTTGATTCGTGTGCATCCAATTGGGTCGGCTCCAAAAATATCACCTGGTGAAGAATTCAGTGATGCAGGTGACAATGTATTATGGGTCGATGGGGATGCGTCGCGAGCTACGATTCATGCGGATAACCGGTCCAGTGAAAATTTTACGATCAGGGCGTTTGACGAATTTGGGAATTATAACGGCTTGCTGGTTCATACTACAAGCAGTTATTCCGGTGAGGAGATGATACCTGACCATACTCTTCTTCTTGTAGTCAAAGCGATGGGTAGCTGGAGTATTACACTGGAATAAGTATTAAAACTGCATCCACAACTCTCCCGGAATCATTGTGAATCCCGGATTGGTGATGTTGCTCGGGCGCCATTAACCCGTCCGTATGCTGTGATTGATTACTAATACTTTCGGGATGGGAATGGATCTGATTCCAATTCCGAAGAGAGCATAGTCGTATTTGGCGGGATCGTAGAGATCCATAATCCGGAGCCGTGTTGTCAATTCGTCTGCCGCTTTCCAGTCGTTGGATGAACGAGTCAGCAATCCGAATAGACGTGAGTATCTCGCCACATGAACGTCCAGGGGGATCATCAATTCCGAGGCCGACATGAACCGCATAGTCCCGGGGTCGACGCAACTGTTCCTCCGGATAACCCAACGAAGATACAGCCATAATCTTTTGCATGAGCTATTATTGTCAGGACTCGTAATATGTTTCCGTACACGTTTTGGTGCTTCGGGAATGAACCGGAAGAATCTGTCGTGAAATTCCGAAAGTAATGGACGTGAAGAAGCTACATATATCGTAGACCTCCGATAGCAATCAGCCCAGAAATTTTCGAATGTTCCGTAATCACGCAATATCCGCGACAACCCGCGCAGAATCCAGCGAATATCATCTGAAGTAAAAGTCCGGTGTTTAAACCCATCAAGGTGTATTTCGTCGATGGGGGTCAGATTACCGATGAAATTTGCCGGTCCTGTACCGAAACGGCTCAGCAGATCCTCGACTTTTGCCATTACAATGTTACGCCGTCCCCAGGCAAGGAGAGCTGCCAGAAATCCGGTGATATTCCGGTCCTCGTTATCATCAAATCGATACATAAAGGCCACAGGGTCGACAGCGATATAATCCGGAGTCTCTATTTGTTTAACGATGGGATCGAGAAAAGACTTGAGACGCGGAAGATGTTCTTCCGGCAATGGAAGAAGAGCTGAGTGCCGGTTGTGACGGGTATCGATCATTATGTATAGTTTTTATCGTTGCCCGGCGCACGGGTTGCGAAAGCTTATGTTACAGTAATAAGGCCTTGAAGAGTGCATGAGTCATTTGGAATGATACTTCACCAGGGTGTCTGTGATCTTCCTGTTGGCCTTTGGAAAAGCGTAATTATCAAGCTCTTTCTCTTTTATCCATCGAAAAGGTTCGCCATTCCGGGCTCTTGGCGTACCATTTTGTATAGTAGCAAAAAACGCATGCAGAGTGATTGAAAAATGACTATAAGTATGACGTATTACTTCAAATGGCTCCGATTCCACAGAAACATCCACATCCAGTTCCTCCCTGAGTTCTCTCCGCACTGTATCAGAAAGAGATTCACCCGGCTTCTGCTTGCCACCTGGAAATTCCCAGAGTCCACCAAGCATGGCTTTCTCAGGTCTTTTTGCAATTAAAAGCCTTCCGTATCTGTCCCGTACCACACCTGCGGCAATTTGGTAATGGGGCCGCTTTTTTATTGGCGATTTCCATGGATACAGCGACGTCTCATTGCGCAGATAAGCCGTACATTTGTTCTGAAGTGGGCAAGAGGAGCATTTTGGTGACGAAGGTCTGCAAATTATTGCCCCGAGTTCCATCATGGCCTGGTTAAAATCACCCGGACATGACCTGTCCAACAGGGCTTCCGCTTTTTTAGTAATATATTTTTGAACCGAATTTTTGCGGATGTCCTCACCGATTGCAAAAAGTCGACTGATAACACGGGTGACATTGCCATCGACAACAGCGTAAGGCCTGCTCCATGCGATGCTCATGATGGCCGATGCGGTATAAGGACCTATTCCCTGTAGTGTAATCAATTCATCGTAACAGGCTGGAAACACTCCATGATGACGTTGTACAATTTGTTTAGCCGCTTTATGCAAATTGTGTGCACGAGAATAATATCCGAGACCTTCCCACAGAAGAAGCACCTCATCAATATGAGCACGTGACAATGTAAAAACATCCGGAAAACGGTTGACGAAACGTTCGAAGTAAGGTCGGGCCTGATCAACCCGTGTCTGTTGAAGCATGACTTCGGATAGCCATATCAAATATGGATCCCCGGTTTGCCTCCACGGCATATCCCGTTTTACATGTTGGAACCATTGCAGCAATGCATTGCGCGACTTTTTATCGAGGACAAGATCGGCATCTATTATTTTCTTTCGTCCGGACTCATCCTTTCGAATAATTTTATCTGTTCCTTTATGGTTGTACCCATCCATCTTTATGGCAGGCCTGTTACCCGTTTTGTCATCAGGTTTATTTTCAGGAATCTCCACGTTGCAGATTAATAACGTTGATTTTTATATCCAGAGAGGATGCAGCACCATATTGATCGGTAGCAATCACCTGAAAGGTGTGTTCGCCGGTTTGCCGACGGGTAGGAATCCATTCGAATTGACCACTGCGTTCATTCAGGGAGGCATTTTCAGGCAGGTCGACTCCGATATATCGAATCATATTACTATCACTTCCATCGGGATCACTCGCCTGAAAGGGAATAGTAAATTCTTCGTTTACAGGTATGGAAAGTTGGCGAACAGGTGAAAAGCGGGGTGGACTGTTAAATGGTCGTACGGTAACCGAGAAGGAGGTACTGTCACTCTGTCCATCCGGTGTATTGGCGATCAACGAAATAGCGTGAGTGCCGACATGTGAAGACGAAGGTTGCCAATACAAGCTGTTTCCACGAATACTTATTCCATTAATATTTGATCTCTGTTGAAACCGGACTTCCTGCATATTGTGACTACTTTCAAGGGAGAGTGGCAAAATCAGTGGACGAGGATACGGGATGATCTGATTGTCAATTTCGGTAACACGAAGGATTTCGCTGGTATTTTGGCCTGGACGGGAAACGGCTCCTTCATCCTGTCCATTCTCATTGTTGAATATTGCGACGTCCCCGGTGTCCTGCCATCGGCTAAGTTGTTGAAAGTCACTGATCCAAAGTTGATCCTTGAAAGTGGTGATATGATTGCCGGCTGTAGCATCATCCCTGAAGAGTGTAGGGCTAAGACCCTGGCGGGCGATCCATATTCGGTTACTTTCCCCCCGGATAAAATAATTATTATTCCAATTAACGAGATGAGTAACCGGCTCATCAATTTTGAACAATTCATCGGATCTGCCATCGGTTCGTATCCTGTGCACAGACCCGTTATCGGTAGTAACATAGAGACTGTTCCCGATTGTATGGAGCCGGCTGGAATTTGAAGGGAGCCTGTATTCGGTCTTATTGGACAATTCCCCATTCCGGTATTCAAAAAGGAAAAGCCGGTTTTGATCATCCAGTGCAAAGAGCCGGTTTGAGATTCGTGACAGGGAAATGAACGGTTGGTCATGTTGAAATGCGGATTCGGGATTGCGATCAACAGACTCTGGAGAATCAAGTGAAAGTTTACGAATACCGTATTGATAATCGGAAAGAAAAAGGTCGTTATTGATACGTACCACATCTCCGGGGTCGAACGACAGACGTGTGGATGAATATACACCGAGCACTGAGGTAGGTTCAATTACGGTCAGACGCTGGTTTCTTCCAAAAAGGTAGGAAAAACGTATGTCGGTAACGAGATGATCTCCCCGATTGGCGAGGCCGGAGGATGTATACAGCCACTGAAGCGAGTCGGCTGAAGTGCGGAATACAATAAGACCTTCACGCTCCGACAAGACGAACATGTGAGCATCACTACTAGTAACGGCCTTTATATCCGGTACTTCCATGAGCGTTTCCAGGCTTTTAACCAGATCAGGTCTTGCCTCGGACAGTTGATATGTTGATAAACTAAATAAAAGACCTCCAAAAATGACGATAAGCAAGGCTGAAAAAAAATGGCAAGCAGCAGAGACTGACGGATGTTGCCTGGGCTCAGTATGTGTGGATGGATAAACAGACGTGAACATGGAATCACCTATAACCAATGATGTCGTTTGTACCAGAGAATGGTATCATTAAGACCGCTTTTAAGGTCCGTTTTTTGCCGGAAACCAAGCCGATTCCTGGCCTTGTTGACCGAACAGGTCCACTGCATGCCCAGTTCTTTGGCCTTGTCGCGATTAATAACGGGGTACCGGCCAATTAATGATGCAATTTTTTCCATCAAGAATCCGATACTTTCAATAAGTAGAGGCCTTATATGGATACCGTACAGTTTTTTTCCAAATATCTGTTCTGTAGCACGACTGATTTCATTCCAGGTATAGGTATCCTCACTGGAGATGAAATAGGTTTCAACCCCGGGTTTTTTTTCAGCAGAGGCCAGTAATATTCCATCAATCAGGTCCCGGACATGAATAAGCGAAACCCGTGTTTTCGCACCGTCTCCAAAAATTGGAAAGAACCGGCAGGAAGCCATTTGAAAGACTGTGAAGATCTGATCTTCTCTTGGGCCGTATACAGCGGGAGGGCGCACAATGGTGACCGAAATACGGTCGTCTGCTACTCGTGCAATCATTTCCTCCATCTTTTTTTTTGATACTCCATACCTGGTGATTGGCATCAAAGGGTCTTCCTCATTCAAAGGCCTGTTAAAACTTGGGCCGCATGCTGCGAGAGAGGATAGTACAACCAGTTTAGGCACGTTCTGTTTCATGGCCAGGCGAAGTATATTTTCGGTAGCTTCTACATTGGTCCGATCAAAAGTTTTTTGATCGGGGGCTTTGACCAGGCCGGCAATATGAAAAATCGTATCCGTATTTTCAATTCCCCGCTGTAGTGCAGCAAGATCTTGAAGGGTTCCTTTTACTTTAACTATATCTTTGTCGTGCAGCCATTTATCGTTGGAACGGATAAGACATCGGATTTCGTTATTCGGTTTTTTCAGCAGTGCATCCACAAGGTGGCTGCCAATAAATCCGGTTCCTCCGGTTACGAATGCTTTCATAAAAAATTTGTATACTTAGTGTACTTTTCTTCTCTTTTGAGCAGGTTTGTTATGAGAATTATGAAGTAGTGTGCGACGGTTGTAACAATCTTCAAATATATCATTTTTTTTCTGAATGCATGCGAAAACCTCGGATCGCACTCTTTACTGGAAATTATTATCATATTCGTGACGGAGTATCCAATACACTGAACCGTCTGGTAGTATTTCTTGAAACACAAGGATACCATATTCAGGTATTCGGGCCATGGGCTCCGCAACCCGCTTTTTCACCTGCCGGTACATTTGTTCCTGTCTATTCGATACCTTTTCCGGGGCGGTCAGAATATCGGATCGCGCTCTGTTTTCCCGAGACTGAAAAACAAAAATTAAGGGATTTCAATCCCGATTTGATTCATATTGCCACTCCTGATATCCTGGGTTTTGCCGCCTTGCTATATGGCAAAAAACACGGAATTCCTGTTGTATCATCATATCATACTCATTTTACAAGTTATTTGAAATATTATCACCTCGGTTTTCTGGAGCGGTTATTGTGGAAATATCTTTCCTGGTTTTATCGTCATTGCGAACATCTTTATGTGCCTTCGCGGTCAATGATGGAACATCTGCAGAACTCGGGAGTGAAAACAAAACTCAAGCTTTGGGAACGGGGAGTGGATACCGGTCTGTTTCATCCAGGGCAGCGAGACCATTCATGGCGGTCATACTTGGGTTTCAATAATGACGATATTGTTGTAACTTTTTTGTCACGCCTGGTTTGGGAAAAGAACCTGGATATTGTAGCTAAAACATTTACAAAACTCAACGAAAACAGTACATCTATACGTACATTGATAGTGGGTGATGGGCCGGCCAGAGAGGAATTGCAACGTATGATGCCAAATACCGTCTTCACCGGTCATCTTGAAGGTGATGATGTGGCTCGGGCCTATGCGAGCAGTGAACTTTTTTTCTTTCCATCTGATACGGAAACTTTTGGGAACGTAACACTTGAAGCCATGTCTTGTGGATTGCCGATCGTGGCAGCGGATGCCGTTGGCAGCAGGTCACTGGTTACTAACGATGTCAATGGATTTTTGGCACCAGCACTTGATGTCAGCACTTTCATCGAATATATCCGAAAGATAGCTGAAAACAGGGAACTAAAAGATCGAATGGCTTCCGAATCGCGTATTATAGCTGAAAGATATGACTGGAACCGGATTTTGGAAAATCTTACTATCTATTATCAGGAAATACATATAAAATAGTGTATTCAGATACGTTGATGACAGATTTATGTCAATTGTTCGAACCGCGTACTGGTCGCGATGGAAGTGTAATAATAATTGCAGGTTACGAATAATAATGATTATTTTTAAGGTTTTGTTCGGCCAAAAGGTATAAACAATAAATGGCTAATTCCGATCACAGTATTAAAACGGCAGACATTTTTGCGAAAGTTTATCAGTTTACAGCTGCTGATGAAGTCAAAGCAAAAGGACTGTATCCATATTTTAAGCCTCTGACAGAGACAGATGGAAATATTGTGGTAATTGAGGGGAAGAAAGTTATTATGGCCGGTTCAAATAACTACCTGGGATTGACCAATGACCCTCGATTGATGGAGGCTGCGCAAAAGGCAATTACGAAATACGGCACAGGCTGTACCGGTTCCCGATATCTGAACGGCACTCTGGACTTGCATCTTGAGCTGGAAGAAAGGCTTGCGATCTTTATGAAAAAGGAGAATTGCGTGCTTTTTAGTACCGGTTATCAGACTAATGAAGGTTCTATTCAAACGATTGCCGGTCGAAATGATGTAATTTTCTCGGACAAGGATAACCATGCCTGTATTGTGGTAGGTACGCTCAGTTCCAATGCCCGTACCGTTCGTTATCATCATAACGATATGCTGCATTTACGAAAATTGCTGGAACGAGAGGATCCTGCAATCGGAAAAATCATTGTCAGCGACGGTGTGTTTTCCATGTCCGGTACCCTCGCCAAGGTGCCGGAACTTGTAAATTTGGCTAGTGAATTCAATGCCCGTCTATATCTTGATGATGCCCATGCGATCGGTGTACTTGGAGAAGGAGGTCGAGGATCGGCATCTGCTTTCGGTATATTGGAAGATGTTGATCTGATCAGTGGCACATTCTCCAAATCTTTTGCCTCGCTCGGCGGATTCCTTGTGGGCGACCGCGCTGTCATTGAATATATTCGACACCACTCTCCCGCACACATTTTCAGTGCATCCATGCCGCCGGCTAATGTAGCTACCGTTCTTAAAGCTTTGGATGTACTCCAGGAAGAGCAATGGCGTCTTGACAGGCTTGAAGAAATTTCCAATTATATGCGGAAAGGACTTAAAGACCTTGGATTTAATATCTGGACCAGCGAATCACCTATTATACCTGTTGTTATTGGCAACCTGATGGACTGTCTTGAATTCTGGCGTGATCTTTTTGATGCCGGTGTGTATGCAAATGCCGTTGTACCTCCTGCAGTACCACGCGGCCAATCGCTAATCCGCACCAGCTACATGGCTACCCATACCAATGAGCAACTTGATGTCATTCTGCAGGCATTTCGAAAAGTTGGTTTACAGCGAGGGATCATCGATCGCAATGGCCATTCACTTATAGAGGTTTGACTTTTGGAAAAGAACCTCAAAGACAACAACAGGCAGGCGGCAGATTTGCATGGGGTTACCTTTGTATCTACAAAGGAGGAACGCGAACAATTTATCGATTTTCCCTACCACCACTATGAGGATGATCCGGTCTGGATACCACCGTTAAAAGTTCAGCAAAGAGAGCTGATTAATACTAAAAAAAACCCCTTCTTTAAAGATGCGGAAATGGCTCTTTTTTTAGGCTGGTACAATGGAAAAGTCGCTGGCCGTATCGCCGCCATCGTTAATCATGCCTATAACCGTCACAACAAGACTCAAGCCGGTTTTTTTGGTTTTTTTGAGTGTATTGAAAATCAATTTATTACCGATTTGCTCTTTCGGGTAGCGCGGGATTGGTTACGGGAACGTAACTGCACAAAACTTCTTGGCCCCATGAATCCCGGGTTGCTGGATGAGATCGGAATTCAGATTGAAGGTTTTGAACATTCACCAGCCATTATGATGCCTCATTCCAAAAAATGGTATGATCAGCTCATACGAAAGGCGGGACTGAAAAAGGCGATTGATCTGCTTGCCTATAAAGTGACACACAAGACGATTCAGCTTGATCGTATGAACCGGGCTGTTGATATTGTGATGAAACGAACTCCCGATTTGAGTATTCGTAAGATGAACTTTCGCAAACTAAACCGGGAAGTCGATATCATTCATAAAATTTTTAATAAAGCCTGGGCCAAAAACTGGGGTTTTTACGAAATTGATAAAGAAATTTTTTTTCACCTTGCCAAAGAGCTTAAACAGGTTATTGATACAGACTTTGCACATATAGCTATGGTCAGGGACAAGCCTGTTGCTTTCTCTATTGCACTGCCCGATTATAATCAGGTACTAAAAGAAATGAATGGCACTCTTTTTCCAACAGGTTTTCTGAAATTGTTATGGTACAAACATAAAATTAATGGAGTGCGGACGGCACTTATGGGGGTAATCCCCGAATATCAGGGACGCGGAATAGATGCCCTTTTAACGCATGAAGCCATATCAAATGGCATAAAACGAGGTTTCAATTCGGCAGAACTCGGGTGGCTTTTGGAAACCAATATTGATGTTATAAGAGTGGCTGAACGGGTAGGGGGATATCGGGAAAAAACTTACCGGATGTACGAACAAGAGATGAATTGACAGGAGCAGATTTTTCGTCTGCCTGTATTTGAATGAATATATAAGATTTGCTAAAAAAACAGGCTTTTAGGTTAGGAGAATACTATTTTCCCCATCCTATACAGACAGCAGACGCAGAGGGATTCATTTGTAAAATATCGGTTTTTTGCCTTATTTAAGGTGTCCATGTGAAGGGAACCACAAATTCCGGACTATTGAAAAATGCAACGTTATGACAGTTAAAACACCCTCCAAGCTGAACTCCCTGGTGCATCCTGACTCCGAGTTTAAAATTCGTTCCTCATCGATATCCTTATTTTCCAAGGAAGAATTGATGCAGGTGTATCGGGATATGCTGCTTGTGAGGAGGCTCGATGAGAAAATGTTTATCCTGTTAAAACAGGGACGTGGACATTTTCATGTGGGTTGTACGGGACATGAGGCTGTTCAATTGGCTGCCGCCTCAGTGTTGAAAAAAAGGGAGGACTGGGCCATTCCCTATTATCGTGACCTTGCGTTTTCCATCGGGTTCGGATTAACCTCGCGTGATATACTCTCCGCACATTTGAGCAAAGTTACAGATCCGTCCGGAGGCCGCCAGATGCCGTCACACTTCAATAGTCGTGAACATCGGATTGTATCGGTATCCAGTGCGATAGGCTCCCAGTTTTTACCGGCACTCGGTATTGCCCAGGGATCCCGATATTTGAATAAAAATGAAATTGCATACATCTCTTCTGGTGAAGGGGCAACTTCTCAGGGAGTGTTTTTTGAATTGCTGAACTGGGCAACCCTTTCTAAAGCTCCTGTCGTGATTGTCATCCAGGATAATAAATATGCGATCAGCGTTCCTGTTGAGGAACAGACAAGCAATAAAAGTATTTCGAAAACGGTTCGTGGATTCGAGAATCTGGATATTTATGAAGTAGATGGAACCGATTATTTCAACTCTCATGCCGCACTCAAAAAAGCCGTTGACCATGCACGCAGCGGGGCGGGACCTTCACTGGTCCATGCACATGTGGTACGCCTTATTCCTCATTCATCATCAGATGATCAAAACAAATATCGTGATGCCGAAGAACTGGATAATGAACGTTTATATGATCCATTGGAGAAATTCAGTCAGCGATTGATTTCGTCGGGCGTCGCATCCCCGGATGATTTAAGCCGTATGAGGGAAGAAGTGTATGATCAGGTCGAAAGGGACACGGAGTGGTGTAGTCGCCAGAAGGATCCCAATCCGAAAGATGTGCTAATGCATGTGTTGTCGGAAACTCCGCCACCCATAGAGTATGAGAAGAATGGCTCTTCGGGTGATAATATTGTGTTGGTGGATGCTATCAATCACGCGATGATCGAGGAAATGGAACGGGATGACAAAGTCGTGGTCTTTGGCCAGGATGTTGCAGGAAGAAAGGGTGGTGTTTTTACAGCTACGCGTGGGCTGACGAAGAAATTTGGTCAACTTCGCTGCTACAACACCCCGCTATCGGAATCATCTATTTTGGGAACGGCATGTGGGTTGGCTGTCCGGGGGCTGAAACCAATAGCAGAAATTCAGTTTGGGGACTATATATGGCCGGGTATGGAAATGTTAAAAAATCAAATTGATTCAATTCGTTATCGCTCGAACAATCAATTCAGCGCCCCCATGGTTATCCGAGTTCCTATAGGAGGTTATATTCACGGCGGGCTATGCCATAGCCAGAATATAGAATCCACATTTTCACATTTCCCGGGATTTATGGTGGTGATGCCAAGTAATGCGGCCGATGCAAAAGGAATGTTAAAAACCGCAATTCGCAGCGACAATCCCATTCTTTTCCTTGAACATAAAGCATTGTATCGTCAGGGTTATGCGCGACGCCCGGAGCCCGATGCAGACTATCTCGTTCCGTTAGGAAAAGCATCAGTTATCAGAAAAGGGACCGACGCCACGATTGTAACTTACGGAGCATTGGTTCAAAAAGCTGTCAGTGCCGCGAAGCTGTACTCATCTCGGGGGTTTGAGCTGGAAGTAATCGATATCCGTACGATGTTGCCGCTTGATTCAGCAACCATTCTTGAGTCTGTAAAAAAAACCAACCGGTTGATGGTATTGCATGAAGATTATAAGTTTATGGGATTTGGTGCAGAAATTGCAGCACAAATTGCTGACAGGGCTTTTGCTTATCTGGATGCGCCGATTAAAAGAGTAGCCGCCCGTTTCGCCCCCATCCCGTATGCCACTGCGTTGGAAGATATTGTTCTGCCTAATGACAATGATATCCGTCAGGCACTTGACGAGCTTATTCATTATTAATTCACGCTTAACCTATATTTTTATTTATGTTTGCCAGGCTTGTGAAGTATCAGACACAGTAATTTTTTATTAAATTTTAAATGCATGACAAATTTCAGAATTGAAAAGGACTCCATGGGAGAGGTAAAGGTTCCTGAAGAGGCCTGTTATGGGGCACAAACCCAGCGTGCCAGGGAAAACTTTCCCATTAGTGAATTGCGATTTGATCGCTCATTCATCCAGGCACTTGGATACATCAAGCAGTCCTGTGCCCTGGTAAATGACGAGCTCGGTTTGCTTCCCGGACAGGTGGGTAATTATATAGTTAAAGCGGCCCAAATGGTGATTGATGGAGAACTGGACGATCAGTTTGTTGTGGATGTATTCCAGACCGGATCAGGGACTTCCACCAATATGAATACCAATGAGGTTATAGCAAATCGGGCTAACTACCTGGCCCGGCAGGATGGCGCGGATGTTAGCATCCATCCCAATGATCATGTGAATTTTGGGCAGAGTTCCAACGATGTGTTTCCAACCGCTATCCGCGTATCGGCCTTACTGGCTATTCGCCAACAGCTTTTACCGTCGCTGGAACATCTGAGAAAGACATTCCATAAAAAGGGTCAGGAATATGCCGATGTGGTAAAAACCGGCCGCACTCATTTAATGGATGCAATGCCGCTGACGATTGCCCAGCAATTCGGGGGATACGAACGACAGCTTACACTTGGCATGGAGCGACTGAATTCATCACTCGAAAGATTGCGTGAGCTGCCCCAAGGGGGAACGGCAATCGGTACCGGTATTAATACTCACAAGGAGTTCGGCAAGCGGTTTGCTGACAAAATATCAGAACTTACAGGCGAATCGTATGTGGAAGCAGTGGACCACTTTGAAGCTCAGGCATTCGTGGATGCACCTGTGGAAGTCAGCGGTCAGTTGAAGACCATCGCTGTGGGTTTGATCAAGATCGTCAATGATCTGCGCTGGATGAATTCCGGTCCGAACAGCGGCCTTGGAGAAATTCAGCTCAAAGCTTTACAACCGGGTTCTTCCATTATGCCCGGAAAAGTAAATCCGGTGATTGAAGAGTCGGTTGCGATGGTATGTGCTCAGGTCATAGGCAATGATACGACCATTACCACAGGCGGGCAATCCGGTAACTTTGAATTGAATGTGATGCTTCCTGTAGTTGGGTTTAATCTGAACCAGAGCATCACCCTGTTAGCCAGGGCCGTCCGAAATTTTGCCGATCAGTCGGTCTCCGGTATTATTGTAAAGAAAGATGCCGTAACCAACAAGCTCGGTAAAAATCCGATACTGGTTACAACGTTAAATCCAATTATCGGTTATGATCTGGCGGCTAAAATTGCCAAGACTGCATTTGCAGAGAACCGCCCGCTTAAAGAAGTTGCATTGGAAATGACAAATCTGACTGAAGAAGAGCTCGACAAGGCGCTGGATCCAATCAAGATGACCCGGGGAGGTTTTATAGAATGAAATCCGCCAGGGTTCATGGATGAGCAAAAGGCTGATCGAATATATTTACATGATCCATTCCAGGAAAATATCGGCCAGGATAAATATCCAGACAACAGGAAGATAGATCAGCGAACCATACAGCACTTTTCGTGCATTTTCTTTGGTCCTGGACATCTGAAAACGAAGTCCTGAAAAGAGAAAAATAGCACCACTTGCAACAGCACCGATTAAATAAAAGTGGCTGTTCACACCGGTTGAATAGAGGAAAATACTTACAGGAATCAGCAGTATGAGACACGTCAGTATAGTGGAAGCCGAGATAAGACCCTGATGGTCAGGGTAGGGCAGCATCCGGAAACCGGCTTTACGGTAGTCTTCTTCGCATAGCCAGGCTATCGCAATAATGTGTGGTATTTGCCATAAAAATACAATTGCAAAAAGTATCCATGCGGCACTGTCGTTGAAGGATCCGGTTGCCGCAACCCAGCCACCGACAGGAGGCAGCGCTCCCGGAATAGCTCCGACGGCAACATTGATGAAACTTATTCGCTTTAAAGGGGTATACAAGGCAAGATACAAGATAGAGGTAACGGCTGAAATTAAACCGGTAAGCGGATTGACCATAAAGTACAGATAGAGAAAGCCTGCCAGCATCAGGGTAAGCGAAAAAATTAGTGCATGGAAAGGCTTGATTTTTTGTGCCGGTAGCGGCCGCTTGCCGGTCCGGATCATTTTTTTGTCCAGATCACGTTCGATGTATTGATTGTGGGCAGCAGCACCGGCGGCGATCAACAGGGTTCCGAGTGCCGTATGTAAAAAAAGCATGACCGAAAAGCTGTCATTGGAACCCAAAATAAATCCAACGCTCATACTGAAGAGTACCAGCATGGTAATGCCGGGTTTGGTAAGCTCCAGATAATCGTTTATAAGATTTTGAGACTTGTCAGGCGTTCCGGAATTTTCTGGGTTGATATTCATTAGGCAAATAGTATTCCGCAATCAAAAACAGATTCCAAAAGTACGAAAAAATACGGTATTTTTTTGATGATTTTAGTGCATCAGGGTTATAGAAAGTGGTCTGTGGATAACCTCGTCAGGTCAGTGTTATGATTACTTAAACATTTATTCTCATTATGCTTTGGCAACCTCATTTCATGAAACTGAACACCTTCCAAAAAACGGCCGTTATTACGCTTTGTGCAACTTTCGGTCTGATTTTCGTTGGTGGGCTGGTACGGGTTGCCGGTGCCGGCCTGGGTTGTCCGGACTGGCCAAGGTGTTTCGGGTTCTGGTTACCGCCGTTCTCAGCTGCCGATTTGCCCGATGGTTATGACCCCTCTTCTTTTAATGTCTTTAAAACCTGGATGGAATATGTGAACCGGCTCGTCGGAGTTATAGTTGGATTTTTCATCATGATTACTTTTATCTTGTCATTCCGTTTTTTTCGCACGAACACATTGGTATTTTTCGGTGCAGGAGCAGCGTTTGTTCTTGTACTCTTTCAAGGCTGGCTGGGTGGGCAGGTTGTTCGCAGTGGTCTCGAAAGCTGGATGATTACCATCCATATGGTGGTAGCTGTTGTAATTATTAATGTGCTGATATGGACGGTTTTCAGATCAATGCATGACCGCCTGCGCCTTTCAATGGATAGTGACTTGCAACGTAAACTCCTGATGCTGCTACCTCTGCTAATTGCTGTAGTAGTCATTCAGGTTATTTTTGGCAGCCAGGTACGGGAAGGTATCGAAGAGGTGAGATCTCTTTATCCGCTACTTGAACGGGGAGAATGGATTGCAAATGTGGGGACTATCGACCTGGTTCATCGTAGTTTTTCATGGCTGGTTCTGGGATTGGTTGCTTCCTTTCAATTTTTAGTACTTTCCAAAAACGGTGGATTCTGTTTATCACTGACAGCAATGATTACAACCATTGCAACCTTATTGCAGCTCATATTAGGTGCCGGGCTTGTTTATCTTGACTTCCCACCTGCATTTCAAGTATTTCATTTGTTAAATGCAACAATTATGACTTCGGCGCCCTTTTTTGCCCTGCTGATTGTATTACATTCCAAATCCGGAGCGAAATAGTTAATATTCCATTTATCCCATCAATTTAAATATCTGTTCATACCTGGATTTGGGATATATACGGTTTATCAGTTTCAATCAATGGCAGCAAATAAAGGACGAATAAGTATTGGCGGCAGGTGGGATGTTATTAATATACTGGCAGACCTGTATCCCGGAATAGTGTATCCAGTAGCGTTATGGATATCATTATGGTCAGAAATAAAATGGACATCAGAAAGACGATGGTATGGAATCGTGAATCCCAGTAAAGATTCATAAAGAACATCGCCACTGAAGCGGCTTTAATTACGGCGATTACCAGAGCCAGGATGACATTAAAAGGTGCCGGAATATTGAACCAGGTGACAGCTACCGTTATAAAGGTCAGCGCCAGCAACATACCGGCAACGGTGAGAAGCGTTGAAATGGAGGAGATATGATGAGTGCTCATAGTCGGACAGATTTTTTGAAAGTCAGGAAAAAGTTATTGCAATCAGGATTTTGCTGTCAATGTCAAAGAGGTTTCATTGTCAATCGAACGGCTTATCCAACAGATTCAATTCAGTCAATCAGATAGAGCAAAGGAAACAGGAAAATCCAGATGATATCCACCAGGTGCCAAAACAGCCCGGTATTCTCAACCGGTGTATAGTAACTGCTGTGAACAGCTCCTCTTTTTGCTTTGAGTATCATCCAGCTGATGAGAGCCATGCCCATAAGTACATGTATTCCGTGCAATCCGGTCATCATATAGTAGATACTAAAAAAATTGGAGGCCATACTGTGATCGATTCCATCATAATAGTAGGCGTTGCCGGGAAAAATCCCCTTTGCGAACTTCTCTGTATATTCAATATACTTGATAACCATGAAGACTCCAGCCAGTGCAATGGTGGTGGCCATGTAATTAATAGAGGCCTTGATCTTGTCGAGTTGCACATTCCGGATGGCCAGTGCGATGGTGAGACTGCTTGCAATCAATACAACGGTATTGGTAGCACCGAGTATGGTATTGAGTTCTTTGGCGGCCAGTTGGAACAGATCGGGATGCCAGGAACGGTAAATAATATATGCAACAAAAAGACCGCCAAACATAAGCACTTCTGTTACAAGAAAAATCCACATTCCCAGCTTGGAAGACTCGAATTGTTGATCTGCATCCACGAAATGATGTTGCAGATGCGTCTTTTTATCGGCTGTTACAGTCTGATTCCCCATAGGTTTGATTGGTATCGTTGATACGTTGAATTATGGTATAATCGTATTATGCAGTTTCTTTATTGAGATACCCCATCCTGAACTCCTTCGCAGGTTTGTGATGGTCGTATGGCCCGTGAAGAATAACCGGTGTATACTCAAAATTGTGGTGGGGAGGTGGAGAAGAAGTCATCCACTCCAGGGATCTTGCTTTCCAGGGATTGGAGGAAGCTTTGGGGCCTTTAAAAAGCGACCAGACCAGATAAACAGCCATCAACAAAAATCCAAATCCCAAAAAGTAAGATCCTATGGTCGAAAACTGATGTAATCCCTGAAATTGATCGACATAGTTGAAATATCTTCGGGGCATACCCTGACTTCCCATAACGAATTGTGGGAGGAAGGTCATGTTAAAAGATATAAAAATAATACCGCAGGTGATACGGCCCCAGATTTCATTGTACATTCGTCCGGTTATCTTCGGCCACCAATAGTGCAGGCCACCGAGCATGGCAACGACCGTACCGCCCATCATCACATAATGGAAATGCGCAACGATATAATAGGTGTCATGCAGGTGTACGTTTACGGAGAGTGCACCGATCATGATGCCGGTCAGTCCTCCGATTGTAAAGAGAAACAGAAATGCCAGTGCATAGAGCATCGGTGTCTTCAGGTCGATGGATCCCTTGTAAAGAGTGGCTACCCAATTAAAAATTTTGATTCCGGTCGGCACACCAACAAAGAAAGTCAGAAAAGAGAAGACTACCGAGGAGAGTTCGGACTGCCCCGACACAAACATATGGTGCCCCCATACGAGGAATCCGATAAAAGCGATGGCGAGGCTCGACAGAGCGATGGCCCAATATCCAAAAATTGTTTTTCGTGAGAAAACAGAGATGAGTTCAGAGATAATTCCGAAGGCCGGGACGATCATGATGTACACGGCAGGGTGTGAGTAGAACCAGAAAAAGTGTTGGAATAAGACGGGATCGCCACCCATTGCGGGATCAAAAATACCGATGCCAAGAATCCGTTCCATGGCCAGCAGGAGAACCGTAATAGCCAGTACCGGAGTAGCCAGAATCTGGATGATAGCCGTGGCGTAGAGCGACCATAGAAACAGCGGCATTTTACTCCAGCTGAGGCCGGGACTGCGCAACTTGTGCAGGGTTACAATGAAATTTAGTCCGGTCAGAATGGATGAAAATCCCAGTATAAATACTGCGAACGTCATCGATACCACTGACATATCGGTTTGGGTGCTGTATGGCGTATAGAAGGTCCATCCGGTATCAACCGCGCCTGTGATGATCGAATAGATGGCGAACAGTGCGCCGAGTATGTAAATATACCAGCTGGCCAGGTTTAGTCTTGGAAACGCTACATCCTTGGCTCCGATCATCATGGGCAGGAAAAAGTTACCCAATGCAGCCGGTATTGAGGGGATGATAAATAGAAAGATCATGATCGCCCCGTGCAGAGTGAATATCTGATTGTAGGTATCAGCATCGAGAATATTCTGCGCAGGAGTAAGCAATTCGGTACGAAGCATCAAGGCAAGCAGTCCGCCCACAAAGAAGAAGAAAACAATGGAAAACAGGTATAGCAGGCCAATGCGTTTGTGATCGATGGTCAAAAGCCAGGAGAGAATGCCCTTTTCATGATTCAGATAGGTATACTTCGGGTTTTCATCAATCGGAAATTCTCGTATCCGGAGGGTCTTTTCGGTGCTGTCTGCCATAGGTGAGTTTTTCTTACTGTTCTTTGATAAAAGCAATCAAACCATCAATTTGCTGTTCATTCAGCCGGCCATCGTAGGTTGGCATGTTGGCTGGAAATCCGGCAGTTATTTGTGTTGAGGGTTCGAGAATCGAGCGCCGGATGTAATCTTCATCGGCCTCTACCACCGACCCGTCATCAAGCTCAATTTCTGATCCGAACAATCCCTGAAGGGAGGGGCCTATACGCGGTGAACCGTCAAGGGTATGACAGGCGCTACATCCGAAATTTGTGAACGTCAATTCACCTAGTTCAGCCAGCGGCATGTCTTCATCGATTCCTGAATCGCCATCAAGCCATTCCTGAAAGTCCTCCGCACTGAGTACATGTACTATTGCCAGCATCTCAGAATGTCCGGTTCCGCAATACTCAGTACAAAAAAGATTGGAATCACCGGTGTCGGTGGCTTGAAACCAGGTGGTTGTATACCGGTTCGGCAATACATCAGTTTTTATGCGAAAGTCGGGAACATAAAGCGAATGGAGGTAATCCTCCGATCGCATAATGAATTTTACAGGGCGATCGACCGGAACAAACACTTCGTTCATCGTCGTACTTCCATCGGGATACCGGAACTCCCAGAACCAGGCTGCGGCGGTGACATTGATTTCATAAGCGTTTCCTGGTACATTCGTCAGGTTTAGAAAACCACGAAAGCCCCAGCTGAAGACAATCAGGATCAGAAGAATAGGGATGATTGTCCAGGTAACTTCCAGAATACTATTGTGAGTGATGACGGGGGTTACGTCATCTTCCGATTTTCGGCGATATTTGATGACGAAGATGAGGATGGTGATCATTATCCCCATGAAAAGAATAAAACCGGCAACATTAATAAAGGTAAACAGGCTGTCTACTTCGCTCGCTGCCACTGAGCGCTGAGGAGGCAGTAGATATTCGATAATTCTGTTCATTGGGTTTATTGGATCGTATCTGTTTGTTTATTTGGTGATTTTCTTTCGTGCAAATAGAAGATTCCAAGGAAGGTTCCCAGTAATAATAAAGTCAGAAGTCCGCCAAGTTTCATGATATTCACAGCCACCGGTACATAGGAGCCGGACTTCGAATCGTATTGATAGCAGTATAGTACTACCCGGTCAAACGAACTCCCGATTTTTCCGTCGGCGGCGTCATACAGGGCATTACGCAACATCAATTCCGGATAGTCGATACCATGAAGATAGCGGGATATTTTCCCCTCTTCCGAAAGAAAAATCAATGTGGACCCGTGTACGTATTCTCTGTTTTGTTCATTCCATTGGTAATAAAAACCCACCTGATCACCCAGACGACGCACTTGTTCTTCTTCACCGGTCATGAAATGCCAACCGCTTTTTGCATCGGGATTGCCGAGCATCTCGAGATACCCCTCTTTTTGACTGCGGGCCAGTTCCGGAGTTTCATCCGGATTAAAGCTGACGGTAAGGATATCAAATTCTTTTCCAGGTTGCCATGAAAGTTCACTGGCACCTTTTGCCAATCCCTGAAGGATCAGATTACAGAGCATAGGACATTCATAGTAAACCATCGCAAGAATCAGTGGCCGGCCATTATTCAGATATTGTTCCAGGGCCACTTCCTCCCCGTTTTCGTTGTATAACTTTATATCACCACTGACATATTCACCCAGTTTTTCCGTAACACCTACATTTTCTAGATCCACAGGGGAATTGTCTTGCTGAGCGTTCGCAGTGTTATACATCCAGCCGGTGAGCAGTACGCCCAACAGTAACCGGGAAGAAATGTATAAAAGATTATTCATAAAAAAAGCAAAGGATTTAAGCGGCAGTAAGTTATGGATATTCATCTGCCATAAGTGCCATCGCACTGTCAATAGGTATTCTATACCTCCGGTTTTCCTCGTCGATGAGTTCGAGGGTGTTCAGCAGCTGTTGTTCTCGTTCCCGCATCGCATTCAGGTCATGAAATTCCATATTAATGGCGGCGCGTTCTGAAGATAAAAACTGGTTATAGGTGTACATATTGTATAAACCATACAGAATGATGGTCAACAGAAATATACCGAAAATCATCCAGAATGAAACATTTCGCAGATTGATGTTATCAAAAGAAACACCATGGGAGATCGAATGTTCCAGTTCTTCCTGATTGTTTTTATAAGGTGTTGATGCCATGAAATTTAATGGAAAAGGACGTTTGTCGGATCAATGTTTGTTCAATGATTCGGCCAGTAAGGGATCATTCTTCGGGATCATGCTGTGTTTACCAAATGTCCGGAAAAAGAGTCCGGCAAAAATACAGAAAAAAGCAATGAAAAGGGTAATGTCAAGCCAGTGCATGGATATTCCGCCTGTGTGAAGAATGGGCATCACTATCCAGAACATTTCCAGAAACTGCAGAACGATTATCAAGATTGAGATTACGGCAAGCAGTTTGTAATGGCTCTTGGCTTTTTTACCGAGGAGCAGTGCGAAAGGGATTACAAATCGTCCAAACAGAAAGAGATACGCCAGAATAATCCAGCTTCCTTCGAAGCGATGATCAAACCACAAGGTCTCCTCCGGCAGGTTGGCGTAATAAATGAGCAAAAACTGGCTGAAGGCGATGTAGGCATAAAAGACGGTGAATCCAAATAATAAGGCGCCCAGATCGTGAATATGAGTTTTTTTGATCGTTCGGGTAAGCAATCCCTGTCGGAACAAGTAGAGCAAAACCAGAATAACCAGTGCAAGGATTGCCTGAAAACTCATTGCAAAATAGTAGACGCCGAACATTGTGGAAAACCAGTGTGAATCCATGGACATCAGCCAGTCGAATGAGGCAAAAGCCATTGTAAAAGCGAAGACCAGGATTCCCGGTGCACTCAGAACAAGCTGCTTCTTATTCAGTGCCGGGTTATCTTTAAGGTCTATCGCCACCGAATTCTTGTAAAGCCGGTATCCCAGAAAGGCCCATACGGCGAAATAGATGACATTACGAATAATGAAAAACGGCGTGTTCAGATATGGCTGCTTGTACTGAGTCAGTGCGTCGGTGGCAATGCGCTCAGGCCGGGTCCATTCATACAGAAATTCCATACCAAACAGTATGGGCAGAAACAATACACCCAACCAGATCAGTTGATAAGCGATGGTTTCCGGAATGCGCCGGAGCACCACGCTCCAGGTGGAACGGGTAACATGCTGGATCATCACAAAAAAAAGAGCACCAAGTACCAGACTGGCAATGAAAACGAAACTTGTCAGATAGGAAAAGAAAAACTGTTCGGTATTGACAAACAGTCCGATCAAGCTGAGTACCGCCCCGAGAATTCCAAAAGCAAAAAATCCGGTAGCAATTTTGTTTTCTTCGGGAAAAGTCAGACGGTCGGGAAGCGTGGTATGACGGTGATCCATGCTCATGTTTTAAGCTTGTTTGGAAAACGGTTATAATAGGGTATGATGATGGTTCGGTTATTCATCAGATGCAAATTCCCCGGGATCTATGTTCAGTCGTTGCAGATCATTTTCGCCGGCATTCTGGCTGAGTTGCAAAGCTCTTACATATGCGACAATGGCCCACCGGTCTTCCACCCCGATTTGATGGCGATATGAATTCATCGTGTTCACTCCGTTGTACATAGCACTGTAAATTTCACCATCCGGCATTTCCCGTGTTCGCTCACTTAACAGTGATGCGACAATATATCCGTATTCAGAGACCGGGCCGTTCCCGTCGCCAATACCGCCGTGACATGGCGTGCAGTAGACATTGAATTTATCCTGGCCCTGTTTCAGAAACGATCGGGTGATATCGACAGGTATCGTTTCCACATAACTTCCATCATGGTGGATGCCATGGTAATAGACCGGGTTATCCTCCAGCCTTCCGCGCGCGATCGTACCTTCCACAGGTGTGCGCATGGAACGGTTATCAGAAAAAAATGGATTTTCCTGTTGTGCATTGAAGCGATTTTGCCAGTACATATTGTACTGGGTATGAATGGGGGACTTCTCGGAGGGCTGTCCGCGACAGGCTCCCAACAGAGCGGCCAGCATCAACAGGAAAATAATATGATTTGAGGATCTATTCATGACAGGGAGATATGGAATAAGCTAATTAGGTATGGTTTCCGTATGAGTAGCGCCGATTTCTCTCAAAAAGTCAGTGGTTTTATTCACTGTAAAAAGAGGATCTGTTGCCTCAATACAGATAAAAAATCCGTCATCGGTAGCTTTAGCGATCCTGCTGGAGTTAAACAGTGGATTATAGAGTCGTGGAAGTTTGTTCAGGAAGAACATACCAAAAAAAGCACCGAATGAAGAGAGCAGAATTACAATGGCAAATGCTACCGGCACAAAAGCTGGAAAATTCAAATAGGGTTTGCCACTGATATGCACCGGATAGGCGATATCCATGGACCAGACCTGAAGTGCGATACCGCCAAGCAGGCCTATAATTCCATGGACTAAAACAATCCAGCCCAATCCGGATGGTTTCATTCCCATAGCATCATCCATACCATGAATAGGAAACGGACTGTAAGTATCGAAATGCTTATACCCGGCCTTGTTTACCGATAAAGCAGCATCCATCAGATCTGCCGGATTGTCAAATTCGGCCAATATGCCGTATGGATGGTCCTTTGAGCTCATACAAGTTATTTGTTTGACTTCGTATTGCCATTTTGTGCTCTGTAATATGCCGGATCAGCCTGTGGCAGCACACCTTTGATCTCCGAAATAGCCACCATGGGCAGGAACCGGAGAAATAGAAGGAAGCAGGTAAAGAACAGGCCGAATGTTCCAACATAGGTGAGTACATCTACATACGTCGGAGAAAAATAGCCCCATGACGAGGGAAGGTAGTCCTGGGCCAGCGAGGTGACCGTTATCACAAACCGTTCAAACCACATTCCAATATTGATAACGATAGACAGAATAAATGTGAGTGCGATATTCCGGCGGAATTTTTTTATCCAGAAAAACTGGGGCGAAACCACATTGCATGTTATCATGATCCAATATGCCCAGGAATAAGGCCCGAACGCCCGGTTGATAAAAACAAATTTTTCGTATTCGACTCCGCTGTACCAGGCAATGAAAAATTCCATGGCATAAGCAAAACCGACCATATTTCCTGTCACCAGAATAATGGTATTCATCTTCTCGATGTGGTCCAGTGTCATGATGTCTTCAAGCTTATAAAGTTTTCGGCTGATGATCATCAATGAAAGTACCATGGCAAAGCCGGAAAAAATAGCTCCGGCAACGAAATATGGCGGAAAAATCGTGGTGTGCCACCCGGGAATCATGGAAACGGCAAAGTCAAAAGAGACAATGGAGTGGACGGAAAGAACCAGCGGTGTGGCTAATCCGGCCAGGATCATGTAGGCTTTTTCATAGTGTTGCCAGTTTCTGTTGGATCCGGTCCAGCCCATTGCGAACGTACCGTAGATCATTTTTGAGACCCTTCCTTTAACCCGGTCACGCATGGTGGCCAGGTCGGGAACGAGCCCCATATACCAGAAGAGTGCGGAGACAGTCAGGTATGTGAATACCGCAAAGACATCCCAGAGCAGTGGGCTATTGAAATTGGGCCAGAGTTGCATTGAGTTGGGAAGCGGGAAGATCCAGTAGATGGTCCATATTCGTCCTACATGGATCGCAGGAAAGATCCCGGCACACATCACGGCAAAAACGGTCATGGCTTCTGCAAAACGGTTGATAGCGGTGCGCCAGCCCTGGCGAAACAGAAAAAGAATGGCAGATATCAGGGTTCCGGCGTGTCCGATACCGACCCACCATACAAAATTGGTGATATCCCACCCCCAGCCGACGGGTTGTTGCAACCCCCAGACTCCGATCCCGTTCCAGAACAGCCAGGCAATCATAGCCAGCATGATCGCCAGGACCAGATTGGAAATGCCAAAGGCAATGTACCACCAAAGCGGGGTGCGTTCCTGGGGGATTTCGCTGATCAGTTTGGTGAGACTGGCAAAATCGTGATTGCCCTTTACCAACTGATTATCCGGCACCATAGGGATATTCTGACTCATTTAGTTTGTGCTATTTTCTCGAAAAAAAATGTTCATATTTCCTGTTAAATATCCAGATTGGGGTTACGGATCTTTGCCAGATACGATGTTCTCGGTCGGACATTCAACTCCTCAAGCATCATGTAATTTCGGTCTTTACTTTTCTCCAGGGATACCCTGCTGTCACGGTCACTGATATCACCAAACTGAATGGCATTAGCAGGACAAGCTTGCTGACAGGCAGTTTTGACTGTACCATCTTTGGGTTTAATTGAATCCCCGGTGTCTTTTTTAGTCTCGATTTTGGCCCGGCTGATGCGTTGTACACAATAAGTGCATTTTTCCATTACTCCACGAAAACGAATTGTCACATCCGGGTTCATAGCCATCTGAATGATTTCCGGATCATCCCCGGAAGTCAGATATTCTTTGGAGTAATTAAAGAAATTAAACCGGCGAACCTTGTACGGACAGTTATTTGAGCAATAGCGGGTACCGATACAGCGGTTGTATGCCATCTGATTCAGGCCGTCATCACTTTGAGTGGTGGCAGCTACAGGACAGACCTGCTCACAAGGGGCATTGTCACAATGCATACAGGGTACAGGTTGATGCATTACTTTCGGATTTTCCCGTTCGTTACCACTGAAGTAACGGTCGGTGCGAATCCAGTGCATTTCTCTTCCACGCCTGACCTCCCGTTTGCCAATGACCGGTATGTTATTTTCTGCCTGGCATGCAATCGTGCAAACACCGCACCCGACGCAGGAATTCAGGTCTATAGTCATGCCCCATTGTGGTTCATGAGCCGGTAATTCCTTGTCCGAAAATAAGGAAAGCGGGTGTTCTCGCTCACCACCGTGTGTTCCGGGTATATAAACTTCATCCTGTGCAAATGTGGGATGGTCTCGATATTGTTGCAAGTCGGCTTCCCGTATTATAGGCCGATCTTCCAGGCTGTGGTGATCCTGGGTACACGCTATTTCATAGGTGCGTCCTGCAAGCGATACTTCAATATTTTGTTGTACGAGACGATTTGACGATGTTCGAAGCGGAAAGGTGTTTACACCGGTCTGGTCAGCAACTCGTCCGACCTGTTGACGGCCATATCCCGTATAAAGGGTGATGCTGCGGTCGGCATGGCCGGGAAGCACCCATGCTGCAATCTCCGTTTGTCTTCCTGAATTGGTTTGAATGCGTATTACCTGCTGTCGGGTTTCCCCGAATTTGCGAGCGGGAGGGACACCGATTTGTTCGGCTGTATTGGGTGAAATCAGCGCGACGTTATCCCAGGTGATTTTAGACATGGGGTCCGGCAGTTCCTGAAGCCATCCGTTGTTAGCAAAACGCCCGTCATGCAATTTGGGATCGGGTTTGAGAACCAATTCGATACCGTCGGAAAACGCGGCCGTCGATTCATTAAGATATGTAGTGATAATCTCAGCAGACCCGTCAACCATGTAAACATCAGCGACATCGAAACGGGAGTCTGTTTGCAACCCGTCATGCAGAACTCTGTTCCAGTGGCTTTCAAAATCGTCCGGAAACACATTTCTCCATGTTTCACGAACCAGGGCATAGGCGGATTCATCTGTGCCATGGATGACCGCATTTAAAAATTCAATTTCATTTTTACCGCCAAACAGTGGCTGAATCACAGGCTGGATAACGGAACGGACTCCCGACCAGGAATAACCATCTCCCCAGGTTTCAAGAAATTGAGCACGGTTGACATGCCAGGTACTGACTTTTGAAGTTTCATCAAAATAGTGCGAAAGATGAAGCTGTGTACCCACATTTTTCAGGGCCTCCCCAAAGTTCAGGTCAGCAGGGGCTGTGAAAATCGGGTTCGTGCCGATCATCACGATGGTATCGATCGTTCCTGCATTCATATCCGTCACCAGAGTATGAAACGCTTCGTTCTGGTCGGTTGCATCGAGATGCGGCACTTCCAGGTACTCTACGGTTTCCCCGGCATTGCCCAGTGCCAGGTTTATTGCTGCTACTGTAGCGTGTACTGATGCATCATGTTCCGCGCCGGCAGTGACAATGCTGTTACCCTGATGAGCGACAAGTTCCTCGGCAAGGACACGGATCCAGCTGTGATCATTAAAAGCATTGGTGTAACCGGAATAGGCATCCAGTCCATTTATTTTCCGGGAAAGTTCTGAAGCCAGCGCAAAGGCGAACGGTGGAATTTCCGAGGACTTAATTCGTAATCGGTGGTCAGCGTTGGATCCGGTCAGTGAATAATTACTTTCGGCAACATACAGTCGGGAAGGCTCATCATCCGGAGATAACATTTTTCGGCTTTCTGCAAAATCCCCGATATAAGAGACATTATTATCACTTTCCTGCATGAAATCATCATCGAGAGAGAGGGTGATCCGTGTATGGTCAAAATGGTAAAGAGGACGCAGGCGTCGGCCGAACACGCTTTCGATACCACTGTAGACAGATTCGTTGTTAAAGGGTTCGAATGTAACCCATCGGGCATTCGGAAAGCGCTCCAGGGCGTCATTACGAAGACGGGCAAGTGTCGGTGAGGAGTTGGCCTCACTTAGAAAAGCAACCGTTCGATCGGTATCGGAAAAATGATCATTACAAAAAGCGACAAAGTTATCCCAGCTGTTGTCAGAGCCGTTGTTGCGTACATTGCGGGACCTGTCCTGGTCATACAATTCCAGTATGGAAGCCTGTTGCTGGCTATTGGTACGGCCTTTACTTTCTGGATGAAGCTCATTCCCCTCGATTTTGGTGGGGCGTCCTTCGTGGGTTTGTATCACCACACCGGCAAGATTTCCACGGAACGGTATCGAAGAAGCATAATATTGCGGAATACCGGGAACCAGATGTTCCGGTTGGCGGGTGTAGGGAAGAATTTTCTGAACCGGTTTGCGACAGGAGGTCAAACCGGCAAGTGCAACAGAGGCCCCCATAATCTGCAGAAAATTCCTTCTGGAAACACCATCGGTTAGTTCGGTGGCTTGTTCGGGAAATTCTCGCTCTGCGAATTTTTTATATTCTTCGTTCTGAGCTAACTCGTTAAGGCTGCGCCAATATGTTTTCTGTGGCTGGTTTCCCATAGATATAAATAAGGTCTTATCGGCTCGTATCAGATATTTGTTAACGGTGACACGTGTTGCAGTAGACAGGAGCGTCTATATTCCGTTTTTCTATCATCATCTGTGCAAATTCATTGTGATCATCCGGTGGCTCCCATGCCATGTTTGTTACTTCTTCCACCGGGCGAAGGTGTGGGGCAGGGTCATTGTGGCAATCGAGACACCAGCCCATGCTCATGGACTCTTTTTTCATAACCACATCCATACGATCAATGCGTCCGTGACAGGTAGCACATCCGATTCCTGTATTTATATGTATGGAATGATTGAAATAGGCATGATCCGGAATATCATGTACACGGACCCACTCAATGGGGTCACCAGACTCCCAGCTGTCAAGTAAAGGCTGTGTGGTCTCCAGGTCAAGACCTATATATTCGTGACAGTTCATACAGGTTTCGGTAGACGGGATAGCTGCGACAGCTGAATTCCATGCGGAACCGTGGCAGTATTGACAGTCGATGCCAAGCTCTCCGGCATGGAAGCTATGACTGTACGGGATGGGTTGTTCGGGTGCATAACCGACTTCGAGATATTCCGGCGATCCGAAATACCAGAAACCGAAAATAATCGCAGTTACCACAAGAATGATCGCCAACTGCAACCGTTTTGGAATGTCATTCACCCACACAGGAAAAATCTGCGCCATGCTTACAGCGATTTAAAACAGGTTTAAAAACTACATTATTAACATTCGGAAAGCGGCACGGCATTATCCGGCGACAGGATTTGTCGGATGGAAGAAAAACATATGCCCCGGCCTGAACTTATCCGAGAGCGAAATGCTCATTCACTACAAAATCACAAAACAGTATATGAATTCAGCTTAATTACACGGAATCAGGCAAGAAACCGGAATCAGGCTGACCTCCTACTGATCGGAATTTACTTATACTTAATTTTCAGAGGCTAAAGATACTTGAATTCGATCGCTAAAAAAAAGAAAAAAATGTCTTTTTATACAATCTTCATAATGAAATTGTATTCCGGCCATAGTTTATGCATTAATGGATAACGTATTCAGGCAACACAAGGTTAAAATATGATTGTTCTCATTGAACAATGTCATTGCAACAAATGATGGTGGTTTCCGTCTTTTAAGGCTGGCCAAGGCCATCATGTCAGATACCCTTGATGCAGCTTTGATTTGCATTATTTATTATTCAAATCGTTTATATCTTTACCCGTGGCCGATTTTCGCGAATGGCGGGCACCGTAATTTTAAATCATCAGTACACTTGACCAGGTTATATGATCACTATCACGGATCTTCCGCAACTGAATGCCGTTCTGAATATGATTTCGGCAATTTTTCTATTCACAGGATTTATTTTTATCAGGAAAAAGAATATCAAAGTGCACAGGAGGTTGATGCTGTCAGCTTTTGTTGCCTCGGCACTGTTTTTTATCAGTTATCTTACTTTTCACTATCATGCCGGATCAGTCGGGTATGATGGAACCGGATGGGCTCGTCCGGTTTATTTCGTCATTCTGATTTCTCATATTATACTCGCCCTAGTGAATATGCCCATGGTTTTACTAACCATGTATCGGGCTGTCAGTAAGGATTATAAAAACCATAAGAGAATCGCCCGGCTTACCTGGCCGGTCTGGATGTATGTATCTGTAACGGGTGTGGTTATCTACTTGATGATGGAAGCCTCGGGTAGTTACGACAAGCTTTACTATCTGCCGTGAAAGCTATCGAAACGGCCTATCTGCCCGGTATTTCCAGGAAATTTCACCTGCTCTGGGAATTAATGCATGAGTATGCCGGTTTGTTTTCTTGTCGGTATGTTTTTTGAATTCCTGAGTTGTGCCTGTCAAAACCGGCATGGTATATCCGGAAATTTTCCAGATGGACAATAAATTCAGTAGCAAGTAAAAAACAGCTACCGTTTACGGAAGGATTGTCATATTTTACAAGCGAAAAAAACTTGAGACAATTATGATTCTTATCAGTTGGAAAAATACATAAAGTTCTGCGTACAGACAGTTGAGAGCTGTTTGAACGAATTAATTGTAACACAAAAAACTATTATAACACTATGTCAAAACCCAAACGTTTAGCAATACTGGCAGCAGGTGGGCCCGCACCCGGAATCAATAGCGTCATTGCGGCGGCAACAATTCGTTCAATTCAACAGGGGTATGAAGTGTTGGGGCTGATGGAAGGTTTTAAATGGATCATGCGCGGTGACACTTCACACATTGAACCTCTGACTATAGATAAAGTCAGCCGTATTCACTTCCAGGGGGGGTCTTTTATTGGTATTGCCCGGGATAATCCTACCAAAAACAAGGAACATCTGGATAACGCCATCAATGCCCTGTTGAAACTGGGAGTAGACAAGCTTATTACCATTGGGGGAGACGATACCGCGTACAGTGCCAAAACGCTTGAAGAGTCATCAGCCGGGAAGATCAGTGTGGTTCATGTGCCCAAAACGATCGACAACGACCTGGACCTTCCGTATGGAATTCCGACTTTCGGATTTCAGACCGCTCGTCACGATGGAGTACATATTGTGAAAAATTTAATGGTTGATGCACGGACGACTTCACGCTGGTATTTTGTTGTTTCCATGGGACGCAAAGCCGGTCACCTCGCCCTTGGGATCGGCAAATCTTCAGGAGCTACATTGACATTAATTCCTGAAGAATTCAGGGAGGATAAAATTTCGTTGAAAAAGCTGGTGGATATACTGGTCGGAGCCATCATCAAACGCAAAGCAAACGGGCAGGAAAACGGGGTGGTGATTCTCGCCGAGGGGCTTGTTGAACGATTGAGCAGCAAGGAACTTGAAGGGCTGGCGGAACTTGAGCGTGACGAACACGACAATTTACGATTTGCCGAGCTGAATATTGGAGAAATTCTGAAAAAAGCAGTAAAAAAACGCCTGGAATCGCTGAGTCTTGATGTCACAATTGTGGCTAAAAACATTGGTTACGAGCTACGATGTGCGGATCCGATCCCGTTTGATATGGAATATACCCGCGATCTCGGTTATTCTGCAGTGGAGTTCATAACCAATGGGGGTACTGCCGCCATGGTCTCCATCCAGGGCGGACATTTTGTTCCCATGTATTTTAAGGACATTCTTGACAAAAAGACAGGAAAAACACAAATTCGTATGGTGGAAGTGGATTCAATGTCATTTGCTATAGCGTTGCACTATATGATTCGGTTATTCCGCAGTGATTTCGAGAATACTGAGGTATTAGCCAGGTATGCTGATATTTGTCATCTCAGCGTTGACGAATTCCGCTCTCAGTTTGTATATGTTGTTGAGAACGAAGCACAAAGTGACGAAGTTATAGAAAGTATTCGCAAGTATTTATCATCCGAAGCTTGATCCCCGCTGATCACTTTCCGGGAGGTCAGTATAGCGAATACACGGGCAGGATTTTGAATGATGTTTGAAGCGGATTCACGTTAGCCGTCGCCTTGTTGAAACTGTTCGGATTATATCCGGGCAGTTTTTTGAATCAACGGTTTCAATCTGTCGTGAGATCATTTATTTTGAAACCAAACCTGTTTTTCAGGTCACGGGAGCTTTCCCGGGAATCAGGTTCAACATGCATAAAAAAGAGAGCTACTTATGGTTGAAAAAATAAAACTGCATCCGGTTACCCCCCATCAAAAGCGCATTTTTGAAATTGTCGATCATCTTAAAAACAATAATATAGTGTTGCTTCCTACCGATACACAGTATGCCTTGGTTTGTGACTACAGAAACAAAAAAGGTATTGAGAGAATCAGGCAGATTCGTCGTCTTCCAACCGATCATTTATTCACATTGTTATGCGACTCCCTGTCTGAAATTTCAAATTTTGCCAGGATGAGTGACAATCAATTCAAGATCATCAAACGATTGATACCGGGACCTTATACTTTTGTGCTTCCGGCCACCAGAAACGTTCCAAAATTGTTGTTAAATCCAAAACGCCATACGATCGGATTTCGCATTCCGGATTACCCTATTTGTGAGAATCTGATCAAAGAACTGGGAATGCCATTGATTGCAACTACGGCGAGCCATCCGGAATTTGGTGGAAGCGAGGGAAACGGGACGGGCAACCGCCTGGAGTTATTCCGGAGATTTGAAAAACAGGTAGATATTTTTGTTGATAACGAACAGACGATCCCTGCCGATCATTCAACCATTGTGGATATGTCACATGAAGAGCCGGTTGTTATCCGGCCCGGGAAAGGCATAGATGAATTTCTTTCGGTTTGTGCAAAATATAACTTAACGCCGGTGGAAGCTTGATTTACCAGGTTGTTATTTTGCTGTAATCGCGGCAAGGTTTTCAGCATAATCTGGTTTCACGACTCCTTTCTCTGTAATAAATGCGGTAATCAGTTGATAAGGAGTAATGTCGAATGCAGGATTGTAAGCCGGTGTTTGATTCGGGGCCGTCATATATTGTCCGACTTTTCGTAATTCGTGTTCACTGCGCATTTCGATAGGTATCGAATCACCTGATTTCACATTCATGTCGATCGAGGACAAGGGTGCGGCGATATAAAACGGAATATTATGATGCTTAGCCAACACAGCCAGCGAATAGGTCCCGATTTTGTTAGCCGCATCACCATTCCTTGCAACACGGTCCGTACCGACAATAATCATATCCACATTTTTATGTTGCATGACCCATCCGGCTGCAGAATCCGCAATGATATGATGATGGATATTCGCTCTTTGAAGTTCCCAGGAAGTCAGTCGGCTGCCCTGAAATAGCGGGCGTGTTTCATCGACCCACACATGGACGTTTTTGTTATTCATATGTGCATGGTATATAACCGACAGGGCGGTTCCGTATTGTCCGGTGGCAAGACTTCCGGTATTGCAATGAGTCAGAATGTCGGCTTTATCAGGAATCAATATCTGTCCATGTTTGCCGATATCAGCGCAGACACGTTTGTCTTCCTTTAGCAGGGAATGTGCCAGATTAAGCAGATGATTTTTAATTTCAGTTATCGGTTTATGGCGCAGGGCATGTGCCGTTCGAATCATTTTATCCAGTGCCCATTGCAGATTAGCCGCTGTCGGACGTGCAGAAGCAAGATACACAGAAATTCTCTTCACTTCCGTTTCGAACTCATGCAAATCGTCTTCGCGCAAGTCTTTAACTCCAAGATACAAACCGTAAGCTGCAGCCAGGCCAATGGCCGGAGCACCGCGAATACGCATTGATTTTATGGCTTCCCAAATCCGGCCCACTTCATAAATATCGAGAAAAATTTCCCTGTTGGGAAGATACGTTTGATCAATAATCCGAAGGTGGTCGTCCACCCACTTGATCGATTCAAATACACTGGGTTGAGTGCTGGCTTTTGGCATGGTTGCGGTGATACGTCTGTCTGAATGGTATGATGTCATCGAAAGGATACAAATAAAATTGAGCGGTGTACCTGTCTGTCAAGCTCTGGGATGGTACGTTTTATGTACTTCTTCCAGAAACGAACGGTCGATATGGGTATAAATTTCTGTGGTTAAAATGGAAGCATGACCAAGCATTTCCTGCACAGCCCGCAAATCGGCGCCCCCTTCCAGCAGATGTGTGGCAAAAGAATGGCGCAATGTGTGCGGGTGAACCGGTTTTTGAACACCTGCCTCCCGGGCGGCTTGGGTAACAATATGCCACAGGCTCATGCGGGATAAAGGCTTGCCCCGATAGCTCAAAAAAATACGGTTTTTGCTTTCAGCTTGATTCTTTAGAAGAAAAGGCCGGCCGGCATTCAAATAGTCTTTTAATGCGTCCAGGGCTTTTTGCCCAACCGGTACCAGACGTTCCTTGTTGCCCTTGCCAATAATACGCAGCAGTTGCAATTCAACGATCAGCTGATTTTTTTCCAGTTGAATCACTTCGCTCGCACGTACACCGGTCGCATACATTAACTCGAGAATAGCGGCATCCCGTTTCCCCAGCACATCCGAGCGATCCGGCGAATCCAGCATTGCCGCCACTTCATATTGATCCGGCACATCAGGCAAATGGCGGCCCTTTCTTGGCAGTTCGATCAGTTCAGCCGGATTGGCGGCACACCACCGCTCCATCACGGCGAATTGATGGAATCCGCGGATAGTCGATATATTTCGTGCAATTGTGCTAACGGATAATTTCATCATCATCAGCTCTTTGAGATATTTTTCTACGTGATCAAGGACAATGCCCGACAAGTCCTGCAAACCGATATCCCTTCCGATAAATATCAAATATCTGCGAAGATCGTTTTCATATGAAACTAACGAATTAAGAGACAGCCCTTTCTCCAATTTTAAAAAATGGAGATACTGTGCCCGTTCAGAATCAAAATAGCTCATTCTTCTCCAACCCCGGATTCCCTTTGATCCTCCACCGCAGATGATTCATCTTCTTCCTGGCCCGGATATTTGACCCTGCCATGATACATACCCTGAAGAATTCGGGTAAAAATCTCTTTGATGATATTTAAATCCTTCAGTGTAAGTGAGCAGTCGTTGAGCTGTCCTTCAGCAAGCCGGTCATCCACCAGTCTGTTTACCAGGTTTTCAAGTTTTTGGTAAGAGTGGTCTGACATAGAGCGGGAAGCCGCTTCCACACCATCGGCAAGCAGTAAAATCCCGGTTTCCTTACTGTTTGGAATGGGCCCGTTATACCGGAAGTCTTCCTCCTGAATTTCCTGTTCGTTGCCGGATTCGTTCATCGCTTTTTCATAGAAATACCGGATCAGTGATGTACCATGATGCGTCCGTATAAAATCAATGAGTATGTCCGGAAGTTCAATTTCTTTGGCCATTTTTACCCCGGTATCCACATGGTTTTTTATAATAAGGGCACTCATCCGGGGTTTAAGCTTGTCATGTACATTTCCTGATTGCTGGTTTTCAACGAAATACTGTGGTTTTTCCAGTTTTCCGATATCGTGATAGAGTGCGCCAACCCGGCACAAAAGGGAATTGGCAGCGATGCCGGATGCTGAGGCTTCAGCCAGATTGGCGACTTGCAGGCTGTGGTGAAAACTTCCAGGGGCTTCCAGCATCAGTTTTTTGAGAATGGGTTGGTTGGTATCGCTCAACTCCAGAAGGGTTACATCGGTGGTGATGCGAAACGTTTTTTCGATGAGAAGGATTAGCGGATATGTGAGCCAAATTCCCACGGCATTGCCGAGCAGGAAGATCAGATTGTTGAAATAAGCGGGCCACCCGCCCACTTTGGTGAGAGTAAAACCGAAGAGTACCAGCGCATAGGAAAAGAAGATCAGAGCGGGTGTAGTCAAATAGAATTGACTGCGGTCTTTGATATCACGTACCGAGTATACACCTATGCTGCAGGCGGTAATCGTAGCCACAACAAATTCAAAATTATTACCGTACATCAGGCCGGCCAGCAGGGCGAGTAGAGACGTGGTCATGAGTCCCACCCGGGAGTCGAAGATGATGGTCAGCAGGATGGGTGAGATAGCGAAGGGAACGACATAAGGTGAGACATCTTCAACTCTTGCAACAAATGCACCGATACTGTAGACAAGCGCTACAGTCAGAAAAACCAGCAAGAGCATTGGGTTTTGATCGAAAATTTTGCGACGGTACAGAAATATGTAGAGGAAAAATATCAAGGAGACAGCAATCACGAGGATGGTTTCCCCGATGTACTGTCGCCAGAGTTCCATCTCACTGGCTCGTTCAGCTCGTGCTCTGGCAAGGTTTTGCAGTATATTATGTCGATCCGGTGTAATAATATCGCCGCGCCGTATGATAACCTGCCCTTCTGAAACCGCGCCTTTGGTAGGTGAAATGGCTTCTATTCGTTCCTGTATCAACGATTCGGTGTCTTCATTACTGAAGAACAGGTTGGGTTCAATGATCTGGTTTAGTAACCGGCTCCCTGTCACTACGAAGATTTCATCTTCAAATCGATTGGAAAGTCTGTTTTCAGCATATTCCAGAGCTTCGTTAATTGTGCGAACCCGATCAATGTTTACATCCTGTTCGGTACGCTCATCCAGGTTCCGGATAGTAATTTCATCAGAAGTCAGATTCTCCTTGTCAAGATTGATGATACCGGCGGAAAAAAGTGATTCAAGAATGCTTTCAAGTTCGGATTGAATTTCATAGCCGATAAAGTCATTAGCCATATTTCCTCCCTGATCCGGAGCAAGCCGGGAATCGTTGAGTTGATCGAGCAGGGCATCCCAGGAACTTTCATTGATTCTGAGTCCCGAAAGATTACGTATTTCTATAAACCGGAGACTGTCATCATAGGCCAGTTCCGGCATATGTATACGGGAGTTTTGCCAGTCGAGATAGGCGTCGACCACCTCATCCATCCTCTCGAAAACAGTGTCCAGCCTGTTAAAAGTTCTACTGACCGGTTGTTGATCGATCAGAAAAATGGGGAAAGTGTTTTGCTGAATATCGTTAATTTCATCCCGGATTTCGGAGTCGTCCTTGAGTATACTGAAGGTGAAAGGTGCAGTAAGGTCTTCATTACGCCAGGGTTCTCCTATACTATAGGCCAATTCTGAATAGGGGGATTTGGGATATAATCCAATCACCAATATGAGAAAAACAAGGCTCAGTGCCAGCTTAAAGATATTATTTCGGTTTAAGGGCCCCGGCACCTGATCTTTTTTCAACTTTTCCGTAGTAAAAGGCACATACGCCTTTTTCTTTCTGTTAAGGCCAAGTTTCTCCAAAAAGCCCATATGGATGGCTCAGAATTAGTGAAATTGAAAAATAATTACGATTACACCCGATAATTTCGCCGGATCAGATTGGCGACAACAGCATTGTCAACTTTTTGTCTCGGCGACAATGGAAATGCCTTCATTTATGTCGGATGCTATTGTGAAGGCACTGTCCAGTTGAGAGATAGACAAAAGTTTAAGAACGCGATCTGGAACATTGCATAGAACAAGATTGCGGTCCAGATCCCGATATAAACGTTGTGCCAACAACAGAGCACCCAACCCGCTGGAGTCGGCAAAGGTGACCGCACCCAGGTCAAGGATTAAATGTCCGGAATCATTGGTATTGGCCAATACAATAAATTGACTTTTCAGTTCGGGCGCCACCTTGCTGTCAAGCCGCTCCGATTTAAGAGTCATAATAGAAGTGTCGTCTTCAGTCTGGATTTCAAATTTCATATACGTTGCTTTCTGAAATGATTGCCGTTTTACGTTGTCAACCGTTATAATCAGATATGGATTGGTATGGCTTTTCTGTTGTAAGATACATCATTGAAATTTTCTCCGTTCATTCCTGTCCGTATACGTATAGGATTTTCATGCCAATGATAAAATACGAATTCCGATCAGTTAATCATCTTTAAAAATGCCGCTTCGTCCAGCACCGTTACCCGCAGTTTGCGCGCGTTGTCCAGCTTGCTTCCGGCTTCCTCCCCAGCGACAACGAAATCGGTATATTTACTGACCGAGGAGGTGATTTTCCCTCCGTGAATTTCGATCAAAGATTTTGCTTCAGATCGTTTCATTGATGGCATCGATCCGGTGAGTACAAATGATTTTCCTGCCAGCTTATTCGACACTTGGTGCTGTGATTCAGACCGGAATTGTAATCCAAGAGCGGCCAGCTCTTCAATCATTTTTTGATTTTCCGGATTTTTGAAGAAAGAACGGACGGAACCGGCTATACGCGGCCCGATGGAATCCACACGACACAATTCCTCCTCCGAAGCCTTCGTCAGTGATTCCAGCGATGTGAATGCACGGGCCAAATCACGTGCCACCGTTACACCGACAAACCGAATTCCAAGAGCGTATAATACTTTTTCGAAGGGCTTCTCTTTGCTTTTTTCAATTGCCTGAATCAGATTATCTGCGCTTTTTTCGGCCATTCTTTCCAGCGGGACCAGCTTTTCCGGTGTAAGATGGTACAGGTCGGGAAATTTTGTAACAAGCCCTTCTGCGACCAACTGATTGATGACCGCTTCGCCCAGTCCGTCGATGTCCATGGCATCGCGGGAGGCAAAATGCTCCAGCCGGCTCCGAACTTGTGGTGGACACTGGTTATTGGTGCATCGCCAGGCAGCTTCTTCTGGTAATCTTACCAGTTTTGCATGGCATGCCGGACAGTTTTCCGGCATTTTAAATGGGGCACCTCGTTTCTTTTTTTCCTGAAGTACTACATTGACCACCTGGGGAATGATCTCGCCGGCTTTTTCTATAACAACCTGATCTCCTTTTCGGATATCTTTTCGCAGGATTTCGTCTTCGTTATGAAGAGTCGCTCGTCTGATCGTGCTGCCTGCCAGTGAAACGGGGTCCAGTTCCGCAACGGGAGTGATGGTACCGAGTCGTCCCACCTGCAGTGTAATTTCATGGATCCGGCTGATTGCCTGCTCGGCTTCAAATTTGTAGGCAATTGCCCATCTTGGGGCTTTGGCGGTTTCTCCAAGGATTTCACGATAACGTTCTTCGTTGATTTTGATGACTACGCCGTCGGTTTCGTAGGGAAGGTCTTTGCGCAGAGCTGCCCATTTTTCGATCACGTTGTGCACATCATTAATGCCTGCGCACCATTCACGGTATTCACATGCCCGAAATCCCATTTTCTCAAGTAAATTCAGTTTTTCCACCTGAGTTCGATTTTTGTTGTTGTCGTCAATCAGCAGATCATAAGCAAACATGCGGATGGGACGGCGGGCTACTATGGCGGGATCCTGGAGTTTGAGGGTACCTGCGGTCGCGTTGCGAGGATTGGCAAATGTCGCTTCACCTTGTTCTTCCCGGTCGCTGTTCATTTTCGCGAATGCAGACAGCTCCATATATGCTTCCCCACGGACCTCCAGTTCATCCGGATAACGGTCTGAAGGGGGCGAGGTTTTGTAGGCCTCTTTTTCTTTCAGAGAATCTTTTTTCTCCAAAGGGTCAAATTTAATTTCCATGGGGATATCACGGATAGTTCGAATGTTTGGAGTAATATCATCGCCTTGTGTTCCATCACCCCGGGTGGCTCCGAGAATCAGTTTTCCATGCTCATATCGCAAGCGGATAGCCATCCCGTCATATTTCAGTTCTGCGATATAACTGTAATTTTCGTGGCCAAGCAGGTTTTTTACCCGTCGGTCAAAATCGTCCAGTTCATTGCGACTGTAGGTGTTGGAGAGGCTCAACATCGGCACCGGATGAATGACGGTTGGGAATTCTTTTGTCGGCTGGCCGCCTATACGTTGTGTGGGGGAGTCGGGGGTCTGCAGGTCGTACGTCTCTTCCAGAAGGCGAAGTTCGTCAAGAAGCCGGTCGAACTCATGGTCGGACATCAGGGGGGAGGCTTCCTGATAATAGGCATCGTTGGCTTTCTTCAGCTGTTGTTTCAGGTTATTGATTTTTTCCCGGGCTTCTGACGGTTTCATAGTCGGATATGGAAATAAATGAGTTTGTATTACCGGATGAGAAAGGGTTGGTTGAATTTACCGGACAAACGAGTGATGCCGTTTTGGAGAGGGTATTTACAGGGAAGAACTGGGAGCAGCAACAATAACAGAGTCGGTTTGGGTCCGCAGGGTCAGGGTGAAAAGCGGGGGCGGTCATTAATGGCTTCTGGAGGGGGAACTTCAGAAAAAGGAGATACAGCAGGTGTTTGTAACAGCTCATTCTCCTGGATATAGTTGCGTGTCAATCTGATGCGTGGACCATCCGGATTTAATGCATTAAAATTGTCAATCAAATGCCCGTTAAATAACAGGACCATTCTTGAAAGTGCACCCTGGAAGGCGATTTCGTTGATAAAATCAAATCGCATGGCTTCCTGGTTTTCCACCCAATACGGACGAAATGCGGTGGTTGTATCCTGGCCAAATACATCGGAATCTACCCGAATCGGTTCAAGATTTCCGTTCAGGGCATAGACAACCACAAACAGGGTGTCTCCCGGCCCGGAAGCGGGAAGCATTTCTGCAATATCTATAGAGATGTTTTCCGATATATTTGGCAATACGGATGCTGCAGTTTCTCCTTCATTACTCTGATCCGTTCGGTCTTCATCGTTTTCTGAAAGAGCAGGGGATATGGTATTTTCAACAGATGTTTCTATGGCACCATTACTTCTGTTTTGTTGCCAAAACCAGAAAATAGCAGCAGCAGCAAGAGCCAGAGCAAGGAGTATAACGATCATTACCCAGACAATACGGTTACGCTGAGGCCGGTAGACCGCTTCCTTGATTTTTCTGGCCCAATCTACACTGCTCATCTCGGGAGGATCAGGAAACTTGCTTTCTATGGTTGCTTTATCATGAGATTCCGAAGAGGCATAATCGGAAGTGGATGTTGCCAGAGGCTTTTTGGTGTGCTCATCTTCCCACTCAATGTCGTCCACGCTTTTTTCCTGGCTTTCAGGGGTGATAATTTTCTTTTTTGAAGCCGGGCCGGATGAGGATGAACCGGAGGATGGTGCCCCCTTATTTTCAGTTTTCCGGGAGGTAGATGCTGGACTTTTTACACGATCCGTATCGGCGGAGGCAGGTGTTTTTTTACCAGTAGCAATTTGTTTGTCGGCATCGTTGGATGAAGTGCTCTGATCACCGGAAGATTTTTTACTGCCCGAAGTGTCGCCCGGGGCTTCCGGATCCTTCAGTTTGTCTGAAGGCTTGCCCTTATCTACAGGGTCTTTGGCCTGACGACCTGATTGTTTATCATTATCTGTTGAAACATCATCATCCCGGCTCAGGTAGATTTCAGCAAGGTGGCCTGCATACGTTCCCTCTTCGACCTGGTCAAGCGCATTGATCATATCGTCATCATTGATACCGACGGCCTTTGCATAGGTGCGGAAATAGCTTCGCAAATAGGTTTTATTGCGCATTTTACCGGTATAAATCGATCCATCTTCAATGGCCTCAATAGTTGCGATAGGAATCCTGCACTTTTCAAAAATATTCTGTTTGCTCAGCCGCATATTCCGTCGAATCAGCAACAGATCTTGAGAAATTTTGGACATAGATATCACCTGGAGTCGTTGTTTGTAAGCACTAAAGTACAGAATGACAAAACCATTGTATAATAATGCACATCCACTTAATACACCACAATTTTTTGACCGGAATTATATCCGGATTGTTAACGGAATAACGAACACACCAAGCGATGATTTTTATTACGTTTTTGTATGTTTTGCCGTGTAAGATTTGTCGTTGCCAGGGGTCTTATACGGAACAGATGTTCGTCATCGATATTGAAATTAGAGGTTGATATGGCAATTTCATTTTCGCTTGGTAAAGATGTGTTTGAATTGATTTATCCGGTTACCTGCCTGGTTTGTGGTGATCGTGTTGGAGAGGACTCTCAACTTTGTACCTATTGTTTGAAGTATGCATTTGAGCCTGCCAATGCCGGAGGAATGGAGTCATGCGATGGTATTATTCTGCCGGACTGGATTGTGATGCAGGATTCGCTGTGGGAGTTTGACAAAGGTGGATTTTTACAGGATATACTTCATTATGCCAAGTATAATGGTTTTGCGAGCTTATGTGTGGTTTTAGGGAGAGAGCTGGGTTATAAAATACGGTATAACCGGTGGTTGGACTCCCGCCGAAGTGTTATACTTTTGCCGGTACCTTTACATCCGGCCCGTCAAAGAAAACGTGGATATAATCAATCTGCCAAAATAGCGGAGGGTATTGCCGAGGTAACAGGTTCGGCCGTGGCGGATAGCAAATCAGTAGTCCGTGTCCGGAATACCAGAACCCAGACCGGGCTTAATTCAACATTACGATGGGAAAATACCTTGAATGCTTTTTCTCTGAATCGAGGGGAGGTATTTAATGGTCAGACGGTCCTTATCGTGGATGATATCATTACTACAGGTGCAACAACATTAGAATTGGCAAAAATCGTAAGGGATCATTGTGCTTCGGTCGGCATTGTGACGGTGGCGCGGGCATGAGACAGCTGTAGCGTTTCAAGTGTTTGATGATGACTCTATATAGCAATAAATTGCCGATCGGTTCATTAACAACTTTACAAACAAAACGAATGACCGTTATATGAGTGTTTCCCGTGATCCTGAAAACCATTACATCGAAACGCCACGGGGTATATTTACTTCAGCAGGTAACTGGTTCCATATCACTTCGGAAAGTTTAGAGAAATATGCGCCGGGTTTGTTGAAAAAACACACTCTGGCCCGGTTAATAAAAAAATCGGAGATCTGGATTCGCAGTGCTGACAGTCTTGGAATATTTCTTTTTATGATACTGTTATATGGGCAAGGTTTGATGTTTGCAGCGCTGGCCGTTTTGATCTTTGTGCCTTTATGGCACATCAACAAAAGCAATTTTCTGAGCCTCCCCCTTACCTCGATCCTTGCTATTATTGATAATGAAATTGTGTTGCTTTTGATTTCAGTGTTTGTTTTAAGCTGGATGGGTATCACCGAACAATATGAATCCGTTATTGTGGGTATACTTATATTTTGTTTGCTTAAGTTCGGATGGTTGCGCAATTCAGTCGAGTGGCTTTACAGCAAAATGCTAAAGCAAACCCTGTTACTCAATGACAGGGTTCTGAAAATGTTTATACTCAAATATGCTGTCAGGGAAGATATTCCGGTGTATGAAGTAGATGATATGGAAAAAGAAATCCTCTCGCTTGTCAACAGGCAGAAGGAAGTCATAAATAAATTTAAAAAACGAAACAAACGACTATGAGCGAAGAAGTACGAGAGATGTTTGCATCCATATCTGGACGGTACGATACACTGAATACGGTTTTATCCTTTGGAATGCATCACAGGTGGAGAAAAAAGGCCGTACAGTTAAGCGGGGCGCGAACAGGAATGCACGTACTTGATTGTGCAACCGGAACCGGAGATCTTGCCATCGCATTCAAAAAAGTTGTCGGAGAGAAAGGAAAGGTTACAGGTACTGATTTTTGTGCCGAGATGTTGGAGTCAGCACCGGCGAAATCTCTGAAAAACGGTATGGAAATTGTATGGGAGGTCGCTGATGCGATGAATCTTCCATATGGGAATGAACAGTTTGATATCGGCAGCATTGCCTTCGGCATTCGTAATGTGGACGATCCCGGAACGGCGTTGCGCGAGATGGCCCGTGTTGTAAAACCCGGGGGTAAAGTGATTGTATTGGAATTCGGACAACCCTACGGATTTGTTAAATATCCGTTTCGATGGCACAGCAAATATATAATCCCGTTTCTTGGAGGCTGGATCAGCGGAAATAAACAGGCCTATCAGTACTTACCTGAAACAAGTGCCGCTTTTCCGGCGGGGAAACAATTTGTTGAGCTCATGGAAAATACAGGCGCCTATGAAACCATTACCTTCTACCCGTTAATGAAGGGGATTGCATATATTTACGCAGGAACAGTCCGGTGAATTGATGATTTTTGCAATCCGGTTATCAAATCATGTTCCCGTGAACCCCCATTGGTTTCATAGTATCAACTTGCGTATTTTTAACCTCTCTTTGTTACTCAAATCGATATCATGAATATTGAAGAAATAAAATCACTGCTTCCACACAGATATCCGTTTCTTTTCATCGACCGTGTACTTGAAATCGGTGAAAAACATATTGTCGCTATTAAAAATGTTAGCGCCAATGAGGAATTTTTCAATGGCCATTTTCCGGGAGCAGCGGTTATGCCGGGGGTACTGCAGGTAGAGGCGCTTGCTCAGGCTGGTTGTCTGTTGACATTAAATAATCATATTAAAAATCCCCAGGATGTCATCATCGTTTTTACCGGGATAAAAAACGCCCGATTTCGTCGCCCGGTGGTCCCGGGGGATCAAATTCGCCTGGAGGTTGAACTGTCTAACGCCCGAAGAAATTTCCTGACCATGATTGGCAAAGCAACCGTGGAAGGCGATATGGCATGTGAAATTGAAGCCACCGCGGCGATTGTACCTAAGGACAAATTATGAGTGCCGAATCAGCATCGTCAAAAACACCACGAATTACCACACGAACTATTGTGGAAATGAAAAGCCATGGTGAAAAAATCAGCATGCTTACGGCCTACGACTATACCATGGCACGAATTGTGGATCAAGCGGGTATTGATATTATTTTAGTGGGTGATTCTGCAAGCAATGTTATGGCCGGACATGAGACGACTTTGCCCATTACACTGGAAGAGATGATGTATCATACGGTTTGCGTTGTTCGTGCAGCAGAACGAGCTCTTGTCGTAGCCGATTTGCCCTTTATGAGTTATCAGGTTACCGATACCGGTGGATTGATAAGTGCCGGACGTATGATGAAAGAGGCCGGAGCCCACGCAGTAAAACTTGAAGGCGGACGTTCTATTGTTTCCACGGTAAAAAAAATTGTCGATGCCGGTATACCTGTCATGGGACATCTTGGCCTCACCCCTCAGAGTATCTACAAGTTCGGTACCTATAAAGTGCGGGCCACAGAAAAAAAGGAAGCAGAACAGCTTGTTGAAGATGCTCATTTGTTGCAGGAGGCCGGATGTTTTGCCATTGTGCTGGAAAAGATCCCTTCAGCTTTGGCTAAGCGGGTTACAGGTGAACTGAGTATCCCAACGATCGGAATTGGAGCCGGTGAGGCATGCGATGGCCAGGTTCTGGTTACACATGACATGCTGGGATTGAATAAAAATTTTAGCCCGCGCTTTATTCGTCGGTATGCCGATCTGTATTCCCTGATGACCGAGGCCTTTCAAAATTACCGTTCTGACGTAAAAAAAGGTTTATTCCCCGACAAGAGCGAACAGTATGGCGAATCGTGATTTTGATTCGAATCGGCTAATATTGGTTTGCAATGATGACGGAATTTTTGCTCCCGGTATTCGTGCGCTCGCCGAAGTGGCAATGGAATTTGGTATTGTTGAAATCATTGCTCCGGACCGGCAGCAGAGTGCCGTCGGCCACTCAATTACCGTATCGGATCCGCTCCGTGTGACTTCCTTTCAGATCAATTCTGATATGAAGGGCCAGGCGGTGAACGGCACACCGGCCGACTGTGTGAAACTTGCACACGACAAGCTTTTGAAACGCAAACCTGATCTGGTTTTGAGCGGCATAAATCACGGATCCAATGCCGGTATCAATATTATTTATTCCGGAACCGTCAGTGCCGCCACCGAGGCCACTATTTTGGGATATCCTGCCATAGCCATCAGTTGTACTGAATACAGTGAATCTGCCGATCTTTCAGGTGCCCAGGAAGCTACCCGAAGGGTGGTGCGTTATATTTTGAAAAACGAATTGCCATCCGGGATCACTCTCAATGTCAATGCACCGGGCGGGCCGCTTAAAAAGTTGCTTTGGGCCAAACAGGCCAATAGCCGGTATGTTGAAGAGTTTGAAGGCCGTATTGATCCGCATAACAAACCCTATTTCTGGATTACCGGCCGACTCGAGATTCTCGATCAGGGAGAAGATCTCGATCTGAATCTGCTGAAGGAAGGCTATGCTACCATCACACCCATTCAATATGATCTGACGGCTCACACGTATTATCATAAACAAAGCAATGAATTTTAGGAGTGCGGTACGGACGGGGTTCAGGGGGTAATAAATACAATTCCACCTCTCTGAATGCGCGGGATCCACTCCTCAAGCCAGTTCAGTGTTGTATCTGTTCCCTTTACCATTAATGACGGGCCGGCAGCCTGGCGGGCCAGACGTGAATAGGTGAGCATTTGACGATCAAATTCAAACCGGTTTTCGCTGCTGTTAATGTTCATGTCTGATGCATCCACGGTATGAATACCGGCCTCTTGAAATTTCTGCATGAGCCCTTCATCCGAACCGGAGCCATCAGGTGTAAAAACAAGCAGCCTGATGCTATCGAATTCCCGTGATACCGCATCAACTGTCTGGCGGAGATCCGGATCGTCCATTGTCGTTGTTTGGTAAGACCTGCGGTCATCGTCATACCAGAGATATACCGGATGCATATCTTCCGGGATCATTTCAACCCACCGGACAAGGGTGCGGGCGGAGGTGGAACGTAGTACTACACCAACGGAGATTTCAAGGTTTGATATACGTTCCAGCTGCGAAACGGTCGGTATCCGGTCAAAATAGATCAATAATCGGGCAGGGTGAGGAGTGCGGATGTAGTCGAAATCGGTGCGCAAATCCAGTGTCCGGATGATCTTGTCATGGTATACAAGGTGGAGAGTCATTTCGTATTCCGGCACATTTACATAACCCATGGTTCGAACCTTGTAGGGGTGTAATTGCCGGTTGAGTTCTGCATGGAAATGAGTTTGAGATACTTGTACAGGCAAATCCACAATATAATGAGTGCGGTTAAAATGCTCATTTATTGGATAGTCGACGGAACGAATGCGATGATCAGGAATATTGAACATGGCAAGTTCCTGGAGGATAAGCGAGTCGGCCTCCCCAAGATTCCGAAGAAACAATCGGGGAGGTTCTGATGGCAGGAAAATCAGAAGCAGAGAGGCAACAAGACACGATATTGCAAGCAAACACAGTGTCGTCTTTTTTAGCGTCAAATCGGAAAATGAGAGGAGCGGCATTCTGAATCGGCAGTCAAACTATTGGTGATGATTCCCGGCAGGGAAGAATGGTTCCGGGATATGCCGGTTTAAGCATACAAGTCGCTATTATGATACAAAAATGTGGTGCAAAACACTTCGGGCAACTTCAGATTTCGAGCCCTCAAACCGGGTCTCAGTATCCGGGCCGATCAACAAGACACGATTGGTATCGACCGCAAAACCGGCGCCCTCATCCTGCAGGTTATTACCCACGATCCAGTCTGTATTCTTCCGGAGCCGTTTTTCTTTCGCACGTCCTGGCAAATCTTCCGTCTCCATGGCGAAACCAATCAATACTTGCCGGTCGTCTGGCCGGTGCTTTCCCAGCCATTGTAAAATGTCGGGCGTGCGTTCCAGTGCAATCTGCATTTCCGCTTTATCCTTTTTGACTTTGTGCAGGCTCTTTTTCCCCGGTTTGAAATCTGATACAGCTGCGGCCATGATGATAATATCCGATTTTGCAAAAGATTTAACTTTGGAGAACAAGTCGTTGGCACTAATAAAAGATTCCTTATTGATCGATTCCGGGAGAATTGAAACATCTGTTGATTCGGAATGAAGAAGGATGACATCGGCGCCGAGAGCAGCCGCTTCTTGTGCCATAGCTATGCCCATTTTCCCGGTTGATGGATTGGAAAGAAAGCGGACCGGATCCAGAAATTCACGAGTTGCACCGCACGTCACCAGTACTTTTTTGCCTTTCAATATCGAGCCAGGTTCCGGATCGGTCTGTGTTTGAAATGGAGATGCAGCCTTTTGACCGGTTGGCCCGGTTACCGCGGTTTTTGATGTATGGCTACCGAATGTATTGGACGAAGACGACTGTTCCGGTTTAATTGCTGATATGGATTTATTTTCGAGAAGCTGTTCTATATGTGAGAGCATCTCTTCCGGTTCCGGCAGGCGTCCCTGACCTTCCAGGCCACTGGCCAGGTATCCGTAGGAAGGCTCCATCAACTTAAATCCCAGTTTCCCGGCTTTATCCAGATTGTATCGGGTGGCGGGTGACCGATACATCTCCCCATCCATTGTCGGACACAGCAGGATGTTGCATCGAGCGGCCAGGATCATGGCTGTCAGCATTGAATCGGAAAACCCGTTGACAATTTTGGCAAGGGTGTTTGCCGTGCAGGGGGCGACTACAATCAAATCCGCCCATTCACCCCATTCTATGTGCTTTGTCCAACTTTTACTCACCCCCGTGGGACTGTCGGGAAAAATATCAATGGGTACCTCAAACCGGGTAAGTGAAGCAAATGTTTCCCGGCCAACAAAGCGTGTGGCCGCTTCAGTCATGGTTACCCGTACTGTTGCGCCGGCCTCTTGTAATTTTCGAAGCAGATAAACCGCTTTATAGGCGGCAATGCCACCGGAAACCCCGATGACGATATGTTTGCCGCGCAACATCGGGATCAGCTGTTGTCATCGTCCTCATCAGGGAGACGGAAATACACTTTATCTTCAATCAACTCATCAATAGCCCGCTGAGCAGGGTGAGGGCGCGCCTCGTACTCTTTTGTGATGCGTTCCTGTTCTTCGTTGAAGGTGTATTCTTCTTCGTCTTCGTAGCCTTCGAAATACTTGAGCTTTTCGTCCAGCTCCATTTTTTCCTGGGCGGCAATCTGGCGTGACCGTTTCGAAAGAATTATAAGCCCTTCGTAGACATTGCCGGTAGTGCCTTGAATTTTTTCCAGATCAAGCGACTTGACTCCCATAAATCTTATCTTATCAATTGGTGGATGTTGTTTCCATAAAAGAGGCAACAAGATGTGACAATTCTTCGTAAGCCCGTTCCAGATCGTCATTTACTATTACATGATCGAAACTGTCGGCATAACCGAGTTCCATCCGGGCACGGTTTAGACGCAATTGCATGGATTCGTCGTTTTCGGTTCCTCTATTGTGCAACCTCTCGACAAGTACGGCATCTGATGGCGGTTTGATAAAAACGGCCATCGCGTCGTTGCCATATTGCGCCTTCACATTCAACGCTCCTTTTACTTCAATATCGAACAAGACAAAGTAGCCTTTTTTAAGCTCTTTTTCAACTTCCTTTATTAGTGTTCCATAACGCTTGCCGTCATAAAATTCCTCCCACTCCAGAAACGCTCCCTCATTGATAGCTTTTTCAAATTCTTCCTGATTCAGAAAGTGGTACTCTCTGCCGTTTTCTTCGTGCGGCCTGCGTGGACGTGTAGTGGCGGATACTGAAAATCGCAAATGGGTAAAGTCCTGCAGAAGCCGTTGTGCGAGGGTAGTTTTACCTGTACCACTCGGGGCCACAAGGATCACAATTTTTCCTCTTTTTAGCCGTGATGGCGGTGATGAAGGCTGCTTCACGCGATATTCTGGATTTGTTCTCGGATATTTTCAATAATCTCTTTCATCTCAACGACCGCGTGTGATATTCCCGTGTGATTTGCTTTGGATCCGATGGTATTGACTTCCCGGTGCATTTCCTGGAGGATAAAATTCAATTTTTTCCCCTGGGAGGTGTCACTTTTCAGGCATTCGGTAAAATATTCGATATGCGAATCCATACGTACCAGTTCTTCAGAAATATCAAGCCGGTCTGCCATGAAAGCAATTTCCTGCTCCAGTCTTTCTTCGTCGATCCGTTCACTTTCCAGGAGCTGTGAAATACGCTCATGCATGCGTAATTTCCCGTCATTGATACGCTCTTTCTCATTTTTTCCAATAGTTGTACAATATTGACGTAACAGGCTCATCCGTTGTTCCAGGTCTTTCTGCAGATTACGGCCTTCATTACGGCGCATTTCGAGTAGCTGATCTACAGAGCGAACAATCGCCGTTTCAACCACTTTAAATTGTTTTTTCAGTATATCCGGATCGTTTTCGGATACCTCGAAGAGTTCTTCAAATGTCAGCAAGTGCTCCAGTCGAACAGGGTCCTTTATGCCGGCCAGCTTTCTTACTTGTTCCAGAATAGCAATTTTCGCTTTCAGGAGGTCTTCCTGAATGTGGGCCGGTTTGATGTCTGCAGCAAGATGATCCAGTTGTACGGTCAGGCTTAGTTTACCCCGGCTGATTTTTTTCTGAACGTTTTCTCTCAGCCGCTGCTCCAGATGTTGTAATTGAGAGGGAAGCTTCATGGAAATCTCAAAATACCGGTAGTTCACCGAGCGGATTTCGGATACGGCATGGTAATTCTCCGAAGTGTGTTCACCCCGACCGTAGCCGGTCATGGATTCAAGCATAGACAAGGCATTGTATAGTTGAGATACCTATGTGAATGACTTTTACATACATGAGTATGCAGATCACCTCATAGGTATGCTATGTGACATAATGAGTCAAAATACTATAAACACAAAAAAACATCTTCATCAAAGTAATAGAGAAACATCTTACTTGCCAATGATTTGTTTGATTTCGTCGGCAAGTGCTTCGGCCTTTTTCCGGGTACGGGCCTCCGAGTAAATGCGTATGATCGGTTCCGTATTGGACTTCCGAAGGTGGACCCATCCTTCGGGAAAGTCGATTTTTATACCGTCGGCTGTGTTGATTTTTAATTCATCCGCGGAGTCGGCATTACGGGCGGCATACGTTTCTTCTACCGTTTTCAACACGGAGTCGGCGTCAAAGCCATCCAGTTTGATTTTTGATTTGGTGATGATGTAATCAGGCATGGACGATCGTATTTGTGAGGCGGATTTTTGTTCTTCCGCAAGATGTTGCAATACCATGGCAATCCCGGCCAGTGCATCCCGGCCGTAATGCAGATCCGGATTGATCACACCTCCATTGCCTTCGCCCCCCATGACCGCACCGGTCTGCTGCATCATCTTGACCACATTGATCTCACCAACGGCCGAGCGATGACACACCTGGCTATATTTACCGGCAATATCGTCGGTGACTCGTGAGGAAGAAAGATTGGTGACAACCGGCCCCGGCCGTTTTTTCAGCATAAAATCAAAAGCCAGAGCCTGCGTATATTCTTCACCGAGCAGATTTCCCTGTTCATCCACAATCGCCAGACGATCGGCGTCCGGATCCGTTACAAAACCGATATCACTGTCGGTTGAGGTGACCAGGCCACGGATATCGTCTAAATGTTCGGGAAGGGGTTCAGGATTGTGGGGGAAGTGCCCATCCGGGACACAGTGAATTTTGTTGATCTGCAGGGCACCGAGGCGTTCCAGTAATCGTGGAATGGCTGTTGAACCGGCCCCGTTTACTGCATCAACGGCAACCCGGAATTTTGCATTTGCAATCGTTTCCCGCTTGATATACGGTAGATCGAGAATGGAATCAATGTGTGATTCCAGTAACGTTTCATTATGCAGCAGCTGGCCGATTTGATCATAATTGCAGTAGCGAATTCGATGATTACGGGCAATATCGATGACTTGTTCTCCCTGGGACTGATCCAGAAACTCACTTTTGCTGTTTAACAGTTTCAAGGCGTTCCATTCAGCCGGGTTATGACTGGCAGACAGGATTATTCCACCTGAAGCGCGGTGCTGTAACACCCCCATGGCCACCGTCGGTGTAGGAACGATACCCAGATTAATAACGTCACATCCGGTCGACTGAAGAGCCGAAACAATAATACGTTCGCAGAGTGCCCCGGTTACCCGGGTGTCGCGTCCGACCACCACGGTACCCCCTTCGATCCAGGTACCAAATGCCGATGCGTACAGCGAAAGATTTTGCGGGGTAAGATCGCTGCCAAAAATTCCACGGATCCCCGAAACAGAGATCATTAACGTCATAGTGCGCGCCGGTTTGTTTGAAAAATACGTACAGTGTGCAATGATACAAATAATTGCATCAATTCGTCGAGTGTATTTGCCTGTGTGCGTTTTAAAAATTGAAATTATCTTGCACAATTATCACTTTATAAAAGTAAGTTCTGTTAAACGTATTTAAAGTAGAAGTCATCTCAGGATACGTTTTTCGGCTTCTTATGTAGAGTAGATATAAATAACGTTCCGCGGCAGCGGCCTGCGGTAAACTTATTTTAAAAACTTTATATTAGCCACCTTCAATATTAGTGAATCAGTGATCATTTTTGCCATTTTAACAAGTATTAAGATCTTATGTCCAAAGCAGCCACTTTTTTAAATTCGCAAGTGGGCCGCAAGATAGCGACAGGAGTCACAGGCCTTGGCCTGGTTCTGTTTATCATTATCCACTTGATCGGGAACCTTTCTTACTATGCGGGCCCTGAAGCAATGAATACCTATTCCTATACCCTTCATCAGATGGGCCCTCTGCTGTGGATCGTCCGATTGGGATTGCTCGCTTTTTTCCTGTACCACGTCTGGCTGGGCATTTCCATCTGGATGGGCCGCCGCAAAGCCCGGCCTGAAGCCTATGAGGTATATGCATCCCGCGGAGGAGTGAGCCGCCAGAGCTGGAGTGCCCGATCCATGATCCTGACAGGTATCCTGTTGTTCCTTTTTGTGATTACACATCTGAACACCTTCGCTTTTCACGATTTTCAGACGGTCATGACCGGGGGCCTGGCCATGCATGATGTACATCAGCGAATGACGGAAGTATTTCAGAAACCCCTTTACACCATCTATTATGTTGCCATCATGGTGTTGCTCGGTATGCATTTGCGGCATGGAGTCTGGAGTGCATTTCAATCCCTCGGGTGGATGTCTCGCAAATCGAATCCGGTCATCTATGGTATCGCATTTCTGCTGGCGTTTATCATTGCCATCGGATTCATCGGCCTGCCCATCAGTATTTATCTTGGACTGGTTCCATAACCATGAACTATTTAACACCAGGTATGAAATTCCACTCAGTTTTTTATCTGGACGGGTTTAACAGGAGTAAGATATTATGACAGTGATAAACAGCGAAGTATTAAATTCCAAAGTGCCTGAAGGCGATCTTAAAGACAAATGGGAGAATCATAAAAACAATTTACGGTTGGTAAATCCGGCCAATAAACGAAAATTTACTATTCTGATCGTCGGAACCGGATTGGCGGGTGCCTCGGCAGCGGCTTCACTCGCCGAACTGGGGTATAAAGTAAAAGTCTTTTGCATTCAGGATTCACCCCGTCGGGCACACAGCATCGCTGCCCAGGGCGGAATCAACGCTGCTAAAAACTATCCGAATGATGGAGATTCCATATGGAGGCTTTTTCACGATACCATCAAAGGTGGAGATTACCGTTCGCGGGAAGCCAATGTATTCCGGCTTGCTCAGGTAAGTAATAATATTATCGACCAGTGTGTTGCCCAGGGGGTACCATTTGCACGCGAATATGGTGGGTTACTTGATAATCGGTCTTTTGGTGGTGCCCAGGTCAGCCGGACTTTCTACGCAAGGGGGCAGACCGGCCAGCAGCTGTTGCTTGGTGCCTATTCGGCCATGATGCGGCAGGTGCATGCCGGACGTATTGAAATGCTTGCCCGGCGAGAGATGCTCGATCTGGTAAAGATAGAGGGGAAAGCGCGTGGAATTATAGTGCGAAATTTGAATAACGGTGAACTTGAGCGCTATGTCGGCGATGCCGTGCTGCTTTGTTCGGGCGGTTACGGCAATGTTTATTACCTGTCGACCAACGCCAAAAATTCCAACGCTTCGGCTATATGGAGATGCTATAAGCGTGGTGCGCAGTTTGCCAACCCGAGTTTCACGCAGATTCATCCGACGTGTATCCCGGTATCCGGAAAATACCAGTCAAAGCTTACCCTGATGAGTGAAAGCTTGCGAAATGATGGCCGGGTGTGGGTGTCCGGAAAGAAAAATGATGATCGTCATCCCAACGATATCCCGGAAAAAGAGCGGGATTACTTTCTGGAGCGTCGTTATCCAAGCTTCGGCAATCTCGTACCGCGTGATGTGGCTTCACGTAACGCCAAATATGTTTGTGATGAAGGACGCGGCGCCAGTAAAACCGGCCTGGCGGTCTATCTCGATTTTCATGATGCCATAGAGGCGGACGGAATCGACACGATTAAGGCCAGGTATGGTAATCTGTTTGCCATGTATGAGAAGATCACCGGAGAAAATCCCTATGAAGTGCCGATGCGTATCTTCCCGGCTGTGCATTTTACGATGGGCGGCCTCTGGGTTGATTACAACCTTTCATCGACGATCCCCGGCCTGTATGTAATGGGCGAGGCCAATTTCGCGGATCACGGTGCCAACCGGCTGGGTGCCAGTGCGTTGATGCAAGGCCTGGCCGACGGTTATTTTATCATTCCCAATACACTGGGAGATTATCTGGCTGAAAATCTTCATACACAGGAGGTCAGCACAGACCATGAGGCCTTTGACGAAGTGGAAAAAGAGGCAAAAGAGCGTATACACAAACTTTTAAATGTGCAGGGCAGGAAAACGGTACTTGATTTCCACCGCGAACTCGGGCAGCTGATGTGGGATAACGTCGGTATGTCACGTAACAGGGAAGGACTGGAAAAAGCCATTCGTGATATTGCACAGTTGCGTGAGGCCTTCTGGAAAGAGGTCAACATTCCGGGAGAAAACAATACCTATAATAAATACCTGGAGTATGCACTTAGAATCGCCGATTTTATGGAGCTGGGTGAACTTATGGCCCGTGATGCTTTGGAACGGGAAGAGTCTTGCGGCGGACATTTTCGTGAGGAGTATCAGAGCGAAGATGGCGAGGCGGTGCGAGATGATGAACATTTCAGCCATGTTGCGGCCTGGGAGTACAAGGGTGAAGACGAGGCGCCGGTTAAGCACAAGGAAGAACTAAATTTTGAATTTGTGACACCTACACAGCGAAGTTACAAATAAGTCCCCGGAGTTTCTGACGGGTTCTTTATTCCGTGGAAGCGAAAGGGGATCCCGAAAACCGGATTTAATACCGTAATTTTAAATAGTCACATTTATATCAGGCAATAAAGTTTAAACAAGCATTCGAGGTAAAGCAAAATGAGCAATCAAACCATGACCATTCACCTTAAAATTTGGAGGCAGAAAGATGTCGGAAGCCCCGGTAAACTGGTGGATTATACGGTGGATGATGTCAATCCGGATATGTCGTTTCTGGAGATGCTCGACTGGCTTAATGAGCGGTTGATGAACGAAGGCGAAGAACCGGTCGAATTCGATCATGACTGCCGGGAAGGGATTTGCGGCTCCTGCAATCTGGTGCTTAACGGAATGGCACACGGGCCGGAACAGGGAACAGCGGTTTGTCAGCTCCATATGCGAAAGTACAGGGATGGCGATACCATTGTTGTGGAACCCTGGAGGGCGAAAGCGTTCCCGATGATCAAGGATCTGGTAGTAGATCGCAGTGCGTTCGACCGCATCATGGCGGCGGGTGGCTATATTTCCGTGAACACCGGGGCCCCGGCCGATGCCAATGCCATCCCGGTCAATAAATACGACGCTGACCTGGCTTTTGATTATGCGGCCTGTATCGGGTGTGGCGCCTGTGTGGCGGCTTGTCCGAATTCCTCAGCATCACTATTTACCGGTGCAAAGATATCTCAGCTGGCACATCTGCCGCAAGGTGCACCCGAACGAAAAAAGAGAGTCGTCGGTATGGTGGAAAAAATGGCCCGGGAAGGTTTCGGAGACTGCTCGAACTTTGCCGAGTGCGAGGCCGTTTGTCCGGCCGGGATTTCTATCACAGCCATCGCCGAAATGCGGCGCGAGTATGCGAAAGCGCTGGGCGAAATTGAGTAGGACGCAGATGTGAACTATTAAAGTAAACAGAGTAATGCAACATTATTTGACCGGTTGAACGATCAAATTCGGAAATTAAATTGCTTTGATGTTTTATTTTAGTTAACCGTTACCATTTTTTAAAAACTTGCTATTCTATAATAGAATTATTTACTTACACCCAAATGCATGTTTCATGATACCTGAATGGGTAAAATCATGAATATTACTTTTTCCATATTTGGTGAGAACTTAACGCTTTTGAACAAAAGCTGTGGGAAAGAGTTGGGTGCAAATACCGCGGTAGCCTATGCCGTGCCAATACCTTCAGGAAGAGCTGCAATCCAAAGCTGTTTTTTGTTGCAAACGGGAAGATGCATACAGCATAGCGACCTGACCCGAAGACTGCCAGAGCTCATACCCGGCATTTAATCGGATCTTCATTCTTCATGGACACCGGCCCATTTATCCGCTTGGGTTCGTTCGCAATCAATCACTCATTGGAGACATAATCATGAAATATATTCTACCAACGAATTCGAAAAAGCGCTTTTCTTTCTTTCTTTCTTTCTTCTCCTCTCACTAACCGCCCTGCCGGTATCGGCGCAAATTGAAGTGGGTAGCAATGGCAGTGTATCGATTGGAGACAATTCGCCGAGCTCCAGTCGAAAACTGTGGGTTGATTGCAGTAATGCTTCGGATTGCTCCGGTTCAACAAGGTATGGAATACTTTCGGTGGTTATAAACACGAGTAATTTCGCTTATGGAGTGTATGGTCAGGTGAAATCGGCCACTCAATTTGCCAATTATGGGGTGTACGGGGATGCCCAAGACGGTGAAAATTTTAATGCCGGTATTTATGGCAAACACGACGGGGATGAATTAGCGGATAATTGGGGCGGTTATTTTAACGGTAAAGTGTATACTACTGAATCGTATGAATCTTCGGATGAGCGGTTTAAAGTAAACATCACTGCCGCTAATGGTTCGCAGATGCTGGCGAAAATCGGACAGCTGCAGCCCCACCAATATCAGTATTTAAACCCTGATGAACTGCAGCTGCAAGGACTTCCCCGCCTCAACTTTACCAGAGGTACTCATCATGGATTTCTGGTGCAGGAGATAGAGACGGTGTTTCCCGAACTGGTGATTGACACGCAGACGCCACTTGACTGGAAAGGAGTGCCGGAAGAGGAAAACAGCACAATGTCGACCAAAGCGGTCAACTATACAGGCCTAATCCCTGTGCTTGTCGCCGGGATGAAGGAACAGCAGGCGCAGATTGAAGCGTTGGAAGCCCGGATTGAGGCGCTGGAAAACCAGATGCAGGAGTGATCCTGTACACTTCGGCCAGAAGAGTGCGGAACAAATCCGGGCTCTTCCGGCCATTTGTTGTATAGTCAAAATCTTATTCCTTCATTGTGAAATTTTGATCTCTAAATTTTAAACCCATGCAACGTGCAGACATGTATATTCCCTGCCTTGTTTTTTTGATGATTTCCGCCGGATGCGAGGATGATCCGGTGCGTACCGACGAGGTCCCCGATATCCCGGACGCGCCCTATGTCTGGCGCATTTGCAATAATGATGCCGATCATCCTATGGAGAACATTGTCATTCTCAAGTACAATACGGATGATCAGGACTCTCTGATGGTCGGGGATGTCATCCCGGAGCAATGCTCGAACTACTATGCAGGGCCTTATGAAGGCGAGCGCCCAATAGATGTTATGAAATACGAGAAGAGCGGAGAGGATTACCTTCATATTTATTTAACAGCTAGGAACGCAACCAAAGGGTTGCCAGACAGCCTCGGGACATCGCCGAGTCTATTCACGCAGCTTGTCATGGGCAGATACACGTATCATTTTGCACGTGATACCACACTCATTCATGATATTAGAATTGAAATTGAACTGGAAGCCTATCATTGATTTGCAAATGAAGAGGATTGATTATGAAAACGATACTTGCAACCATCACTCTCGGTAGTATCATCATGGTGAGCATCTGCCATGCCCAAAGTATTCGCAAAGACTACAATGAAATGACCGAGGATGAAATCGAGGCCTACGTGGATGCCATTTACGAGTTGCATCTAGGCATCATTACCGAATTGGCTGATTACCATGACAATAACTTCTTTACTTTGCATTTAAATGAAATGGATGAGGATGTGTTCCTTGCCTGGCATCGAATGGCCATGCTTGAAATGGAAGATTCCATTCGGACGATATATCCTGAATTAAGCATTCCGTACTGGAACTGGGTTACGGATGATTCAGAAAACGACCCGCTTTGGGATCAGGATTTTCTCGGCCAGTTCGATGATGAGCAGGAATATGAAGATTTGGGAAGAACGTTTTCGCAATTTGAGGATTTGCCTGATCAATCTGATGTAAATTATGTTCAGTCCATCAACACCTGGGAGGGTTATACTTTGACATTGGAAGGAAATGTTGTTCATACAGGAGGACATCAGTGGGTGGGGGGTGTTATGGCAGACCCAAACTCCCCACTGGATCCCGTTTTTTATTTTCATCACGGTATGATCGACAAACTTTGGCAGGAATGGGAAGAAGAGTTCAGCGCCTCATCTTATGTTGTCACCAGCCTGCCACGGTACACTGCCATCGATCCTGATGATATTACCGACTCCCGTGATCTCAAAGTTTGGTATGCCGATGATGGGGTGGTGTTGCTTGACCAGTATGATACCGACGATACGGAGGTCTATTCTTATACGGGTAAGATCAACGCTGAGAATGATTTCATCGTAAAGTCGGGAAGCGATGTGACGTTCACAGCCGGTGAATCTGTCGTTCTGGGTCCGGGATTCAGAGCTGAGTCCGGCAGCACCTTCCTTGCAAGCGTGGATCCTGATGTGGGAGATATTTTGCCACAGGTAAAAGAAGATGCTCCTATGGTTGAACCTGTCGATAACGTGAGCCAAATGGACAAACCCATTGAATGGTCCCTGTCCCAGAATTATCCGAATCCGTTCAATCCGGCTACGCATATATCCTATTCGGTGGCTGAGCGATCTCATGTTCGCATGGCGGTATATACGATTACTGGCCGGCGTGTAGCGACCCTGGTTAATGAAGTCCGTGATGCAGGCACCCATACTGTTTGGTTTGATGCTTCCCGGCTTGCCAGTGGAATATATATCTACCGCATTCAGGCAGGAAGTTTTATTCAAACCCGACAAATGACAGTAATTAAATAGTATCCTGCTTTCCTGAGTTATTCCAAGGAAGTGCCATATTTTATCAATCTTAAACTTTAACATATAAGACTTTAACTAACCATACAACCAACAGGAGTAACACTATGAAAACACACAGTAAATTACTGATAATGAGCCTGTTCAGCAGCCTGGTTATTGTCGCCGGATGCGACAGTATCGTGCAGGTGGATGATGCCGGGAACGGGGAATCCTTGCAAGCAGGAAGTTTCTCTTTGTCCCGGATTCAGTCACCGGAGTTTTCCAAACAGCAGGCTGCTTCACTGCCTGAAAGTCAGGACGAGGAGGACTTTGATCTGGGCGATATCGGAAATACCACCGAATTTTATTTTGTTCTGACCAACAGTGGCGAGACCGATATCGAGGATATAACATTGAGCAGTAATCACCCCGGTTTCCAGATTTACCCGGCGTCGATCCCTGTGCTCAAGCCGGTAGCGGATGTCGGCCTGTATCAGGTGATCAGGCTGACGGCTGTTCATGGCACCGCACCAAACGGGGTCGGCCCTCCGGCGCCGGTCATGGAACCCGGTACCGTATCCACCGAAGTGAAGGTCAAAGGAGAGACGACCGATGCCAAAGGGGATACACTGGAAATTGAGCTGGAAACCAAGCTTTCGGTCCACGCCCAGCTGGCCGATATTCGTGTTTTTCATGAAGAAGGTGAAGTGGATCTTTCATCGCCTTCGGGCAGTGTAATGGGCAGCCGGGTATACTCCGAGGGAGTTTTACGCAAATATACCATACCCCGAGACAGTGGGCCGATTACCGTTGAAAACACGGGCAATGTAAAGGTTGAGTTTTCCGCTTTTGCGTATCGTTATCCAGACTTTAATAAACTCCCGTCCTTCGAACTGAATCCGGGGGAAACCGGGACAGTGGATTGGCCGTTTGGATCCTTCGTGGGGGCCAGCAACTCCCTTAGTCTTGTTATGGGCACCGGCAATATCATTACAGAGCAAGAACGGCTGCCATTTCAGGATGACGGGAAAGTCTATGTTGTCTTGAGTCCGGAGCATAACTTCAGTCCGTAGCATAATACAAATTGATCCTGGTGGTGCTTTTTTGGGACATGCAGTAGCAGCATGTTTTATTCCGTTCAAATAAAACCAGTTGGAGTAGATTATGAACAAGATACGGATTTTAGTTGCTATGCTAATAACTGCAGCTTTGTTGATTCCTGTTTTTTCCGAAGGACAAAGTATCCGGAAAGATTACAGGGAAATGACCGAGGAAGAAGAAGAGGCCTATGTAGACGCGCTTTTTGAATTGTGGGATGAAGGGATTATTGAAGATTTTGGAGAGCTACATCATCAAAATATGAGTGTACCACACGAAGATGAGCGTTTTCTACCATGGCATCGAATTTTTATACAAAAATTTGAGGAAGAACTGCAAAATATCGAACCTATGCTTGCAATCCCCTATTGGGACTGGGCGGACGACAACGATACGACTGCAGCAGGGTTTTGGAGTACAAGCTTTCTGGACACATTCGATGGGGAATGGAATCTTGGTCGATGTCTTAATTGTAGCGGTTCACTTCCAGATCAGAATGATATCGATGATGTGATGGCATTAACCAATTTTAGGTCTGGAGGTAATACAACATATGGTTTTGGTGGTGGGAATGCTCCAGGTGGCTCATCGCGGGGTGTATATCTATCGACTGGTTGCAGGTGACTTTGTCCAAATACGGCAGATGACTGTGGTCAAATAGGGAATTCAAATCTTTATCCACCGATCCGGAACTGTTCTATAAGATATTATTCACATAACAAAAAGAGGATGATCCGGGTCGGGCCATTTATATGATTCATTCGGATAACAATGGATTGAGAAAAATCACCTCAGCAAGAGAGGGGAATGGCGTGGTTATTTCTCCTCTGCTTGAAAGATAAAGCAGGGCAGCTTGCAGCCCGGTATTATTTTCGTAATTTACCGGGTATCATGATGGATCCGCTTTTCCAGCAAGCCCGGAAAAACCTCAAAAAATACTGGGGATTTGAGGATTTTCGTCCCGGACAGGACGAGGTGGTTCGTTCTGTGCTCTCCGGAAAGCACACAGTGGTCCTTTTTCCGACCGGCGGTGGAAAATCACTCTGCTATCAGGTGCCGGCGACCGTGCTGGACGGGCTTACGCTGGTCATATCGCCATTGGTGGCACTGATGCAGGACCAGGTTCTTCAGCTGCAACAAAAAGGAGTCCCTGCCACTTTCATTAACAGCACCATTTCCCGCCGCGAAGTGGAGCAGCGTCTCATAAACGCGCGTAACGGGATGTACAAACTCCTCTACTGCGCTCCGGAACGCCTGAAAACACCGGTATGGCAACACATGATGGCCGATCTCTCCCTCTCTATGATCGCCGTCGACGAGGCACACTGCATCTCCGAATGGGGGCATGATTTTCGGCCGGTTTATCGAAAAATCCCGGAAATGATGGCTCCGGTGGCGGATCGGATACGATGGATGGCGCTCACGGCCACGGCCACACCGGAAGTACGTAAGGATATTATCACGTCACTCGAACTGAAAAAACCGGAAGTGATTTCGAAAGGATTTAACCGCCCCAATCTTCAGTGGTGGGTAGTCGAAGACGAACAGAAGAAGCGCAGGCTGAAGGAGATTTTGGATCGTGCGGCCGGAAGTGGTTTGATCTATGCGGGTACACGGGCCGGTTGCGAGAAACTTTCCGGGTGGCTGAACCGGCAGGGGCGGGATTCCCGGCCATATCACGCCGGCCTGACTTCTGATGAACGCGAGGAGATCCAGAACCGGTGGATCAGCGGCCGGCTTCCCCTGGTCGTGGCAACCAATGCGTTCGGTATGGGTATTGACAAGCCGGACTGTCGGTTTGTGGTACATTATGATATGGCGATGTCCATGGAGGCGTATTACCAGGAGGCGGGACGTGCCGGACGTGACGGTGAAGAGAGTTATCCCATTTTGCTGCTAAAAAAAGCCGATCAGAATGCAGCAAAAACAGCGATTTTAAACTCCTGGCCTGACAGGAAGCAACTCGAAACCATATATAATGCTGTTTGTGATGATTGGCAGCTGGCGGCGGGTTCGGAGATGGAGGAGGCCCGTAAAGTGGATGTGGACCTGGTACAGAAGCGGGCAAGATTGTCCCGGAAACTGGTTTGGTCAGGCTTGCGCATAATGGATCAGCTGGGCATTCTCAAACTGGCACGCGTGGACGAACCACAGGTGGGTATACGGTTCATTCCGTCACAGGATGGCCTGCAGGATCGGCTTCAGCAGATGAAAAAGCCGGGTAAACGGGATTTTACCGACCGGCTGTCACGTATGATGGGGCAGGACGGCCATCATCGCATGATATTTATGACCGAACGCCAGATACTCACCCGCCTGCGTCTATCTGCCAGAATGCTGGAAAACGGTTTGGAGGTGTTGGCGGAAGAGGGGTTGCTGGAGTTTTCACTGATTAAAAATGAGCCGATGGGACGCCTCACCGAACCGCGTTATCACCGGTTTCCGTTTACTGACAAGGAAATTATTCGGCATCGCGGGCGTCTGCTCAAAAAACTTGATTACATGATCGGCTATGTACAAACAAAAGGATGTCGAAGCCGCTATATCCGGAATTATTTCGGTGAGAAAGAAGTGCCTGTCCGGTGCGGGAAATGCGATAATTGTCAAAAAAAAGAGAATAGGGCCGTCACCCCGGAAGATATAGACGTCGTAAAATCTTTGCTTTCTGAAGGGCCGATGGCTTTTCAGACGCTTCAGGATCGCACCCGATGGCAACGTACACATCTCAAAAAGGTGCTTTTATTTATGGTTCGGGAAGAAGTGGCAAATCAGCTTCAGGATGAGGAGCGTCGTTACTCATCTCCTCCATCTTCTCGTAATAATCCGACAATTCACGGTTAGCCTCTTCCAGACGGTTGCGTACTTCCCGAAATCGCCGCTGTTGTTCCGCCATATCACGCTGATAGTATCGGTGACTCCGTTCGAACTGGTCAGGGGTGATTTGATATCGATTATGAATGGCTTGCCGGCCTGTTATATAAAGGCTATCGCCGTGGATTTCCCTGAGGCCTGCCAGTACATGCAATTCCGCCAGAATGTCGATATAACGATCCTCTTCAATCAGATCTTTCGGTGCAGAACGGCTGCATCCGTTCGTCAGCAGCACGGCAAAAAGTAACATTGCAGCAAGCAATCGGACATCACATGATAAGCAGCTTATTTTCAAAACGATCGTTTTCCGGGTGGTGGTCCCGGTCATAATAGCTGTTTTTCCATTGAGTTGCATGATTTAGCTCTTTGAATAAACAGGGACTTTTTATGAATCCGGATGAAGAATTGTCAATAGGACAGAATGAAGGGATCGATCAGGGTTGTTTCGATGGCCTCATTTGAATGACGATACCTTTTTGTGAGTTCGCATTTGGAGGAGTTTTATCCCGTTAGGCCGGCCTCTGTTGTGTTTTCATCCAAAAGTGGCCGGCTGCGATCGCCAGAAGAAACACTGCCACGGCGGCAATGCCCCACATCCCGGCATGGTTTACGATGACGTAGGCACTGATCGCACAGAAAAGGATAATGATCAGAGTCATGATGATATTCAACAGGATGCGCCGGTTGCCGGCCGGTATTTCTTTCCCCATTAATTCACGTTTGTTTATCATGAGGAAGAAGGTGAAATAGGCTGAGGGAAGCAGGATAAAAGCGAATACGGAAGTTGGTACAGCCAGCCAAAATGCCGCTTTTTGCCACAAAAAGGGGCCCAGTGCACCGGTGGCTGCAATTAAAGATCCATATCTCAGTGTCCGGCCGGTGTGAGGGCGATCCAGCATTTCACAAACGACCATTCCTGAAATCAGCATGTGAAGAATGGCCGTTGACAGCGTCATGCCCAGGACGCCGATCCCGAAAATAATTCGTGCAAAGAAAGAACCGGTTAACGGCTCGAGGGAAGAGGCCAGGTCAAAAGCATCCCGTGTAAGCAGTGCCGCTGCCACTCGCCTTTCATGCACGGAGACCGCTTCCATATAGTATGCAGACCCGGCACCGGTAAGTTCAGAAAGATCCATATCCGGGTTCTCAAAGAGCATTCGTCCTTTTATGAGTTCCTCAAACTCATTTATATGTGCGGATGATGGTTCCAGTCCTGCTTCAACGGGAGGGCCACCGGGGACAAATCCGGGCTGAGGGACGGCATGAAACTGATTGGACCCGGCTATGATCACACACGTGGTTGCAATGGCGAAGGGAATAAGCATCCCGGTGCCCAGATCAAAAATGGCCAGTTCCCTGTACTCCTTTCCCCATTTCCGGCGAATCAAGGAGTAAGCAAGCAGGAAGGTGGCATTTACTCCGCTGGCGGCAGCCACAACCGCGATCATTACTTCTCTCTGGCGGTGAACGATCATATCAGACCAGTACGTGCGGTATTCAGCCGGTATGGCATCCAGCAACGGGTAAAAACCGTCGGCCGGGCGGAAAAACAGGCCCGGATCGGGGATCATACCACGCAGGATGGAGGGCCAGTCCAGTCCACCTGGAAGAATGGAAAGACGGACAACCACACCGAAGAAACATGCAACGATGAGCCAGATCATAGCTTTTAGAATCCATTCGAATGTTTTAACCGCTCTGCCCGCCTTGCTGTATTGCCATGCGATGGATGTTACAAACAAAAACATCACTGTGGTAATAAGAAGACGGGAATTGAAATCGCCAAGAAGTCCGTCGTGGCCAAACAGGGCAGGGGCCAGGTTTTGCTGGATAACTCCGGATGCCAGCGCATATTGAGGCATAGCCCATACCATACAGGAAGCCAGTGATGCCAATGCCCAGGACCAGCCTAGTACCGGATTGATATGTTCATTGATCGCCTTGAATGGTGGTTTGCCAGTAGAGAGCACGACATAACTCAGTGCGCCGAACATGACAATAGTCAGGATCATGGCCACCGGTTGCAGCCATATTAAATGGACACCGGTCAGCACTCCAAGATAGAGGCTTCCAGCCAGTGAACCTCCCCCGAGCATCAAGGCGCTTTGCAGCCAGCCGGGGCCTGCCAGACGGGTATAGGTTTTCAGTTTGGCAAAACCGCCCTGTTTCAGCGCCTCATTCACTTCAACACGTTCTCTATCCAGTTGTATTTTCTGATCTTTCATCTTTTGTCCATTTCATTATCCCCATTCGAATGACACAGCAATCCGCAGTTCGGGATTATTAAAAATCTTACGGCCTTCATTCAGAGTCATACGCATCAATTGTCGCTGAATCGTCAATCCACGTTCTTTCAGTAATATCGAAGTTTCTTCTCGTCTGAGAGCATCGACCAGAACAGATTGTCCATGAAGCGCATGAGTTGCGGCGTCAAGCAGATTTGTGAAATCTTCATTTGTTGCAGCCAGGAGAGGGCCAAGATGATGAAATTGACGTCCGGGTCGAAGAAAGGCAAATCCCTGCAGACGGCCATCTCGGCTAATGCCCAAACCCTGAATCGTCTTTTCGTGAAAAAATCTTTGGATCAATTTCCTTCTGTCGTACCCGCACCATTGGAGATCCAGTTCAACGACATCATGAACATGCCGTTCTTCCAGCAGATGCACATCATTACCCGGGCCTGCGGGGCGTATTTTTCCCGCCCAGCGGTCGATCGGCTTGATATCGTGAAATCCATAATGTCTATAGAGGCGTCGGCCCTGCTCTGTCGCGTCCAGGCCGATGATTTTATATCCCATTTGCTGCCCTGTGCGGATAGCTTTTTCCAGCATGCAGGTTCCAATCCCTTTACCACGGTGCGACAGGTCCACAATCACCATTCCAACCCACGCCAGCTCAGTGTCAAATGTAGCAAGAGTTGAAGTTGCCGCAATCCGGCCATCCAGTCGCAGAAGGAAACAGCTTTCCGGATTGAGTTCCAGCAGACGGGCCCAATCCGCATCAGTCTGATTCCAGCCGGCTTGTGTACTTAATTGCACTGCCTCCTTAATGTCGTGGGCCCGGAGCAGGGAGATGGAGCGGGTATAATGGTCTGTCATATAATTTTTGAGTTGTTCGATTTAAAATCACTCAACGCATAACAGATGTTTGTCGTTTTTTAACAAGACATTGACTTTGAAATGTTGGAAGATTCTTCCAGCACCACTATTTCGGACAACTCTAATCATTCGGAGGCCTTGAGTACAACCAGTGGGAAATCAGAAGTCTATTCATAAATTCAACAAGGTAGCAATATGATACTGTGCAATCAATTCCCCTTCATCATTAAGCAGCCAGTGGGCCTATGGTGGGTAGATGGTATCAGGTCGGATCATCACTGATTCAATATCTGAATAATTATTCTCTGAGATCCATGCTGTCCGTTCAGCAACCGGATGATAACCCGATTCCGGTGACAGCAAACCGTTGACATGGAACTGCAGCAAGAATCCGGGAATGGATGGCTGACAGATTGCTGACCATTTATATACAGTCCGTGTATCGGTATCAGAGATTGCGTATTTTGCCGCCATGAAAAAGACACTCTATCTGGATGCGGGTAATACCCGGGTTAAAGCAGCAGTCTATGAGCAGGGCCAGTGGCTCCCAGCCGGAGAGGATGCCGGTGCGATTCCCTACGATACCCCCGATTTTGCAGAGCGTTTGAGTGTTATATGCCGGGGCTATGATCGGGTGGTATTTGCTTCAGTGAAGAAGTCACTGGGGCCAAAAGAGTTATCCCGAATCACCGATGCCACGGTGATTCCTGTTGAACGATCGGCTATTCCGGGTGGCCGTATTCGCTACCGCTCAATGGAAACATTTGGTGTGGATCGTTATCTGTCCTGTTTGGGTGCATGGAGCCTGAGTAGAACAGAAGTGATCGTTGCAGATGCCGGTACGGCCTGCACAATAGATGTCATGGATGCCGATGCGGTCTATTTGGGCGGGGTGATCATGCCGGGTCTATATATGATGATTTCCTCAATCGGTGAAGGCGCTGACGGGTTGTACCCTGTCGCTCCGTACGCATCCGGAAGCCGGGCGATGCAACAACAAAAAACAGGTACCCCTGGAGCCGGATCCCGGAAATCGGAATCCCGTCCATTTCTGCCTGGTTCGGGTGCACCCCGGATTCAGGAAAACTGGCCTCCGGATACTACCGAAGCGGCTCTCCAGGCCGGAACGACCGGAACCTTTCTTGCTGCCTGGGAATCGCATGTCAGAACAACCATGGACCGTTTTCCGGATGCCCGGATCTGGCTAACCGGGGGTGAGGCGCATTTCATCTACGAACACACCTCTGTGAATTGCCGCATTCATGAATATCTTGTATTTGAAGGGATGCGTCGCTGGTGTGAAGAAAACCTGCGAATATTTTCATAGATCAGAGCACGGATCAACTCCTGGGTAATCTGGTTTTCACATCGTGAGGGAGGAAGGAATCGGCTTCCTCCGCTTCTTATCGGTTTTCCCGGTTTGTGACACGGTCAAGCCGTTGTTTATATTCACGGACAGATCTGAAAATAGCCGAAGCCATGATGCTTTGCCCGTAATCACTGCTCAAAAATTGCTCCTCCTGGGGGTTGGTGATATATCCCAGTTCCACCAGCAAGGCTGGCATTGAGGCGTGATAAAGCACAATAAAGCCGGCTTGTTTAACCCCTCTTGACCGTCTTCTGGCGCGGTTGGCAAACTGTTGATCTATTGTTGTTGCCAACATTTCGCTGCTGGCCATAAATCCGATATTGGAGAGTTCGTAAACGGCCAGCTGTTCCGGTGTAAGTTCTTCGGATCGTTCATTCTCGTCTTCAAAACGGATGGCACTGTTCTCTTTTTTCATCACTTCAAACGCTTCACGACTTCGATGCATCCCCAGAAAATAGATCTCCGTACCATGTGCGTGACGATTTCGATTGGCGTTGGCGTGTATGGAAATGAACAGATCGGCTTCGGCCTGGTTGGCGATCTGCCCACGTTCCTGAAGCGGAATAAACGTATCGTCTTCCCGGGTGTACATAACCTCGATATTCATTAATTCGGGATCGTCATTAATATATTCTCCGAGTTTCTTTGCCACGGACAAGGTTACATCCTTTTCCATTGTACCACGGTATCCTATAGCACCCGGATCCCGCCCCCCGTGTCCGGCATCAATGATAATCCGTTTCAATTGCAGTAAGGCTTCATCCTGTGGTGACGGGGTGATGCTCAAACGGTTTCGATCCGGCAAATCAACCGGTTGCTCCCAGTCGTTCAGAGCCAGATCCGGTGTCGTATCAACATTTTCCACAAGGTCGTCCCAGAAAATAGGAAAAAGCCCATCGGTCAGTACATCCAGGTCTTGCTGTGAGGCTTCCGTCAGCCCGATCAGCAAATCCCTTCCGTTGACATCCAAATAGGCATCGGCAATCATATAAACGCCTTCATTCAAATAGATATCCGTACCAATACCTCCCTCGATTTCCTGATAAAAAAAACTGTCAAAGGCATTTTCGTTATTGTTACTGGTATGGATAGGCTCCGACCGAATCCCTTCTTTATACAGTGCGACCTGGATCAACTTGGAATTGGGCTGCCAAATGTAAAACGAATCGGGACGGCTGCTCATCTGAAAGCGAACCACATAGCCGAGGCCGTCGGATCGTTCTATGGTCGTTACACGATCGAGTGGCTGGAAAGCATGTGCCGATTGTTCCGGGAACAGCATTCCAGCGGACAGAGAAAGCATCAGGAGAAAAAGTAGCGGAATGCCTGTTCGCCTCCGTGAGGGTTTTCCGGGCCGGATCGAAGTACTTGATGAAATTCGTTGAGACAATGCTAACCGCAAATGTAACCACATGGGAAGTTGAGGTTTTCAATAAAAATACAAATTATGCTTCTATAAAGGCAAATGAATGATAGTTAACACAGGTACCTTTTTGTATGGTCATGGGAGAGAGCAGGATAAAAAATGGTACAACGTGATTCCAATACTGACCGATATATTGAAGGAGTGTTTTTTTCCGTATTGTGGAATTTCAAGCAGCACATCGCAGCGTTCAAGCAGCGAAGTATCCAGGCCGGTTAATTCATTCCCGAAAAGGAGGCAGACCGGCGCAGCGGAATCCGGCCGGTATTCCGTCAGAAGCTTGCTTGTATGGGTCTGTTCCATCCCGATTAATATATAACGATTTGCCCGGCACCAATCCAGGGGTTCTTTCGGGTCAACAAAGTGATTCCAGGAAACGGTTTCATCTGCACCCAATGCAGTTTTTGAAATTTCAGCACGGGGCGGGGCAGGTGTATAACCGGAAAGAAGAAGTTGTTTGATACCAAAGGCATCGGCAGTTCGGAATGCCGAACCTATATTATGCATGCTTCGAACATTGTGGAGCCAGAGTACCAGCTCCGATATTGCCTTTGGAGAGGTTCGCTCCCGGTTCACTTTGGATATTTCACGAGTTGTTTTCTTTCGGATTTCCATTTGCATACGCTTTCGATCCGGCCGTTTCTTTTCAGTTGAATAAATCCTATTATTAGTGTCAGCAAAATCAAATAAAACTGGTTAATAATACGTTTTTTCCCGGCCCGTTGCATAAGAGCTTATAGTGAATGCAATCGGGTCTTTTTTCTGGCTGAATGGAATTCGGTTTTACAGAAAAAGAAGAATCATTAATCGGAAAAAATAAATATCGTGAAAGTAAATTATCTTTCCAGGGAAGGATACGACAACTTAAAAGAAGAGCTCAGAGATCTGGTTACGCGAGGCCGCAAGGAAATTGCGCAACAGATCAATGAAGCCCGTTCCCATGGAGATCTTAGCGAGAATGCCGAATATGATGCCGCAAAAGAGGCACAGGGTAAAATGGAAACTCGAATTTCGGAGCTCGAAAAGATTATAGCCACATCACGGGTTTTGGATACCAAAAACATCGACAACTCGAAGGCGTATGTGCTATCCACTGTGACCATCTTCAACAACAATACTCAAAAGGAGATGAAGTATACACTTGTATCGAAAGATGAAGCGGATTTCAGCAAAGGAAAGATCTCTATAGATTCACCGATAGGTAAAGCACTGATGGGCCGTTCTGTCGGTGACGCGGTAACAGTGAAAGTTCCTGCCGGATTATTAGAACTTGAAATACGAAATATCGAACGGGACTGAAGCTTCATATATAATGATTCCTGATTTTTAAAACTTTAATTACATGAAATATCCATGACAGAGCATAAGCTCAGACACACAAGCGTATGAATAAAATCTGTCATGGTATTTCGCTTACGCGTTTCACTGAGCATCTGACTATATAAATCTGAAAATTTTAAACGAATGAAAATAGCCGTCATCGGTACCGGATATGTTGGCCTGGTTACCGGAACCTGTTTTGCGGATTCCGGTAATCAGGTGATCTGTGTAGATAATAACCCTGACAAATTAAGGGTCCTGAAACAGGGCGAAATACCTATTTATGAACCGGGGCTTGAAACGCTTTTCAAGCGGGCAATTCGGGAAAATCGAATGACATTTACCGATAATCTGGTTGAGGCGGTTACTGAAGCCGAAATTCTGTTTCTCTGTTTGCCTACCCCGCCCGGGGCAAACGGGCAGGCCGATCTCGGTGCTGTAATAAGTGTGGCTGAACAAATTGGCGATATAATGGACGAATACAAGGTGATCGTTAACAAAAGTACGGTCCCGGTGGGTACGGCAGACAAGGTTCACATGGCCATTCGGGCACGTACCGATGTATCATTTGATGTTGTTTCCAATCCGGAATTTCTGCGGGAAGGCGCTGCTGTTAATGATTTTCAAAAACCTGAGCGGGTGATTATCGGTACTTCCAGTGAGCGGGCTGCAGGGCTGATGAAAGAACTTTACGAGCCGTTTGTCCGAAGTGGTAATCCCATTATTATAATGGACGAACGCAGTTCGGAATTGACCAAATATGCTGCCAACGGTTTTCTTGCAACCAAGATTACCTTTATGAATGAAATTGCCAATTTGTGCGAGCGTGTGGGAGCAAATGTGGATCAGGTACGACGAGGTATCGGGACCGATTCCCGAATTGGTAAAAGGTTTCTATTTGCCGGGATCGGATTCGGTGGGAGCTGTTTCCCAAAAGATGTTCAGGCGCTTCACTATACCGCCAAACAAAACGAGTACGATTTTCGACTGCTGGATGCCGTTATGAAGGTGAATAATGAGCAAAAACTTTCCATTGTCGATAAGGTCAAGTCCTATTACAATGGGCAGGTTAAAGGGCGAACATTCGGAATATGGGGATTGACGTTTAAACCTGAAACCGATGATGTACGAGAGGCCCCATCGATTTATATCATCCGTGCACTTATTGCATTGGGGGCACGTATCAAAGCTTATGATCCCGAGGGCCTGAATACTTTTCCTGCTGCAGTGGGAGAAGATGTAAACTCACAAGTCGATTATGTAAATGATCAGACCACGGCATTGAAAGACGTTGATGCGTTGATTATAAGCACTGAATGGAACGAATTCCGCCGCCCCGATTTTGAGAATTTCAAAAAACTGATGAAAGAACCGGTGATATTCGACGGTCGAAATCTTTATGATCTTGATCGAATGGAAGAGTTGAACATCACCTATTTCAGCGTGGGACGCCATGGTGTGAATGTCAATCGCAAGGAGATGAATGCCTGATCGTGTATTGATCACCGGCGGAGCCGGTTTCATCGGTTCCCATTTGTGTGCACGCTTTCTTGAGGAAGGGAGTTCAGTGATTTGTATGGACAATCTTTCCACCGGCAATACGGATAATATCTCCCGTTTCTTTGATCATGACCGGTTTCACTTTATCAAGTATGATGTTACAAAATATCTCCATGTAACCGGTCCGCTTGACCTTATATTACATTTCGCATCACCTGCTTCACCAAAAGATTATCTGGAATTGCCCATTCAGACGTTGAAGGTAGGGTCCCTGGGAACCCATAAGGCGCTTGGGTTGGCGAAATCAAAAAAGGCCCGTTTTTTACTTGCTTCCACCAGTGAAGTGTACGGGGATCCGCTGGAACATCCCCAAAAAGAATCCTATTTCGGGAACGTGGATCCGGTCAGTTTGCGCGGCGTCTACGATGAGGCAAAACGTTTTGCAGAAGCATTGACCATGGCTTACCATCTTAATCATGGTATACGGACTCATATTGCCAGGATTTTTAATACTTATGGCCCGTTAATGCGTATGGATGACGGAAGGGCACTTCCCAATTTTATTACCCAGGCGCTGCGAAATGATTCGCTGACCGTTTACGGTGCTGGTACCCAGACCCGCTCTTTTAGTTATATCGATGATATGGTTGAAGGGATTTTCAGACTGTGTCACACCGATTATTCGAATCCTGTTAATCTTGGAAATCCTGATGAAATCTCAATCATTGACCTGGCAAAGAAGATCATTGAACAAACCGGAAGTTCCAGTGAAATGGTATTCCAACAATTACCTGAAGGGGATCCGCTGGTACGACGTCCTGACATAACACGTGCCGGTGATATTATGAAATGGAGACCCACAACAAATCTTGAGTCCGGCCTAGTCCGTACGATTGCCTATTTCCGCCGGCACCTGGATGAGATGAACATTCATTGATGATTATTCACTGACACGAAATTCGATTTCGTCCAGTACCTCATTGTTATTGTTTGTTATGCGAACTTGCCAGAAACCGGGTTGCAGGCCCACGGAAGAATAAGTCCGCCAATTGGCAGAGATACCGATTTTACTGTTCATTTTGAAATATAGATCATCCTCATAATACCATTCGAAGAAAATATCCTGCATTTCACTACTGTTGTGAATCCGGGCAAAGCACCAGGCACGGGCATTACTCATGGAGTAGGATTCGACGATTTCGACCGGTTCGCGTTCGACGACATCCAGGGCAAGCACGAATTCCTTGACGTATAATGTGTCATTCGTAATATCCTCATCGTCCTCGTCGAAACGGGCAGGGATGTGGATGGATGAGCGGGGTTCTCCGGAAGATGCCTGGAGCATGCGGGGCTGACCCAATATCGGCAGGATGATACAAATGGCCAGGAATAGTATGCTGTTGTTAAAAAAAAAGAAATACCTGCCTGTACATAGTCCGTAAAATAATTTTAAGAGTGACATGTTGTCGAATTCATTGGTTGAAATTTACCTGAAAACCGAAGAAGAAAATTCAAAACCGGTTCCGGTTATTAAGCGATTAAACATATTCTCAAGGCACATAGGATACCCATGGTTTGATCATACGGCTGTGGGTCAGAGATTGCTCACATAAATGGTAGCAGTGCTCAAAACAACGTAGAACACGAAACAGCGGCTATAAATTGGTGAAAAAGGATTATTTTTTATCTTGTTCTTATGAAACCTACCAGTTTTTTATCTTTTACGCGAAAATATTTTCACCCCATTTTAATCATTTTTACTCTTTTTGTTGCAATACCTTGTGAAAAGATCTATGGTCAGCTGAGAATAACCGAAAACTATGAGGTTGGGGCCGCTCCGGATCTCTGGTTTAATGCTGTGGATGGTGTGCGTACCGGTGTGCGTTTTCGGGGAGAAGAGCCGGGAACATTTCTTGACGGCCGCCATCGTATCGATGCCGGTATTTGGCTTGGAACGCGGTTTCCGGAAAATCCGCTATCCTATTATTTTTCCTATACCCATCCGGTGGATCCAGTTTCGGACGCAAACAGTGAGGGGGCATTTCGGATGGTCAGCAGTATCCGGGCCGGCCTGCATCTGCATGAGTCGGGTTTCCAGAAACGCTGGCAACCGGGTTTCGATGAATATATTTCTTTCGATTTGGGAATATTTGCCGGCCTGTATCATCGTTTTGACATGGAATATGTTTTATATGAGAAGTTATGGCAGCAAAATCCGATGTTTTATCTTCGATCAAATTTTCGAAAAAGAGACCGAAATATTATGGGACGCTGGACGGTTGCATGGTCGGTCAGAGCCGGTTTCCCACTCTCAAGGAAAGATGATTTTACCAGTTTTTCAGATCAAAAGACCAGACTTCCCAGATCATTGGGTATAGACGGACTTTTTGCCCAGGTTCACCTGGAAGCCATGCAGGAGATTTCCCTGCCCATGCTCATGGTTCTGCGAGCCCGGTTATTTGGCGGTATATCATCCGATGCGTTACCTTCGGAATTCCGGTATTTGACTTCGGATGCCGTTGCAATGGACTGGATTCATTCAGGCTTCACACGTGCAAGGGGCACGTTGCCACAGCATTGGATGGGCGCCGGATGGATCCATATTCCCGGCGGGCCTAATTTACGTGGTTATACATTGGAGACGACAGAGCTGCTTGAGAAGGGCCTGAATGCATGGTCACAGCACGTGGTTTCATACAATTTGAATCTCTATTACCCCAATCCGTTTAACATCTATATCTCGAAAATCCCTTATCTCGGGGAAATGTTAAAACTGGAATCCTATGTGTTTTCGGATGCCGGGTTTCTGTATAGAGAAAACCATTGGCAGCGTTTACGTATCAATGCAGGGGCGGGATTTATGTTGTCGCTCAATATCCCGGACTATCTGGGTAAGGACAGAGGGTTTTTTATCCGTTACGAACTTCCGGTTTGGCTCTCCGAGGTTTCCGATGGGGAAAACAATCTAAAAGCAAGACACGTATTGGGTATTGGAGCCCTGTTTCGCTTATAATAGCCCAATTTGTCGACTCATCATGTTCCGGCTGGTAAAGTGATCTTAAAATCGAGGTTTCAACAGCTCCTGGCAGCGAAAATAATAGATGCTTGTCTTTGAAATGCCGGGCCTGACATGCTATATTGAAACTAAATGTGCAGGTAACCGGCAATCCAAAACATAATGGAAATAAACGAGACCCTCGACCATTGGCGTAACCGATACAAGAAAAAATTTCTGAAGGAAAATGATATTTTTTCGAATGTCAGAAGAGGAGATAAAATTTTTATTGGTACCGGATGTGGAGAGCCGCAATATCTTGTCAAGGCTCTGGTCAAGTTTCTCGAACAGTATCCCAAAGCGGTTGCTGATGCTGAGCTGATGCAGGTATGGACGCTTGGTGTTGCCCCCTGGAAAGATCAGAAATTTGATTATAATTTCAGACATAACTCGTTCTTTATCGGGGATAACTCCCGCGAAACGGTTAATGCCGGCCTGGCCGATTACACACCAGTGTTTCTTTCAAGAGTGCCTCAGTTGTTGAAAAGCAGACACATCGAAATTGACGTTGCGATGTTTCAGACCTCCATGCCGGATAAAAACGGCTTTGTCAGTCTCGGTATAAGCGTCGATATTACCAAAGCCGCCATTGAATCAGCCGGACTGACCATTGCTCAGATCAATCCCCGAATGCCGCGTGTACATGGCCAGGCCTTTATCCATTTGAAGGATATAGACTATGCTATATACAAGGAGGAAGAGCTCATAGAATATACCCAGCAGGTTCCAGGAGACATTTCACAACGAATCGGTAAATACGTTGCCCGAATAATTGAAGACGGGGATACCATCCAGCTTGGATACGGAAGCCTGCCCAATGCGATTCTCGCCAATTTGAAAGACAAAAAGCATATCGGTATCCACACTGAACTGTTAACGGATTCGATGGTTGACCTCATGGAACTCGGTGTCATTGATAACTCGAAGAAAAGCATTGACCGCGGAAAAACGATTGCATCATTCTGTATGGGAACCAGGGAAACCTATGATTATATTGATGATAACCCTGGTATTGAATTCAGAGAAATCAGCTATACAAATAATCCGCTGGTCATCGCTCAAATTCACAATATGACGGCTATAAATGCGGCACTTCAGATTGATCTCACCGGACAGTCTACATCCGAATCGATTGGCAGACAGTTTTACAGCGGTATCGGGGGGCATGCCGATTTTATGCGGGGGGCCAATCTTTCCCCTAACGGAAAGACCATTCTGGTTCTTCAGTCGACGGCAAAAAATGAAGAAGTGTCGCGCATAGTGCCCTTTCTTGAAAGCGGTACGGGAGTGACCCTTAACAGGGGGGACATAAACTATATCGTAACGGAGTTCGGAGCCGCCTATCTGCATGGAAGAAACATCCGTGAGAGGGCCATGGATATCATTTCTATTGCTCATCCCAAATTCAGGGCAGAACTTATTGAAAAAGCAAAAGAATATAATCTCATCTACAAAGACCAGGCCTATATACCCGGAAAGAAAGGTGAATATCCCGAGCATATAGAAAAGTACAGGGAGAGTGTATCCGGTATGTTTCTTCACTTTCGTCCGGTGAGAATCAATGATGAACCCCTTGTCAAGGACTTCTTCTACTCGTTGTCTGATGAAAGTTTCAAAAGACGTTTCATGTCAACGCGTATGGATATTCCTCATTCGCGCAGGCAGGAGTTTGTTGTTATAGACTATACCAGGGAGCTTACCCTGCTTGCATGTATAGAGAAAGGAGGCAAAGAAGAAGTGGTTGGTATGGGACAAATTAACAAGTATCCGGACGGTAAAATGGGGGAAGTGTCATTCGCGGTAAGAGATGATTATCAAAATAAAGACATAGCCACGGATATGCTCAGATACCTGAGCGAAATTGCGGTTAGCGATAATATGGAAGGCTTCACAGCAGAGGTTTTGTTAAATAACAAAGCGATGGTGAGGGTCTTTGAAAAAATGGGTTTTGATATGGAAAAAAAAGTTGAGAACGGCGTTTACGAATTGATAATGAGATTTGGTGAATGGAAACATGAGTGAGCATATCAAGTGTCTGTTTGAGCCTGAGTCGGTTGCCATTATTGGAGCTTCGCATAACCCCGGAAAAATCGGGTACACTATTCTGAATAATCTGATCACCGGTGGATATAAAGGCCGCATATATCCGGTGAATCCGGCCGGAGGCGAGATTCTGGGATGCCCGGTATATAGATCGCTCAAGGAAATTAAGGGTGATATCGATGTGGCATCTTTGGCCATTCCTGCAAAATATTGCCTTGATGCTGTTCGTGATTGTGCAGAAAAAGGCGTGAAAAATATTCAGATCATCAGTTCAGGCTTTTCTGAAATTGGTAATCACAAGGAAGAATACGAAATTGTACGTATTGCAAAGTCGGCCGGGATGAGAGTGTTAGGCCCCAACATATTCGGAGTATTTTCTGCCGAATCATCCATGAATCTGACCTTTTCCGCGACCAGGATAAAGGAGGGGAATGTAGCGATTCTAACCCAGAGCGGGGCTCTTGGAATAGCGATGATCGGAAGGACGGTTGTGGATAATATGGGCCTTTCCGTGATTGTCTCGACGGGGAACAAATGTGATATCGATGAGGCTGAACTTCTTGAATATCTGGGGGATCATAAAAAAACCAGGGTGATCCTGATATATATAGAAGGCGTCAAAGAGGGCGAACGCCTATTGCAGGTACTTGGAAAAACAGCACTGAAAAAACCGGTTATTATCATAAAAGCGGGCCGGTCCAAACGGGGTGCCATGGCGGCCGCCTCTCATACCGGCTCCCTGGCCGGACTTGATGCTATTTTTGATTCGGTCATTAAACAATGCGGAGCACTCAGAGCGGAAAGCCTTGAAGAGGCATTCAACTGGTGCCGGTTTCTTTCTTTCGCACCGGAACCATCCGGAAAAAATACGGTTATCGTGACAAACGGTGGAGGTATTGGTGTTTTGGCCACAGACGCCTGTGAAAAGTATAATATTGAGCTGTTTGACGACCAGCGTGTACTTCAGGAATATTTTGAGAAAGCCACTCCATCATTCGGTTCCACCAGAAATCCCATAGATATTACAGGGGGTGCCAGGGCGGGTGATTACAAGTTGGCACTCACTGCACCGGTCGCATGTGAACATATTGATTCCACCCTCACCCTGTATTGTGAGACAGCTGTTTTTGATTCAGATAATCTTGTCCCCATGGTGCGGTCGACTTATGAACAACATTTGCAATCGAAGAAACCGGTCTCCTATGCGATTGTGGGGGGTGAATCTGTTGAAAAAGCGATTCATGAACTTAACCGGCAGAACCTCCCGGTATTTCGTGATGTGGAGCCGGCTGTCTCCTGTATGGGCGCATTGTATAGATACAGCGAATTTAAAAACAGGCCCAGAACAGAGGATTACAAGCCGGATATCAACTTCGAGGAAATAAACACGGTTATTGACAAGGCTATGGCCGATGGCCGTTCATTTCTGCTTGCAGATGAAGCGCAGGCGGTCATGAATGCATCGGGCATACAAATTCCTGCAAGCATGATCGCCACAGATATACAAGCAGCCATAGATGCTTCCAATTCAATTGGCTATCCGGTAGTCATGAAAGTCGTTTCTAAAGATATTATTCACAAAAGCGATGCGGGGGGCCTGGCCCTTGACCTTGAAAACAGGGAGGAGGTCATCGAAGCTTACGAGGCAATAATGAAAAACTGCCGGGAGTATGATTCCCGGGCGCATATTACGGGCGTAGAGATAGCGGAAATGGTCAGGCCAGGCCTTGAAATGGTTGTAGGTGCCGTCAGAGACGCAGCTTTTGGACCTGTGGTTATGTGCGGGCTTGGCGGGGTCTATGTCGAGGTCTTAAAAGACGTTGCGTTCCGGTCATACCCTCTGGACGCTGAAGAGGCTGGGCGGATGCTCCGGGAGATCAAGTCGTATTCACTTTTACTTGGGGTACGGGGAGAGAAAAAGAAGGATATCAACGGTGTAACGGATATCATTCTCAAAGTGGGAGCCATCCTTTCCGGTTGTGGCAGAATTACGGATATAGAAATTAATCCCGTAGTGGTTTATGAAGAGTCTGAAGGAAACAAAGCTCTTGACATCAGAATATTATTAAGAAAACAAGGAGATTGAATAATGAAAAGTGCGGTTTTTGCATCGATGCAGAAAGGTTCCGGTAAAACGTCCGTCCTGATTGGGATCATGGCAGCTCTGAACAACAGGTACGGATATATTAAACCGTTGGGCGACAGGTTGATATACAAAAGAAAAAGAAACCGGGATTACGATTCGAACCTTATTGTCGATCTGTTCGGACTTGCCGAGGAACCTGAAGGTATCACACTTGGTTTCGACCACTCCAAATTACGATACATGTATGACAATGATACCATAAGTCAAGCAGTAGGCGAACTTGTAGTAAAGGCTGGGAAGGACAGAGAGGGTGTATTCATTGAGGCCGGGAAGGATATCTTTTACGGTGCGTCGCTAAGACTCGATCCGCTGTCATTGGCTCGATACACAGATTCCTCACTGGTAATGATTGTCAGCGGTGAGGATGAGTCTATTATTGATGCCCTTACCTTCACGAAAAGAAATATCGACATAAAGGATATCAAAAACACATTTGTGATCATAAACAAGGTCAATGATGTAGATGAATTCGAGAGTCTGTATCTCAAGGATATTAAAAATATGGGATTTAATGTCCTGGGTATTCTTCCCTATAAAGAACAGCTTTCCACTTACAGTGTAAGTTATCTGGCCGAGAGGCTCTATGCTAAAGTTATCGCAGGCGAAAAGGGAATGGGCCAAACTATAAAAAATATTTTTGTTGGTGCCATGTCAACGGGAGAATCTCTAAGGAATCCACTTTTCAACAAGGAAAACAAGTTTCTGATCACCAGTGGGGATCGCAGCGATATGATCCTCGCCGCCCTGGAAAGTAATGCTGTAGGGGTTCTGTTGACCAATAATATTTTACCGCCTTCCAATATTATTTCTCTTGCCAATGAAAAACATATTCCGTTATTGCTGGTTGCTATGGATACATTCAATGCCGCAAGGAAGATAGGCCGTCTGGAGACGCTTCTCACTAGTGAAAACAAGGAGTTGGTTCAACTCCTCTCTCAGATGGCCGATAAATATATAGACATCGACAGGTTATTCGGGTAGGAATACCAGCCGGTGAATCCGGTTGGTATTGTGATATACCCGATATGAACCAGCATATGAAACAGCGATTCAATAATTCAGTACGGTGAATCTGTTATGATATTATTGACATGCCGTATTCCGATCCGGCGGATCTTACCGAGGCTGTTTTTTTAGCATATGTGGTTTTATCTGAATAACAACGAGAGCCGCGACCAGGCAGGCAATACCTGAGATCCAGAATGCCAGCCGGTAATCCCCTACAGTAAATAATGCTTCTATCGGGGTACCTTTTGGGCATAACGTGTTATAAGGTACTGATTCCACAACCCGCATCAGTCTGGCCGCCAGATAAGGGCCGAATATTCCGCCGGCACCGTAGGCAGTGAACATCCATCCATAATTTGCGCCGATGTTTTTTGTGCCAAAAAAATCAGCGGTTATGGCAGGATATACAGCAAGATAGCCGCCGAAACAGAGGCCGACTATGCTGATGCCAATCAGATATAAAGGAAAGAGCTGCAGCCAATCAAGCATCAGCATGGCGATGCCACAAAGAAGAAACATGATGGCGAGTACGTATCTGCGGTCTATCATGTCCGAAATTTTCCCCCAGAGTATGCGGCCGAAGGAATTAAATATGGCCAATATGGAGACGGCCGAGGCTCCGGCAGCCGTAACGCTGAGATAGGTTGAATATGAGATTGGGGATGGCATCGATCCGAAGGAAAAGGATTGCCAAATCGGAGAAATTTTCATGATCACCTGAAGGCCGGCTGTACAACCGACAAGATAGGTAACCCACAGCAGCCAGAAGGCGGGAGACCTCAGCATTTCAGCGGGAGTATAATCTGTTTTTCCGGCCGCCCCGGCCGCTTTGGAAACGTCCGGCGCATTCCATCCTTCAGGCTTGTATCCATCCGGAGGATTGCGCAACAACTGAGCCCCGGCAACCACAATCACAAAAAAGATAACGCCCAATATCATAAAAGCATTGAAGACTCCAACCTGTGGCACATTAAAAAATGGTATACCCAACAGGGTATAGGAATCACCGCAAGTAAGGGCCCGTCCCAGCGGGGCAAAGAAAAAAGCTCCGGCACCAAATCCGGCTACTGCAAGTCCGGTCACCAATCCACGTTTGTCGGGGAACCATTTGACGCAGGTGGCAATGGGACAAACATAAGCAGCTCCGATACCGATACCCCCGAGTATAGCATAAGTAAAAATCAGCCATGCCAATGCAACGGAAGGCTCAAAAAATTCAGCAAAACGGGCTAATATAAGTCCGGATCCAAGAATGATGCCACCTGTCGTGGCAACGATCCCGGGGCCAAGCCGGTCCTGTATGCGTCCTCCGAAAATGACAGCAATCGCGAATGAAGCCAGAACTATCTGTGCCGGCATAGTTACCTGGGATTCAGTCCAGGTTGGGAAATATTCAAGAAGTGGCGACTGAAAAACACTCCAGATATATACCGCGCCCAGGCTGACCTGAATAACCAGTGCTCCGACAACAACCCACCATCGATTCATTACTTTTTTTTTAGACATATTTTTACCCCTCACAATAATATTTAAGCCTTTTATGTCGAATTCAGTGCAATAATTTCTGCAAAAGAAGTGCAGTACAAGCAAATAATAAAAACAGGGCGGGATGTATCTTTTTGGACACACCCACCCGAACTACGTGTTAGATAAATAAGACTTTATGCTTTATTTCTTTCGGCCGGCGATTAGATGATCAACCACGCTTGGATCGGCCAGTGTTGTGATGTCTCCCAGATTGCCGGTGTCTTTTTCAGCAATTTTGCGCAAAATTCGCCTCATTATCTTGCCTGATCGGGTTTTAGGCAGAGATGGTGCAAATTGAATTGCTTCGGGAGCTGCAATAGGGCCGATCTCCTTGCGAACATGCGTGATCAGCTCTTTTTTGAGGTCATCGCTTTCGGCCACCCCTTCTAGGAGTGTAACATAGGCGTAAAGGCCCTGGCCTTTGATTTCGTGCGGAATTGGAGTGACGGCCGCCTCGGCCACTTTTGCATGGCTGACCAGTGCACTCTCGACTTCAGCGGTACCGATTCGATGGCCGGAGACATTAACGACATCATCGATACGTCCCATCAACCAGTAGTCACCGTCCTCGTCAATCCGGCAACCGTCACCTGTGAAGTAAATATTGTCAAACATGGTGAAGTAGGTATCAATGAACCGGTCGTGATCGCCCCACATTGTGCGCATCATGCCCGGCCAGGGTTTGCGGATGCACAGTTTGCCACCTTCATTGCGATCGCATGTTGTTGCGTCATCCCGCAATATCACCGGGTCGACGCCGAAGTACGGACGCGATGCGCTGCCGGGCTTGAGTGTCATGGGGCCGGGCAGGGGGGTAATCATAAAGCCGCCGGTCTCGGTTTGCCACCAGGTATCCACGATCGGACAACGGGCTCGCCCGACCTTGTTATAGTACCACATCCAGGTCTCGGGATTAATCGGCTCGCCCACGGTTCCCAGTATCCTGAGTGAATCCAGTTTATACTTCATTACCCACTCATCTCCTTCCCGTTTCAGAGCACGAATGGCTGTAGGAGCAGTGTAAAACGAGGTTACCTTGAATTTGTCACATACCTGCCAGAATCTGCCGGGATCCGGATAGGTCGGTACACCTTCAAACATGAGACTGGTTGTGCCATTGGCAAGAGGCCCGTATACGATATAACTATGCCCGGTCACCCATCCGATATCGGCGGTACACCAGTAGATATCGCCGTCCTGAATGTCGAAGACATGTTTGTGGGTCAATGCCACATGCAGCAGGTATCCGCCGGTAGTGTGAACCACACCTTTGGGCTTGCCGGTCGAACCTGAGGTATAGAGAATGAAAAGTGGATCTTCAGCATTCATGCTTTCAGCCGGACAGTCGGAATCGACCTCTGTCATTTCTTCGTGATACCAATGATCACGTTCCGGTTTCATATTGCAGGATATGTCATTGACTTTAACGACGATCACGTTTTCTATCGTAGGACAGCTCTGCAGTGCTTCGTCGGAAATATCTTTTAAAGGTATACGTTTACCCCCTCGTATCGAGACATTCGAGGTAATGAGCATTTTGCAATCAGAATCGTTGACACGATCTTTGATTGCATCGGCACTGAAACCACCGAAGATAACCGAGTGAATAGCTCCAATCCGTGCACAAGCCAGCATGGCTATGGCCAGTTCCGGAACCATGGGCATATAAATCGCCACCCGGTCGCCTTTTTGGATGCCCCTGGCCTTTAATACATTGGCAAACTGACAGACTTCCTTGTGCAACTCTTTATAAGTGTATTTTTTAACAGCGCTGTCCTCCTCACCCTGCCAGAGAATAGCGGTTTTATTTGCTATGGGAGTTTCGAGATGACGGTCAAGGCAGTTATAGGAGACATTTAATTCACCATCAGCAAACCAGGTATGTTCAATGATCCTTTTTTTAGTTTTCCAGGTGTATTCGAGGGCTTTGGTCGGATTTTTGAACCAGTCAAGCTCCCCGGCTTGTTCCAACCAGAACCTGTCGGGTTCATTGATGGAACGGTTCCACATTTCCTGATACTCTTCCATCGTTTTGATCCGGGCATTATTCCGGATATGATCCGGCGGGGGAAAAATACGGGACTCAGACATTAATGATTGCATACCTGATGTGTTTTTTTCAGTCATAGTTCCACGATTTTATGAAATAGTTAATATTAGTTTTAACTTTCGTACTTCACGTTGCAAATACTTTATAGTTTTTTGCTATCCCTATACTATTGTATTGCTAATAATAATTTATTTTCAAAATAGCAAATCTTCCGAAGATTGCAACTAATTAAACGGTATTTGTTCTCTTTACATGTCGTATATATTTGATATTTTTTTTCGTTGGAATAATCTTCTTTTGTCGGGGATGTTCCTTTTTGCTGTCATGATTTCAGGATGCACAACTTCTGCATGGATGGCCGGGACAGAACCGGTACAGGATCCGGATTCAGAAGAAGTTCTCTCAGAACAGATGTTTTTTCAGCCGGTGGTGACTCCGGAGGCACAAAATCCAACCCTTTCACTTGATCTTGTGAACAGGCGTACTTTGCGCTACAATCGCAATTTGGTCTCAAGCAGATTTATTCAAAGATATCGTCCGAGGTACACCTATCTTTCATTTGGCCTGGCCGGTATGGGCATGGGACTCTATCTTGCTAATTCGTCCGTTGTCGGTGCCGATCGTCTTTCAGACCAGGAGCAGGCAATGCTGAACCTGGCTGCACTCGGGATCGGAACGGCATCATTAATGTCGATGAAACCGATAGGAGAACCGCGGCCGACCGGCGAACAGCAAATCATAAAAAGAGCGGACAGTTACATTCATTATGATACTATTCCGGCTGCTTTATCTTCAGATGCCGAAGTTCAGCTATCCATAACCCGTGGAGCCGAATCTTTAGTCTCCGATAAGCCTATACCACTTACAGATAACAGGGTTTCCGTTCACCTGGGACAAGAGTCCGGTATCCGGCAATTGTCTGAACACGACACGACAAGCTTGAAAGTACATTTCCGCTATCAACAAATTTCCTATGAACAAACCTACCAGTTAACGGATTTCATGTACGAGTTTGTGGAAATTACCGAATCCAATGTGCCGGTTAGGACCGCTCCGGCTAATCTTAACAATAACATTATAAGTCATGTTGGTACCGAAAGCAGATTTCCTTTTTTGAGTGAAATAGATGATAACTGGTATCGGGTGATGAAAAACGGAACCGCGGCGTACATCCGAAAAGATGAGGCACGGAAAATCTGGCAAATTGCCGATCAGACTGATATCAACGATCTTGTTATTTCACCAGATCAACCGGTATTCGGGGATATCGAGATAGAACGAAATCTTCCGGATCATTCCAGGACCAATCCTGAAGGAATTGCCATTATAATTATCAATGGCGAATACCGTCAACCGGTAAGAAATCTTCCCAATGCTTCACGAACCGGTGCATTGGCGGCACTGTATCTGAATCGTGTGCTTGGGTATTATTCTGATAATATTCGTGTATTTGAGAATATGACAGCCCGGGAAATGGAACGATTACTGCAGGAGAGTGACTCGCTGATGATCGGAGGCAGGTATCTGTCACTCGATGAATCCGATCTTTTTTTCTATTATTATGGCCATGCATTTACCGATGCCGATGATCGGCTTTATCTGCTTCCGGTGGATTATGATCCCGCAGAGATCAACGAACGAACTATACCCTTTGACGAAATTACAACTACCCTTGAAAACATAAGAAGCCGTCAATTGGTAATGGTTATGGATACAGATTTGTCGCGCGGTTCTGTCTTCGGCCAAACGGATGAACCGACCGCTCGATTATCCGGGGACAGCCTGGATAAACTTTCGGATTCTATAACAAGCCGATCCGATACAAGTGTTGTCTTCTGGGCGGCACAGCCCGGCCAGCATGCTGAAACGTATGCCGTAAACAATGGCCGCAACAGTTACCCATATGATATTTTCACATGGTATTACTTCAGAGCCTTGCAGGAAGGGGCCCAATCGGTTGCGGAAATCGAGCAATATCTGCAACGAAATGTACCGTTTACATCCAGACGGCTTCACGACCGCGCACAAAATTCACGGGTTTACGGAAACAGGGATATTTTGCTTGTCCGGGATTGAGATCAATGAATGACGATCCGGCATTTGGGAGTAGGGTATTACGTATTGAAAACAGGTTATTATGGATATTATTAATCAGTTAAGGTATAAAGCAGGTTTGAATAAGAAACGTATTGCATTTTGTGAGTCCGGAGATATCCGGACTGTCAAGGCTGCTGCTTTTCTTGCGGACAACAATCTGGAAACCGCAAATATCGCTTATAAAGTCACTGAACGACTTGCAGGGGCCACAGTTGTTTGCCCGGTCATCCAGGGCCTGGCCCGACCCATGAACCATCTTTCACGGGGATGCAACTGGGAAGATATATTGTAAATACAACCTGTGTTACATCATTGATGTGTGAAGATTAGTGAACCATTTGTGAAATTGGTATTTTATTTTCCAGAGATTCGCGATCCGCCATTTATTATTTATAGGCCTGCCAT
>JBBDQZ010000054.1:0-22484 GCA_040905705.1 Balneolales bacterium
AATTCGCCACCTTCTACGGGGTTGTGCGCGTGCCGGACGACTTCGATGAAAAGGAAACCTTGCGGGTTCTTCGGCTTGATCGCCACAGGTAACCGGGCTAATCGCCACCGAATTCTCGCCGGAAACCGAACTGAACACCACTTGTAACCAGGCTGAGTAGCTCCGTAATCCAGTAACATAACACGCAACCCTTTAATGACGGATTTATTTGTAGATACCAACATTCTGATCGACATACTGGCACGTCGCAAGCCGTATCACTGGGAGGCCCTTCGTTTATTTGAGCAAGCCGAAAAGAAGCAGGTTCGTTTGCACACCACTGCTATAAGCATCACCACGGCATGGTATATGCTCAACAAATACGGTGATGCGAAGATCGCGCGCAAGGCCATTGCCGGTATGATGAACTATGTACACATCATTCCGGTCTCGCATCGAGCTGTCGCGATGGCCCTGCGGTCGGATTTCAAGGATCTTGAGGATGGTGTGCAGCATTTTGCCGCGCTTGAGGCCGGAAACATAGAGGCGATTATCACGAGGAATCTGCGTGATTTCCGGCACTCACTGATCCGCGTGTGCACTGCCGGGGATTGTCTGGACACTTCAGGTTAAAACTCAATCGAGAATATGACCACTCCTCCCCGATACGTTCCTGATATGGAACTGCATTCCTATGCCTGCGTGCCCGGGCAAAAGGCGTTACCGTAAATGATCTGTAACACCGGGAGTGGCTGGAAAATCGAAAGCTTACAGCAGCGCAGCCAGCAAGAACCTGACAATTGAAGAAAAAGAGTTTTTACTGTTTCGATACGGGCTTACCGTCATGCAGCAGGTGTTCCACCGACAAGTCTTCATCCAGGGTTTCCCAGTGAATGCCGATGCCGTTTCCAATCAGTCGCCAGTTGTTTCGATCGGCATCGCCGGCACGGAGCAGTTTCGGAAACCACTCGAGTGGGACGGCAAGCTCCCGCTTATCCTCCAGCAGAATCACCATTTTTTGATCCGAAAACCGGAGATCCTTTGCCCGCGGGGCTTTTATATTAACCGAAGTGCTCATTCCAGGAAGATTCAATCAGGGTGATATGTTGTTCAATCAGCTTTTTGATTTTATTTAACTCCGTTGAACTGTATCCGGTTGCATAAGCAAGTATAACAGGTTTGATCCAGTACTTGCAATAACCGTTTCCACTTTCAACGTGAATATGGATGGGTTCGTACCCTTCATTACTGAAGAAAAAAAAGCGATATCCTTTGGATTTCAGGACGGTTGGCATCCGGAAAAGGAATTGATGAATAGTACTGGAATATTCAGAAAGCGAATTTGAATTATCATTGAGTAATTGGCGGGTTATTCATGATAATGTGATAATACTTCAAGTCACTGACACCGTACTTCCGGATTCCTTACAGACACAATTTTCACCATTATATCTTATCCGGTTTTTGCAATATGCTTATTCCCCGCGTATCGCTGCGTAGCTGGATCAGAAGTTACCTTTAATTCTGAAATTGGATAACTTAGTCCCGATGCAAACCGTCTCTTGAAACCCATGCAAACCGATTCCTGAATACCGGGAAGAAATGCCAAAAAAAACACTTCCTTACTTATGGCCGATTACAAAAAAATCAAAGAACTGTGCGAATTCAATTCCGTACTGACGAACTCGGTGGTCGATGAGTTTTTGCTTCACTATGCCGCTGAAAAGGACAAATCGGACAAAAAAGCGAAGGTCGCGCTTTCGCGGTACCGGCACATCACGAAAAAGATGCCCGATGGGTGGTACGGCATGGCCATGGCGCAGTACATGGCACACAGAATATTCCGGAAAGACGGGTTGATCCAAAGATATGCCGGTCACAGCGCCATGGACCGGCTCGACAGCGCGCAGCAGAGCTGGATGGAGCTGCTCAAAGAGCATCCATGGCGGTTTTTGTTTAGCGAAATCATCGATTCGCCGGCAAAGGATTTTTATACCATGGAGGATGTGTTTGAGGGCGAGCATTATCTGCTGTACTCCCCCGGCACGACGCAGGAGCTGCAGTCTGGTCCGGTCCCCCTCTGGTTCAATCTTATTTCCTGGAACGGAGCTTGCTGGCAGACCTACGGTACGATTGTCCCGCTGCGTGGCATGGAATTCGACGACATCTGCTACTTCACCCATCGTCTTTATCCCCGGCTGGATCTTGAGGAAGCCCGCGAACCGATGACGCAGGTGGAAAAAGACCCTGTCCCCTACATGATGCTGTATTGCGGCTCTCAATATCCCCTGGTTTTTCACGAAAATATACAAACGGTCTATACGATTGCGGAATACGAGGACGATTCGTTCCATACCGGCGAACTTGATCAGGCATTTAAAATCGAATATGCAAAGGGCGTCTATCGCCTCGGATTGAATGGATGGGATACGTTTCCCCATTTTGCCGCAGCCTACTACAACGAAAGCAAAAAAGTGCTGTTTCTATCGGCATTTTCGGATGACGGATTTGACCGGCTGGTGAAAGCTTTGGTGGAATGCGGATACGAGCTTTCGGTTGAAGCCGATTTCCGGGTCAACCCGGCCATGCATGCAACGGCCAACGAGATTCTGAAATCGAAAGACCCTGTAATCCCCTATGAAAAATATTTTCCCCGGGAGACCGAGGAAGAAAAAGAAGAGTCCGGACGCGTCAATGAAGCCCTGCAAAAACTCATTCCGGACATCAATGCAGGACGGAAACCGAATATTCAGGCCGTGGCCCGGGAAGCGGGCATGGACCCCGGCGATCTGCAGGAATTCGTAGATAACCTGAAGAAAAAAATCGGGAGGTGAAAAGGGATACCTCCCTTATGAACTATAAAGTTTTACATATTCCCTGAATATGTATAATCTTCCGCGTACTGTACCGGTAATCTCCTGTAATATCTGCAACTCTTCAAGCAACCGGATGAGCTTGTAGGCGGTTGGCATGGAGACATCCGCCGCCATGCTCACTTCGCCTGCCGAAACCAGCGGATGTTTATACAGATACAAGACTACTTTTTGGGCATTGCCGGCCCGGGCACCCAGCGACCGAATAGCTTCATCGGTTTTTTTCTGAAGCTGTAAAATACCGTCAAAGGTACGAATACTGCTTTTGGCCGTTTCGATTACTCCGGAAAGGAAAAAACGTATCCATCGATCCAGGTCATTGTTTTCCCGGACCCGGGTCAGGTTGTCGTAATACTCGAGACGATTTTTTTCAAAATAATCGGACAAATACAAAAACGGCTTTTTTAAAATACCGCAATGGACCAGGTAGAGCGTGATCAACAATCGGCCCACACGGCCGTTACCATCCAGGAACGGGTGGATGGTTTCAAACTGATAATGCATGGCCGCGATCTTGATCAAGTCCGGAAGCCCGGTTTCATCGTCATGTACAAACTTTTCAAGATCGCTCATGAGTTCCGGTATAGTTTCATGGATCGGTGGTACAAAAACGGCATCACTGACCGAATTTCCGCCGATCCAGTTCTGACTTTTGCGAAACTCGCCAGGTTGTTTGTCCGCTCCCCGGACGCCCTGCATCAGCATACGATGCGTACTACGGATCAGGCGGGATGAGAATGGCGTATTATGCAGTTCTTTGATGGCGCTGTTCATAGCCTCGATATAGTTTTGAACCTCCTCCCAGTCATCCCGTTTTTCCGGAGAAATGAGGTTTCTTTCCATCAGGACTTCTTCGATACGGGTTTGCGTTCCCTCGATCTTCGAACTCTGGGTAGCCTCTTTGGTAATATGCATGCTGATAAACAGGTCGATATTGGGGATGTACTCCGAGTACATATCCAGTCGCCCCAGCTGGCGGTCCGCCTTGCTCAGCAAGTTAATAACGCCGCTATCATCCAGATGCCACCGACGTTGAATGCGTGAAGGGTCAAAGCTTTTATAATATCCCTGATTAAGCCAGGTACCCGCTTTAAATTTTTTCATACAAAACTTAAATAAGAAAGCTTGTTATTTAAGAAACAAGACTAAAATTTAAATAATGAATCTTTTTATTTAAAACAAGGGGTAAAAATTTAATTCACGTGCGGGTTATTCAGCGATTTAAAGAGGTGCACAATTTTTAAGGAGCTACTGAGGCACAGTGGGTTTTTGTGTATCATATATAGCGTATTTTGATACGCTATAGTTGTAGTTCATAACCGGTGAGACACAATAACAATCTATGAAACCCTGTGAAGCGGATCCTCTGCCAATAAAGTCCGTTGAATGGAAAGATCTTCCTCAAGGGTTACCCAGTGAACAGCGATGCCGTTTCCAATCAGACGCCCGCAGCTAAAACCCTTCCGGCACCAGTTCCAGCTCATTGGTCACCCCGTTCACATATTCCAGGCTTTCGATGAATTCATTATAAATTCAATCAATTAATCCGGATGGGTGACCATTAACCCGGCTATGTCATAATAATCGCGCACGCTTATGAAATATTTATTATTCTGAACAAGAAAATGGATTATATATCCATTCGGGAAACCCGGACTTGCCGAAGGTATATACGGTTATGTCCGATATTAAATTATTTGAGGCTCTGCTATGGCTTCGGGAATATTCTTTATAGACAAAAGCGGAGAATTGATTGATGGCATATCACTTCAAAAAAGCGACATTCATAAAAGGCCCGGGATAAAGTTTGCAATATTGACCCGAGGCAACAATCTGAAGCAATTTCTGGAAGTATCTGATTGGTATTTAGAAAGGGTTAAAGAGGCCTTTCCTAAAAAGGACTGAACCCTTTTCAATGTATACTTCTTGATCGCTCACTTTGTAATGATCCATTTTTATCGAAACCCGCGATGGCGCCCTGCACAGCCGGGTTGTTCAGCGATTTCAGGAGATTGGCGATCAGGCTAAGGATCAGGTTAAATGGTCATAAAGTTCATTATGGGGTTTGCAAGCCATTTTGTATTGTAATGTAAACAGGAGAATAATTAGCTTGAATATCGCAACGTCCAATTTATCATTTCATATCGCTATCCTATTAAAAAAAATATCCTTATTCCATGGAAGAGATAATTGAGGCATTGATCAGATTCCGGAACGACCGCGACTGGGAGCAGTTCCACAATCCCAAGGATTTGGCGGTGGCCTTGAATGTGGAGGCGGGGGAGTTGCTCGAGCAGTTTTTGTGGAAAAACCCCGAGGATGCATCGAAAGAAAAGGTCAGAGAGGAACTGGCCGACATCTTTGCGTATGCTTTTCTGCTGGCGGCAAAGTACGATTTCGACGTTAAGGAGATCGTCCTGGAGAAAATCAAAAAGAACGATACCAAATACCCGGTCGAAAAAGCGAAAGGAACCGCCCGCAAATACACCGAACTATGAAAAGATTTATAGCAAATGTATCAGGAAATAATCCCCGGAACACAACCTTTTGATCATCCACACACAACCTGACCCATGATTATCTACAAAAATTCCAGCGAGGGGTTTATGCAGGATGTGGACACGAACCGGATCGCGGACCGTATCAAGGAAGCGTTTTACGCAAAGACCGGAAAAACCCGGTTTCATCACGGCGAAGATCTGTCGTGGCACAATTCACTCATGTACATGGACCGGGTGCTGCAACGATCCGGCATCCCCGGTGATTGCGGGGTACTGATCGAATACAAGCTGCCGTCCACCTCCAAACGTATCGATTTTATCGTTTCCGGACGTGACGAGGCGGGCAATAAAAAATTCATCATCGTTGAACTGAAGCAGTGGGCCGCGGCGGAGAGTACATCGAAAAAGGATCTCGTTCTTACACCTTATTATAAGCAGTATGTGACGCACCCTTCCTATCAGGCATCCTCGTACAAGGGATTTTTGTCGGATTTCAATGAAAACGTCTATACAAAGAAGCTCATTCCCTACGCATGTGCTTACCTGCACAATTACAGCCGGAGTCATCCCGAACCCCTTGCGGACCCGATATATAGCGAGTCGATCGATAATGCTCCGATTTACTTTAAAGATGACTACGAAAAGCTGGGGCGGTTTCTCCGTGAACATGTGGGGCGCGGCTCCGGCATGGATATCCTGTATGATATCGAATCCGGCAACATACGGCCGAGCAAGCAGCTGGTGGACCATGTCCTCGGTTTGTTCAAAGGCAACAGGGAGTTTCATCTGATCGATGAGCAGAAGGTCACCTATGAACTGGCACTGGAGAGGGGACTGAATGCTCAAAAGAAAACGGTGATTCTGGTAAATGGCGGACCCGGTACCGGGAAGTCCGTGGTTTCCATGAGTTTGCTTGGGGGATTTCTGAAAAAGCGGAAAAATGTGTTTTTTGTGGCTCCGAATGCTGCATTTCGCGAAGTGATGCTGGACAAGCTGGCCGGAGGCCGTGACGGGGCAAGGGCCAAACACCTTCTTACCGGATCCGGCCGGTATGTGGATACGCCGGAGAACACCTTCGATATTATCGTAGTGGATGAGGCGCACCGGCTGAAGAACAAATCCGCGTTCATGTATCAGGGAGATAATCAGGTGGAAGATATCGTCAGTGCCGCAAAGGTGAGCATCTTTTTCATTGACGACGATCAGGTAATCCGTCCGGAGGACATCGGAGCAGTTTCGGAAGTCCGGAGGGTGGCCAAATCACACAAGGCCGATATTATCGAGCTGGAGCTGGCCACCCAGTTCCGCTGTTCGGGGGCGGATGGATATGTCAACTGGGTGAACGACGTGTTGGATATCCGTGATACGGGCAACTTCGACGGATGGGACAAAGAGCGTTTCGAGTTCCGTATTGCCGGGACTCCGAACGAGGTGCGTGATTGGGTTAATGAACGTGCTTCGCAGGGTTACAGGGCGCGGGTGCTGGCCGGATACGCCTGGAAATGGACCTCTGTAAAGGAGGGGAATGCGGATGCCGAGGTTCCGGATGTATCGATTCCTGAACACGACTTTGCCATGCCCTGGAACTCGCGAAAGCTGGGTTCAACCTGGGCGATCGAGGAAGAGGGCCTGGGACAGGTTGGATGCGTGCACACCGCGCAGGGACTCGAATTTGATTATGTGGGTGTGCTGATTGGCGATGATCTGAAATACCGGTTTCTGGATCGAAATCAAATGGAAAGCAGAAGCCTGTTTGATGATGTGCCGGATGAGGAGTCCTATGAACCGGCCACGATTGAATACGGGGAGGTCGGCTATGCCGCCGATGAAGGCGAAGCCTACCGGGCGACCGGTATTCCTTACGGCGAGTATTACAGCAAGTGGGAAGATTACCGCGACAGTAAAGGCAAACAGGGCCTGCGCGACGATCCCGAAAGCATGTGCCGGATGATCCGCAACATTTACCGCATCCTCCTGACCCGCGGTATGAAAGGCTGCTGCGTTTATTTTACGGACAAAGCGCTGGAGAAGTACTTTCGTGATCGGCTGGAGAAGACGATGTAGGGGAATCCATGAGCAATTTGTTTATTATAATGCGTAAGATTTTTTTAAAATGTAGCATTGATAGAGTTATCTACTAAATAATCTGACATCTTTAACTATGAGCTTCTATTCAGAATTAATCAAGTTTTTTGAGCAAAGTAAAACTGGTGATTTAAGAACAAATCACTATGAAAAAGAATATCGAGGGTTGAAAGTTAAGGTAAGTTTTGGGCAGGGTAATGTTGCAAAAATACCATGGATCTCTTTTTTGGGAGAACAACAAAAAACGCTTGATGGCATTTACCCTGTTTATCTTTACTACCGAAATAAAGGATTGTTAATCTTGGCATATGGGGTAAGTGAAACCAATAAGCCTCAAAATGAATGGGAATTAAACGAGCCTATCAAAATCAAGGAGTATTTCGCTCAGAATAACTTAGGTAAGCCAGATCGCTATGGGGATTCTTTTATATTCAAGGTTTACAATGTTGATGATCTTCCTCCTCGGGATGAAATTGATCGAGATCTAAATCAGATTATTGATGAATATAAATCTCTAGACTTGGGAAATAGTTCAGAAAAGACACATAAGAAAGATCTAGAAAAATCAAATGATTTATTTGAATCGAACGAAATGATCCCTCATTCTTTTAATACTCAGGCTAGTACAGCTGGATTGAAATTTTCGAGTACACTTGTGACCCGGTTTATTGCTTCTCTTATTACCAAGCAGTTTGTTATATGTAGTGGGCTTTCTGGCTCAGGTAAATCCAAACTGGCACAGAGCTTTGCTCTTTGGTTATGTGATTCGCCAGATCAATTTAAAATGGTTCCAGTTGGCGCGGATTGGACCAATCGTGAACCATTGCTGGGTTATCCGAATGCTCTTGATGATTCAAATTATGTCATGCCCGACAGTGGGGTTCTCAGTCTGATCCTTCATTCGATCAATTATTCAGATTTGCCTCATTTTTTAATTCTGGATGAAATGAATTTGAGCCATGTTGAACGTTATTTTGCAGATTTTTTAAGCACAATGGAGTCGGGAGAGGCAATTCCACTTTACTCGAACGGTGAACGATATGCATCGGAAGACGCAAAAGCTGAAAATGATTCCATACCCAATGAGATATTCATACCGAAAAATCTGTTCATTATCGGCACGGTGAACATCGATGAAACTACTTATATGTTCAGCCCAAAAGTGCTAGATCGTGCAAACGTGATAGAATTTCGAATATCTCCAACGGAGATGGAAGAGTTTTTGAAAGAACCACCACGACTAAATCTGGATGTTCTAAAAGGAGTGGGATCAAAGATGGCAGAAACTTTCATGGATCTCGCCACGAATCCTAACGTCGCTGCATTTGAAAAAACAAATAATTCAACTCTCCTTTCATTTTTCAAAGAACTACAAAAACAAGGAGCCGAGTTTGGGTACCGAAGTGCCTCAGAAATATATAAGCTTATAGGAAACCTGGGGCAGCTAGAAAGAGACTTACCGAGTAATGGACGCCTAACAACAAATCAGAAGCTCGATATTGCAATCATGCAGAAATTGCTACCTCGCTTGCATGGCTCCCGTAGTAAACTATCTAAAGTCCTCCTCACACTGGCAGGATTTTGCGTGGTTGAAGGTGTTGATATTAGGAAGAACTTTTTTGAAAACGATGAGCCAAATTATAACCAACAAAAAGTAAAATTCCCGCTGTCACTCGAAAAGATTACTCGAATGCATAAAAATGCAATGGAAAATGGGTTCGCTAGTTATGCCGAAGCATAAAACAAATGTCTGAACTGGTAGAAAAACTGGTTGTTCCACTTGAGCAAATCAAGGAGGGCCTGTGTCTGAATATTGACCAGGAACGTGATGCGCCAATGTTTATCATTAATGAAGCGATGGCAACCGAATATGGCGAGTCGCCATGGCAATTGGTGGAAGGCCACACATACGAATATGAGTTAACATTAGCGGATGAGGATCATCATCCTTACCGATTAAATTGCGAGTACGACCAAATAGTTATTACGTCAAAAAGAAATCGTCAGAGGGGTCGTATAAATCCGAATATTTTTGTGGGTACGCTTGAATTGAAAATTGAAAATTCCGTCACAATGGAGCGTTGGCCAATAAACTTGGAGGTTCGATCGATTAAGGCAGATTACCGCACCGACTACCGTTTCATGCTTGAGAGTATCACAAATCACTGCACAGATCTGCTTTTGCAGCTTAATGCACCGGTTAAACAATATTATGAGCCAGATTTTGACACAAGCGCTCAAACTATTTCTCAACGATTCGCATTTATTCAGTCACTGTTGCTATCGGATTCATTCGATGAATCCATCTCCAGAGTGTTGATATCCCCTACAACACGTTGGGGTGATGAAGATGAGGAAAGGGATGTGCGGAATATTCGTCGGTTCAGCAACAGAGAGATTCGTCAGATAGCGACCGTATCCAATCGAATCCAGTTGCCACCTGGTCACCATCTGTCCAGACAGTATGGCATGATGGATGCACCGATGCGTGTTCAGAGTGTACGGAAAGCCGAAACGGTTGATACTGTCGAAAACCGATTTATTAAGCATGTTCTTGAAGTTTATCTGAAATTCTGCACGGATTGTCGAGATGCTTTTGAGCGTGCTGGCTACAAGCGGCGAGAGATTGAGGCTGGTGCATTAATGGATGCCTTAGCTCGGTATCTGAACCATCAAATGTTTCGTGAAGTGTCCCGACCTGCTACGCTCCGGCTGAACAGTCCGGTTTTGCAACGAAAGAGCGGGTACCGAGAGATTCTGCGCACATGGTTGATGTTTGATCTTGCCGCTAAACTGGTATGGCGCGGTGGTGAAGATGTATATGAGGCCGGCAAGCGCGATGTAGCCACTCTTTATGAGTATTGGCTTTTCTTTGAGCTATTGGATCTGGTTCAGAGTATGTTTGAAGTGGAGCCGGTGTCCATTGACCAGCTTATTGTTGCAACCCGGGATGGATTGGGACTGCAACTACGCCAGGGTCGACACACACCAGTATTGGGTTTTTTCAAGAGGGGTAATCGTAATTTGCGAGTTCAATTTTCTTATAACAGATCATTTAAAGGAGAACAGACCTATCCCGGACCCGGTAGCTGGACTAAAACTCTGAGACCAGATTATACACTCTCGATTTGGCCAGCTGAATTAACCATTAGAGAGGCAGAGTTCCGAGAGTTGATTGTACATATCCATTTCGATGCAAAATATAAGATTGATCGCCTAGCGCAGATTATTTCAGAGAAAGATCTGAGTCCAGATCCCGACGAATTGGAAGACGAATCTGGAATTCGAGATAGTAATTTTGATAAAGAGGGTAATCATACTGATTTTGATAAGCCAGAGTCGATTGTGGTAGATCATGAAAATATTCGAAAAGAAACTGCCGATGAAGAAGTTGAGCGAAAGGCTGCCGTTGAAGAAAAAATCGAAGAAGCTAAAGGAAACTATAAAAATGCAGATTTGTTGAAAATGCACGCTTATCGCGATGCGATCCGTCGAACAGGAGGGGCGTATGTGCTGTATCCCGGTAATGATAGCGATCATCCGACTTTCAGAGGATTTCATGAAATCATACCGGGACTAGGTGCATTTGCTATTCGACCTAAAGTAGCGGATACCGGATTGGAGCAACTTGAGTCTTTCTTAGAAGAGGTACTAAAGCATTTTCTTAATCGGACAACACAACGTGAAAAGTTGGCTGAAAGCTCATTTCAAATTCATAAAGAAGAACCCGGAAAAGCATTCAGAGATCGCGTGCCGGAGTTTATCGCTGATAAAAAACTAATTCCGGACCAGACAACGGTTGTCGTTGGTTACTTCAGAAATCAAGCTCATCTTGATTGGATAATGAAAAATCGATTATACAATCTGCGATATGGATCTGATGTAAGGGGTGGAGTTCGGCTTACTCCAGAAATTGTTGGGGCATCCTATTTATTGCTTTATGGACCAGGAGAAACTGCAACGGATAAAATCTTTGAATTATCTGATGATGGACCGGTAATTATGAGTCGTAAGGAACTCTTAGAATTAGGGTATCCTGGTTCACCGGATGTCAATAGAAGTTACTTGGTTTACTCCATCAGAAGAGATTCAACATCGGAATTTCAAGGTCGATTATGGAAACTTGCAAACTTATCAGGGTTTAAAACCGGAAGGCAACAAGGAATGCCGATATTTATAAAGCTTACAGAATTGATGGGAAATTAAATTTTCAAAAAGGTACTTACCCAATTAATGTGTCCGAATGTCCCCTTGAAATATTGAGAATTTAGGGCATTTTTCTGATTAAATCACCAGATATCCGGCCGGATCCCTGGTGGCAGGAAACAGGCCGGTTTCATTGTTGAGTTTTGGTACTTTTCTGATGAAGGATTTTCTTCTCCATGGCGACATTGACGATGCAGAAGTTTTCAGATTTAAAGAAGAAAATCTCCGTTGCGATTCCCGGGAATACGAAATTTCAAAAGCATGCCTAAACCATAAACCTTGCCTGGGCAATAGTCATTACCCTTATTAGCAGGCATATGGCCTGTGACGACGAGATCATCCCGCATCAGAAACGGATTGAAACGGTCACCGACGATTCCGATCTGGAGGAGGTGTACAACACCGAGCGGCATTTGCTTTATGTGGCGTGCACGCGGGCGCGGGATCACTTGCTGGTGACCGGGGTGGAGCCGGGATCGGAGTTTTTGGAGGATATGGGTGGGTGAAAGCATTGCAATGATGATAGGCCTTGAATATGTAACTTTTGATTGTGATTGATAGACATAATGGTTTAATTTATACGAAGATGGTCTATTATTTATAGACTAAATTTAATTTATATAAACCAGGTGATTATTTTCCAGGAGTTGGAAGTTGAAATACTCTGCACTCATTCATGACAAAAATCAATCGCATATTACAGGATTGGCCTTCGGGTACCGTCGTCTCATCAGATTGGCTGAAGAGCCGGGGTGTCGGCAAACATCTTGTCGATAGCTACGTCAAAAGCCAATGGCTGGAACGGGTGGGACGAGGCGCCCTGAAACGAAAAGGGGATGTCATTTCCTGGGAGGGAGTCGTCTGTTCGCTTCAAACCCATTTTAACCGGTTTGTGCATCCCGGCGGCAGGACCAGCCTGGAACTTCAGGGCCTTGGTCATTTTGTCCGGATGCGGGAAGATAACAAGGTGATCCTGTGGAAGACACCCGACGTAAGAGTTCCGTCATGGATCCATGAACCGGATCCATCCGTCCGGTATCGTATCCGTTCATCCCGGCTGTTTTCCAGGGAGATTGATGCCTATACAGAGCACAAAACAGGTCCCCTTTCTTTTCTTATCTCTTCGCCGGAAAGAGCTGTTTTTGAGCTGTTATACGATGTGCCCGAACAGGAGAGTTTTGAAGATATGCATCATATCTTTCAGGGGTTGAGTACACTGCGTCCCAGGGTGCTTCAGGAATTGCTCCGGACATGCACCTCCATCAAAGTAAAACGTCTTTTCCTCTATTTGTCGGAAATAAGCGGTCATGTATGGGCGGATAAACTGGATCCTTCGGAAGTCGACCTTGGAAAAGGGAAACGGGTCATTGTAAAGGGAGGAAAATTTAACAGTAAATACCGGATTACGGTTCCGGCCAATCAACCCGAGTTTTGAACGAACGTTATAGAAATCAGGTACGGCTTCTGCTGGATGTTTTGCCAGAGTTGGCCAAATTGCCGCAGTTTGCCTTGAAAGGGGGAACGGCATTAAACTTTTTCTGGCACAATTTGCCCCGCCTTTCCGTAGATATTGACCTTGTTTATTTACCTGTAAAAGAACGTACCGATTCTTTGAGGGAGATAGAAAATGGTCTTACGATTCTTACAGACCGCATAAAACAGAACATAACAGGAGTTTCGATTCAACAGATTGATAGCGGTGGCGTATCATCCCGTCTGGTTATTCGGACTTCAAATGCACTAATAAAATTGAGACTAATACCACGATTCGCGGTGCGTTCTTTGATATACACGAAAGAGAATTATGCGACAAGGTGCAGGAGTTGTTTCAGAAATATTCAGCTAATCGAACCCTCTCCTATGAAGATCTTTATGGAGGAAAGTTGTGTGCCGCTCTCGATCGCCAACACCCAAGAGACTTATTTGACGTGCACCAACTACTGAAAGGAACAGGCTTTACAAAGAGCATTATAAGCGCATTCATTGGATATCTGGTAAGTCATCCCCGTCCAATGAACGAGTTGCTGAATCCCAATTTTCGTGATTTTGTGCCGGTAATGGAGAAGGAATTTGCCGGCATGACGGTGGAAGATGTAGATGCGACAGAGTTAAATGCCTTGCTTTTCCGATTGCCCGGGATGATTACAAGCCGACTTACCCGTGAAAACAAGGAGTTTTTACTATCATTTAAAGAAGGGAGTCCCGACCATAATTTGTTGCCGATCCCAAATCTAATGGATTTTCCGGCTGTTCAATGGAAACTGCAAAACATTCGGAAAATGGACGGCAAAAAGCACCGGGAACAAGTTGAAAAGCTGGCTGGTGTGCTCGGTTTCTAATGATTTTATATGATTCTCTGACGTATTCCTATCTCGAGGAGGTCTACAACATCAAGTACTCATCATTTTTGTATTTGTAAGTTTTGGGTTAGTTATAAACTCTGATAATCTCATTAGAGAAACAGAGTAATGAACGCTTTTTCCGAATGGAAAATCGTACATATGTTGACAAAAAAACTTTTATTATAGTATATTGTCAACATGATGAAAAATAATTCTGAAATATTTGCCAGACGTTTGCGGCAGGCCCGCAAGATGGAAGGATACTCACTACGTGAGTTGTCGGAGAAGCTTGAAAAACGGGTTTCCTATAACGCACTGGACCGCTACGAAAAAGGTATCATGATGCCGTCCGGCGAGGTTCTTCAGGCTTTGTCCCGGGCCCTTGGACGTCCTTTGGATTTTTTCTTCAGGCCGATGGATCTGGAGTTGGAAAAGATTGAATTCCGCAAACGGACCAGTCTGGGGAAACGGGCGGAAAATGCCATTAAGGAGCGAGCCCGTGATTTTTTCGAGCGTTATGCCGAAGTGGAAGAACTTCTGGATGATGCCCGGAGATTTGTCAACCCGCTGAAAGATGCCCGATCCCCGGAAAACCCTGCTGTCCAATCACAGGAGGAAGCTGAAAAGTACTCGGACCTATTGCGCAAGCATTGGGAACTCGGTACGGTACCTGTTCCCAATATCCACGAAATGCTCGAAGAACACGGAATCAAGGTTCATGAAGTCGAAACCGGGGACGATCGCTTTGATGGATTTAGTGCTCAAACGGATCTGGGCCCGGTGGTGGTCGTATGCAAAAAATTGGACAACAACTTGCTGCGCAAGCGAATGACCCTGGTGCACGAGCTGGCGCATATCGTTCTGGATATCCCGGACTCACTGTCCCGCAAGGAAAAGGAGGCTATTACTAGCCGGTTTGCCGGAGCATTTCTCCTGCCAATTGAATCATTTGAACGGGAATTTGGAAAGCACAGAAAAGCGGTCAGTCTCGGCGAACTCATTGAAATGAAACTCCAGTTCGGTGCTTCTATATGGGCGATCATGTACCGGGCACGGCAACTTGACTGGATTCCCGAATCTGTCTATCATCGGTTTTGCCGCGTGGCTTCCCAATGGAGATCGGAAAAAAAAGAACCGGGGGATCAAGAGTATAAGGAGAAAGGGCTTTCCGGGGAGACGCATTCCCGGTTTCGTCAATTGGTATACCGGGCAGTAGCGGAAGGAGAGATTTCGGTATCAAAAGGAGCAGGCCTTCTGGAAGTATCGCTGACCGGGTTCCGTAAGGGATTTAAAGAACTATATGAATGAGAGACCGTGAAAGTTGTCGTCAAAGATGCGAATATTCTGATTGATTTTGCCAATGGCTCGTTATTCACCCACTGGTTCCGGTTAGGATATGAGACCTGGTCTACAGACATGGTACTGTCACAAGTACAAGACGAAGAGCAATGGAAAAAAGTAGAACCTCATGTCCATTCCGGAGCATTGAACATACACAGTACAACAGAAGAATTTTATCAGGAAATTCTGGCAGAGCCTTCTCTTAACAGACTCGGACCAGAGGACACCTCCGCTTTGCTCCTTGCCCGTGAACTTGATGGGATGCTCCTGACCGGTGATCGACAATTGAGAAAACAAGGAGAAATTCAGGGAATTGAGGTTCATGGAGTGCTTTGGGTACTCGAGAAGTTTGTGCAGAAAAATATTTTGAGGTCAATTGAAGCGGCTGAAAAATTGGTAAAGATTATTGAGGAGGGAGCTTTGCTGCCGCACGATGAATGCGATAAGCTTTTAAAAAAATGGAACCAAAGTCGGTGATGATCAATGACCCATTCCGGAAGGAGCGCCGTTTTTGTTCAAATTGCATAGCCCGAATAACTTCATCACCGGCGGCGGTTTTTTTGTGCTCCATTCCCTGTTGCCTCTCACACTGGCCTGGGATGCGTTTGGAGAGAAAAACAGCCGGCACTATTATGCCTGGCACGGACGCCCGCTTTCATAGTTGCCTGAGGTGCATCACGAACGACCGGCAGCGCCGTTTCTGGAATGGCTATCGGCAGAATGTGTATAGGGGGTGAGACGTGCGTCACATTTCCAGTATCCTGAGGGAATCACCTTTATGTTTTGTTGTATTTTGGTTTAGATCGTGAGATGATATTTTTCTCTTGTCTTTGGGCTTCCTGGATAGAAGAATGTTGTTGTATTTCTACCTTTGCACCGGGAATTTCCCCCAGGTGTTCGCTTATTCGATCCCTTACTCTTCCACGTTTTGCAGTTCCTGTGTAATTTGTTTTGCCACTTTCAGTTTTGATCTTATATGATGCCGGCTTGTTGTCAGGAAGATTTTTTATATCAGACCGGCTGTATTTGGCAGTTCGTTTACCCATAACATTTATTTATTTCGGTTTATACTGGATTTATTGCTAAAGTACCCTGTAAAAAAATAATATAATTCAACTATATAGTTTTGATAACTGGTTTAAACAGATTATATTGCAACTATAAAATGAATTATTTGTAAATCAAGTTCCAAGGTGACAACAAGAGATGAGGTAAATCAATTCTTACGTACGTTCAAGGCCAAGTTGAAAGTCTATGATATAATTTTTACAGATGATCGAGCCAAAAATACGCAGGCATTGCTGGATTTGGAGATTACTCCGGATGACCGGAAAAAAGTTCTTGAACAATTAGAGGTTACCGGGTATGTCGAAGGGCCTCTGGATGAAACCATGTATGGAGGTGGTGCCATGTGGGTATTCGGAAGCGTAATCAAAGGAAAAGAAATATATATAAAAATTACTCAGGGGATGGCAAACGGTCCGGTCATCTGCATTTCATTCCATTCCTCAGAGCATGATTTGAATTATCCATTCAGATAAAATTATCAAACACTATGAAAAGCCCGTTTACCGGTGGCAAGGCCGTTCTGGTCAGGGAACCTCGCTCACTACAATTCCGTGGAGAGTTGTTTGACATCGTCTATCACCTGTGGCGGTGTGAGGATACCGGCAAACCGTTTACCACCGATGAGCTGGACCGGCTCAATATCACACAGGTCCACAATCAATACAGGGAAAAACACCGGGTCCCGTTTCCCGAGGAAATCCGTGAGATTCGAAGCAAATACGGGGTATCGGCCACCAAAATGTCAGCCGTAATGGGGTTCGGAGTGAATACGTGGCGGAACTATGAGCAGGAGGAGATTCCGCAAACCTCCAACGCCCGTCTGATCAGGCTGGCGGCCGATCCGGAAGAATTTACGAAACTGGTTAACTTAAGCAGTGATTTGTTCAGGGAGAAAGAGCGCGCGAAACTTGAAAAACAAATTAAAGCATTATGGGAACAGGAGGCCCATGATCCGTCAAAATCCCTGACAGTGTTATTGTCCGACAGATCGTTTTGGCCGAACAGATTCAATGGCTATCGAGCTCTCAAGCCGGAAAAACTGTTTCATCTGATCTGCTATTTTGCAAGGGAACACCGGTTGTACAAAACAAGATTGAATAAGCTTTTATTTTACACCGATTTCCTGCATTACAAGTTGACCGGCTTCTCGATTACCGGTATTGTTTACAGGGCCATCGATCTCGGACCGGTGCCGGATCGCTTTGATGTATTATATGAGTTCGGGGTCAACGAGAATTATTATCATATAGATTATGAACTTCAAACGTCCGGCAAGAATTCGGACCAGGACAATTTGGGGGAACGTTTTATCCCCAACGAGGATAAAGTGTTCGATATCGATCTTTTTAATGATTCTGAGCTGGGCGTCGTAAAAAGGATATCAGAACTATTTAAATTCAAAAAAACAAAAGATATCATAGATATCAGCCACAGGGAAAAGTTGTGGCTGGAATTGCATGAAGGCAGGGCTTTGATTCAATATGATCGCGCTTTTGAATTGGAGCTGGATGTTGAGTTACATTGATGATGAACCGGGAATACCTGTATTATGTGATCAGGAGTGACATCACAGAATCTTTGCTTAACAGGGAAGAGCTACAGCGTGTCATGCTGTTCCATCCGGATAATCCGTTGAAGGATGTACGCACTTCGGCGAATCCAGTGGTCAAATTACCTGTTTCGTCAGCTTATGTACCGGACAGTTGCCGAAGGAGAAATTTTGGCAGAGCCTTCACTCTACAGACTCGGACCAGAAGATACCTCCGCACTTCTTCTAGCCCGTGAACTTGGTGAAATACTTTTGACAGGCGATCGTCAATTGCGAAAACAGGATGAAACGGAAACGCAAGTAACAGCAGGCCATTTGCTTTATCCCGCATTCAAAAATGCATCAAACCGCTGCTCCAGGCGAGCCGGATCGGGTCGTTGATCTTTTTTCACCGGTATGGCATGGAGTTTCTGGCCGGGTATTTATTTGACAAACCGGGGCTGACTTGCACCGAGGCCGGACAGCAACTTCAGGACGGCTATCATCAGCAAAAAAAACAGGGGGATATTCCAGACCTGCGTCCAGTCATATAATGCGCCGAAAAGGGCGGGGCCCGAAGCCGCTATGATAAAACCGATCGACAAGACCATGCCCGAAAGTTCATTTGCCGTTTCCGTGTCGTTCGAACGAAGCACAAGAAACAACAGCGCCAGGCCGAAACAACCGCCCAGAGAAAAGCCGATCAGCCCGGCCCAAAATACCATCAGGGATGGATAAGGCAACATCAATCCGATTATGCTGACCGCTTCACAGATCATTAGTATCCAAACGATGATGCGCTGGTTAGTCATTCCGGCGGCCAATGCGGGGATCAGCAGGGATCCGGCCACACCGGTCCCCTGGGAAAGCGAGAGCATCCATCCGGCGGCATTCGGCGACAATCCACCATGTTGAAAGATTTCAGGAAGCCAGGCCAGTACTACATAGAAAGCAAATGACTGAAGCCCCATATAGACCGCGATATTCCAGGCCATTTTTGACCGAATGATGACCTTAAATGAGTGTATAAAACGAATGTTTTGTTGTGGTATCGTCACATTTTTTAATTGCGGCAACCATATCAGCAGGGCGGCCAGGGCCGGAATGGCCCACGCCCCAAGCGACCACCGCCATCCCCATCCCCAGTCATGCGCCAATGGAACGCTGACGCCGGATGCCAGAGCGGCTCCGAGTCCGAGCATGCTGGAGTAGATGCTGGTTAAAATACCGCTGTGATTCGGAAAATCACGTTTTACCAGGGTAGGCAACAACACATTTCCAAAAGCAATGGCGACTCCGACAAGCAACGTGCCCCCGAAAAGGGCCGGATTGCCGGGAATGACACGTAGCAGGACACCGCCTGCCAACAGGCCCAAAGCAAGCGCTATGGTTCTTTCAATTCCAAGCCGGCTTGAAACGAGCCTCGTCAATGCCGAGAGGATGCCAAAGGCCATCAGCGGAAGAGAGGTGAGCAGCCCCAGCATGGCATTGGAAAGCCCGGTCGCATCCCGGATGTCACTGATCAGCGGGCCGACGCCGGCCAGTGCGGGCCGAAGATTGAGCGCGATTAACACCATTCCGATGATAAGAAGGATTTTTTTGGCCCTGTAATCCATCACTGAAATTTATCCACCCATTTAGCCAGTGCATCCAGATAGGCAAGCAACCGGTTTCGGGTGGAATCATCGGTCAGCTTAAGGTCCTCATCAAACTTTTCACGGGCACGAAACAACAGAAGTTCCGGATGGTCCATGCCGTGGGCGTTGATTGATTTCAGGGATTGTTGAAGCTGATCCTGGCTGCGGGCTGTGCCTGTTATCCCCGGGGAAGCTCCCACGATTCCCACAGGTTTACCGGCCAGGGGTGCATCTTTCGCCGGACGCGATGCCCAGTCGACAGCATTTTTGGTGACACCGGTCATGCCGTGATTGTATTCGGGTGAGGCAATCAGGATACCATCCGCACATCGAATCGAATCCTTGAATGCGGTTACTTTTTCCGGATCTCCCTTCGCTTCCAGGTCGGCATTAAACAGCGGAATACCTTCGAGGTCAAAGATTTCGATTTCCAGGGCGTCAGGCGCCACTTCTTTGGCTGCCCGCAATAGCGCTTTATTGAATGATCGCTTTCGTAGACTGCCGGCGAATGCCAGTATTTGCATAGGTTTAAATGATCAGGATTATCTATTCATACTTTCCTGTAAAATAATCAATTTTCCTGGCGTTGTCGCAGTGTTTCCGTAATATTTCCGCGGCGTTTCCATGATGTTTTCGTGACGTTTCCGTAGTATTTCCGTGGCGGTTCCAGAGCATACCGGATTCGTTGAACCGTCTGTTTATATGATCAAAGTGGCCGGGTGATCCTGAGCAATTTTCCCAGAATTCGCCTCGTCTTTTCGTAAATATACGGATCCCTGGAGGCTCGGGGGCCGGCGACATTCAAGGTGTGCGGCCGGACCGACGCAAGCCACTCCGACGCCTTTCGGACAGCCCCTTCCTCCCCGGTCTCATCCAGATCCAGGTGCAGCCAGGGCCGGCCCATGGCTTCGGCCTGAACCCTGGTGTATAGCGAACCTCCGTCAAGTGGCCCATGCGAAATGATCAGTGTGGCATCCGAATCCCGGATATTCCATTCGGTTCGAAGACCGGTCTCCTCCTCCGGCGTCTCTTTCAGATGCTCATAGTGCTGCGGAATCGTACCATCTTCAGCCAAACGGCCCCGTGGAACCCACCCGCCATACGTAAAGCCCATTTCCATGGCCACATCCAGTGCCGCCCGGTCCGCCCCGGTTTGTGCTCCTGAAACCACTTTTTTAATCATACCGATTTATCATTAGATGTTCCTGATGAGCATCACGATCAACATGGGCAACACAATCAACATATACAGCATGGATACGGGATCCAGCGGTTACGGCCGGACACGGATCACTTCGACCCAGTGTTTCGGTTTTACGCCGGTAAAATGCTCGATCTGATGCCGGCAACTGAATCCCCCGGCCACCAGCGTACTGCCGTCATCCATCGATCTGACCGCCGGGAACAGTGTGCTTTCACCGATTTTTTGCGATAAATCATAATGCTCTTTTTCATATCCGAATGATCCGGCCATACCACAGCATCCCGATGGAATTTCGCCGACGTTATACCCCGTTTTTTCACAAATGGATTTCATGGAACGGGTATCGTAGAGCGCTTTCTGATGGCAATGTCCGTGAATAAGCAGATCGCCGCCGAGCGATTCAAAATCTCCGGTTATATTTCCTTTTTCCATCTCTTCAGCCAGAAAAACATCGATCATCCTGACCTGCTTCTTCAATCGGACTGCCAGGGATTCATCTTCTATTAAATCCGGGAAATCGTCATTCAGAGCAGAGGCACAACTGGGTTCGCAGACAAGAATATTCAGCCCCTGCTCCAGCCAGGGTTTTAATCCGTCGATCGTTGCCGCGCCGTCTTTTTTGGCCTCCCGCAAAAAACCGTGTGAAATTTTGGGCCGCTGGCAGCATCCCGGATGGGCAACGATTACCTCGTATCCGCAGGATTCAAGCAATTCCAACGCCGCCTTGCCGATCCCCGGTTCGTGATAATTCATATAGGTGTCCGCAAACAAAACCACTCTTTTTGCGTTACCGGTTGTGTTGCCGGGCGATTCGGAAATTGCACGAATTCCAGGAGCTCCAAAAACTTCAGGTGTTTTACGAGTTTCAGGAACTTCGGAAGGTTGGGAAGTTCGAGCTGATTGGTACATTCGGGAATTTCCGTTACTCCGGCCTGCGTACCATTTAGAGAACGGCTCCCGGGCATATTCAGGAAGCACACGGCGCCGGTCGAATCCCGCCACTTTTTCCAGTATAGTCCGGAACAGCGCTGACTTCTGGATCGAGTTTATCACACCGGCCAGCGGACCGGAGAGCCGGGAGGCGGCTTGGGATGAGTCCCGGATCATTCGATCACGTAACGAAATACCGTGCTGATCGAAATACATCTGAGAAATGTCGCTCTTCATTTTGGCCATATCGACATTACTGGGACATTCGGATTTGCAGGCTTTGCAAGAGAGGCACAGATCCAGTACTTCCCGAAGCCGTTCGCTGGTCAGGCCCTCGTGGCCCAGCTGGCCCGACATCGCCATTCGCAATGCATTGGCCCGTCCCCGGGTAGAGTGTTCCTCGTCGCGGGTCGCCTTGTAGCTCGGACACATGGTTCCTCCCAGCATTTTACGACACTCCCCGACGCCTGTGCACATATGTACGGATTCCCGGAAGCTGTTTTCCTTGCGATATAAAAACTCGGTCTGTACCTGGCGGTCGGCGTAATCAGCCCCGTATCGAAGGTTTTGGTCCATAGGCCCGGCGTCCACAATCTTGCCGGGATTCATCAGGTTTGCCGGATCGAACAGCTTTTTGACCTCTTTAAAAGCATGATAGAGCTGTGTGCCAAAAAATCGCTCATTAAAGGCACTTCGGACCAGGCCGTCACCGTGTTCTCCGCTCCATGAGCCGTGGTACTTCATCACCAGTTCAAATGTCTCTTCGGCAATATGTTTCATATTTTCTATA
>JBBDQZ010000055.1:0-21686 GCA_040905705.1 Balneolales bacterium
CGAACCGCCGTACGAGGTTTTGCAGACCTCTGCCTAGCCACTCGGCCATGTCGCCATTACAAACGGCAATTGTACGCCCGACAGGACTCGAACCTGTAACCTACTGCTTAGAAGGCAGTTGCTCTATCCGGTTGAGCTACGGGCGCTCTACCGATAACTCAAAAGACCACAGCTCATCCCGCCTTTCCTTTACTGCCGTGAAGGACTGTCTTTTGGTATCCTGATGTCGGGGCGACAGGATTTGAACCTGCGACCCTCTGCTCCCAAAGCAGATGCGCTACCGGGCTGCGCTACGCCCCGATCAAAATCCATCAATCACCGGATAAGCCCAACACTTCTGTACCGGTCAATACGAAGTCAGCGATTACAAAGAACTAATTTACAAAAGAGAAATCATCTGTGACGGAAGCCTTCTGTTGACAAATGCCGGCCAACATTCATTATGGGTACTGCATGTGTTCGCTTGAATCACAAAACATACTGCCTCCATGGCGAAAACATGATCACATAAGAGGATGGGTAATCCCTGGATGCTCTGTCTGACTTTGTACAGCAAAACATTATAAACAGATGAAATACCATCTTTTACAAAGATCATAAAGGTAAAGGAATTACGTGAGCAAATCAATGTAATTGTATACAAAAAGATTCACATTACTTATAAAAAGTATGAATAAAAGCTTGTGGATCTTTTTTCCCCAGGAGATGAACAAGTACCAGGGCATGCAGCAAGCCGGTTCCGTATCCGGTCAATTGAACTATGGAAGCAGGGGGAACAAGTAATGCGGCGGAGATCCTGCCTGATGCACGCAGTCCGTCTGAAAATAATAATAGCAGATAAAAACCAACCGGATACCAGGGCAATCCTGAAATAAATGGTATGGAAAACAATGACAATAGCAAGTAAATCACAAATAATGCAGGTAGCAGATGGACTGTTTTTACTGTGCCGGGGTGCAGTCGATTCAGTACTATTCGTGCCATTCCGGAGTTATAAACCTGTTTGTAAAATTTTATGAAATCGATACGTCTTTTGTGGTAAACCCATGCTTTTTCCAGCAATCGGGAGTGGTAGCCGGCTTTCATCAATCTCATGCTTAGATCCAGATCTTCACCGAAACGCAGCGAGGAAAATCCACCGACGGATTCAAATGCTTCCTTTCGCACTCCCATATTGAAACTGCGGGGATAATAACGATCCAGCTGACGACGCCCCCCCCGGATGCCTCCGGTCGTATAGAAAGAAGTCATTGCATAGTCGATAGCCATCTGAGTGCTGGTGAATTGGTCCGATGAGCGATCGGGACCACCGAAAACATCAAAATAGCCATTACGGCTATCCAAAACATTTTGTTTTTGTTTGGGGATATTATAATTAAGTGCATCTGAAACAGTTTCAAAATACCCATCGGGGATAATACAGTCGGAATCAAAAAAAATCAGCCAGTCCCCATGCGCTGATCTGGCACCGTTATTCCGGGCTGTGCCAGGTCCGGCGTTATTCTGATATATATACTTGAGATCCAGGCGGTTATTATATCGGGAGCAAACTTCTTTGGAACTGATCTCGGATCCGTCTTCGACTACAATCACTTCGAAGTCTGGTCCTGTGTCCGGTTTTTTCAAGCCGGATTGATTTTCTGAACCTGCCGGTCGTTCATGTACAGTATTATTTCCGGACGGATGTTTCGATGATGGCTGGTTGATCGTATTCAGAAGACTTTCAAGAAGCTCATTCAATTCTTCAGGACGATTGTAAACAGGAATGATTATGGAAAAAAAAGTAGTCATTATGGTCATATTGGCGGTACTACCAACAACAGTAAACACCTGAAGGTAAGCAAATCAATCAATGAATTGCTTGTCCGTCTTTTCCTCTCTATTATTTATAGACATATATCCCCTAATTGTTTAATCTTTTAATCAAATATATTACTCATTATATCCGTAAAACGTCCATGTACTTTTTCCCGGATACACAAGCGCATGATTAAATCCATGGATACTCAATGTGTCCTTATGAATCAGCAAATTTAAAATACATGAAACGATTTTTTTATTTATTTCTGACAGTTGTATTGTATTTGACAGGATCTGCGGTCGTTATTTCAAGTGCACAAGAGATTTCATTTTCCTACACAACAGGTACAGGAAATTTTGAAGCCGATCGTTTTCGAACCGACATTTTTTTTAATGAACATCCGGATAAAAGCATTCGGATTCGAAATCAGGAACTGGTATTTGCCGATGGTCATGGCATGCTTTCCGGTTATCATCAAGTTTCACTTAGTGAAGACCGGTCATATGTCGGAGCACTTTTTTTGCGAAATGGTTATGTAACAGCCGAAATTTACCGTTCCGATGGCACACTTTTGCATCGTATAAATGAGCTTGCTGAATATGATTCAGCTGATTCTTCGGTGAAAATCTATATGTTGAACAATGGAAGTTTCATCTATCGGGACAATATTGCCGGTTTCAGCTATTACGACGAACTCGGTGAACAGGTATTTCAAGTATATAATAGTTATGGCAGTCCTGATGGAGAGGCTATTTCCGAAGCAGTTATGACTTCATTCGGTCGAACACTGATTCTGTACAATCCCAAAATTTACCATGGCAACGACATAAACTCCCGTATCCAGGAGGTTACCCCGGAAGGGGAAATCCGTACCATTGCAAGCTTTGCCAATGAAAGTATCCAATCGGTCAAAGTGCATCCTGCAGGGAGGTTATGGATAGTACATACGATCGATGAAGAAAGTGGCAATCATCTGGCAAGGGTAATCACTTACCGGGGGGATGTACTGACAGAGATTGATTATGAAAATACCGAGGTGCTGGAATTAGTATTGAGTTCCTGTGCACGGTATGTGACAGCACGGGCTTCGGGTAGAGTAATGGTGCACTTTACGAATACAGGCGAACGTATGGGAAGTGCCAGTTTTCGAGAGCGCGTTTTGGCAGCTTCCTATATGCCTGATGAAATCCTTGCTGTTGTTACCGGGCGTGAATCTGAAAATCTTAAAATTACTGAACTTAGGGCACATATGATCAATATTGATCAACGAAAAGTAATCCGTGAAGAGAGCTCTCTGCAAACAAACGGCTCAGTTTATTTCCCGCTTGTTTTGGAATATCAGGAAAAAGGCAAGTACAAGTTGCACGGGGTCACTCGCGAGATCATGATTCAGCATACGTTGTGATTTACAGTGACTTTTATGGTAGTCGTTGCAAAAATCACCTTCACGATAACATTCCTGAATCAGTGCTTACTCACCGGGCTTTGCAAACAGAATGAGCAGGCGATCGAAAATCGATTAGTTGTTCTGTGCAATATTTTGGGATGAATTTCCATCGTTTCCGTTCCCGTTCATTCCGGATGGATTGGTCTTGCCGGAAGATGGTTTTGTTACAGGCTTCTCCGTCTTATCGGGTACTTTCCATTCGAAGGCCAGCCCGTCACGGGTTTTATTCATTTTGATGTGGATTATGGAATCGTGCACTTTATCGGCACCCAGAATCTCTTCAGCCAGTGGATCTTCGATATACTTTTGAATGGCACGTTTGAGAGGTCGGGCACCAAATTTCTGATCAAATCCCTTTTCGCTGAGAAATTCCTTCGCTCCCTTTGTGATATCGATTTTATATCCGAGGTTTTCAATTCTGATAAACAGCTCTTCTGACATATTGTCGATAATCTTAAAGACATCTTTTCTGTCAAGTGGCCTGAACACGATCACATCATCTACCCGATTCAGAAACTCCGGATTGAAGACTTTATTCAACGCATCCTGGATAGTTGATTTCATCTTGGCATAATCAAAAGTGGCTTCATTTTCAGCAAAACCTATACCGCGGCCAAGGTTTTTAATATCTCTTGCTCCGATGTTGGAAGTCATGATGATGATCGTGTTTCGGAAGTCGACTTTCCGCCCCAGGCTGTCGGTAAGAATTCCATCGTCCAACACCTGAAGCAACAAATTAAATACATCCGGGTGAGCCTTTTCGATCTCATCCAACAGAACAACACTGTAGGGTTTGCGTCGAACTTTTTCTGTTAAAATTCCACCCTCTTCATAACCTACATATCCTGGTGGTGCACCAACCAGTCGTGAGACAGAAAATTTCTCCATGTATTCACTCATGTCAATACGGACAAGCGAATCGATGGTATCAAAGAGGTATCTGGCCATCACTTTTGCCAGCTCGGTTTTTCCGACTCCAGTAGGCCCGAGAAAGATAAATGATCCGATCGGACGGGAAGGATCTTTAAGCCCGGCACGTGTTCGCTGGATCGCTTTGCTCAATTTTGAAATGGCTTCTTCCTGACCGAGCACATTCCGGGATAATTCCTGCTTCATATTCAATAGCTTCAGTCCCTCGCTTTGTGCTATTTTGTTGACAGGAATGCCCGTCATCATGGCAACGACGGTAGCGACATCATCTTCGTTGACATTATAAACTATTTTTTCACACTCTTTCTCCCATTCACTCTGCTCGTGTTCAAGTTCTTCGATCAACCGCTTTTCGTTGTCGCGAAGACGGGCAGCTTCTTCGAACCGTTGCTTTTTGACCATATTGTTTTTCTCAACGCTGGTCATTTCGATCTCTTCTTCCAGTTTTATAATATGTGCGGGAACGGTAATATTCGAAAGATGTACCCGTGCGCCGGCTTCATCAAGCGCATCGATTGCTTTATCGGGAAGAAACCGGTCGGTGATGTAGCGGTCGGTCATGGTTACGCACGCCTGAATTGCCTCATCGGAATATTGTACACTATGGTGTTTCTCGTATTTTTCCTTGATCTGATTCAAAATGGTGATGGTTTGTTCCGGAGAAGTGGAGTCTACCATGATTTTCTGAAAGCGGCGTTCGAGTGCCCCGTCTTTTTCAATATATTGCCGGTATTCATTGAGGGTGGTTGCCCCGATGGCCTGCACTTCTCCACGAGCCAGCGCCGGTTTGAGCATGTTGGACGCGTCCAGTGATCCGCTTGCTCCACCTGCTCCCACAATAGTGTGTAATTCGTCAATAAAAAGGATAATGTCCGGTGTTTTTTCCAATTCGTTCATAACTGCTTTCATGCGCTCCTCGAATTGGCCTCGATATTTCGTTCCGGCAACCAGTGCCGCCAGATCCAGTGCGATTACCCGCTTATCGTACAAAACCCTTGAAACCTTCCGTTTCACTATACGAAGAGCAAGCCCTTCAGCAATTGCCGTTTTTCCAACACCGGGTTCACCGATGAGTACCGGATTATTCTTCTTTCTCCGGCTGAGAACCTGGGCGACCCGTTCAATTTCCTTTTCACGTCCTACAATCGGATCGAGTTTGTCTTCTTCGGCCAGTTTGGTGAGATCCCGGCCGAAATTGTCGAGTACAGGTGTTTTGGTCTTTTCCATTTTTCGTTCCCTTGAGCTGCCTGATGATGATTTTGGATTACGTGAAGAAGGAGCTTCACTGGCACTGGTTTGCTGCACGTCAGACTTGGGTGCCTGCCCCGATACGATCAGGTCCAAATCCTCTCTTACGGCATCATATGTTATATTAAACTGCTGGAGAATTTGGGCGGCGATATTCTCGTCATCCCGAAGTAAAGACAACAGAAGATGTTCCGTACCGATAGTATCGCTTTTGTATAGCTTGGCTTCAAGGTATGTAATCCGGAGTACTTTCTCTGCCTGTTTGGTAAGCGGGATATTCCCTACGGTCACGGTTGCTCCTGTACCGCGCACGGTCTCTTCAATAGTCTTCTTCAGCTTGTAAAGATCGCATCGAAGATTCTTGAGTATCTTGACAGCAACACCATCACCAAGTCGTAAAATACCAAGGATCAGATGCTCGGTTCCAATATAATCATGCCCCAACCGTAAAGCCTCCTCACGGCTGAATTGAATTACATCGCGTACTCTGTTCGAAAAATTGCCTTCCATACAAGTTCAAAATCTCGGATATCAATTGTGCTGTATACCTATACGACTACGTCTTTCATAACCGTATTGGTCTTGCAAGCGTTCGAAACAAGTAACGAATGTAGCTCCGGCTTAGTGCAAATGCAAGTAGTGGTTACAGCTTTATTTCCGATTTAACTGTAGCAATAATGAGCCTGGAAGAACGGTGATCAGAATAACGCCTTGCCTGTCATCTCTTTCGGTTGACGAATACCCATGAGTTTGAGCAAAGAAGGGGCTACGTCTGCCAATATGCCATTTTCAGGGTTCACGGCTTCCGGTGCGTTGACCACAATAAAAGGTACATCAGACATGGTGTGTGCAGTGTGTGGCCTGCCGTCATCCTCTTTCATCTTGTCGGCATTCCCATGGTCGGCAATGATAATGATCTTGTAGTCATTCTCTTTTGCTGTATGGATGACTCTCTTCAGACATTTGTCTACGGTTTCGACAGCCTTGACGGTGGCGTCAAAATTTCCGGTGTGACCAACCATATCGGGATTGGCATAGTTCAGAATGATCAGGTCATAGCCATTATTATGAATTTTTTTCAGAAGTACTTCAGTCAGTTCCCGGGCACTCATTTCGGGTTGATGATCATAGGTAGGTACTTTCGGGCTCTGAATCATTTCACGGTCTTCACCGGGGTTTGCTTCTTCTACACCACCATTGAAAAAATAGGTGACATGTGGATATTTTTCTGTTTCAGCAATTCGAAGCTGACGCAATCCTTCCCGGGCTATAACTTCTCCCAGTGTATTTTTCAGGGATAGGGGGGGATAGGCTATATGTATATTAGTATAACGTTTGTCATATTGTGTGAAACAGACGAAATGAAGATGGAGATCCTTTTCAACTGGGAAATCGTCGAATTCGGCTTGTGTCAGGGACATGGTAATTTGCCGGGCACGATCACCGCGAATGTTATAAAAGATTACCGGATCATTTTTATTAATCCGTGACGAAGGGTCTTCATCAATCAGGATAGGTTTGATAAATTCATCGGTGATTTCATCTTTGTAGGAAGCCTCAACCGCTTCTACGGGATCGGAAAAGATGTTGCCCTTTCCCCTTACCAGCAGGTCGTAAGCAAGTTGCGTACGCTCCCAGCGACGGTCCCGGTCCATGGCATAATAACGGCCTATGATCGAAGCCAGCGATCCGGTACCAATCTTTGAAGACTGCTTCTGAAATTCACGTATATAATCCACACCGCCATGGGGAGAAGTGTCGCGTCCATCCATAAACGCATGGACATAAACTTTCTTAATACCTTGTTCCTTCAAAAATTCAAGCAGGGCAAAAGCATGATTGTTATGACTGTGGACTCCGCCGTCCGAAAAAAGACCCATAATATGTATTTTCCCGGTTTTCCTGGCATGTTCAGCGGCGGCTAATAAAGTTTTGTTTTTAGCGAAGCCTTGACTGCGGATATCTTTATTGACCCGGGTCAATTCCTGCCAGACAATTCGGCCTGCACCAATGTTGAGGTGCCCTACCTCCGAGTTTCCGAATTGACCGGATGGCAGCCCGACATCCTCGCCGGAAGCACAGAGCTTCGAGTTCGGACAGTTTTCAAACAGAGAGTTTATAAAAGGGGTTTTGGCGTGTGCTATAGCGCTGACCGACGAGTTTTCGGTCAAACCGTATCCGTCCAGAATTGCAAGTAAGGCTTTGGCCATAGGAGAGGAGCGTCAAAGACTGTTTACGTGTTTTACCAGTCGAGATTTTTTATTGGCCGCTGTGTTTTTATGTACCCGACCTTTGCAAGTCAATCGATCAATGAAGGATACGGCATCGTTAAGCAGAGGCTGGGCCTGTTCCTTATCTTTGGATTCCAGAACCTTGCGCGCCAGAGTTCGCATTTGAGAACGTTGCTGACGATTGGCCAAACGTCTTTTGACCGACTGACGCACCCGTTTTGCGGCTGATTTGTGTTGAGGCATATCGGATTAACTGGTTTCTTTATTCGAATAATGTGCAAAACAAAAATTGTATAAGGCTCAAAGTTATGATTATGACACGCTATTTACAAGATTTTTTTGCAATAAAATCATATAACACATAACTTGCCAAACTTTCTACAGTAGTGTCAGCAAAACGGAACAAATAGTTGATCATTGTTATAGATGGGCCGGCTGGTGCCGGTAAAAGCAGTACGGCCAAGGAAGTAGCACGCAGAGCCAGATTGAACTATGTGGACAGTGGTGCTATTTATCGTGGTTTTACCTGGCTGTATTTGAAACAACAGTGCAAACGATCCGTTTTTTTGAAGTTGTTAAATGATCACGAGCTCAGGTTTGATTTTCATATTACGAAGTCCCGGGTGTTTTTGGGAGATCAGGAGATCACCAGTGAAATCCGGTCTTCTGATGTGAATGACCGGGTCAGTGAAATTGCGGCTTTACCGGAAGTCCGGGAACGAGTTCACGAAATATTGCGACAGATTTCCCGGGGGAAGGATATAATTCTGGAAGGCCGTGATCTCGGTACAGTTGTTTTTCCCGATGCAGATGTAAAGTTTTTTTTAACTGCTGATCTGAAAGCACGAGCTCAGCGTCGTTATAAGGAATTACTCCTTAATGGTGAGCAAACTACTTTCAGTGAAGTTCTTGCAAATGTTGAAATGAGGGATCGAGTAGATTCTTTACGTGACATTGCACCTCTTAAAAAGTCGAAGGATGCGGTAAAGATTGATTCCACATCTCTTTCTTTCGAAGAACAGGTGGCAAGAATCATGAAATTTATACGTAAGTATCGTACAACACCGGATCAATAATAGTATTACATCAACAGTAGTATGACATAAATGTAACAGAAACATTAACCTTAATCCTCAGACCAAGGCAGGTTCGGGTCTGGTGGCCAACTGAAACAAAGGATACTCTAAATGACCGATGAAGTAAAGAAAGATCTCGAACAAGAGAAATCAAAAAATCAAATCATCACAAAAACCGGCGACAAGGTAGAGGAGACTCCTGACGAAGCGACTGCACCGGAACAAACCGATTCGAAAGAACAAAAAACTAAACCCACTGAAGCCGGAAAACCGGATTCCGATAAAGCTAAACCAGAGAATGCAGACCGTAAAGAGGAATCAGCTATAATAGCTGAAGAGGAGAGTTCTGAAAAGGATGCTGCTGTTAAAGACGATATTGATCAAGAGTTGAAAACGGATGAGGGCAGCCCGGAAGAAAAGGAAGAAGAGGAACGCATCCCGTCTTTTACCGGCCAGGTGAGCGAAAAAGTTTATAAGCTCGAGGACTTGGAAGAGGCTTCTGAAGAGTATGATGACAATCAGTTCAACAAACTGGTTAAAATGTACGAAGGCACGCTTACGGCATTTACCGAAAAAGAGATTGTAACCGGCCGGGTGCTCTCTGTCGACGAAAAGTATGTTATTGTTGATATTGGGTTTAAATCAGAAGGGATTGTACCGCTAAATGAATTTAAAAATCCTGAAGAACTGAATATTGGTGATGAAGTAGAGGTCTTTCTTGACAAAGTGGAAGATCGTGACGGGCAGCTGGTGCTTTCCCGGAAAAAAGCTGATTCACTTCGAGTATGGCAGGATATTGAAGAAGCACACAGAACCGAAAAAATTATTGAGGGTTATATCAAGCGCCGGATCAAAGGTGGTATGGTTGTAGATATTCATGGTATTGATGCTTTCCTTCCCGGCTCCCAGATTGATGTACGGCCGGTTCGCGATTTCGACGCTTATGTTGGTAAGACCATGGAATTTATGGTAGTTAAGCTCAATATGACAAGTGAAAACGTGGTGGTTTCTCATCGTGCGCTGGTTGAATCCGATTTGGAAGAACAGCGTGAAGAGATTCTCGCCAGTATGGAATCAGGTCAAATTCTGGAAGGTGTTGTTAAAAACATTACTGATTTCGGTGTCTTTATTGACCTTGGTGGAGTGGACGGCCTTTTACACATCACTGATCTCTCCTGGGGCCGTGTAGAACATCCCTCAGAAATTGTTCGACTGGATCAACGGCTTAATGTCGTTGTCTTGGAATTCGATGAAGATAGAAAGCGCATTTCTCTTGGACTCAAACAGCTGCAACCGCATCCCTGGGATGAGATTGATATAAAATATCCCGAGAAAATAGAGGTACAGGGCAAAGTGGTATCCATTGCTGATTATGGAGCGTTCATCGAACTTGAAAAGGGTGTTGAAGGCTTGGTACATATCAGTGAGATGTCCTGGACACAGCATATCAAACACCCGTCACAACTGGTTGAAAAAAACCAGGTCATTGAATGTGTGGTTCTGAATATAAACAAGAGTGAGCGAAAAGTTTCTTTGGGGGTCAAACAGTTGCAGTCCGATCCCTGGGAAGATCTTCTTGAACGCTACCCGGTAGGATCAACTCATAAAGGTACCGTGCGCAACCTTACCAACTTCGGTGTGTTTGTGGAATTGGAACCGGGCATAGACGGACTTGTTCATATTTCGGATATGAGCTGGACGAGCAAAGTGAATCATCCCAGTGAAATTGCTAACAAAGGAGACGAGCTGGAAATTGTCATTCTTTCGGTCGACTTTGACAATCGTCGTATTTCTCTGGGTCACAAGCAAATTGAGGAAAATCCCTGGGAGAAATTCGCCACTGAATACGCTGTTGGTAATGAAACGGAAGCTACTATTGTCAAGGTAACGGAAAAAGGTATTTTTGCTGTGTTGCCCCTCGGAATAGAAGCGTTCCTGCCGGCACGTGAAGCGGAAAACAGCGATAATCTTGTTGAATCTTATAAAGAAGGCGATGTATTGAAGGTAGTTATCACCGAGTTTGACGAGACAAACAAGAGTATTGTCATCAGCCAGAATAAAATCGGCAAAATGGAGAAGAAGAAAGCGGCCAAATCGAAGAAGAAGCAAGACAAAGAAGCTGCTTCGACATCCGGTGCATTAACACTTGGAGAGATGTCCGGCTTGCAGGATTTGAAAGCCAAACTTCAAAAACAAGAAGACGATAACAAGAAAAGCTGATACAATATCGTTTAATTAGCAATGGTACCTAATTTAATAGGGGAAGAGACTCCTTGTTCTTTCCTCCTGTAGTTTTTGAGAATCAGCTAATAAACATTACTATGGCACTTATGCCGGAAGTATCAACCGCTTCTGAAACCTTTGAGTATTTAAAAAACAAACTCAGGGATATTGTACCCGAGACAGAGTTGGTTATCAAGGCCGAGATCGCTTATGAAATTAACCGGCTAAAAAAAGAGAAACATGCGATTATTCTCGGGCATAATTATATGGAACCGGCTCTGTTTTACAGTATTCCGGATCATGTAGGAGATTCGCTGGGTCTTGCAAGAATTGCTGCAGAAACAGATGCAGAACGAATCGTCTTTTGCGGTGTAAGGTTCATGGCTGAAACGGCTAAAATCCTGAATCCGGACCGGATGGTTTTGCTTCCCGCACGGGTGGCCGGTTGTTCACTTGCAGCCAGCATTACTGCACAGGATGTACGCGACCTGAAAGAAAAGTACCCCGGGATTCCCGTGATTACCTATATCAATACTTATGCTGATGTGAAAGCGGAAACCGATGTTTGTTGTACATCCAGTAATGCGTCGGATATTGTACGTAAAATGGATTCCGATTCAGTGATCTGTTTGCCGGATGAATTTCTGGCAAAAAATATCGCCCGGGAAACCGGAAAAAAGATTATATACCCCGGTAGCGATAGATCCGGTAAGGATGATATGGTGATTTGGCAAGGTCGTTGTGAGGTACACGACAAGTTTACCATTCATGACATCGAAAATGTTCGCAATCAATTCCCGGATGCTGTAGTAGTTGCGCATCCGGAGTGTTCACCGGAAGTGGTAGAAGCATCCGATTACAGCGGGTCTACAACGGCGATGACTCGGTTTGTCAGGGAATCAGATGCCGAACGTTTTCTTGTACTTACCGAATGTTCTATGGGGGACAATATAGCTGCTGAAAATCCGGATAAAGAGATGTTGAGGATGTGCAGTATTCGATGTCCGCACATGAATGAAATCACGCTTGAAGATACATTGAAATCTCTGCGTGATGATGTTTATCAGATCGAAGTAGAGGAGGAGATCCGACGAAAAGCAAAAAGGTCTCTTGATCGTATGCTGGAGCTTAGCTGATGCCCGTCGCGAGCTAACATGGTGGTACTTTCCTAAAGGTCACCGGGCCTTGGTCAACGGACAGAACGGTAAAACTCTGTTGTGCATTCTGGCATTATCTAATAATGTAATAAAAAAAGCCTTCAAATTAGATATTAAAGGCTTTTTTATCATCAAGTTATCATCAAGAAGGTATACGTCTATTTTTCCTTGTAAAAAAAGACTTTTCCGTTTACGGTATCTTTCCCACTTTTAATTTTTGAGCCAGATTCTCTGTTGAAAGTATACACTACATTTCTCATTGAATTCAACTCTTTATCATTTGAAAACGTGACTTCAAGAGCGTCTCCTCCCGGTTCTAGTTTATTCAAAGCATCAATAAGGGGACGGAATTTGGAAGAACTCTTTTTGGTTATTCGTACATCTGTTCTGGGGACAAATTTTAGTTTCATTATTTTTTTTATATTTTTATGTTCAATAAAACATGCATATAAATTTAATAAAAATTTTCCATATTCATCAACGTATAAGAATAGTTTAATATTATGGTACTTGAATGTGATTTAATATGTTATCAATAATGTCTTCTGTTTTTATTTCCTCGGCTTCTGCTTCATATGTTAAAACGATTCTGTGACGTAAAACGTCATAAGCGATAGCTCTTACATCTTCGGGAGTTACATATGCTCTGTGTTGCGAGAATGCCTGAGCTCGTGATGCAAGATTCAAATTTATCGTACCCCTTGGTGATGCTCCATAGTCAATTAATCCTTCCACTTTTTTTATATTATACCGAGAAGGGTTTCGTGTAGCCATAATAATATTTATTATATATTGTTCAACTTTTTCATCCATGTAGATATCATTGATCACTTTCCTGGCATCAAGTATGGCCTTTGGTTTAACAACAGCTTTGGGAACGGCAGTTTTTCCGGTTCTGGCCATGCGTCTCATAATCTCCATCTCTTCAGAATCGGTCGGATAATCAATTTTAATTTTCATCATAAAACGATCAACCTGAGCTTCTGGAAGTGGATAAGTACCTTCCTGTTCAACTGGATTCTGTGTTGCAAGTACCAGAAAGGGATCGTCAAGTTTAAAGGTTTCTTCACCGATGGTGACCTGTCGTTCCTGCATAGCTTCAAGAAGTGCACTTTGAACTTTGGCCGGAGACCGGTTAATTTCATCAGCAAGTATGATATTCGAAAAAACGGGGCCTTTTTTAACAGAAAAATCACCTGTTTTCTGATTGAAAATAAGGGTACCAATCAGATCGGCCGGTAATAAATCAGGAGTGAACTGAATGCGCTGAAAGTCGGTGTCAATAACTTTTGCAAGACTTGAAACAGCGAGAGTTTTTGCCAAACCCGGGACTCCTTCAAGCAGAACATGGCCGTCCGATAACAATCCGATTATTAACCGGTTGATCATAGCTTTCTGCCCAATAATAACCCGATCCAGTTCACTGTGCATCTCTTTGATAAAAGCACTCGATTTTTCTATTTTTTGCGTTAGTTCCTGCATGTCAGCAGTTTTCTGACTCATGTGACAAAATGGTTAAGGATGGTTGCTTGAAAATATCTCAGGGTAATGTTGAAAAGAGACTGAAGTAAAAACAAACTTTTCTTAAATTCCTGTCCAAATTTACTAAAAATAAAACACACGGGTATACCTTTTCTGCATGAGAGACAGGCATAACAAAGATTCTTGTTTTTATTTTCCTTTTTTTTACTGCTCTGTAAAGATAGTTATAGTTGAAGACACATGGAATTTTAGGTACCTTGTTGCTGATTTTTAAAAGCGACATTTAAGCGATATTTAATGGAGACTTATTTATTTATTCTTTTTGCCACCCTGGCAGTTGCTTCAGCTGTGGCAATGATCACCAGCAAGCATACAGTCAACAGTGCGCTTTTTCTGGTGTTGAATCTGATATCTATAGCCGGGATCTTTTTGTTGCTGAAAGCTCAGTTTCTGGCAGTTATTCAGATTCTTGTTTATGCGGGTGCCATTATGGTGTTATTCCTGTTTGTGATAATGCTTCTCAACCTCAGTGAGGAGGAGGATATGTTGAGTCGAATCAGTACCCGGTATTTCGTCGCCTTTCTTCTTGGTGTGTTCGTCCTGGCTCAATTGATGTATGCTGTTGCTGATGCTGCGGACGTTCTCCCACTTATCGCCCCGGAAATGGAACAGGTTGGTACGGTCGAAGCACTTGGTGATTCACTTTTCACCACATACCTGTTACCTGTATTGATGACAGCCATACTTCTTACAGCTGCAATTGTTGGGGCACTTCTGATTTCTCAACACAAACCGAGTGAAAAAAATAAGTAACTATGGAATTACATTGGTATTTGGGATTATCTGCTGTTTTATTTACCATCGGTGTTCTCGGGGTGCTGACCAGAAAAAATGCCATAGTGATTTTCATGTGCGCCGAGTTAATGTTGAATTCGGTAAATCTGACTCTTGTCTCATTCAGTGCTCAACTCGGGGATGTCCATGGGCAAATACTTGTTTTTTTTACTTTATGTGTGGCTGCCGCTGAAGCAGCTGTTGGCCTGGCCATTATCATCGCAATATATCGCAATCATCTCTCGGTAGATGTGTCAAAAGTCAGTATTCTTCGCTGGTAACTGCAACACCGTTTGTTTGGCCATTGTCGATTCATGAAATCGGCGTTCCGGCAATCAAATTATATATTGCAGTGATTTGATCGTTCATTCGCATTTTTCATTTTGTTAATTCCGGAAATATAAAGATAGTTCATGGATGCATATGTTCATCTTGTAGCATGGATCGTTGTCATACCGCTGATCGGATTCCTGTTTAATGGCGTAGCTGGACTTTTTTTTGAGTCTTGGCGAAGCCGGAAATTCCTTATCGGAGCTATCGCAACCGGTTCGGTTTTTATTCCATTTTTGATAGCCGTATACCTTTTTTCTCTATTGCAGGGTGAAAGTCAGAGTGCAACAATCACGCTTTTTACCTGGATTGAGGCAGGAGCATTTTCCGCTGATGTCGCCTACCGGCTTGATCAACTTTCTCTTCTCATGGTGTTGGTGGTGACCGGTGTTGGGGCACTCATACATTTCTATTCCATGGGTTATATGGCCGATGATGAAGGGTACTGGAAGTTCTTCTCCTTTATGAATCTCTTCATCTTTGCAATGCTGAATCTTGTGCTGGCTGACAATATGCTGTTGCTTTTTCTTGGGTGGGAAGGAGTTGGGCTTTGTTCATACTTGCTGATAGGCTTCTGGTATACCGATATGTCCAAATCCGATGCGGCAAAGAAAGCATTTCTTTACAACAGGGTTGGAGATTTCGCTTTTTTGGTTGCTCTGTTCATGATTTTTCAGACGATAGGGTCGCTTCGGTTTGATGATATTCTGAATGGAACGCAATTTTTTTCCAGTGAACAGGTGTTTCTCATCGGAATTTTGATCCTGATCGGTGCCACCGGTAAAAGTGCGCAAATCCCTCTGTTTGTCTGGCTCCCGGATGCCATGGCCGGACCAACTCCCGTTTCAGCACTCATCCACGCCGCTACTATGGTGACTTCAGGAGTTTATCTGATCTCGCGCCTTTCTCCATTTTACATGATTTCTACAGAGCTGATGCTATGTGTCGCTATTGTGGGTGGCTTTACGGCTTTTATTGCTGCTACCATCGCACTTGCCAAATATGACATCAAAGCGGTTTTGGCCTATTCTACAGTTTCCCAACTTGGTTTCATGTTTCTGGCACTCGGTTCCGGAGCGTATGTGGCCGCTATATTCCATTTGGTTACCCATGCCTTCTTTAAAGCCTGTCTCTTTCTCGGGTCCGGCTCGGTAATACATGCCATGCATCATGTTGAGCATAAACTGCATGATGCGGGCAAAAAGATCCATTTCGATCCGCAGGATATGCGATTTATGGGTGGCCTCAAAGCGTATTTGCCGGATACATATAAAACTTTTTTGTTGGCCACTATTGCTATTGCGGGTATTCCGCCTTTAGCAGGCTTTTTTTCAAAGGATGAAATTCTGGTAATGACTTTTAACGCCGGAATGGGTGAGTACGGTGCAATATATATAGGTTTGTGGGTGATGGCACTCATCTCGTCATTCATGACCGCATTTTATATGTTTCGTCTTACCCTCGGAATATTCCACGGGAAGTTTCGATTACCTGAAAAGATCAGGGAAGCAACAGGATCTGAACGCTTTCTCCACGAAAGCCCGTTGACCATGACGGCCGTTCTTTGGGTATTAGGTGTACTTGCTGTGATTGGTGGGTTTATCGGTATCCCTAATTTTGTCGTTGCGTCTTTTACGGGTACCGCTGATGTGAATCTGCTCTCCAATTGGCTCGATCATGTCACGCTTGATGCCGATCTGCTTTTGGGAAAGGAAGTAGAGTGGATGCTCTTGTTCGGTTCGGTTGTGGTTGCCCTGGCGGGCGTCTTTACGGCATTCCACCTGTACGGTGAAAGTGAACTGGAAACTCCTGATGCCCGGTTAGCGAAACGTTTTGGTGCAATATACCAGGTCTGGATCGATAAATATAATCTGGATGAGATCTATGAAGGAGTTATTGTACGGCCGGTCGTGCGTTTTTCCGATCACGTACTTGCCGTCTTTGACAATAAATTCATTGACGGTTTTGTAAATACGATTGCTTCGGTGGTTAGATTCATGGGCAGCGTTACCCGATATTTCCAAACCGGTCTGGTTCAGTCGTATGCATTCGGTATTGTGCTGGGTGTAATTGTGATTTTATCGATGTTATTATTTCGGTAACCTATAATAAAAGGTGATGGAGTTACTCTTAAATATTGTTATTTATCTCCCGCTCTTCGGTGCACTATTGCTTCTGTTTATAAGACAGGATGATTGGGCGAGATGGATCAGCCTGATGGTTACAACAGTGACTTTCCTGTTTTCACTGCAACTTTTATTTCAGTTTGATCTGTCCTCTACCACCGCCCAGTATTTGACGGTAGGTGAACCATTTCTCGGAGACTGGGATGTTAAGTATATGGTGGGCCTCGACGGACTCAGCATGATGTTGTTCATGTTGACGACCTTTATGGCACCCATTGTCGTGCTTTCTTCCTGGAGGGCGGTTACTACCCATGTCGCCGGTTTTTATTCGATGTTACTGATTTTGCAAACCGGATCACTGGGTGTATTTGCTGCATTGGATCTGTTTATGTTCTATATCTTTTTTGAACTTACACAGATCCCTATGTTTTTTCTTATTGGCATCTGGGGTGGAGAAAATCGGATATATGCTACGTTGAAGTTTTTTATCTATACGCTGGTAGGTTGGCTGATTATGCTGGTAGCTCTGCTCTATGTCGGTTACGCCGCAGGAAATGTGATGAATGATGGCGTCTTCACTACCGACTGGAGATTGTTGACCGATAGGCAATTTCAGCTGGGACTTGTCGAACAGACCTGGTTGTTTCTGGCTTTTGGTTTTGCTTTTTGCATCAAAATACCCATTTTCCCATTTCACAGCTGGTTGCCACTGGCGCATACCGAAGCTCCGACTGCCGGCTCTGTTGTCCTGGCGGCTATTGCTTTAAAAATGGGAACATATGCTGTACTTCGATTTCTCATTCCGCTCTTCCCCAATGCCGCTTTAGCTTTTGCCCCTTTGTTTGCTGTACTGGCTGTAATAGGTATTGTCTATGGCGCACTCGTGGCCATGGTTCAAAAGGATGTAAAAAAGCTGGTGGCCTATTCTTCCATCAGCCACCTCGGATTTGTAGTCCTTGGAATGTTTGCTTTTAACACTATGGCGGCACAGGGAGCCCTCATACAGATGGTTAACCACGGGTTGTCGACCGGTGCACTCTTTATTATCGTCGGGATGATTTATGAACGCCGGCACACCCGGCTGATTTCGGATTTCGGTGGAATTGCCCGCATGATGCCGGTGCTTACCGTCATGTTTATGATCGCTACTCTTGCATCGATCGGACTGCCGGGTCTGAACGGATTTGTGGGGGAGTTTCTGATTCTTGTCGGTTCGTTTAATTCGGATGTACTCGGCACCCAGTGGTATGCCGTTATTGCAGCGATCGGAGTGATTCTTGCGGCAGGATATATGCTATGGATGTTCCAGAGAGTAATGTTCGGACCGATTACCCATGAAGAAAATAAAAAGCTTGTCGATATCAATACACGGGAAATCGCTTTGCTTGTCCCGATCATGCTTCTTATTGTCTGGATCGGTATACGCCCTGTACATTTCACGCAGTATTCGGAAGTGGGTGTGGAAAATATGCTGGAAGACACCCGGGCCAGGGCGGCGATTATTGCACAAAATGCCACTCATGAGACATTGCCAAACTGGGCAGTGCGTTTGTATGAGGTGCCTTTAAAGGTGGCATTAAATATTGAAGAACAAAATAAGGAGGACTAATATGCCTGAACCTCTCAATGCTGCACAATTGGATCAAGAGCTATCATCCCTGAACAACTGGGTCGTTGAAGGCAACAAACTTACCAAACAGTTTTCATTCAGAAATTTTCGGGAAGCTATGGGATTTATTGTAAGAGTGTCGTTTGAGGCTGAAGAACTGGCCCATCACCCTGAATTGTTCAATGTCTACAAAAATGTTCGCATACAATTGGCAACCCATGAAGCCGGAGGAAAAATCACTTCAAAAGATATTGATCTGGCCAAACGAATAGACGCTATCTAATTAGAATACATGGAATCAGTAAATGAGTTATTGACTATTTTGCCGATGATCATTATCGGTGCCGCCGGCCTGTATGTAATGATGCTGGATGCTTTCACCAACAACGCACTACTGGCTTACTGGAGCACTGTTGTAATGACGCTGATCGCATTGCTGGTAGCTTTGAAGGATCTTTTCGGGCCAGCTGGAGATGCTTTTTACAGTCTTGTCGCCTATGGCGGTATTGCTTCATTCGGCGGAGTTCTTGTGTTGTTCGGTACTCTGTTTTCCGTAATACTGACCAGGGAGTACCTCGAAAAAACCGGCTACCATATTGCCGAGGTGTATACCATGATTCTTTTTGCCACATTCGGCATGCTGGTACTGGTCATGGCCAATAATCTTTTAACATTGTTTCTGGGCATTGAAACGATGTCCATCTCACTGTATGTACTTGCCGGATTGGTAAAAAATGAAAAAAGAGGTGTGGAAGCGGCGTTGAAATATTTTCTGTTGGGTGCTTTTTCTACAGGGTTTTTACTGTATGGCATTGCGCTGCTATACGGGGCCTCTGGATCGACGTTCCTGGTCGGGATAGCGACAACGGAAGTAAAGGGCTTAATATATTGGGCCGGCGTGGCACTATTGTTTGTCGGGTTTCTTTTTAAAATTTCTATAGTTCCGTTTCATATGTGGACTCCGGATGTATACCAGGGAACGCCTACCACTATTACGGCATATATGGCTACAGCATCAAAAGCTGCCGGATTTGTTGCATTCATGATGGTATTGAGCAGGGCACTTCCGGAAGCCCGTGCAGAATGGAGTGAAGTGCTCTGGTTTTTCGCTGTTGTGACTATGATCGTCGGTAATATTCTGGCACTGGTTCAGGAAAATGTAAAGCGGATGCTGGCTTACTCAAGTATTGCCCACGCCGGATACATGTTGGTTGGACTGACCGTCGGTACAAGCACGGCTTACAGTGCCGTGCTCTTTTATCTGTTTGCCTATACACTTATGAATGTCGGTGCGTTCGGGATTGTAGCTTTTTATGAGTGGCAAAAAGGTCATGATTTTACTGAAATAAAAAACTATGCCGGACTTGGTTTTCAGCAGCCGCTTATGGGAGTTATGATGGCCATCTTTCTCTTTTCCATGGTTGGTATTCCCCCTTTTGCAGGGTTCATCGGCAAGTACAGGGTGTTTGCCGCTGCCGTGGAGGAGGGGCTTATAGGCCTTGTTATTATTGGTGTACTTGCAAGTGCCTCAAGTGTTTTTTATTACCTGCGGATTCTGGTTCAATTATATATGAAAGATAATGAAACCGGTATGATACTGGTTCGTCCCGGTAAATTTTATACGTTAGCGTTATTGTTTCTGGCAGCGTTGACCCTCTACTTTGGGATTCATCCTGGCGGACTCAATGATCTGTTGTTGACATTTAGGGAAGCGTCGTATCAGACTTCTTACTGATGTCAATGTCTTCAAGGTGCGGGATCCTGTTTATATTATTTGAATGTACAAACAGAGGTTAACGCCGATCCGTAATTAAGGGGATATTTTGGGATTGTGGTGTGTATCGGTCATTGGATTATACCGTTAAACTCTTTATCTTTACGCCGCCTGCCGCTGGAGACACCAGCGGCTGTTTTCATAAAACAACCACAGGTGCTATGAAGACCAATTTTTATGAAGTAACTTTTATTATCAATCCCGTGCTTGAGGAAGAGCAGGTGAACCAGGTCAGAGAGGAAGTAGTGTCGCTACTTTCGAGACATAAGGCTGAGATTGACGATATTGACGAATGGGGAATTAAGCGGTTCGCTTACGAGATCGATGGTAAAAACAGTGGGTATTATATCAATGCCTATTTTAACGCCCCTCCCACGATCGTTGGTGAACTGGAAAAGCATTTCAAGCTGCAGGCAAACATACTCAGACATCTCATTCTCAAGTATGATAATAAAATGCTGAAACACCGGGAACTCCAAAAGAAAGGCAAACTACCGGTCATTTTCGGTGAAATTCCCGAAGAGGAAGAGTGAAACCATCATCTATTTGAAAGGAAATTGAACGTATGCTAAAAAATCCTGCACATCCCAAAAAAGGCAATCTCAAAGATAAAGAATGTAAATTTAGTATTGCCGGTGTCGTTTATATCGATTACAAGGATGCAGATACCCTGGAACGGTTTATTAATGACCACGGGAAAATACTTCCTCGTCGCGTAACCGGAACCAGTGCTAAATATCAACGACAACTCGCGCTTGCCATCAAACGAGCCCGTCATCTTGGGTTGTTACCGTTTGTAGCTGAAAATCTTAGATAATCATATTTCCAGGAGTTAAAATGCAAGTAATTCTTAAACAGGATGTCGAAAAGTTGGGGCTGGCCGGAGAAGTGGTTGATGTCAAAGACGGATATGGCAGGAATTATCTTATTCCGACTGGAAAAGCCATTCTGGCTACTGAGAGCGCTCGTAAATCGGTCGATCATCAACTCAAAAAAACACTCGAACTTCGAACGGCTGCATTCGAAGAGGCTACAGATGTTGCTGAAAAACTACAGGGTACAAACGTTACAATCGCTGTTAAAGCCGGCGATGAAGGAAAGATTTTCGGAACCGTCACCAATGTTAACATCGCCGATGCACTAAAAGAAAAGGGATTTGATATCGACCGTCGAAAAATACAAATTGAAAGTGATGTGAAAAGTTTGGGGGAATATATCGCAAAAATTAATTTACATGAAGAGGTCAAATCCGAATTGACGTTCTGGGTGGTCAAAGCACAGGATTAATCTCTTTTAAAAGACTATTTCTCCCGTTTTAACCGTTTTTCAAAAGGAAATGCAGATTCTGTGTTTCCTTTTTTTATTGGTGCGCCCGGCAGGGCGCATTCACCTGGGAGTGAAAGTCTCCTATGTACCCG
>JBBDQZ010000056.1:0-21117 GCA_040905705.1 Balneolales bacterium
TCCCTTTTTACCCCCCTGGCATAGATCCATAACCCATCAACAAAAGGAAAAGAAAAGCACTTGAAAAATCACTCCACTCATTGGCTGGATATACCCGTCTACACAGATTGAGTTTGTAATAATTTTCAAAGTTCCCCGATACATTCACTATTGATACTGAATAATCCCACACATCATGGGTACATTCGCGGACAGGAACTACCGAACACCAAGTTTTTTTAATTTACTCTGAAGTGTTGTAGGTTTCATGCCCAGTAAATGGGCGGCACCGTCTTTCCCGTAGATTTTTCCGTCGGTTTTCCTGAGCACTCTTTCCAGGTAGCGTCGATTCATTTCGTCAAATAACAAAATTTCATCCGATGAAAGCAGCAATTGATCCGTCATTTCTGCCTTAGGAGCCGCAACATCTGAAACAGGGGATTCCAGGTCCGCCCTAAATACACCGTTTTGTGACTGAAGCAACGATCGGCGTATAACTTTGAAAAACTCGTCAAAATTTCCTGGCCAATCATAATGCAACAGTCGGGTTATGTCTTTCTTGGGAATCTTAAGTTTTTCCAACTCAAGTACTTTTGCAACACCGGGAAGCCACTCTTCAATTAATATCCTGATATCGTCTTTTCTATGGGACAACGGTGGAAGCAAAATTGTATCGAAACCGAGTAAATAATAGAGCTCCGGGGAAAACTTATTTCGTTTTATCAGTTCTTCCAAAGGCTCGCGGCTCGTAGCCAGCACTCTTGTCTGTTTTCCTGCAATCGATCGATCCTGTAGCCAACGTAACAGTTCCTCCTGATTCGATGCTGAAAGTTTACCGGGTTCAATAATCAACAGGGATAGTCGATGGTGGCCGTCCGGGGGGTTGCTCTCCTTCTTCTGACCGACCGTCTTTTTTATGCCGCTCTCCTCCCATTGATCCCTGCCCTCCACTCCAGCTCCGCATAACTCACTTACCGCTTCATTTTGCTTCATTGATGACATTTTCAGGAGATCCCATTCCACGCAAATCGCCCCATTGATTTTTTCCTTCTCCAGCACCTGTCGGGCCAGCGTTCGCTTTCCAGTCGATCGTTCCCCCCGGAAAAGCAAATGTACATTCTGGTCGGCCACGGCTTTCACTTTCCGGATCAATGACTTCATCAATGATGATTCAGCTACAAAAAACTGTGATCGCTCTGTTTCAGAATTGAGAGATTCAGCTTTCTTTGTCTCATTTGCATGTTCAGCAACAGGTTTCAAAGATACAGCTATGAATGGAAGCGGGTTCGACTTCACACTGAATACCCTAAATTCAAAGTAAAATAAATGTTCGACAGCTTGTGCGGACCGGAGCCGGCAAATGGGCTCCTCATGACCACGTCCGTTGTGGCTCAACTCGGCAATCTGCTCTATCAGTCCAGTTATTTCCGAATATACGGTCGAATCCAGTGATTCGAATGCCAAAACATATTCCTCCGGCGTAAAACCGAGAAGCTCCTGAACCTGCGAATTGACAAATATTAAATGGGCATTTTCAGCTTTGTCGACTCTGAAAAGCATGAAAAAACCCGGAATATAATCAAAGACCTCCCGCCAAAATGAATTATTCATTACTTACCTTTTTATTACACCGAAATGTCGTCAGTGTAACAATAATAGTTTCGTCGCAATCATACAATAGTACTTTTCAAAGTCATTAAGAAAACCAGATTCATGATCTTGTTTTATGATTTTATTTTCCAAAATCCAGGATCTGTCTTACGGAAACTGAAGACGGATAACCTAACGCATATGCAGACAGAGAGTGTATTTTCTATAAGATCAAGAAAATTGTCTGCCTTAAAAAATATCAGATTCGATTCGTAACGATACCGGAACGGATTGGAAGCTCGTATCCGGAAGGATCTTCATAATAATCGCGGAAGTAATAAACCGCCGCATAGCAAAACGGAGTATCCAATAATGCCGAAAGGAACTTGAATAAGTAAGAGTTGAGTATCAAAATAATCAGTGCTCCCGGACCGACAACACTGTCTCCCAGATTACCTGCAAAATATAGAATGCTCAGAATAGCCGAGGAATCTACCAACTGGCTGATCATTGTGGAGGCGTTGTTTCGCAGCCAGAGATGTTTTCCTTTGGTGGCCCTTTTCCAAAAATGAAATAGTCTGACATCAATGGTCTGAGCAATCAGATATGCAATCATGCTTCCGATGGTATTTCCTACCATAAAACTATAGACACCCTCAAATAATGTCTCCCCGCCACTCACTCCCGCTGCATCGGGAAGATGATAATTGATCGTCATCACCACGAACATGAAGACATTCATGATTAATCCTACCCAGACCAGCATTTGCGCTTTTTTTCTTCCGAACAACTCCGAAATCAAATCTGTTACAAAAAAAGTCAAAGGAAATGCCAGAAGTCCGACAGGAATCACCAGATCGTATCGTCCGCCATCCCGAATCAATTCCGGTACAATCACAAGCATCCACCTCGGCAATTCCAGGGATAAAAGTTGCACAAATTTCGTTGTACCGATAATATTTCCCATCACCAACGCAGTCAAAAACACGGCACTCAATCCCAGGAACAACAGGTCCCGTTTATATTCTGATACTTCCGTTTTTATCGTATTCTGTGATTTTTTACTCATTTAAAATATGGTTCATCACAATATAAGCCATGTGAAAGGGAATATGTACAACTCCATGCAACATTCATTTCCATGGCCTGTTATACGGGGAATCCTGATGTGATTCAAACCAAGCGGCAGTGGGTTAACCTGAACCGAGTGATGCTCATTATGTCATACCCAATGATGGCATAGGCCGTTCACGACCATAACAGGAAAAAATTAAATATTTCCTGACTCTTAGACGGGCAAAGAGCGGGTCCATATTCATCGCCATCAACATAAATATATTATCTGCCGGAACAGTTTTATTATCATCCAGGACACTGTGACCATTCGCTGCTCTATTCGTCTCAAACGAACGTGGCCTGCTTCAATCAGAATTTGTAAACCGGCACAATATGACAATTGTCGGTCAGATCTGTTTACTATTTTTCTGCCGTTTCACCACAAAAAGTATCAAAAACCATTACCAGGTCATCGGCCACTTCCTGGGCGGTACGACCTTCGATCCGGTGACGGGGAATCATTGCTTTAATTTCACCATCTTTAAAAAAGGCAAATGCCGGAGATGACGGTGGAAATTCACTAAAATATTCCCTTGCACGGGCAGTTGCTTCTTTATCCTGACCTGCAAAAACCGTTGTCAGTGCCTCCGGCTTTTTGGAATGTTCCAATGCAAGTTTCAAGCCTGGACGTGCATTCCCTGCAGCACAACCACATACAGAATTGATCGTTAATAACATGGTTCCTTTTTGATCTTTAAAAACCTGATCAACATCATCCGGTGTAGTCAATTCCTTGATACCAAGATCTGTAAGTTCTGTTCTCATCCACGACGTATCAGGTCCTGTTCCATATCCAAATTGCATAATGTGTATTCTTTTGCGTTTAAATTAATACGGTCTGTCGAAAACAACATACTTTCATCAACGAATCGACGGGCCCATTACGTATGCCGGATAGAAAAATCTGTCCTCTAAATTAAAAAAGTACGAAATTGAGTTTTCGATAATGATTATTGATCCATTAAACCCGTGATAACAAATCCAGTACAAATGAATTTTTATCAACAGATCTACTATTTTTGCTTGATTTTTCTATTTGTTACATCCTGTTCCTCAACACAAAAAATATCCAGTCAGTTCACTGAAATCGAATCGACACCTCAAACCTCTGCAAATCTGTCATCACAAATGGCGGATGTTGAAAGACACTGGATCAATGGGCTTGCTTTTCAGGTTACCAACGATGAAACCAATCTTTACATTATGGTGGATTTTGTGCAAGCCCGGACATATCAGTTAGCCAGAGAATTCGGTTTTACTATTTACATTGATGATAAAAGCAATTACAAAAGGTCTTTCGGCATCACATATCCAACCGGAATTTATTACGAACTGGGCAACTACCCGGGTGCCCGTAATGGCTATTTGTTAGAACCCAATTGGGGCAATCTTCCGGAGAATCAGTCGGTCATTCAGGCTGCCATAAGTAATATTACCAATAATGTATTGCTTATTCAGCGTCGAAGTCGTCGTGACGATTTTCAACCGACGCCTATCCCATTGGCTCAGTTACGGGCTCAAAACTTGTTTGTTCACATCGATGATAATGCAAGAAGCGGGCGTATATCCCTCACCATTCCCATGGAGATCCGATCAACAAGTCAATTTTCACCAGATATTCGACCGGGAGATATTATCGACCTGGGTTTTGAGATTAACCCGCTTCGATTGCTGAATATGGAGCAAACCGGGAATTCATCCATTATCACCAGCGACACAGCAAGTGGCAGAACCCGGTCAGAAGATCCCGACCAAAATCGCAATATTCAAATACTAAACCGACTTGGTGAGCCCTTTGAGAAATGGGTGGAAGTGACGCTGGCAAAACCGGGGACCTGAACCGTCAGAGCCATGGTTGTCCAGCGTAATTATCCTCGATTATCCAGCCCCATACTCTCACCGCTTGTTTTCACGGAAGAATGTCCCCATTGAGGAAAAACCTGGAACTTATAACACTGGCTTTCACGGATTATTCTTCCATTCACAGAGTATTTTTATAATTCTCTTCCACCTTGTCCCAGTTTATGAGATTCCAGAATGCTGCAATGTAATCCGGGCGTCGGTTCTGATATTTCAGATAATAGGCGTGCTCCCAAACATCCAGACCCAATATTGGTTGTAATCCTTTCATAAGCGGACTATCCTGATTGGGTGTGGATATTACTTCAAGATTTCCATTACGGTTAACCACCAACCATGCCCATCCGGATCCGAAACGAGTTAGCCCGGCTGTTTTGAATTTCTCCTTAAAAGCATCAAAAGAATCGAATGTACTGTTGATCGCATCCGCTACCGAACCTTTTGGAGTACCCCCGCCATTCGGACCCAGTATTTGCCAGAACAGCGAGTGGTTGGCATGACCACCGGCATTATTGATCACCGCTTGTTGGATATCTGAATTAAGACTGTCAATATTCTTCAAGACCTCCTCCACCGGACGATCAGCCAAGGGATGCCCTTTTAACGCGTCATTGGCTTTTGTAACATAAGTCTGATGATGTTTTGTGTGATGAATCTCCATCGTTTGTGCATCGATATGGGGTTCGAGTGCATCGTATGCATATGAAAGATCAGGAAGCGTAAAAGCCATAATTTAACCTCTTTCTGTTTTCTGTTATTTTTTACTGTTACAATTAATTAAACCGGACTGCAAACGCCATTGTTGCCTTGACGGCGATGGCTAAACTCACCAAAATAAAGCGAAATCTTTGAAGCAGGATTAAACACAAGCCGTATCTATACATGCAGATACAGCTCTTGTCCTATGTAACAGTTTGAAATCAGAAATAATTTCTCTGTCCGAAAGAGTTTTATCTGCTATCTTGGAACAGAAATTAATAATGTATAGCAAATACACTCTAACTGTTTATGAGCAACGATTACAATGTTATCATTCTGGGCAGCGGTCCGGCCGGTTTTACCTGTGCCATACAATCATCCAAGTTTGATAAAAAAGTTCTCATTGTTGAATCAAACGAACACTGTCTGGGTGGTACATGGATCAACACAGGAACCGTACCCAGCAAAGCACTGCGTGAAGCGGCAAATAATATTTTCAAATATAATGCTCAATTCGGAGACATTAGCGGGAGAAAGCCCTATGAACGTTTCAGGATGCGTGATGTATTGAAATACAAAGATCATGTTCTTGCGAATGAAAACAGTGAAATCAAAGACAATCTTATCAAAAACGAGGTCGACACCGCCCTCGGTTTTGGTGTTATTATTGATCCTCACACCGTCGAAGTTCGACGTGAAGATGGAGCTACACAAAAATTCACATCGGATTTTATCCTGATTGCTACTGGCGGTCACACAACATTGCCAAAATCATTTACGGTAGATCACAAAACTATCCTGGACAACCACTCCATCCTCAACATCGATTACATCCCGAAACGACTGGTCATAGTCGGCGCCAATGTACAAGCCATAGAATTCGCCACCATTTTTTCAGCTCTCGGTACAAACGTAAGTATTCTCAACGGTGAGGAAGATTATTTCGCGTTTCTTGATGTTGAAGTAAAAAAGGAATTTGATTCCATTCTCAATCAGTTACGGATAAAATTTTTTAAGCATTCCGAGGTCGTCCAAATTGGCCCCAACCCACTCAGGAACTGCACAGAAGTTAAATTCCAGGATAAAAACAGCGGGAAAATGCAAGTAATCGAAACCGAACAGGCGCTCTATTTCGGTGAACGCAAACCTAATACAAAAAAAATTGGTCTGAAAAACGTCGGTGTAAAAACCGATTCGAAAGGGTTCATCAAGGTGGATCAAAACTATCAAACCCATGTTCCGTCCATTTATGCCGCCGGCGATGTCATAGGTTACCCGGGATTCGCATCCGTTTCTTTTACGCAGGGACGCGCTGCCTCCTGCAATATGTTCGATGCTTCCAGCCGTGAAACCGATTCCGGTATTCCGTTCGGTATTTACAGTATCCCTGAAATCGCAAGTATCGGACTGACCGAAGCGGAGGCCATGAAGCAAGATCAGAATATTACAGTCGGACGGGCTTATTATAGCAATCTCACTAAAGCCAATATTGCAAAGAATCAAAATGGTATTTTAAAACTGGTTTTTGAAACCTCCACATTGAAGTTGCTGGGTGTGCATATTGTAGGTGAAGGAGCATGCGATTTGATCCATATCGGTCAGTCGGTCATCAACTTCCATGGAGATATCCGGTATTTTCTGGATACCGTAATCAATTACCCCACGTATTCCGAAGCCTATCGGGTAGCCGCTTTCAATGGTATCAACCGTGCATACAAGAGCGGGGTAAAATACCATAAATTATTGAAAAGAAAGTAATTCCCTCAAATAGTTATACACGTCGGAACCGCATAAACCTGCTCTACATTAACCGGTTTATTTCAAAACCCTGTAATATAATCTGACCGATCAGGATTTCCCGGCCATAGGAGCAAGACGAATATGGAGGTCTTCCAACTGTGACGAATCCACTTCATCCGGACAATTATCCATCAGGCTGATTGCCCGCTGGTTTTTTGGAAACGCAATAACTTCACGCAAACTCCGGGCGCCTGTGAGAAGCATGGCGATCCGGTCCAGTCCCAGCGCAATTCCACCATGTGGAGGTGCCCCATATCGAAATGCATCAAGTAAAAACCCAAATTTCTGCTGGGCTTCTTCTTTGCCGATGCCCAGTGCTTCAAACATTTGTGCCTGTAATGTGTTGTTGTGAATACGAATTGAGCCGCCGCCGATTTCGCTGCCATTCATTACAAGATCGTATGCTCTGGCCCGAACTTTACCCGGATCGGATTTCAACAGCCCGAAATCCTCTTCCCGTGGAGAAGTAAACGGATGGTGCATCGCATAAAACCGACCGTCTTCTTTGTCATATTCCAATAAGGGGAAATCCGTCACCCAGAGAAAGCTGTAACTCGAAGTATCTACCATATCGTATTCCTTTGCAAACATTAACCTCAAATCACCCAATTGCTTGAAAACTGTATCACGCGGGCCTGCAAGAATCAGAATCAGGTCACCTTTTTTTGCTCCGCTTTTGTTCACCATAGAGGTGGTTATATCATCGGAGACGAATTTGTTGACACTGGAATACATATGTTCTTCATTATATTTAATGTAGATAAGTCCGCCTGCCCCGATCTCGTTTTGAGCTCTTTTTGTCAAACGATCCATTACACCCCGGCCGAGCGACCCTTTTCCCGGCACCACAAATCCGATTACATTCCCGCCATCCGAGACTGTTTTGGAGAACACCCGAAACTCCGAATTGCTGACGATATCAGAAAAATCGACAAATTTCATATCGAAACGAACATCCGGCTTATCACTGCCATATGTGGTTAAAGCTTCATGATAGCTCATTCTCGGGAATGGTGTCTGCACATCCACACCAACAGTATGCTTTAGAATATTTTTCATAAGCCCTTCGGTAATACTATAAATCCCCTCTTCATCAACAAACGACATCTCCACATCGATCTGGGTAAATTCAGGCTGACGATCAGCGCGAAGATCTTCATCCCTGAAACATTTGACAATCTGAAAATAGCGATCCATCCCGGCAACCATTAATATTTGCTTATACGTCTGTGGGCTCTGGGGAAGCGCATAAAATTTCCCGGGATTGACCCGGCTGGGCACCAGGTAATCACGTGCACCCTCCGGAGTACTTCTCATTAGAAAAGGCGTTTCAATCTCAGCAAACTGATGCTCATAAAAATAGTTCCGGGTATGTTGGCAAACAGATGAACGTAATATTAAATTGTGTTGCATCTGAGGACGCCGAAGATCCAAATATCGATATTTCAATCTTAAATCTTCGTTAGTCTTTACATCGTCCGCTATTTCAAAGGGCGGTGTTTCTGATTGGGAATAGATCACCAGTTTGTTTACCCGCACTTCGATTTCACCCGTACGAATATTCGGGTTGATATTTTCGGAGTCCCGCTTTCTGACTTCACCCTCCACACCAATCACATATTCGGAACGAAGTTGATCAGCCAACTCATGCGCATCCTTACTGTCTTGTGGTGAAAACACCACCTGGGTTAATCCGTACCGATCACGTAAATCAATAAAAATCACGCCTCCAAGATCTCTTCGAGTGTCTACCCACCCATTCAAAACGGCTGTTTCCCCTGTCTGCTCAAGGGTCAGCCCACCACATGTATGTGTTCTTTTTAAAGCCATATCCAATTGTTACCGAACTATTAATACTAATAATTATCAACCTGTCGTACATAATCGACCTGAGTGTTGCAAAAGAGTGCTAAAGTAAGAATTATGAGAATCAATCGCTTCGATCTGTTTGCATTTTTACAGGTCTGTCACAAGTACCATAACCCCTTCATTGATTCACCAATACCATCAAATGATATGACTCAACTTAAAGCCACTATCATATCGGTACTGTTTTTACCTCGTTTTTGTTGAAATGCAATATACATATCAGTAATCTCAAACATACAGTAATCTCAAACATACAGACGCAAGCCTGAACCTTTGATGCATTATCTGTCATAATGAAGCATCTGATTTAGATTTTGTCCCGTCACAAATCAGAAACACTACTTGTTATGGAAATTTCTTATATATAACACAGGCAAAGCAAACCGAAAATTATAGCAGAAACTTGTCACTTCAGAATAGCTGTATGAGTTACAATTTTCAAAAGGAAGCATCAAAAATAAGGGTCCTGGTTGCGGATGACCACGATATCGTCCGATACGGAATTTGTAGTGTAATCGGCACTTCCGAGGATATTGAAGTTATAAGCGAGGCCGGAAGCGGAACAGAAGCCATCAGACAATACAAGGCAAGCCGGCCGGATGTATGTATTATAGACATTACCATGCCGGAGCTGAATGGAATTGAGACAACCAAATCAATTTTAAAGATCAATCCGGATGCGCGAATCTTAATCCTAACCATGCACATTAATGAAGAATATCTGAATCAGGTATTGAATGCCGGAGCCAATGGATATCTCCTGAAAAATAGCGACCGTGACGAATTGTTGGAAAGCATCCGAACGGTTTTTCATGGAGAAAAAGCTTTCAGCAATACCATCTCCAAATTAATGACAGAACGATATGTACGAAACCTGAAGCAGGATGCTGATTTTTCAAAAAAAGAAAATGTAACTTTGACCAAAAGAGAGCGAGAAATCCTGGCACTCATAGCCGAAGGCCATACAAGCCATAAAATCTCCAAAATGCTGTTTATCAGTCCCCGTACCGTCGATACACACCGGGCCAATCTCATGCAAAAGCTCGAAATCAAAAATACAGCCGGGCTGGTCCGTTTTGCGATTAAAAACAATTTGATCAAGCAGTAGCCATTCCCCTGTAGAGGCAGTTAAGGTATATTTCTAAGTAAAAATACGTAGATTTTTTACGTTTTTTTGATGATTGCATTGCCCTTACATCCATTATAAATTGAAAATGCAAATGGGGTAATAGCCGTCTGTAGATGATAAACAAGCACCTCGTCTTTGATAGGATGAGGTGCTTTTTTTTTAACGTTAACTGAATAGAAATGCGTATCTCCTGAAAAAAGGCAGGTGTAGCGTGGGGCGGGATTGAACCGCCGACCTCCGGGTTATGAATCCGACGCTCTAACCAACTGAGCTACCACGCCATTTCTTCATTCCAAAACCATCAGGATCAAAAAATCCCGGGATCATCACATCGGAATTTTTGAATGAACGACAGATCGTATCTGAGCCAATCTGTTTTCCATAAACATCGATTATGACAAATTAATCCAAGTTTTAAATATAAAAAAAATTCCCACCGCAGGAAAATGAGGAATCTGACAAAATTGGCCTGCACCGTTCATAAATACGACAACTTGAATAGCAAACTGCATTTGACAGATGAATATGGAAGCAGAAACCTGTATTTTCCTGCTCGTTTATTGCTTTGTTGCGTATCATAATAGCTTCAAATCACATGTTGAATTTTGCATCGTGACCATTTTCGAATGATCCACGGCACATTACAAAACATATTTCAAATTTTATATTGTAACACGCTTATTTTCACATCACGCTATGGCAAAGAAAATTACGGAAAGGGTAAAAGATTATTCGCAATGGTACCTCGATATTGTTCGGGAAGCGCAACTGGCTTCGCACTCCCCGGTCAGAGGATGTATGGTAATCAAACCAAATGGATACGCGTTATGGGAAAACATGCAACGCAGCCTGGATGATATGTTCAAGGAAAGCGGTCACCAAAACGCCTATTTTCCGCTATTTATACCGAAATCATTTCTTTCCAAAGAAGCACAACATATCGAAGGATTTGCTACGGAGTGTGCTGTTGTAACTCACAGCCGCCTGGTCAAGTCGGAAGATGGTCTTAAAGTCGATCCCGGCTCTCGTCTCGATGAGGAACTCATCGTCAGGCCTACATCGGAAACCATCATTTGGGATACCTATCGTGACTGGATCCAGTCTTACCGAGATTTGCCTATTTTGATCAATCAGTGGGCTAATGTGGTCAGGTGGGAGATGAGAACGCGATTATTCCTGAGAACCATGGAGTTCCTATGGCAAGAAGGCCACACCGCTCACGCCACCAAGCAGGAAGCCCTCGAAGAAACCCTCCGGATGCTTGAAGTCTACCGGACATTTGCCGAAGACTATATGGCAATGCCGGTTATAACCGGCATCAAAACTGAATCCGAGCGTTTTGCCGGTGCCGTGGACACTTATTGCATCGAAGCCATGATGCAGGATGGAAAAGCGTTGCAAGCAGGTACTTCACACTTTCTCGGACAAAATTTCGCCAAGGCATTCGATGTCCGCTTCCAGGACAAAGACGGTGTGGAAAAACTTGTCTGGGCATCAAGCTGGGGTGTGTCCACCCGTCTTATAGGTGGCCTGATTATGACACACTCAGACGATAACGGCCTTGTATTACCCCCCAGGCTCGCACCCACCCAAGTTATTATCGTGCCGATCTGGCGAAATGAAGAGGAAAAATCTCGTGTTCTTGAATACGGGAATACCCTGTATAAATCCTTAAAAAAAACCGGTATTCGTATTAAATACGATGATCGCGACCAGTACAAGCCGGGATGGAAATTTTCCCAGCATGAAGTAGAGGGGACTCCGCTGCGAATCGCAATTGGGCCAAGGGATATTGAAAATAAGAAGGTTGAACTGGCACGAAGAGATACCCTTCAAAAACAGGTGATCGATTCTGCCGGACTCGAAACGGTAATCCCTGAAATACTGGATGAAATTCAAGCCTCACTTTTTAATACCGCAAAAAAACGAACTGAATCACAAACTCAAATGGCCACTTCATATGACGAATTCAAAGAGGTTCTGAATGACGGGGGAGGATTTGTCTATGCACACTGGGACGGCACCACAAAAACAGAAGAACAAATCAAGGCAGACACTAAAGCAACGATTCGTTGTCTGCCCATAAAGCCGAAAAATAATCCCGGGAAATGCATGGTAACTGGCAAGGAGTCACCATATCCGGTTTTGTTTGCACGATCATATTAAATATCCATATTTGTCAAATGCCGGACGTTGAAATCCGGAAACTGAATAACCTCGATATTCCACTGAAATCGAAAGATTGTGTTATCTTTGAATCGGATTGAAATCAGTTCACTCCAGGCCTGCACAATCCAAACAAATTTATTGATGGTGTTATGAACAACCTGCTTCGACATCAACATTTGTTGCTGGCAACAGCCGAACAAAGCCGGGAAACTGATCGTCTGACCATTTCGTCATTAGGAATACCCGGGGATACCCTCATGGAAACAGCAGGTAGAGGAGCAGCACGCCTGATCACAAACGATCTCCCACCGCAATCCTCCATTCTGTTTATCTGTGGCAAAGGAAACAATGCCGGTGATGCGCTGGTAGCCGCCAGAATACTGTTGAATGAAGGTTATCAGATTGGCATTTATCCGATTATGGGAATCGAAAAATTTTCCACAGATGCGGCTCGTAACCTGAAAAGGCTCGAAATGGTTTCAGGCAAATCACTAATGGAAGTAACCTTTTGGGATGAATGGCCGAAGATTGAAAATTATGATCTCCTTGTTGATGCCATATTTGGAACAGGTTTACAACGTACCGTTAAAACGCCGGTTGACGACATTATTCACCGGATAAACAGAACTCCACTTCCCGTATGGGCACTTGATATCCCGTCCGGCTTGCATTCAGATACAGGAGAGGTCCAGGGGGTGGCCGTGCATGCCGAAAAAACCATTCAATTCGGGCTCCGGAAACTCGGCTGTTATCTCGGGAGCGGACCTGTTTATGCCGGTATTCGCGAATATGTTCCATTATCGTTTCCTGAAATATTCAAACGGGATATCGGCATTCGCCTGCTGGACGAATCCATTGATCCTGTCAAAACGCTTGTTCTCGAGCGGGAACCTGATCAAATTAATCACGATTCACAACATAGCCATGCCAGTTCACAGCAAATCAATCTCACATCTCAAAACAGAAATGGACATCACGAAGACATCAAAAATGTTCCTCTCCATAAATACAATAACGGTGTAGTTCATGTCATCGGGGGTTCAGCAGGACTTACCGGAGCCCCACTCTATACGGCACACGCTGCATGGAGTCTGGGTATGGGTGCTGTAAGTTTGATCCATCCGGCAGCCTGGGCGCAGACCATGGATCATCTGGCTCCCCAGCTGATCAAAATCCCGATTGGAAATTCAGGAGATAAACACTTTTCAAAAAAGGATGTCAACCGCGTTTTGAACTATCTTGCTGACAGACCCGGGGTGACTGTGATCGGACCGGGTATTGGGCGTCATGAAAATACCAGAGCTTTTATCCGCAGCATTATTAAAGATAGCGATGGACCATTGATCATTGATGCCGATGGATTAAGAGCACTTACTGTTGGTGACAAATTGTTATCAAAGCGGAAACAGTCAGACAATGTAATTCTTACTCCACACCCCGGCGAACTGGCTTACCTGTCAGGCAAACCAATACACAACGACTCTCAACGATTGAAATACACCCGGGATTTATCCAGTGCAATGAGATGCACTGTACTTGCAAAGGGCTCCCCCGTTTTTGTACACCTGTCCAATCCTTCCCAAACACTCGTTACCGGATACGACAACTCGGTATTTTCGAGAGCCGGTTTTGGCGATATACTGGCCGGGCACATAGCAGCGTTCTTTTCCAGAACAAACGATGTTGTCCAAAGTTGTGAAAACGGTTTGTTGCATGGTTATAAAAAAATCATTGAAATCAGAAATCAAGGAAGACTCTTTCCGGAACCATCAGATCTCCTATGACCGACCTGCTTAAGCGCTACCGGCGTATCCGGTCTGCCATTCCCCCTGTATTTGTTATCTGGACTATTCTCATGTTGGCACTTACGCTCCTGCCTGGTAGTGCCATACCTGATACCAAATTATTTTCTTTTGATAAGCTCGGGCATTTCAGCATGTTTGCCGGATGGACTTTCATTCTCGGGCTTTATATGATAGTTTACAAAGAAAGAACGAATATAAATTTGTTTCTTCTGATGATAGCAGGCATTCTGTTCGGAGTATTCATCGAATCATTGCAGTATTTGTTACCAGGAAACCGATCAGCCTGTTGGGAAGATTTAATTGCCAACGCCCTGGGCTGTATTATGGCGTATCTGCTCCTTCACCCGGTCAGAAACTACCTGAGACGGGATTATTAAGATTATTTCATAAATCTACCTGGTTTTAGAATAAGTAAATACCGTAAAACGTTAGAAATTGAGTAATTTGCTTTGAAGGAACTGTTTCCTTCAATTTTGCGCTATTGAATACTTTGACTCTATACATAATTAATTTTATACATAATTCATTATGTCAGCTATAGAAAGAAAGAAGCCAGCTGTGGATTTGAAAAGAAGTTATATCATCAATATTCAAGTTGGAATCATTGCAAGCTTAGCCTTTTTTATAGCTCTTTTTAGAGTGAACTTGAATTTCGGACCCAATCTAGACTTTACAGAAAAAGAACAGGAGATTATAGAGATGGAGGAAATCATTCAGACGGAACAGGAATTAACCCCTCCACCTCCTCCACGTCCACCTCTTCCTGAACCTGTTCCCGATGATGAAATTATCGAAGATCAGTTCTTCGATCTGGATGCCGAACTCGATCTTGATGCCCCTCTCGACATGCCACCTCCACCTCCTCCCCCTGATGAAGAAGATGACGAACCGGAAATATTTCAAGTGGTTGAAGACATGCCGGAACCTGTAGGTGGAATGCAGGCCATTTATGACAATATCCATTATCCCGAAGCGGCAAGAAGAGCCGGAATCGAAGGGCGCGTCATTATACAGTTCATTGTAGATGAAAATGGACAGGTCCGCGATCCCCAGGTTATTCGCGGAATTGGTGGAGGCTGTGATGAAGCGGCTATTGCAGCGATAGAGGCTGTGGAGTGGTCACCCGGACGACAGCGCGGGCGTGCTGTTCGTGTGCAGTTTCAGCTTCCGGTGATGTTTCGTCTGCAAGAATGATTTTACCGGAATCATAAACCTGTGTTCTCAAAATACCACTTGCAAAATCGAATCAGTACTGATTTTAGATTTTCATAACCGACTTTTTTTACAGCGGTTTCCGGACTTACCCACCTGAGATCATCGATCTGTTCTTCTACTTGTGGTTTCAAATCATGCCTTCCGCTCTCCATTGCAAACCACCAGCATGTTTTGTGCATAATGACTCCCGGCTCGTGGTACGAGTGACGGGTCGAACCCAGAGAGCTCCGAATGTGCACATCACGACAACCCGTCTCCTCTTCCACCTCTCGACATGATCCCTCCTCAACAGACTCACCCTTTTCAATTTTTCCCTTCGGAAGATCCCAAACACCCCGACGGTGGATTAAAAGCACTTGGACCTTATCACCAGCATGTCGAAAAACAACTCCTCCGCCCGCCGTCACCTTACTTTTCTTACCATAATTACCCATTGCCTCGTATTTCACTCATCAGCTCCATCCGATTTGTTTGCATTTACATATTGCAACCGTAAATTTTTCAATGTCTCGGACAAATAATCAGCCATCTCCTTACTCAAATTCCCGGCGGTATATTTCTCCAGCATCGTCAGTGTATCAATGGAATATTTAACAGCTTTGAGATCTTTCTCTTTTTTCCCGGTAGACGGATTTTCCTGTTGCCCTAATCCCATCATAGCAATTTGCTGATGTTGCTGAACCAGCATTAGAAACAAAACCTGGTCCTGCTGTTCGAAATTTACTTTCTCATTATCCCTCTCGGCCATGATTTCTCCTTTTCTTTTAAAGAAATGTGAAATATATAATCCCGAAGATATTAAAATTCAATTTATGATTTTCAAACTACCAACGGCGAATAATCATATCCGGAATACAGATAATAAAGATTACGGGCGGATCAATAATTACAAAAAAATAAAACTGAATTAAAAGCGCTCCCAGATCTTCACCGGTTCTACATATTGGCTATCAATTTTGTATTTTAGCGCCAATCAGATACAGCTCTAATTTAAAAAATTCCTTCACTTTTCAACATGATTACCATTCACCCGTTTAAAGCATGGCGACCCGATCCTGAAAAGATAAATCAAATCGCATGCGTCCCATATGATGTCATTGATACGGATGAAGCCCGCGCAATGGCGGAAGGCCGGCCCTACAGTTTTCTGCATGTAATTCGTCCTGAAATTGATCTTCCACCAGATACCGACATCTACGCGGACATCGTTTACGAAAGCGGAGCTGTAAATCTTCAAAAAATGCAGCAGGACGGGGTACTGACTCAGGATACAACTCCGCAACTCTATCTCTATCAGCAACAAATGGGAACCCATATCCAGACCGGGCTTTATAGCTGCGTCTCTGTGAAGGATTATGACGAAAACCGAATTCTGAAACATGAATTAACGCGTCCGGACAAGGAAGACGATCGAACCCGACACATTTTAACTCAGCGGGCTCATCCGGAGCCGGTAATGCTCACGTACAACCCGTCTGAAACTGTGACCCATCTGACCAATAAGGTGCTTTCGTCTTCACCTTTGTTGTATAACTTCACGGCACCGGACGGTGTCATCCATCGAGTCTGGCAAATCGAGGATCCCGGAGCCTTTGTCAATGCTTTCCAGAACGTGGATAAATTATATGTGGCCGACGGTCATCATCGCTGTAAAAGTGCTTCCCGTGTAGCTGAGGAATTACGGAAAAATGACTATGGTGAGCATGAATTCGAGTATTTTCCGGCGGTGATCATCCCGATGGATGAGATGCGTATTCTGGGTTACAACCGGATTGTCAAAAAAGTACCGAAAAATCTGCTCAATAAGCTGCAGAAAACATACGTCCTGGAAAAAGATACCAACCCGCTGCCCACGGCGCCGGGAAAGATCAGCATCTATATTGATGGAACATGGTACGGTATGGAGCTGCCTGTGAATTCAGCTGCCGGAATCGTGGAAAAACTGGATGTCTCCCGCCTTTACGAATTTCTGTTGTTACCCTACCTGGGAATTGAGAACCAGCGTACAGACCCCAATCTGTCGTTTGTCGGAGGAATCCGGGGAACGGAAGAACTGGAGCGGCTGGTGGATCAGGGAAAGGCCGAACTGGCTATCAGTATGCATCCTACGAGTATCGAACAATTGATGATGGTCTCCGACGAAAACCGATTGATGCCGCCGAAATCAACCTGGTTCGAACCCAAACTGCAATCCGGATTGCTGATTCATACTTTTTAATTCCTGCATATGAATGATCCGGCTTAAAGCAATGTTCTTTTTTCTCAAATAAAAAATCAACAACTATTTAAACAACCATCACAGCCATAACTTTAATTTTTTACAACAGGATACAATCCATAATATTTACTTAAAATTGAATACCATGACCCTGAAGAGAGCCCATAATTTTAGTCCCGGACCTGCAGTACTTCCCCTTGAAGTACTGCAAAAAACACAGAACGAACTCCTTGATTACCAGGGAGCCGGATCCTCCATCATTGAAATGAGCCATCGAGGCCCCGAATACACCGAGGTGGATCGCCAGGCCCGTGAGCGTCTGACCCGTATACTTGGGCTTGGTGATGATTTCGAAATCCTTTTATACCAGGGCGGTGCCAGTCTGCAGTTTTTGATGGTGCCCTATAACTTTATGTATGGTAAAACCGCCGACTACATCAACACCGGGAGCTGGTCCCAAAAAGCCATCAAGGAAGCCAAAGTATTAGGCGACGTACATATTGCCTTTAGTTCGAAGGATGTCAACTTCAACAGAATTCCCCGGGACGAGGAGCTGAAATTTTCCGGGAAGGGCGAATACGTACATTTTACCTCCAACAATACGATATTCGGCACCCAATACCGCAAGGAGCCAGGTTCCGCCGGGCTGCCCCTGGCCTGTGACGCCTCCTCCGACTTCCTCTCCCGTCCTCTGGATATCAAACGATACGGAGTCCTCTATGCCGGAGCACAGAAGAACGCCGGGCCGGCCGGGTTGACCATTGTTGTGCTGCGCAAGGATTTTCTTGAAAAAGCCCGAAAAGAAAACACATCGAGTATGCTTTCCTATCCAACCCAGGTAGGAACACTTTACAATACTCCCCCGGTATTCGGTGTTTACATTTTTAATTACGTACTTGAATGGATAGAAAACAAAGGCGGTTTGAATGCAATCGATCAGATGAACCGGGAAAAGGCGGCCCTGCTTTATGATGAAATGGACCGTGACGATTTCTACCAGGGAACAGCAGAAAACGGCTCCAGATCACTGATGAACGTTACGTTCCGATTGACGGATGAGTCACTGGAACAAACATTTATCGATGAGTCTAAAAAAGCCGGACTGAACGGGCTGAAAGGCCATCGCAGTGTAGGTGGAATGCGTGCGAGCATCTACAACGCATGTCCGAAGGAAAGCGTCGAGGCACTGGTGACCTTTATGCAGGAGTTTCGCAAAAAGTACGGGTAAGCTAATCGGGCTGCAAATACTCTTACTGTTTTTGCCATGCTTTGAATCAGGGTGATGAATGCATTATCCTTGCTCAGACATGAGCCGGTGCGAACTCACAATCCGAAATGGCCCAGGAATCGTGAAAAGGCGTCCGGGACGAAAAGCAGGGTGTAACCGGCACCATACACAGCTCCGGCGATATGTGCGATATGGTTGACATTGTCTCGTTTTTGCTTTGACTCGTAATAGCTGTAAACGAGAAAAAGGCCGCCGAACAAAATAGCCGGAATACCGACCGGAATAAACATGATGTAGATATTGTTCAGCGGATACATCACGATATATCCGAATAGTACGGATTCAACAGCACCGGATGCGCCGAGACTGGCATAACGAGGATTGTTCCGTTCCTGAATCAGAGTGGGTAAACTTGAAACCACCAGTGCGGTGAAGTAAAGTATCAAAAAGGTTGTGGCGCCCATCGTCTGCTCCAGCACAGGCCCGAAAAAGAAAAAGACGAACATATTGAGGAGCAAATGGCTGCCGTCAGCGTGTATAAATCCGGAGGTGACGAGCTGATGCCATTTGCCGTCCCTCCATGCCTCAAAAGGCTTGAGCATTCCTTTGTACTGCCATGCAGGGAATACAAACCAGGAAAGAAAGGTGATGATTAACGTTGCTGCAATCAGTGCAAGTGCGAACATGGAAACAGGATTTAGGTAGTAATGAAAGACAAGCTCTTGGTCAATGCCATGCAACATGTGCCATACAAATGATCCCCGTGATTCCCTCAGGAAAATACACCGGGCCAAAGCATAACGGCAAACACTCCAAACTGGCTAGAGACCGACATTAAAATAGCGTAAAGATCCGTTGTTTAAAAAATCGGATTCTCCGTATATTTGGGAACTGAAAATCTGGTTGTTTTTCTCTTGCTGAAACCCCTGTAAATGGACCTGATAGGTACAGGTTCAAGGTTATTTGTGGTAAAGGCGGGACAAAATAGACGAAACAGGCTTACATAAATACCGGGGATTTCAAGCCGAAGTAGCTCAGCTGGTAGAGCGACGCTCTCGTAAAGCGTAGGTCGTCGGTTCGAATCCGATCTTCGGCTCTTTTTTTAAGTGTTTGTTATACAATATAATAAGGAACTGGCAAACCTTGTTTACAAGCTGATTTTTTGCCTATTATTTTGCTGGTTACAATAGAGTTACAATGTAAACTTTTTTAACCTGTCCTGATGCGTTGTATCCTAAACCACAACTTTTTTATATTATCCCTATACGGTTGTTATTTAATTTTAACAAACAAGGGGTTGGTCTTATGGACATAAACCATTTTTTGGAAGGGGTTGGACTTTATGATTGCAAAAGAGTTGAGGTCAAAACGGAAACCTATGGCCGGGATCTTCGCAGCTTGAGTCTTCCAGAGATAAACCTTTATTGTGATTCTAAAAAATGCAACGGGAAAAGAATATTTGAATATACTGGTTCCCATTTTGGAAAAATCGAAATATCAAATGGGGGGAAGTTTAATATTTCATACAGGTGTAAAAACTGCCGCGAATTCTTTAAGATCTATTCAATAATTTATAAAGTAGTTGATAATAAAATATTAGATGTTGAAAAATTTGGAGAATATCCCTCATTTGGAACGCGTGTTCCTGATTCAGTTTTAGATTTATTCGGGGAAGGCAGCGATAAAAAAAATTTTATTAAGGGAAGAAAATCTGAAGATCAGGGCTTTGGTATTGGTGCGTTTACATATTATCGGCGTGTTGTTGAAAACCAAAAAAACAGATTGATTGATAAAATTATTAAGGTTTGTAGAAATAAGGGTATGGATGAAGAGGACATTAAAACATTTGAAGATGCAAAGAGTGAGCATAGTTTTAAAAAATCTCACGACAGGATAAAAGATTTAATTCCTGAATCTCTATTTATAAAGACACACAATCCACTCACTTTACTTCATAATTTATTGAGCATTGCCCTTCACGACAAAGATGATGATTATTGTTTAGAACAAGCTAAACATATTAGGGGTATACTGACTGCATTGGTGGAAAGAATTGAGACTTTACTTAAAGAAGATAAATCATTGAATGAATCTCTTACGGCTCTACTTAAAAGCAAAAAAGAGGCTAAAAATTAATAGTTAAGTTTATTTATTACGGCTTATTTCCCCTTTGGCTTATGATCTCTGACAGATCCGGGGTGTAACAGGCATAAAAAGTTGTTGTTCAGGTCGTCATTCTTGACATTCTCGACATTAGGGCATCGAGTAGGAAGATAAAAGTATCAAGTTAAAGATACTTTTATCTGTCCTCTCACACCACCGTACGTACGGTTCCGTATACGGCGGTTCATGAAGTCATTGAAAGTTTCAGGTGATGGCTGGCCATGAAAGCTTCCCTTAAATAGCTACGCTGGTTATTAGAGATTTAAAAGAATATTGT
>JBBDQZ010000057.1:0-87311 GCA_040905705.1 Balneolales bacterium
TAGGAGACTTTCACTCCCAGGTGAATGCGCCCTGCCGGGCGCACATAAAAAAAAGGCTGTCCCGGTTGGAACAGCCTTTAAACATTTCAAAACTTAATGGGTGAAAAGCTCCCCTTATTCTTTCCCCTCTTCACTCGCAAATGTTGCAAGGAGTAAAGCACCACCGGACAGCGCGAGATCCTTCAACAAGTTGCCAATATTATTCATATCACTCATTGTTGCCGGCAAATGGATTGTTAAAACAAATATAATCAGCAGCAATGCAAGCAGTTGACAAGCCAGTTTGGCTTTTTTGTCAATCACGATACTGATAAACGCCAGAATAAAAGCAAGTCCAACCAAATAGACCCAAAAAATTCCACCGGGAATAAACCCCGGGACCGCCATTACCATAGCCTGCGCATTCATGAAATGCAAAATTCCGAATACCAGAAATGGAATACTGAATAGATATTTACCTGTTTTGGCTAGCATATCATTATCCATAGTAACCTCCATAAATTATTGATGATTGAACATTTTCAATCATATGGTTGCACGCAACTAATATGCATGCTATTACGGAGTTAAGAAAAAAATATGATCAAAGCAAAAAAAGGTTTCAATACGAAATAGATCCGCCCGCTGTATCACTGTGAGGCCTGAAAGGATGGAGCGGAAATTGTTTTTCCATATCATTATCTTGGTCATGGCTGAGAGCAGTGAGCTCCTTGAATGCAATGATCATTATCGAACCGGATTCATAACGGTGCAGTATTGCGCAATGGACCATCTCTGTCACCAATCGATGACGGCCCTATAGTTCAAGCGGATAGAACGAAAGCCTCCTAAGCTTTAGATCCAGGTTCGAGTCCTGGTAGGGTCACTTATTAATCATACTTGAAATAAGTCACAAATGACAACATGGTCTGAATAAATAAGATTTCGGATCAGGAAAATAGCAACTTAGACAAAGGGGAATAAAATCATGAAATTGACTAAGTATGAAAAATTAGCAGCTTCTGTTTTTGTTTGTGGAATTATCACACTGTTGCTTGCTGTACGGTCCGGGATGGCTTCCTTTGAAGAACGGACGCCTTACTATCAATGTGTTACCGTTGCCCCGCCGTATAGTTATAATCTGTCTGGAAGAACGGACAGGGTCGTAGGTTATCTTGTTAACATTGATAATCCGGATGATTTAAATAATCCCGGCCTGGTATTTCTGGCCGGTGATATTATGGATAAGGATGAAGCATACTTAACCGTAAACAATCATCGATATGAGGTTCCCTGGTTCATTAAAAGTGTAACGACTTCTTCTGAACAGGTAATGGAGAACTCGACATTATACGCAATAGAAAATCCGCACGATATCCTTTTTGGTAAAGTGGTTGTTCCTATCAAACCGGAACATCTAAACCCGGGAATCAATGAAATTACTTTTTACATGGGAGACTATAGTGACGGATATAGCATCTTTGATTCCCGGGTCGAATCAGTAGATCATACATCGGCAGAAGTAGTCAAAATAAGCTACGATACCTTTACACGTTACAAAGCTCCGTCCATTGACGATTTTGATTTCATCCTGGATTATCAAAGTGAAGAATTAAGAAAAGAATCAGAAGCTCCGAACTGGATACAACGGGGGAAAATAAGATTCTATCGTGCCGGAACGGACTGGGATAACCTCGACAGAATGTTTGAAATGTTTGATGAGGCCCGGATTACAAAGGCTTCAGTGGGTGTTCGAGCGGGCATGAGCAGCGAGCAATATGCAAGAACCAAAGCATTTATCGACCGTTGTCATGATGAAGGAATCAAAGTCATGGCCTTTTTACGTGCCTTGAGGGGTATAAGTCTCAGGGAAGTAATAGAAAATCCCGATCTAAAGGATTTTATACTTAGAGATGAATACGGGGAATTGGTTTGGCGGTCAAGGGGTAACAGTTATTATTGTGATCTGACTAATGAAAAATACATAGATATGAAGTTGGAGGAAGCTAAACTGGCTATAGATATAGGAGTAGATGAACTTTATTATGATTTTGGTATAGGTGGTTCCGGAGAAATACAAAATTTTTATTCCAGAGTCAGGGATTTAGCTGAAGAACGGGGCAGGAATATCTCCATCTTTGGCAATAATAAAGGTAATATTATTGCAGATGATGTGACGGATATAACCAAAACGGAAAGTACGATTGAGGCGGGCGTTTTTGATGGTAATTGGTACCATAATGTGGCTCAATACCGATTTTATTATGCGATCGGACATGGTTGGAAACCGAATGAAACCAAATATGAAGGCGCCAATCCTGGTGATGCCCATCCCGGAGCACATGATATAAGAGATGGTTTTAAATATGGCTGGAAACGCCCTATTGCAGAAGCCGCAGCGTTCCACTCCTTTTTTTGTATAGCGGAGGCCGGCTCTGAATTATTAAACGGCTGGGTGAATCAAGATAATGAATTGGCTATGGAAATATGGGATAATATTGTTACATATTATCAATTCCTTGCTGAATATGAGGATGTATATACCGATGTGAGATCATTAAGCAAAGTAGGTCTGGTTGTTCCTCCTGTCGTTCCCAGTGCCGAAATGTCCATGACAAGATCTTTATTGTATGATGCCATGGTTGAATCAAATATCATGTACGATATCCTTCTGTTATCACGATTAAACAAAGATGATTTAGCTAAATATCCGGTGATAGTCATTCCTGACATTCCCTTTATGGACAAGGAAGCATTAAACACAATAGATGAGTACAAAAGGAATGGAGGGAATGTGTATACCATTGGAAGCATCAATGAGCTGAGTGAGTTTGCTGATGTTTACTCCCCTGGATCCATACTGCAGAGTGTGAAGCGAGGAACACCGCAAATGAATGAAATTGTCCGTAATATACATGGGCTATCAGGAGGCCCGTTAATTTCTTTGGATGATTCCGAACATATCATCGTAAATGTATCAAGGAAAGCAGAAACGGATCAGATCATTCTTCATTTTATCAATTATTCAGATGACATTAAAGAAAATCTTCGGGTAAAAGTAAATCTTGAGGGTCTGGTTAATCATATCGACAGAGATAGTATAACCCTTTTGTCACCCGACTCTATCCCGAAAACTTTTGAGGAACTTTCTGTTCAGGACCATACAATGGAATTTTCCATTCCCGAATTACAAACTTATAATGTGGTTTTAATTAACTAATATTATATAAGTTCAAACTCACAAAAATGTACATCTGAGATTCCCTGTTTGTCCGCCGGAGTTAACCGGCATAACAGGGTATTAGGGAGGATATATACCCAAATATTAAAGTCGTATCCACGTAACTAAAATGCATGATCTTATGGAGTTAAGAAAAAAGATCAAAGAAAAAAAGGTTACGACACGGAATTGATTCAGCCGTTATATCACCGTCAGATCCTGAAAGGATAGGATAGAAATAGATTTTCCATATCATTATCTTGGTCATGGCTGAGAGCCGTGAGCTCCTTGAATGCAATGATTATCCCATTCCAAAGCCATAATCCATCATGTTGCTAACTCAATTGAATACATATAATTTATATAAAAAAAACTTTATGTATTCGTTTGCATGTGCTGTCCTGATTTTCAGTTCATGTGATCGAAGTGAAAGAAACGCTAACAATGCGGCCATCACAGCACAAAAACCGAATATCCTTTTTGCAATTGCCGATGACGCTTCTTATCCACATATGGGAGCATATGGGACCTCATGGGTAGATACGCCGGCTTTTGACCGTGTTGCCACACAAGGGATTTTGTTCAATCGCGCTTATGTTCCCAATCCAAAATGCGGCCCGGCCCGGTCTATAATACTGACCGGACGAAACTCATGGCAACTGGAGGATGCAGCTAATCACTGGAATTTTTTCCCGCAAAAATTTAAAGTATACACCGAAGTTCTGGCAGAGCATGGTTACTTTGTCGGCAGCACGGGCAAAGGATGGGCTCCCGGTATCGCTGAAACGGAAAACGGTGAAACCCGATACCTGGCAGGACAACCGTATAACGAGCACAGCGCTGTACCTCCTACCTCAATAATAAGTTCCAATGACTATGCTTCGAATTTCGAAGCCTTTCTGGATGACCGTCCGGATGACGAACCTTTTACGTTCTGGTATGGAGGACATGAACCACATCGGGCTTATGAATATCGATCGGGTATCGAAAAAGGCGGCAAGCAGCTTTCGGACATCGATGAGGTTCCCGATTTCTGGCCGGATGACGATGAAGTGCGAATAGACATGCTCGACTATGCTTTTGAGATTGAGCATTTCGACTATCATCTGGGCCGCATGCTTGAAATGCTCGAGGAGCGGGGAGAACTGGAGAACACCATCGTGGTTGTGACCTCCGACAACGGAATGCCTTTCCCCCGCAGCAAAGGTCAGCCCTATGAAATGTCGGCTCATATGCCATTAGCCATCATGTGGCCGGAAGGTATTACGCATCCCGGCCGTGTGGTAGACGATTTTGTCAGTCTTGCCGATTTTGCCCCCACATTTATCGAGCTTGCCGGCCTGACCTGGGAAGAGACCGGTATGTACCCCACCGTCGGCCGAAGCCTTACCGATATCCTTTATTCGGATCAGGACGGACAGGTTAACCCTGACCGCGATCATGTATTGCTGGGCAAAGAGCGTCACGATGTCGGACGGCCTTACGACTGGGGGTACCCCATTCGAGCTATCATCAAAGATGATATGCTCTATGTGCGCAATTTTGAACCGGACCGCTGGCCGGCCGGTAATCCGGAAACCGGATATCTTAACACTGACGGCAGCCCGACCAAAACGTTTATCCTTGATAACCGTAGCATACCCGGGATGTTTCACTACTGGAGATGGAATTTCGGCCATCGTCCAGGCGAGGAACTATATCATATTGCCGAGGACCCCGGATGTATTAATAACCTGGTAGACGATCCCGATTATTTCGCAATAAAACAGCAACTAAGAACCGAAATGCATAAACGGTTGAAAGAACAGAGAGATCCTCGGGTGCTGGGTCGCGGGCATATCTTTGATGCTTACCCTTATGCCAACCACCGGAATGTAAACTTTTACAGAAGATATATACTGGAAGAAGAAGACATTCCAACCGAATGGGTGAATGAATCGGATTACGAAGCTGAACCCATACCCGGATTTTAATTATAGTTGTAAGTAACTACCGACTTTATCTGCCGTTTCAGTTAAAATATCCTTGATAACGTTGCCGGGAGGGGACATCAGGCGGTGTTCCGCGCCTTCCCTGGAATGGCCCGGAAGAACGGACCTGATTCCGGGATAAACCGAGCGATACAAGGATGAAGAGGGCTTTGGACGAAGTACGGGCGGATGTCCTCAACGTTCAGGATTTGCCCGGTGGGGCATATACCCCGGCCATGCGAGTACCTAACCCATTACCGGAAGGCCTTCCCCTCCAATTTGCCAACACCACCCAGAACCGCCACCTGCCAGGGTGGTTAACGCTGATTGAAGTAACACTATGATTGCCAAACCGGGAAAATAAAAGGGCTGAGCAAAAGCAGAAACAACAACGAGAACGGTTCTATAATGGGGATGGCCAACTGGAATGGCGATTCAATCAGTCTGTTTCTGTTGAACCGCCATAAAACCTTCAAAATTGCAAAACCTTAAATTTTGATCACTTCTTTTGCATACAATCCCTTCTCACCCTCAGCTACTGTAAATTCAACATTGTCTCCTTCATCCAAAGATTTGTAACCTTCATCCTGAATTTCACTGAAGTGGACGAAAATATCATCACCGCTACTTCTGTTGATGAATCCAAATCCTTTACCACCGTTAAACCACTTCACTACTCCTGTTTCTCTTTCTTCTGCCATAATTCTACACCTTCTTTATTTTTTTGAGATATTTCAACTTAAAGCATCTGTTCACCCGGCATCCGGCCCGACAAGACCCGACTTTGAGTGAAACAAATTTCTGTCATTAGATTAATCATTTCCTAAGGGATGTGCAATGCACGGGATTTCACAGGTCACCAGCATGCACAACCATGTTATAATATAACTTTTTTTGGAGACTGCCTTGCAAAATATAGAGTGCGTTTATTTGATTTACTCCAGCGGCACCAATTCCCGGGTACGTTCGAAAAATATAAAAGCATCAAATTGACGGGGTATGACGCCAAGTATATAATCCTGATAGAAGTCCTGACTCGGATAATAAACCTCCCCAATCGACCGGCTTCCCCGCGGCGGATCCCACAACTGCTGGTGCTCCTCCGGGTTATCGAACATAATTAAGAGCGGTGAAATACCGGTCTGATACATTAATCTTTCATAACTGCCCGGCCGGGCATTCGGAACACGTAATCGCTCCCTGGCACCCCCTTCACTACTTCCTGCCGATACATACCCTCTATAGGTACTAAGTCCGACAGCATAAACCTGATCCTCTCCGAACTCCTCCCGGAAAATTTGACCGATATTACGCTTTCCCATAGTGGTCGCCCGGGCATCTCCGACTTGTATGTTATGGGCCCAAACTATCCCCCGGGCATCCTCTCCGTAAAGTTCAAATAACCCATTGATTACATCATGGAAATGATCCACCCGGTGATTCCATGCATGTGGTTCAGGCCTGATTTCGGCACGTACATAACGTTCGAAGAAAATCATTGATCGAGCACTCTGATAGGCTCCGACAAATCCTATGGAATCGACAGCCATATACGTTTCCCTGTTTGCATCCATCAAGTCACTTACGGCCTCCATTTCCTCACCACAGTGCGCATCGTTAACACGAAAAAATTGCACATAGGCTTGATGATCATCAAAACGTTCAAAACAGTGGTAATGCTGTTGCACATCCTCGACGGCGGATGGATCCACCTTTTCAAGAAATTGGATCACGTCAGCCATCGCATGCTCATACGCATGAATATCCAACCCATAAAAGCCGGCACGGTTAGACTCCGGAAGATCCCGATTGTGTTCATGCATCCATGAAATAAACTCAAGCATCTCTTCATTTCTCCATAACCACTGCGGCCATCTGCTGAAGTTTTCAAGAACTTTTCGACTATCCGTCGGTTCTTCATTCAAATGTTTGACATAAAGATTGACCGGATAAGCAAGCGGCCAATCTCCTTCAATAATCACAAAATCAAACCCGTGCTCTTCAATAAGCCACCGGCTTATACCTGCTCTCCAGGTATGGAATTCTGATGTCCCCTGCGATCCCCCGCCTAATAATACAAGCCGGTGTTCAGAGGCTCGGGAAATAAGGGGTTCGAGATCTGCAATACCTGGAACATGAATACCTTGTTCCCGAAAGTACTCTACAATATCACTATCAGGAGCTTCTTCGTTATCCACTCCAGCCCGAACCACTGTCAACGGGACTAAAACCAGGAATATAATTGCAAAAAAGGACAACCGCATTCCAGGATACAGTATCCTTGCTTCCGTGTTAAACATATGCTTCACTTTTGAAATTATGGAAATCTGCATTCGTATAAACTGTCTTGATTAAAGATCTTAATTTTGGGCATTAAAATTACCACGTCAGGGGTTCTGATGAAAAAAAAATTTGCATTAATTTTGATAAGTAGTATATTTGTAATGCGCTCAAGTAGCGTCTCTCTTGATGAATAGTTTAGGGCGATACACCTGATACGTGTGTCGCCCTATTTTTTTACGTGCCCATTTCTGATTTTTATGTGCTTTTTACCGGATATCTGTGACGAGCTGGACGCACACACTGGAACTGGAAGGTGAGCTCCAGAAACTTATTGATGATCACGTGGTAAGCATTATTGTTACCGGAAAAACAATAAACCGAACCTGTTATCCGAGGGAGATGTGTTATTGTGCTATTAGGTGTCAGACGATTTGATGCTCATCCTCTGCGAATGCGAATAAATGCTATTCTATGCGGCCTATACCATAAACAGCCGGACGTTCAAGGTCGTCAAAATTTGCCGCCAGCTCTGAAACAGCGGTATAACGGCGGTATCTGTCCATGATATCCTGAACATAGTTCACAGTTTCAATACCTCTCTTAAAACCAAACCGTGCATGCTGATAATATTTCCTGTTCATGAGTAACAGCAACGCATCCGCGACATGTTCCCATTCATCGGGGTCATTTCCTAATTGTAACGCCAGCTTCCGGGCATCAGCTATGTGCCCCATACCTATATTGTAGGTAGCAAGAGCCATGGAATACCGGTTGATGGAATCCAGATGGGCATATCGATTCAGATGTTGATCCAGATACCTCACCCCTTCCCGGATATTGACCTCCGGGTCATACAACAACTCTTTATTCTCGACCTGGGAGAAACGCGGGATGATTTGCATCAATCCAATCGCTCCGGCCCAACTTCTCGCATTCGGATTAAATTCTGATTCCTGAGCCATTACGGCAAGAACCAGTTTCCAATCTACATTCGCATCACCGGCAATCGCCTTTACTACATCATCGTACGGAGAAATGTACCCTGAATAAATCATATCAAATTCCCGTGCACGAAACAATCCTCCCTCTCTTTCATCCTCAAAATATCGACGGCGGAGAATGTTCAGATACGCCGATCGCATCATGCGTCCATCGGACTCACGGATTCGGAAATGGCGGGCAAGAAATGCATCCATCTGTTTTTTCAATTCAGGGGCATTTTTGCGAATTGCCCATGCTACCGTATCGCTCTCCGACAGTACGAACCCGGACTGAAGCCCGTCGATATAATTCGTCGCAACCCGATACAAATTGTCGTCAGCTATGGTAGCTTCCTTGCGTCCTTCAGCCACTTCAAGCATCAAAGCCTCGGTATTCCAGTCTTCACCGACAACATCAATGGTGATGTCATATCCTTCCAACTGAAGATTCCTTAATGCCGAATAATACGAGCTGTTTTTTCGGACGCTTATGGTCAGTGCTTCCAATTGTGCCGGATCGTCGATCCGTGTCTGGTGATCAGGCTGAACCAAAACCTGGTTAACCAGATTGTATGGTTGTGAAAAGGCAACATACCGGTTCCGGTATTTTGTAATAGCGTAATTACCTGCAATCAGGTCCCCTTCTCCCCGGTTCAACAGTTCGATAGGGTCATCTTCCGGCGAAAGCAGTACCACTTCGACATTCAGATCGTGTTTTTCAGCAAATTTTGAGACCAGTTCATACTCAAATCCGCGATCCATACCACGATTCAGAAAATAGGAGTGGGAGTTGTAGCGGGTGATCATGCGGATGGTCCCCCGCTCACGCATTTGCTCATAATCAAGCGAAACCGGTTCGGAATAGCTTACGGTTTCAGGCGGTGCACCGATTCTGAAGTAAAATAACGACAACCCCGCAGCCAGCAAAAAAATCAAGCCAAATACCGCCGGTTTACCGTATTGTAAAAGTTTATTTCCGTTATTGCTCATAACAGACGAACGGGCACCCCCTTTCTGCAAAATGCTTGTCTCCCGTTCTGATTTAACTTTTGAGTGAGTCTAAAGAAAATCGTTCAGGATCGTTATAATTTGTATTTATCTTCCCTGTAACTAAGTTTTTAAATTGACAATAGGAGGTGTTTTTGTCAATTTTGCAAATATACGTGTTTTTTTAGATGAAAATGGTTAGATCTTTTTAACCATTTATTTGTATTGATTGTATTTAATCTTTGTATTTCAATTTTAAAAACATATGTAATACGCATGACTCATAGTCTATATATACAAGTTGCTGATATAACATCAGTTTTTGTCTGAATCATTCCATATTTCAATATAAATTCTCTTTATTTTTTCAATCTGGCTCCAGGTTGTGCTTTTTTCTTGTAAACCAGGCCATGGCAATACCTGCTATGATAATTCCCATTGCAAAAAATGTAAGTGGTGGCGGCACTTCTGAATAAATAAACAGAGCCAGAATGGAAGCAAGAACCGGTTCCGTAAGAATCAGTGTGGCCAATATGGTCGGTGCCACATATTTGACCGAGTAATTCATGGACCCGTGGCCCAGAATTTGTGGACCGACTGCCAGGGCCAGGCCAGCCAACCAAACCGATCTGTCCACCGGGAAACTGCTCCCCGCTACAATGGCTACAAGCAAGCAAGTGGCCGCTGTGGCTCCATATACGCTGAACACATAATTCAACCAATCCAGCTTTTGGCGCAACCTGTGGCTGACCAGGAAATAGAATGCAAATAGAAATGCCGCAATAAGGGCATAAAAATCGCCTAAAAGGGCATGTTCAAAAAGTGAACCGGTTGCCCGGGAATCGGAATACCCGAGTAACACCGAGCCAGAAAACGCGGTCATTACCCCCATCCAGACTAACGCAGGAAATACCCGTTTCATGAATCCGGCTTCAATAAGTATCAGAATAACCGGGTGAATGGTGACAAGAATAGATGCCGAGGCAATACTGGTGTTCATCAACGCCAGTATCCAGAAGATAAAGTGGAATCCAAGAAAGATACCGGCAAGCATTGCATTTCCCATATTCCTGGCGTTAAACACTCCGGACGGCACTTTTTTTTGACGAACCAGCCAGATAGGGAGTAAAATAAGTACCGCAATAACGGTACGAGCAGCAGCAAATGCAAAGGGGTCGGTATCGCCGACGGAACGCACGAGAATGGGAGAAAATGCAAACGCCGTCATCCCCACGATCAACAGCAGCACTATCCGTGGGCCGATATAAAATAATCCGGGATTTTGGCTTTCTGGATGTACCATCAAGTGATCAGCGAATGCGATCCATAGACCGCACAAGTTCCTCATCCTTGTTGATGAAATGCAGAGCAAGGTACTGCAAGATCAACCCGGTAACTAGCAACCCCAGCGAAAATGCCTCATACAGCAGATTCATACCGATTCTGCCTACGGTAAAGAAAATACCCACGGCCATCCCTGCGGCGATCAATTGAAACAACATTGCCCGCTTGACCCAGTGAGACTGCCCGGGCCTGTTCCGATATAAAAAAATGGCATAGCCGCTTAGCAGCATGGAAAAGACCAAAGCAGCGATCAAGCCGTTACTGAGCCAACCGCTCGGGTCCAGCATGGCATGACCGAACATGGGGGTAAAAACAAATCCGATATTTACCGGCAGGACAAGAAATAGTAAAAGAGTTTGAATACGTTGTATCACGAGGATTTGATCTGTTTATTTATGGCAATCCAAATTATTAATACGCACTACAAATTACTGTGCACTAAACAACTACTAACTACTGTGCACTGCATAATTAATGTGCACTACAAGAGCCGATAAAATACAAATTTTCGATATCATGCGCCTCCTGTATCATAATCGCATTTTACACATGAAACTTCCATGACAAAAATATTTGACACACAGACTCATGATTAAACTCATGGATGCTCCAACTGATTATAAAAACAGGAGATTTTAAACACATGAAAAACGTTACATTTTGCATTATCTTTGAAGTTTGTCAATTACAGGAGAAATCGCACTTTTCTATATAAACGGAAACGATCCTTAACTTGCCGGTTCCAACTTCTCTATACACGGATATCTTTTTTTACCAATTAACATGTACTTTTCTAATCAGGATCACATCATGTTTACCCGAGCACACGGAATCATTTTATTAACGGTCGGACTGCTGCTGTCCGGATTACCCTCTACGCCCCTCCAGGCACAACAAACCCAGGAAAGAGAACAGAGAACCGTAAATGTTCAGATGAGCCAAACCCTGGATCAATATCTGTATATTGATGAATTGGGCCTGAATCTGGCGCTTGATAAATTTTATGAAGGCATGCTGGATATTGAAACCTACATTCTGGGGGTGGGCGATCTTCTCGGAATTTCCCTGGAAGGAAATGTCACCGGGACATTACGAAGCCTCCGGGTGAACAGCCAGGGTACCATTATGATTCCGGAAGCCGGGCTCGTTCATGTTAAGGATTTGTTGTTTCAGGATGCGGAAACCGTGATCAACCAGCGAATTTCGGAGAAATTGCCAGGCACCCGGGCAAGCCTGTTCCTGGAACAACCGAGATCCATCAAAATACATCTGGTTGGTAATATTCCCTACTCCGGCCCCCACCTCGTTCCGGCACAAACACGGCTCGACCAGGCTATTTATCACGCTTTTTTCGAACTTGCCCGTGTACCCTCTGCCGATATCAACCCCTCAGAGATGCTGGCCAACAAGTATCCGGACAATTTTATCCATATGAATCAATATGCATTGCGCAACATAACTATCCAGCACGACGACGGATCCCGCGAAACCGGTGACCTCATTCGCTATCTGCAAACAGGAGACATGGAGACTAATCCAATCGTTCGCGAGGGTGATATCATCCATATCAACCGCTTTTATGACTACAACCCCAGAATTTCCATTTCCGGAGCAGTAAACAGGCCGCTTGAAATGGGATACCGTCACGACGACTCCATCGAACGGCTTATCCGGATGGCGGGCGGCACCAATTATGACGCCTCCGAAACTACCGTAAGGGTGGTACGCATCATCGAACAGGGACTCAGGGATGTTGTTCTTGATGACTCTGCCTCAATTGCCGATTTTACCCTGCAGCCCAATGACCGGGTGGTCATTCCTTTTGACCGTAACAGACGATCCACTCAAAATGTAATTGTCCACGGCGAGGCACAACATATCGGCCGTTTTCCAATCAGGGACGGAGAAACCACCATGTATGAACTTTTAGAATTAACCGGCGGATTCACCGATCAGGCACTGCCCCGGGCTGCCTATTTGCTGCGCTCGCAACCGGCAAAGACCGAATATGGGACCCGGCCTTCATTCGAACCGGAAGCTCTGAGAAGAACATCGGATCAGTATACACAGGGTTTTGAATACCTGAATCTTGAAGCACAACTTATTCAAAACCGCGTTTATATAGACCTGACGGATGATGAACAACTTAGAGACGTCAAATTGTTTGATGGCGACCGTCTGTTCATCCCTAAAAATGAAGGCACCGTATTCGTTTTTGGCCAGGTAAACAATCCTGGATACTACAACTTCGAACCCGAATGGACCTCCGGCCGCTATATTGATCATGCAGGTGGTTTTGCGCTGTCTGCCGACGAGGATCGCATATTTATCGTAAAGTCACAATCCAGCTCCTGGTATCATCCGGGCGAAGCCATACTTGAGCCGGGCGACCTCATATTTGTCGACCGGGTGCCGTTTGACGAATTGCAGGCTGCCCGAGGATACGACCTGCAAAAACGTTCCCAGCGTAACAGCAACATTCAGCTTGTTATGACCGGTTTAACCACGATCACCAGCATCATCACTGCCTATATTGCGGTTACCCGTTGACCCATTGACCCACCACCCGGATATTTCAGCTGACCCAAAAGAAAAAAATGAGCCCAGAAAAAGAAAAACAGAACGAAATCAATATCCTGGATACTCTTGTTATCCTGGCCAGGCACAAGATGTTCATCATCAAGCTGGTGTTTACCATCACCCTCATCTCATTGATTATAAGCCTTGTCTGGCCTCATACCTATAGATCTACCAGCACGTTTCTTCCTGTGAGCCCGCAACGCAGCCTTCCTGGGGGACTCTCCGGCCTGCTGGGTGGCTCCATACAATCTCCCATGTCCTTTCCTCAAGTCAATCCTGAAGTATTCATTACCATTCTCAACAGCCGTGAATTAAGGGAGGCCTTGATTCATGAATTTAACTTTCAGGAGATATATAACACGGATCTCATGGAAGAGCTTCTGCTCAAACTGGATGAGGATGTGGAGATTGAAGAACAACGAGAAGGGGGCTTCGGTTTCAATCCGATTTATTCCATCAAGCTCTCCTTTTACAGTAACGAACCGGAGTTGAGCTACGAGGTTAACCGATATATTTTGAGCAGCCTGGATCGGAAAATCCGGGAGATCAATCATGAAAATTCGATGGAATTTCTTCAAATTCTTGAGACGAGATATCAACGAAATCTTGAAACGCTGGAAGCGTCCGAAGATTCACTCCAGGCATTTCAGGAAAGGTATGGTATATTGGAAGTGGAGGAGCAGGCCAGGCAGATTGTCCGGCAGCTGGCCGACTTGAAGGCGGGAAGCATCGAGACCGAAATGCACATTGCTGTATTGCGTCAGTCTGTAAGCGATGAGAATGTGGAATTACGCAACCTGATCCGTACCAGGGAAGAATATGATCGCCAGTTCCGGAACCTGATGGATCAAAGCGATCAACAGACTGCGGACATCACCGGGTTTTACCCACTGCGGGATATGCCCGAACTCGGCATCGCCTATTTCAGACTGTTCCGGGATGTGGAAATTCAGGCGGAAGTTCTGAAAACCATCTATCCTCAATATGAAAGCCAAAAAATGATAGTTGAGGCAAACCAGCGAGGGATACAGATCATTGATCAGCCTGTTATCCCGACCTACAAGGACAGCCCCAAAAGGGCCTTCATTGTATTGGGCGGCATGTTTTTCAGTATTTTTCTTGCACTGACCATCGTGTTCTTCCGGGAGATGCTTGAGCAGGGAAGAAAAAATAACTCCGAAAATTACCGGAAGCTTCAGGAACTCTTCGAACATCTGAAGATCCGAAGAGCAAACAAGGCCGGCTCCTCAGACGAATCCTAATTGTACGGTACAGTGCAAAATGCTTTGATTCAACAAAATGGTCAACCCCTGCTTCTGGTCGCCGCTGTCCTGATCTATCTGATAGCGTTCGCCATGGTCTGGTTCCTGGGGTTTATCTATGCACTGCCATTTCTGTGGGTTTTGCCACTGATCGGCTATTATCTGCTTCAGTCCGTAATAAAACCCATTTTACTGCTCATACCCATGCTGGGGGCTACGTATCTGGGTGATGTTGTAAGGGTTATTCCAGATGGAACCATTCCCCTTACTTTGTTTCAAATCTTCCTGTTTTTGGGGATCGCTGTGTTTTTTCTTCATTACCTCCTCAAAAATGAAGAAAAATTCAGAATTCTCGGCATAGAGCTGGAACTGTTGCTCATCTTCACATTGATGAGCTTTTCCATCTTTTACAGCCCTAACCGGGAAAGTGCCTTACTGAACCTCAGCAGAATGTTCTTTTTGATCATTATGGTTTATCTGATCATCAATATTCTGAGGGAGCGCAAGCATTTTTTCACTGTTTTTACGGTATTAACAGCTATTGCTACATTACTGGGAGTACTTTCTGTCCAGGCGGCGCTGCTTGACCCGGTAACAGCCATAATGAATATACGGGCGGGGGGGACGCGTATATTTGGAAGAGGTGCCATCACCGTACATGACCCCAATGTATTTGCGACGTTATTCTTTTTACCAATAGCATTCACTACTTCCATATTTTTCTCACGGATGAGTTATCACTGGAGGGCCCCCGCATTTGTAGTTACTCTCATTCTGCTCGCCGGACTGGCATCCACATACTCTCGTAGTGCCTGGATAGCAACGGCATTTCTGCTTTTAATGCTGGTTGTATATTACCGACAATACAAAATGGTGTCACTGGTCCTTATCACTGTATTGGTGGTTTTTATCTCCATTCCGGAATTACGCAATATGTCTGTTGGTTTCTTTAACAGGATACTGGATATATTTTCCGGCGCAACCGACGACTCGTCCCGAATCAGATTGCTTCTGGGCATTGCGGCTATTCACATGTTTTTTGATTCCTGGATGATGGGGGTCGGGTTTCGGGGCTTTCCTGAAACTTTTACAAACTATTTTAACACCAGAGAATCAATAGGGGTTGTAGAACCCCATAATGTCATTTATGAACTTCTTGCCGAACTTGGAATTATTGGATTCGGTTTGTTTTTGTTTCTTGCAATAATAATATTCAAAAAAGCCTCCCATAATGTGCACTATTCACAAACGGAACTCGATAAAGTCATTGCTACAACCCTTATTAGTTCTCTTATTGCTTTTTTTATTTTTTTCCAGTTCTATGGGGGAGCCCTTGTAAATACAAATTTATGGGGATTGATCGGATTGATTTTTGCACAGGGATATTATGTGAGCTATAAAAATACACGTTCAAAGATCCTGGCCTTTGACCAATAGAATCAGGAACGCATGCCCTTCCGATTACATTTGCTGATTACACGTGTTCGTAAATCCGAGTTCTTCCGGAATTCCATGATGATGATTAGTGGTGCGGGCTTTGCTCAATTGATCCCCATTCTGATTATTCCATTATTAACACGCCTTTATACACCGGAAGAAATCGGTATACTGGCTACTTTTGTATCTATTTTTACCATATTCTCTATCATTGCCGCCGGAAGATATGAATACGCTATTATCATGCCGGAATCTGATCAAGATGGTATCCGCTTGCTACAAATTGCTGCCTTTTTCTCGATTGTGACCGGAGCCATTTCAATCGTTGCGGTATTCTTCTTGAGGGAATTAATAACAAACACTTTGCAGGTTCCTTCTCTTGAACCCTGGCTTTGGTTTTTACCACCCGCTATTACAGCACAGGGATTGTTCATGACTTTCAGTTTTGGATTGAACCGTAAGAAATATTACCGGGATATGGCCTGGGGTAAAATTTCTCAAAGCGGTTCAACATCGATCATTCAAGTTCTTGGTGGACTGGCAGGGTTGGGAATCGCCGGATTAATCATTGGCAAAGTCACCGGAGTGATCATTTCTGCTACTTGGCTTTTTACAACACTATACTATAAAGTTCCAAATTTTATAATTAATGAGAAGTGGTCAGACTTGAAAAGAACCGCCATAAAGTTTAGAAACTATCCGAAATATAATGCCCCACACGCTTTAACCAACAATGTATCAAACAATATCCCGGTTATTTTGTTTGTCACATTTTTTACAGAAACCATTGCAGGTTTCTATGCCATGGCAATTCGGGCATGTTACGCTCCGATCCAGATAATTTCAATAGCTCTAAGCCAAGTACTGGGTAAACGACTGGCGGAAATAAAAAATAAAAATGAAGATGTCGAAAGCTATGTAAAAAGAGTCATTCTATACTTAATTATATTAGGAATTTTTCCGTTTGGGGTACTGTTTGTTGTGAGTCCCAAATTATTTGGTTTCGTTTTGGGATCTGAATGGACAGTGACCGGTGAGTATATTCGAATATTAATGCCATGGGTCTATTTAACCTTTATTTCCCAACCACTAAGCTATATCCCCTTACTATATAATCGTCAAAAAATGGCCTTTGGCCTCGATATCGTATACCTCATCCTTAGACTGACCGCCATACTTGCCGGTGTCTGGTTTGAAAGTATTCTGATTGCACTTTATTGCTACTCATCCACAGGTGCAACGATGATGATCATTCAGATAGCGTGGTATGTTCAACTAAGTAAACACCAAATAGAGAAATGATGAACATTGGTATTATTTCCCACCTCTATCCCAATACCTATTCTCCTGCAAAAGGTACTTTCATCAGAAATCAATACCTGGAGATTTCCAGCCGGTTACAAACTCATATGCTGGTTCCTTCTGTCTATGCTATTCCACTTACTCGTAAATGGCAGGAAACCCATGCCCCGTTTATATCGGAGAGAGAGGCTAATCGAGTACGATACTTTTCCATTCCACATGCTCCCCTGCCACATATAACAAAACGAACTATTTCCAATGCCATTCTTCGTTTTCTCCATAAAAAAAAGTTTGACCTGATTCATTTTCACTGGCTTTTTCCAGACGGTTTGGCGATTCCGGCAGTAAAAAATCTGAATATACCCACAGTACTCACTATTCATGGAAGCGACTGGTATAACACAAAAAACAGACCGGTACTAAAAAAGCTTATGCATGAATCCCTCACAAAGGTTGATGCTATATTAACTGTAGGTAATAAGCTAAAAAACGATATTATATTCGATTTTCCCGAATTAGAACATAAAATTTTTGTTTCATTTAACCTTGTTGATTTCAAAAAGTTTCAACCACCGGAATCCCGTAGTGAATCTCTTAATAAACTAAATTGGAATTTTGAGAAAAAACACGTGTTATGCGTAGCTAACATTAATCCGGAGAAGGGAATAGATATCCTGATAAAAGCTGTAAAGAAGCTCAATCGCAATGATTTTATCCTGCACATCATTGGAAATATACCGAATATTCGTTACTCCCGAGAAGTATTGTTGGAAATAGAAAAGTCCATGTTTGTTGAACTTCACTCTCCTGTATCACATGACCGAATTGTAGATTACTTCCAGGGATGTGATTTGATGGTACTTCCCAGTCGAAGAGAGGGCTTTGGATTGTCACTTGCGGAAGCAATCGCATGTGGCAAACCGGTGATCTCTACAAAAAGTGGGGGACCTGAGGATATCGTGACACGTGAAAATGGTTTTCTTGTAGATGTGAATGCTCCCGATCAAATAGCTGAAAAAATGGAAAGTATCCTGTCAGGATCCATTAGTTTCCATAGTGAACAAATACGGGAGAGCATTCGTGAGAAGTTTCATTCGGATCGAATTATAGATCAGATTATTAATATATACGAAGAAATAATACGACCATTCTGAAATCTGATCGGCCGTATAAAAACTTGCTAATACTATTCCGTATAAAAAATTTCTTTCCCTGAATGATCCTCAATAAACTCATAACTTATCGTGCGCTTCAATCCCTCAGAAATAGGCACACAAGGCCGGAAACCACTTTTGTGTAAAGAAGTCTCAAATTGTGTCGTTGTGCAGAACTTTTTCACTCGAATACTACTAATAGGATAGGTTTTTCCAGTAATGAGTGAGAGCGCATCAAAATACAATCCGGTGAGATAGCCAAGACTATATGGAATATATACTCTCCTGGAATCCGTAATTCCCAAATACCCGCGAACCTCAGAAACAAGCGTATTCATGTCATAGTCCGGTTTATCAATGTAGTTAAATGTATGTATTCCGGGTTCAAAGGCATCCAAAGTATACTCCAGAAACGCTGCAACATTTTCGACATAGGCCATCGACTTTCTATTTTTACCGCTTCCTATCATATAAAAAGTTCCATTAGCGATCTGATGTAATAAATTGTAAACATTACCACGATTCTGCTCGCCAAAAACAACGGTTGGACGAATTATAACCAGTGTGCGTTCAGATGGTGCTTCAGACTGCCATGACCGATACACTTTCTCGGCTTCCCATTTAGTGCGTCCATAATCATTATAATAATTGATCAAACCTGTTTCATCAGTACCAGGTCGTGCAAATCCATACACGGCAACTGAACTGGTAAAAATAATGGTGTTACACTGTTTTTCGACAGCCGCCTGGCAAATATTGCGCGCGCCTTCTATATTTACCTCATCATATAGCGATCGCGGACGCACATCATCCCTGTGAACAGCAGCAAGATTAATCAAAACAGAGCTTCGATCTATTGTGTCCCGTAGTGCCTCCAAAGAACGGACATCTGCCTTTTTTGTACGGCTGGGATAAGTTTTACTGATTACTTGATCAACAATATTAAAAGGTTTTCGGGAATGGTCCAGTCTGTAGGATAAACGGGTTCCAATAAATCCGGCACCTCCAATTATATTGATCATTTACTATCTGCTTTAATAACGTTCTCTTACCTTTAATAAAAACTCGTTAAATTGAAAAAAACTGCCACGTTTTTTCGTTACTTCAAATTGCAAACGCCTATATGAAAAAATTCCATATTGTAGTTTCATCAATTTAAAAAGTAGACCAAAAATTTAAACTAACCAAGTTTATCTTCAATTACAGTCACGCTGGTAATTCAATATAAATCAACACCGACGCCACTTTTTGATATCTCAGTTAATATGAATCAACCTACCGTACTTCATGTTATAAACTCCTTTGCCAAAAACTCTTTTTATGTCAAGCTGGTTGGAAATCTTGACGGGATTGGAATTTCTCAAATCATTTATTCCGCTACAAGAACTGACAAGGAAGCTACTTATTCCCCCACTGAAATTTCACATCTCCCGATTTTCTGTCACAACATTTTAAAATGGTACGATGTTATTTTTTTTCGAAACAAAATCAACAAAATATTCAAGGATATATGTAAACATATCAATCCGGATCAAATTTCCCTTACACATGCTCATACCCTTTATACTGATGGAGCCGTTGCTTTCAATTTAAAGAAAGTTTTTAATATTCCATTTATCGTGGCGGTTCGGGGTGGTGACATTAAGGCCTTCAACAAGTTGCGTCCAGATCTTGTTTTAATACGTAATGAGGTGCTGATGCAAGCTGAAAAAATTATCTTTCTGACTCCCTTTTACAGGGATCTGTTTCTGAGCCAACTTAATGGCAAAATTCGAAAGAAAGTTTCCGATACCTGCACGGTAATCCCTAACGGAATTGATGCTATTTATCTTGAATCTGGCAAGGAATTGGATCGAGAACTCAAGAAAAAATCAATGTCATCAAACAATCCCGAATTAAAATTACTCTACGTCGGGAGATTTCTAAAACAAAAAAATATTCCAAAGCTGATTGAAGCTGTGGCCAGGCTCTCTAAAAAAAAGCATGTAACCCTCACCATCGTAGGCGAGGGTGGTGATCAGGAAGAAAAAGTAAAGCAGATGTTTACCTCAAAAAAATACCCTTTTATTACTTACCTTGGAAATATTCAAAACAAGGAACAGTTGCTTAATTTGTATCGATCACATGATATCTTTGTCATGGTTTCGTGGCAGGAAACCTTTGGGCTGGTTTATGCTGAAGCACTTTCACAAGGCGTACCCGTAGTTTTAGCAAGCGGAGAAGGATTAGACGGTTATTTTGAAGAAAACAGTATTACGGAAAAGGTACAAAATCCACATGATATTAATGAGATTGCTCAAGCAATTGAACGATTATCCAACCGATTGGGAACATCCTTAAGTAAAAAGTGCATTGATGAATCCAAACAGTTTAATTGGCCTGATCTGTCGAAAAAATATAAAGAAATGTATACCAGTCTGTCGAATAAGTAAAATCCAAAACTCAACCTTGCACAACCAATTGATTTACTATTTCGATCTTATTAGGATTACTGCATCTATCTATAAATCGGCTTGTTTACTCAAAAACCCTGTATTTTCATTCATCCATAGCGGATATACCCATTTAAACGATCAACCCCTTTGAGAGTCCTTTTTCTAACAGATAATTTCCCGCCTGAGGTCAATGCACCGGCAACCAGAACATTCGAACATTGCAAACATTGGGTTGATCAGGGAGCACAAGTAACGGTTATTACCGGATTCCCAAACTTCCCGCAAGGAAAGGTTTATGAGGGATACAAAAATCAACGTGTACAAAAGGAACAGATCCAGGGAATGGAAGTGATTCGTGTATGGACATTCATCCATGCAAATAAAGGATTTTTTCGCCGTACCGCTGATTATCTGAGCTTCGCACTCAGCTCATTTTTTGCGGGTTTATTCCAAAAACCCGATATCATAGTAGCAACATCACCGCAATTTTTTACAACCTGGGCAGGATTGGGACTATCTTTCGTTAAAAGAATACCCTGGGTATTTGAGTTGCGGGATCTTTGGCCTGAATCCATTAAAAGTGTCGGTATTTTACAGGACGGTGTGATTTATCGCATACTGGAGAAGATTGAGCTATTCCTTTACAAAAAGGCCGATCATATTATTCCTAATTCCGATGCCTTCAAGAAAAATCTGATTTCAAGAGGTATCCCGTCAGAAAAAATATCTGTGATTCCCAATGGGTCGAATCTCGAGCTTTTCGCTCCCGATACTGCCGACCCGGAACTAATTCACTTGTTGGGATTGCAAAATAAATTCGTGATTGGATATTTCGGAACACACGGCATGTCTCATGCCCTCGATTTTGTAGTCCAATCCATCGCAAAGTTGAATAACAATCAAATTCACTTTCTATTCATTGGCAATGGCTCTGAAAAATCCAAAATTGTCAAATTAGCCGAGTCGTATAAACTCCGAAACATTACATTCCTCGATTCTGTCCCCAAACAACAAATGCCTAAATATTTGGCTTTGATTGATGTTTCACTGGTTTCACTTAAAAAACATGATACTTTTAAAACGGTCATTCCCTTCAAAATCTTCGAAGCAGCTGCCATGGGTAAACCTGTTTTACTTGGAGTGGACGGAGAAGCCAGAAAAATCATTGAAGAGTATCAGGCAGGACTGTTTTTTAAACCTGAGAACAGCGACGACTTGATATCGAAAATCCGGAAGCTCTCTAATGACAAAAAGACTTATGAACATTTATCAAAAGGGGGCTTCCGGCTTGCAAAGGCTTTTAATCGCAAATCTCTTGCGAATGAAATGCTTTCAATCCTGGAAAAAGTGGCTAAACCCGGCCCGGTTCATGTGAATAAGTAACCATTTCCCACCACTGAAACCTGAAATTTTCTGTTGCAGGTTCAACTATTCCTCACACCCTTTTCCCGCCCGACAACAGATACAGCACTGCCATTCGAACGGCCAGGCCATTGGTCACCTGGTTCAGGATAATCGCCCGCGGGCTGTCAGCTACCTCGCTCTCCAGTTCCACCCCGCGGTTGACCGGACCCGGATGCATAATCGTAAAGTTCGGAAACTCCAAAAGATGCCGTTTTTTGATCCCAAACTGTTCGTGATACTCACGCTGCGAAGGAAACAGGCCCTTTTCCTGTCGCTCCAGCTGAATACGCAACGCCATCGCCATATCGCACCACTCCAGGCACTCCTCCAGGTTGTATGAAACCGTCACACCCAGCTCCTCCACGAAAACCGGCATCATGGTCCGCGGACCGCATACCCGCACTTTCGCGCCGAGACGGGTCAACCCGATGATATTCGACCGCACCACCCGGCTGTGTGTAATATCGCCGATAATCACAATTTTAAGCCCTTTCAACCGGCCGATTTTCTGGCGAATCGAAAAAATATCCAACAGTGCCTGCGTCGGATGTTCGTGCGCACCGTCACCGGCATTCAGGATCGCCGCGTCGACACACCGCGAAATAAAATGAGCGGCGCCCGGACTCGGATGCCGCACCACCACCATGTCGATCTTCATCGATTCGATATTTCGGATGGTGTCCTTTAAGGATTCCCCCTTGCTCACACTTGACGATCCGCTGGAGAAGTTAACCACATCAGCACCCATACGCTTTTGTGCCATCTCAAACGAAAGTCGGGTACGGGTGCTGTTTTCATAAAACAGGTTCACAATGGTTTTATCACGCAGTGTGGGGATCTTCGGGATGGGGCGATTCAAAATTTCGAGAAAGTTATCGGTCTGATCCAGCACATGGAGAATATCTTCTGCCGAATAGTCTTTCAATCCAAGCAAATGCTTGTGCGGAAAAACATAGCCTCCTTCACTCCGGGTCGTCACGTCCGTGGCTCCTCCTCTTTTGTGACGACAAGGATCGCCTCCCTGCCGTCCTGTTCTTTGGTTTCCACCCGAATCTCTTCGTTGAGGTGCGTCGGAACATATACACCAACATAGTCTGCCGTAACCGGAAGTTCACGGTGGCCGCGATCGACCATGCAACAAAATCGAACACTTGCCGGCCGTCCGAAGCTCATCAGCGCATCCATCGCTGAGCGCACCGTTCGCCCGGTGTACAGAACATCATCGACCAGGATCAGGTCCTTCTCAAACAGATCGAACGGAATGTCGGTCACCTGTACAGAAGGCATTTTCATTTTGGTACGGAAATCATCGCGATAAAACGTGGTATCCAGTACTCCCAGAGGCAGATCAACCGAAAAAAAACTTTTAATATAACCATGAACCCGCCGGGCAATATCCACGCCCCGTGTCTGCATACCAATTATCGCCAGGGAATCCAGATTGTCAAAAGGCTCGACAAACTGATGCGCTAACCGCATATAGGTGCGGTCGAGATCTTCTCCGCTAAGTAAGGTTTGTGCCTTCAAATCGGTTTTTAGCTGCTCTGATAAACCGGGCAGGCCGCCCGGCCGGTTGCCCTAAATTACCACTCGCCGAGCTCTTTGACAACCGGTTCATGCATTGAATTTCAGAAAACCGCTGGACAGGCCCTTATAGCCACCTTTATTGACCCCTGTTTTATGCGTCGAAATGAACTGAAATTTGGCACTCCCCGGTATGGTATGTATCGATAAACTTCTTAAATTATGAGCCCTTTTACCGGTCCTGTTCAACCCGGCCGGAATATTATTCAACAATTAATAGGTTCAGGTCCATGAATATCCACGAATACCAGGCCAAAAAATTACTAAGTGAATACAATGTGGCGGTCCCGGAAGGCATTGCTGCATTCAGTGTTGAAGAGGCTGTACGGGCAGCAGAAAAATTGAAAGAAAAAGGAGCCACTTTGTTTGTTGTGAAGGCGCAAATCCATGCAGGCGGACGTGGCAAGGGCCGAACCAGGCAATCCGGTGCCAAAGGCGTAATCCTTGCACAAACCGTGGAAGAAGTGAAGCAGGCGGCTGAATCGCTACTCGGTGACACCCTGGTAACTATCCAGACCGGTAAGGCCGGGAAAAAAGTGGAACGACTTTATATCACGGACGGTGTTGAAATTAAAAAAGAGTTCTATGTAGGGATCACCCTGGATCGAAAACGTAACCAGAATGTGATCATGGCTTCAACCGAAGGCGGGGTTGAAATCGAAAAGGTAGCGGAAGAGACCCCTGAAAAAATTATTAAAGAGTGGATTGAACCGGGATTACCCTTGCTGAGCAATCAGGCCCGGCGCCTGGCCTTTGCACTTGGTTTGTCCGGCGATCCCTTCAAGAAAGCGGTCAGATTCATTTCGGCGCTCTACCGGGCTTTCGAGGCTACCGACGCCTCCATCGTGGAGATCAACCCACTGGCCCTTACCGGTGATGACGATATTATTGCCCTGGATGCCAAAATCAATTTCGACGACAACGCCCTCTTCCGGCAACCGGTGATTTCCGAACTCCGTGATGAATCCGAAGAGGATCCGCTCGAGCTGGAAGCAGGTAAATCCAATTTGAATTACATCAAGCTGGATGGTAATGTCGGATGCATGGTAAACGGAGCCGGGTTGGCTATGGCAACCATGGACATCATCAAGCTTGCCGGCGGTGAGCCGTCCAACTTTCTGGATGTCGGCGGTGGTGCCAATGTGGATACCGTGCGCAACGGTTTCCGGATCATTCTGAGAGACCCGAGCGTTGAAGCCATCCTGATCAATATATTCGGAGGTATAGTTCGTTGCGACCGGGTAGCCAATGGCATCATTGAAGCGGTCAAAGACCCGGAGATCACTCAAAAGCTTCAAAATGTCCCCATTATTGTTCGACTGCAGGGTACCAATGCGGAAGAAGCCAAACAGCTTATCGACCAGAGCGGATTGAATGTTATTTCTGCCGTATTGTTAAAAGAGGCGGCCGAAGAGGTGACAAAAGCGATTGGCGCGTAAAACCCGTTTTCTCATTTCAACGTGCATTCGCAGGACGCTGATTGCAGGGCCTCATCTGTTCAATACTTTGAGATAGTAGGATTCATATAAATCAATCACGCGGTTTTGGTCAAACACCCTGGCTCGTTTTCTGGCATTTTTTGCAAGTTTTTTGTGAAGTTTGTCATCTGACAATATGGATATCGCATAGTCCCCCATAGCATCGGTATCACCCAGTTCACACAAATAGCCGGTCTCACCATGGATATTTAATTCAGGAAGCCCTCCTATATTTGAACTGATCACCGGGACACTGCAGCTCATGGCCTCAAGTGCCGCCAATCCGAACGTCTCGGATCCGGAAGGGATTAAAAACAGATCCGCAATGGAAAGTATATCCTCTACTTTCTCCTGTTTCCCGAGAAAACGAACTTCGTTACAAATATTCAATTCGCGACATTTCGCTTCCACCTTGGGCCGGTCGGGGCCGTCACCCAGCAACAACAGATGAGCCTTGATACCACTTTGCAGCACTTTGTAAAAAATATCGACGGTATCACTTACACGTTTGACTTCCCGAAAATTACTGACATGAACCAACACCTTTTCACCGTCGGGACAGATCGCTTTTTTGAAATGACTTTTTTCTGTTTTCCGGAAACGTTGCAAGTCAATAAAGTTGGGAATCACTTCAATCTCATTATTAACATCAAACCGCTTATACGTTTCCTCTTTCAAATAATCGGAGACAGCCGTAACCCCGTCACTTTGATTGATGGAAAAAGTAATCACCGGGGCATAACTCGGATCACTGCCAACAATAGTAATGTCGGTTCCATGCAGTGTCGTGACCACCGGAATATGTAACCCCTGCTCACCGAGGATCTTTTTAGCAAGCCATGCCGATGTAGCGTGCGGAATGGCGTAATGGACATGAATCAAATCAAGTTTTTGATACTTGATAATATCCACGAGGTGGCCGGCCAGAGCCAGCACATAAGGCGGATATTCAAAAAGCGGATACGATGACATGGAAACTTCATGAAAAAAAATGTTTTCATGTAACACATCGAGACGCATGGGCCTGGCATAACTGATGAAATGAATACTATGCCCTCTCGAAGCCAGCACCTTCCCCAATTCCGTCGCCACAACACCACTACCACCATAGGTGGGGTAAAGCACAATACCAATCTTCATGATAATCAATAAGATTTAACCAAATAATTTCTGTTTCAAAAATACGCAATTTAAAATCAAGATAACCCTGCATATGAAAATGCCGGAACCATCCGTTGCCGGAATAACGTATCTCTATCTGGAAGAGTTCAAACGATTCGTTGTATATTATGCAGGCTGGTGAAATATATTACCATCCACATGCAAAAACTTGTACATCAATAAATCGATTGATATGGCAGGACATTCGAAATGGGCAACGATCAAACGAAAAAAAGCGGGTGTTGATGCCGCCCGATCCAAAGTATTCAGCCGGATTATCCGTGAACTAACGATTGCAGCTCGGGATGGCGGAGGCGATCCTGCAGGAAACCCAAGGTTGAGCCTTGCTATTGAAAACGCAAAGTCCAACAATATGCCCAAGGACAACATCGAGCGGGCTATTAAAAAAGGAACCGGGGAACTGGGTGCCGGAGAAAGTTATGAAGAAGTGATTTACGAAGGATACGGCCCCGGAGGAGTAGCTTATTATGTGGAAGCAACAACCGATAATCCTACCCGAACCGTCGGTGAGGTACGTCACGCTTTCACGCGTTTTGGCGGAAATCTTGGCACCCCCGGATCTGTTGCCTATCTGTTTGATCAAAAGGGCATCATTGCGGTTCCGGCGGAGGAAGTTGACAAGGAAGAACTGATGCTGGAGGCTATTGATGCCGGAGCGGAAGATATTAACGACGAAGATCCTGAATTGCTTGAGGTATCAACACGGCGGGAGGATTTGTTCTCCGTTCGGCAACATCTTGAGTCAAGCGGTTATGCCATACGCAGTGCCGAGCTTCAATGGATCCCGAAAACAGATGTCAAAGTCGATGAATCAACCGCATTGTCCAATTTCAAGTTGATGAATTTACTGGAAGAAAATGATGATGTGAGCAACGTATTCAACAACATAAAAATGGATGATGAAACCTTGTCTGTTGCTGAACAGCTTTAACTTTTCAGGACTCCTCATCCGACTGGCTTATTCAACACTCTTTGATATACAGGCGTTTGCTTCCATCATAGATATTCCATCTGTCATTGTGAATTAAATGATTTTAAACAGATGAAACATCCATGGCCGATCTTTCGGACACACAAGCGCATGATTAAATACATGGATGCTCCATGTGACATTATTAATCAGAAATTTTAAACACATGAAACAGCTGCTGATTGCCATACTGGCATTTATAATAACCAGTTCGGATGCGGGAGACCGGGCAAGAGAAGCCAACCGTGCTTATGAATCCGGGGATTACTCCCAGGCCGAGATGATCTATCGCGAGATCCTGGAAACGCAACCGGAGAATCAACGTATTCTGTTTAATCTCGGAAACACCCTGGCAAGACAGGGAAAAACAGAGGAGTCTCTTGAAGTGTTTTACCGGTACCGGGAACTGGCTTCAGATCTTATGGAACAGGCTCCCGCTGAATATAATCTTGGCCATCTTTACGGGGAATCCGGTAATCTTGAAGAAGCTTTGCGCCATCTGCGTCGCTCACTTGACCTGAACCCCGATGATGAGGACGCAAAATTCAATTATGAATTACTGAAACGCAGACAGATGCAATCTTCACCCGAGGATGACGAAGAAGAGCAAGAAGAGCAGGAGCAACCACCTTCACCGGACGGCCAGCCACCCCCGATCAACAATAATCAGCAGGATACAGACAGCGATTCCTCTCCGGAGCAGGAACAGCCTGCTGAACCTCAACAACCCGAAGATAACACCGCCGGTGGCCAGCCGGATGTTACAGAAGAGCAGATCGATCATGCCGAAGATATTATGAACGCACTGGAACAAATAGAAAAAGATCTCATCAAAGATTTTAAAAAACGACAACTGGATCCGGTCGACCCCAATGAGAAAGATTGGTAATCTGTATGAAACAAGTTAAGACAATCCGCTTTGTCCAGCTTATTTCGCGTTGGTTGGCAATGGTCCCGGCAGCCATGATGTTGATCATACCAGGATTTGCGGAAGTGGCTTTTTCCAACGATATACAATTGTCGGCATCCGTTTCTTCCGGCAATGTTATAGTTGGGCAGACGATTACCTTAAACGTAGAGATCAGAAGCAGCGAACCCTTGAATGTTTCACGGCCTGAGCTGCCTGAACTCGACGGAATGCAATATCTCTCGACCATTCCGCAAACAGCCACCAGCTATTCCCTGGTAAACGGTGTGGCACAGATGACTTATCGTTACAGTTATTCCATTGAAGCAAGCGACACGGGAGCCTATCTAATTCCAAGTGTCTATGTTGACATTGACGGTGAGGAATACCAAACCCAGCCGATAACCGTGGTCATCAATCCGGACAAAGAAGCGGATCAACAACGCGCGACAACATCCACGGAAGAGCGACCATCAATATATCTGGAACTGGAACTGAGCGAGGAACGGCCGGTGAGAGGTCAACAGATTATCGCAGAAATTGTGCTATATTTTCACAATACCGTTGATGTAAATTCATTTCATGTCAGCCGGAGCTGGCAGACAGAGGGTTTTTGGCGGGAAGACCTGAGCCAAAGCCAAACCCGACGGCCGGATGCAGTTATCCTGGGAGGTGCCCCCTACCGCAGAGTCGTATTGTCACGATATGCCCTCTTCCCCACACGCAGCGGAGAACTCATGATACCCTCGTATGGCATTCAGGCAACCGTCCGGGACAGCAGGCGTGACCACGACCGTTTCAGCACCTTATTTGACGGGTTCAGGCGTCAAAGAGTGGTTAACCTGGAGTCGCCGCCACGCACTTTGCGGGTACTTACGCCTCCCTTACCCCCATCCGACGGACAGTTGATCAGTGCATTCGGACAATTTACTATTGAACGCAGCCTTAGTGATGAACAAGTCAAGCTGGGTGAAGCCGTTGATGTCATCACCGAAATCAGTGGCACCGGTAATCTGGGACTCATCACACAACCTGTATATGACTACCCTGGAAGTTTCGACTCACACCGGCTTAGAGAGGTTCTCGATCGGGATGAAACCGCACCTGGCATGACCGGTTCCAAGCAGTTCCGGGACGTACTCATTGCCGGCCGTGCAGGGCGTTTCAATATACCGGAAAACACTATTTTGATATACAACGATGCCACCCGTCAATATGAAGAGCATGTGCTTCCGGAACTAAATCTGGAGGTTGTAAGAGATCCCAATGCTCGCGTTACGATGGCAGAGAATGATGCTTTCCGGTTAACTCCTATGCGTGGAACCGTCGTCTGGACACAGAGTTCCCGAACTCCTTTTTATTTGCTTTGGTGGTTCTGGTTTGCACTGGTCATTCCGCTGGCATTATTACTTGCAGGGTTTCGGTCGATCCGGTATCAGCAAAAACTTATCACGGACGAGTATTTTTCCCGCTATGAACTGGCCCATCATCATGCCATGAGTATTCTTGAGGAGATTGACCCGCTTGATGATGCAAAAACCGTATACAGTTCCATTTATAAAGTTATCAGCAATTTCATCACTGACCGGTTGAACCTTCCCTCAGCCGGCTTCACCGAAGCCGAACTGGTGCAAGAACTACGAAAACGGAACGTGGAAGATCCCCTGGTACACCGGATATATCGCATGCTGGAAAAAAGTGCAACCATACGCTATGCTCCGGATCCCGCTCCGGATAACAAAAGTGAGGACCTCGAAGAAACACGTAAGCTGATCAATGAATTGAAATTGCAATTATGAATCGATATCTCTGCTTGTTGCTCTCATGGTTCAGCATACCTCTTGCCACCCGATACCATTTACGACCTGCTGCTTTGTACGGCATCCGGTCGATACTGATCGGCATATCGGTACTTATGCTTGTTACTGCCGAATGTTTATCATACAATTTGCTGAATCCCGACCCCCAAACTCTATTTAACCGGGGAATCTATTTGATGGAGGAGCATAATTATATCGATGCCCTCAGTAATTTTCAATCCATCGAGAATCAGGGATATATTTCGGGACCTCTCTTCTATAATATGGGCCTCAGTTACACTTACCTTGATTCGCTGGGTAAGGCTTCTTTTTACTTTCAGAAAAGTACCGGGTTTCGAAGTTCCCGCAATCAGGCACAAAACGGGATGGCTTTCATCCATGAGCAAATGAGATCACGCGGAACTTATATCCCGTATCTCCCCTGGTATGCCCTGACTGACTGGTTTATTTTCCGGATTAATCACTTTTCCGGGATTGTATGGAGCCTGGTATTTTTAAACCTTGGCGTAGTCGTACTGCTTGCGGGATGGCTCTATCGGCCAAATCGCTGGGTGGCCATTGCCGGGGGAACAACTGTTGCTGCCGGGATATTTATATTGACTCTCAACGTGGGCCTTTTCCTGTGGTCACAACAATATGAACAGGCGGTGGTGATAACCCGGCAGGCACCGCTTCATAACGAACCCGTATCGCACACCAGCGAAAGCAGTGTATCCGAGATCAATACCCCCAATTTGGCTTATGAAGGGTATACCGTTACCTTAAACCGAAGCAGAAGTAAAAACCACTCCGGATGGGTGTTCATCCGGTTGCAAAATGGCGTTACCGGTTGGATACGGGAATCGTCAGTTCGCATTTTATAATGGCATGGCATGGACGCAAATCTTAACCATATCAAGGTTGTTTTTCCCCGGTTTGATCGATCTTCAACACCGGAATGTATTCTTGCCGTGTTTATCCGTGGACTTTTACAATGACTAATAATTATTAGCTTATGAGCACCCCTCTGGAATATATCGGGCGTAATCAGGACCTGTTCAAAGAAGAACTATTTGAACTGCTCCGTATTCCCAGTATCAGTGTCGATTCAGACTATAAAGAAGAGGTCTATCGCGCCGCAAGGTTTGTAGCCGATCAACTTGAACATATCGGACTGAATGGTGTTGCGATTGAAGAATCAGAAGGTTATCCGATTGTTTATGGGGAACATTTGGAAGCAGGTCCCGGCAAGCCGACGATTCTCATTTACGGACACTATGATGTACAACCCCCCGATCCGCTGGAAGATTGGCAAACACCGCCCTTTGAACCGTCCGTACGGGAAGGTAAAATCTATGCACGTGGTGTGAGCGATGACAAAGGCCAGGTTTTCACCCACATAAAAGCAATCGAATCTTTCCTCAAAACCGGAACCGAATTGCCCGTAAATGTCAAATTCGTTATCGAGGGGGAAGAAGAAATCGGATCACCCGGTCTGAGGCCTTTCCTTGCGGCTAACAAGGAGCGCCTGACGTGCGATATGGTTCTGGTTTCGGATACAGCCATGTTTGCGAAAGATACCCCTTCAATCACTTACGGGCTGCGGGGGATCATGTATCTCGAACTCGAAGTCACCGGCCCTATCCGCGACCTTCATTCGGGTGTATATGGGGGTGGGGTGCAGAACCCGGCCAATGCGCTGTGTGAAATGATCGCAAAGTTAAAAGACGAAAACGGCGTCATCCAGATCCCCGGTTTTTACGATAAAGTGCGTCCGCTTACAGAAAAGGAGCGGACGGCATATGATCAATTGCCATTCGACCAGCAGGAGTATAATCGTGAACTGGGCATCGAAGAAGCATTTGGGGAAGCGGGATATTCCACCCTGGAACAAGTAAGCGCTCGCCCGTCACTCGATGTGAATGGTATTTGGGGTGGGTATCTGGGTAAAGGCGCTAAGACAGTGCTTCCGGCACGAGCCTCTGCGAAGATCAGTGCCCGCCTTGTTCCGGATCAGGAACCCAAAGAGATTTTCAGCCTGATCAGACAGCATCTGTACAACATTCAACCGAAAGGAGTGCGGCTCAACATCATCGAACACCATGGCGGGCATCCGGTACTGGTGGATCTCGAATTTTATGGTTTGAAAGCAGCAGCAGCAGCTTTTGAAGATGTCTACGGCAAAAAAGTGCTCTTCAGCCGGGAAGGGGGCTCCATACCGATTGTAGCTGATTTTGCAAAAACACTGAATGCGACAACCATTCTGATGGGCTTTGGCCTGAATTCAAATGCGATCCACTCACCTAACGAACATTTCCATCTCAACGATTTTGAACGGGGGATGAAGACTTCTGCCCGGTTTTTTGAGCTTCTGAGTGACTACCGTGAAACAGCAAAATAGCCCATCAATCGAAAATCAATCACTCAAGAGTACTCTCTTCTTCTGTATGGTATCGAAGCCCGGCTACAGATTTATGAACGGTTTTAACCGGATTATTTTTACTGTCCATAAAAACAACACAAGGTTTATGTGACCGTGCTTCATCTTCGGTCAGCCGGGCATAGGAAATTACAATAATGCGATCGCCCACACTGGCAAGCCGGGCAGCCGGTCCATTCATGCAGACCTGCCTTCCTCCGCGGTCTCCCGGAATGGCATAGGTATCGAGCCGGGTACCGTTGTTAATGTTCACCACCTGCACTTTTTCATATGTGTAAATCCCCGCGGCCTCAAGAAGCTCTTCATCAATGGTAATACTTCCCTCGTAATACAGATCCGCCTGGGTTACAGTAAGTGGATGAAGTTTGGATTTAAACATTTCAAGCATCATGATTTTTGGATTTTCCTGTTTTGAGTAAAACATTATCAATCAGCCGGGTATTTCCCAGCCATGCGGCAACGGCAATTACATATAACTGGCCCGGTTCAATAACGGAAACAGGTTGCAAATATGGCGTCGAAACCAATGAAAGATAATCCAATTTAAAACCACCTTCATATAATCGTTTTTCACCGGACGCAAAAAGCGATCGAATCCGTGAAGCCTGTTCCTGGCCGGAGGCCAACCTTGTTTTAGTGATTTCTTCAGAAATCTGTTGCAGTGTATGAATAAGCAGAGGCGCTTTTTTTCGTTCATCCGGTGACAGGTAACTGTTCCGGCTGCTTTTGGCTAGTCCGTCGTCTTCGCGTACGATTTCCCCCATCAGCATATCGACCGGATGATCACCTTCCCTGACCAATTGCCTGATCAGAAACCACTGTTGAATATCTTTCTGGCCAAATACAGCAACATCCGGCCGAACTATGTTAAACAGCTTGTTTACAACTTGCAGGACCCCTTCGAAATGACCGGCCCGGCTCGCTCCGCACAGATGTTCATTCATTTTTGTTATTTGAAACGATAGACAGTTTTCCTTTCCCGCCCCCCCGCTGTCATACATTTCATTTATATCCGGAGCAAAAACCAGAGATACCCCTTCATTCCTACACAAATCGACATCACTGTTCAGCGTCCGTGGATATTTGTCAAAATCTTCCCCCGGGCCAAACTGGGTAGGATTAACAAATATCGATACTACGATATGATCGGCATGCTGGCGGGCTTCTCGTATCAGTGATAAATGCCCTTCATGGATCGCACCCATTGTGGGTACAAGTGCTACCCTCCCTTCCCGTCGATGCCATTCCGACACGATTTGGCGAACTTCTATTTTTTTATGTACTAATTTCAAAGACGATGGCTCACATTGTCGCGGTTTTGCGCAGCGTTAGCTGTCAAATCGAACGGTTCATATCCATATTCTCAAGATGTTGCTTGACCCGTTGCACAAAAGCTCCGCCCATTGCACCGTCGATGATCCGATGATCGTAGCTCATACTCAGATAAATCATATGGCGAATGGCTATGGTATCGGATCCGTCAACTTCCATTACAACCGGCCTCTTCTGGATAATGCCTGTACCGAAGATCGCGAGCTGGGGCTGATTGATGATAGGTGTTCCCATCAGGTTTCCTACACTGCCATAGTTGGTAAGTGTAAACGTGCCGCCCGCCAGATCATCCGGCATGAGATCTTTGTTGCGAGCTTTTTCTGCAAGTTGATGTGTCACGCGAGCCAGTCCCTTCACATTCATTTCCCCGGCATTCTTGATTACCGGCACCACCAGGCCCCCTTTGCCGGATTCCCCCAGAGCAACAGCAATACCGTAATTGATATCACGCTTTAACAGAATATTGTCACCATCTACCGAACTGTTCAACAGCGGAAACTCACGAAGTGCCTGAATCGTGGCCTCGATGAAGAAAGGCGTAAAAGTCAATTTAAACCCGTTTTCTTGATAAAATTTGGCTTTATTTTTCTCCCGGAACTGAACCAGGCGGGTGACATCCGCTTCACCGAATGTGGTGACATGTGCGGAGGTTTGTTTGGACCGAAGCATGTGCTCGGAAATGACCTTGCGCATACGATCCATTTTTATTATCTCCACATCCTGTTGAGGCCATTGAGGAACCATTTCCTGGGCTTGGATTTCGGATGTATCGCTTTTTGATTTGCCGGCTTTGCTGAGCCCGGATTTTCCTGCTCCCTGTTTTGAAGACGGCTTACCTGTTTTTACATAATCAAGCACATCCTCCTTGGTCACCCGTCCCTGGCTTCCGCTTCCTTCAAGGGACTCAAGTTCCTTTTGAGAAACGCCTTCTTCCCTGGCAATCGCCCGTACCAGAGGTGAATAAAACCGACCGTCGGAGCCTTTTCTCCGGGGAGCAGAATCTCCCTGCACTTCCTGTCCCGCTATCCCCTCTTCCCCGGCCTGCCCGGAAGTTTCCGAAACTTGAATCAGACCATTCTGTGACCCAGCCTGGTCATTTTCCTCCGAAGTGGAATCATTGCTTTTTTCCTTTCCGGACTTTTCTTTGGCTGCTTTGCCATTCTCTGATTCCGATGATTCTTCAGGAGATGTTCTGGCCTGTTCTCCACGTGATTTTGCGTTGCCAGTGCCCGCCTTTTGACCGGATTGGTCTTTTTTTACTGCATTTTTTGCAGCCTCCGCATCGGTTTCAAGGATAGCAATGGGCGCACCCACTTCTACTGTTTCTCCTTCTTCCACCAGAATTTCAATCAAAACTCCCGCTTCGGGAGCTGGTATTTCCGAATCCACTTTGTCTGTTGCAATTTCGAGAAGGGTTTCGTCCTGCTCAACGGAATCACCGATTTTTTTTGCCCATTCGACAACGGTTCCTTCCATGATTGACTCACCCATTTTGGGCATTGTGATTTCAATTCGTGCCATCTTGAATTCTTCCAGTGGTTAAGGAATATGAACGATCTGATTTTTTAAAAATAATACTTCGTTAGAATATATCCGGATTACAGATACCGGCAAATTATTGAAAATCGTTTACATTTGCACCTGTACAAGCCAAATTATCAAACTTTGTTCTATATCTCTCCAAATATCTTCGGAATGCTCCAACCCAACATGGAGAGGATGATCCATGTCAGGATTTCCAAAACTACAATTCCAACAGGTTGGGCTTCAAATTACCTGCCCTGGGTTCAATAAAGCAAATTGTCTCGAAAGAAGTAACGATTTATTTAAATAATTCCCTTTTTAAGAAAATTTTTGAACATTGATACAATGAAATGCTATCGGGGAGAGCCTGCTGGCAGACGAACGTATTTCATTGCATTCTGTTTGCTATTTTAGAGGCTAGCTCGTTTTTTTGGATTGAACCTTATAACTCTTGCCGCTATGTTAAATTATATCTGGGCCGGATTGATTATCATCAGTCTGGTTTTTGCAGTGGGCCATGATGCCGGAGACATGCTTCAGGACACCTACCGCAATGGCAAAGTTTATGAAATCGAGCTCCTCTTTCCTGAAAACAGCGATCTTAACAAGCGCCAGAATATACGTTTCTACACCGCCGGCCATGAAAAAGCTTTTGAAGCCGTGTGGCGTCCGATCGATGATACATACGAGATGATCATCCCGGTGGATCCCGAAATGCCTGAATTGTGGCAGAATATCGCTGAAAACCAGCAGGCCTCCAATCGATCGGAAATGCTCGCCGAAGTTGTCTCAATTAACAGGGAACCCACAACAGCCGGAATCCTTCTGCCGAAAGTCCGGTATGTAAAATTGCGGGCCATTACCGACGCGGCATTTGATATGGCCGAATTTGCCGTAACACTGGCGATCGGACTGATCGGTGTGATGGCGCTCTGGCTGGGACTCATGAAAATAGCTGAAAAAAGCGGCCTGGTTTACATGCTTGTCCGAATTGTTCAACCGTTCCTGCGTTTTCTGTTCCGGAATGTGCCGAAAAACCATCCGGCGCACGGGGTAATCAGTCTCAACATGGCAGCCAACATGCTGGGACTCGGTAACGCCGCCACACCACTGGGCATCAAAGCGATGGAAGAATTGCAAAAATTGAATCCGAATAAAGATACAGCCAGTAATGCTCAGTGCATGCTGCTCACCGTCAACACAGCCAGCGTTCAACTGTTACCTCCGGCCACTTTGGTCGCATTAATAGGCACCGGCGTCAACGAGCTGGTGATCAGCATGGCATTGGCGACGCTCATATCGCTATTCGTCGGAATTACCGCTGCCAAAATTTACGAACGCTTCCATCCGGAAGAGCCTCACGATAGTAATATCCCTGATGAGCAAAAAATTTCCTACAATCCAACTAATGAGGGCTGAATCATGCAATCTATTGCTGTTTTTATTCTGCCATTGATCATTGTATTGATCCCCTTGTATGGAATCATCAGAAAAGTACAGGTCTATGAGGTATTTGTGGATGGAGCCAAAGAAGGATTTCAAATTGGCGTACGCATCATTCCGTATCTTGTAGCCATACTTTTTGCCATCGGAATGTTTCGCGAAAGTGGTGCGATGGACTTTTTTATGACGGCACTCGGGCCGGTGCTCGGGCTGGTTGGGTTTCCCGTTGAAGTACTGCCCATGGCTATTTTCCGCCCGCTGACCGGCAGCGGATCGGTAGGCGTACTTGTCGATATGGTATCAGCCTATGGCGAAGACTCGCTGATAGTCAAAATGGCTGCCACCATGTTCGGATCTACCGAAACAACATTTTACGTTCTGGCTGTCTATTTCGGAGCCGTAGGGATTCGCCGGGTGAAATATTCCGTACAGACCGGACTGATCGCGGATCTGTCAGGTATTATTTCATCTGTTGTCATTGTCTACCTGCTTTTCGGATAAATTGACTATGCATTTGCAGTCCGGTTTCCATGTTTAAGCTCCTTCGGATAACCCCGATGCATAAGCAAACGATTTGATCGCGCGCACCCGTTCCAGTACGGGGGGATGGGAATAATGCAGAAATACATGAAACGGATGAGGAGTCAGGTTGGAGAGATTATCAGCAGACAATTTTTTCAGTACGGCGATCATGCTTGCCGGTTCTCCGGTGGTTTCGACAGCATAGCGATCCGCTTCAAATTCGTGCTTCCGGGAAAATATTTGCATTAGCACAGAGAGAACTGTTTCAACCGGTGTATACAACAGACTAAAAAAAAGCAGCCCGGCATAAACAGAAACAGCTTCCATATAGAAAGCTTCGTGCAGCCCCGGTACTTGAATAAACAGAGACAACAACCAGAGCATCACACCGGTATGAAGAAAACTGATAATCATATTTTTCGGTAAATGCTTCTTCTTGTAATGTCCCACTTCATGTGCAAGAACCGATACCAATTCAGAAACCGTATGCTTTTCTATCAAGGTGTCGAACAGGGCAATCCGTTTGTTTTTACCAAAACCTGTAAAAAAAGCGTTGGACTTTCCGGAACGCCGGGATCCGTCGATGGTATAGATTCCCCGGAGCGGGAATGAGACTTTTTGAGCGTAATCAAGAATAGCTTGTTTGAGTTCACCGTCTTCGAGCAGTGTAAATTTATTGAACAGCGGCATGATCCAGGTCGGTGCGATAAACTGCACAAAAAGGGAAAAAAGAATTAACACGGCCCAGGCATAAAGCCAGGCTTCGGCACCAATAAATTCGAAGATGGCAATGACTCCTGCAAGCAACGGAGCACCCAGCAACAAACCCAACAAAAGCCCCTTCAAACGGTCCGTTATGAACGTTAACGCAGAAGTTCTATTAAAACCGAATCGTTCCTCAATTACAAATGTGCTGTAAATAGAAAAGGGAAGAGTAAAAAGCCCCTGAGCCGTTGTCAGAATTCCAATAAAAAGCAATCCGGAAACAATGGTACCGAATTCATACTCCCGCACAATCTGGTCGACCCAGTTAAATCCGCCTGCAAACCAGACAATCAACAACAAGAAGAGGGAAAACGTGGTCGTTAAAAGCCCGAAACGCGTACGTACCCGGGTGTACTCCTGTGCCTTCCGGTAAGTCTCTTCGTCAAAAACATCCCTGAATTCGTCCGGTAACGGTTTTTGCAGTGCTTTGAGATTGAGAAGATCGGAGGCCAGTCCGAGTAAATAATTGACAAGCAGTGCCGCCAATATTATGATGGCATAAATATTCATAGACGTTTTATAATTTCACGCAATTCCGTTTTTAATCACTCCCGAAAACTTCTTTGAGCTTTTTCCATATTCCACGTTTTTTTTCTACCGATTTGTTTACACGATCCATATCGGGAGAAGTAATATTTTCAAAAAGCTCATTGCGTTCGGCATCTTTATTGAAAGCCGGGCGCACGCCGCGTTGACCGGATTTTCGGGGTGCATTATCCTGACGTTTTTCACCGCCACTTTTACCTGAAACATCCGACCGTTTCCGGGATTTTCCATGGCCGCTGCCTGATTTTTTTTCATCAGATTCTTTTCCTGCACCCTGCTTTCGTCGCGCCTCTGTCTTCCCTTTGCCTCGCACATCGGCCTTCTCCCGGTTTTGAGCATCCGGTTCCTGTTTTTCTACAGGTCGTCGTCCTGAACGCCGATATCCGGGACGGTTTCGTCCCCGGCTTCTTTTCTGATTCGAACTACTGTCCGCATTATCCACACCTGCGCCGGCATCTTTCTGCTCCTGATTCGATGTGGACCCGGGTTGATCATCCGGACGGTTCTGATGTTGATTTTCTTGCACATTCGAACGGCCTTTTTGTCTCGATTTGCTCTCAATCCGGCCGTTATTACGATCCCCCTGTTTTCTATTCCGCTCACCGGCATGAGCTCCGGAACTTTCTTTATTATCTTTTTGTCGGGTTGTTTCACTGCCTGCATTGCGTCCGTTCTGGCCTATAGCCGGCACATCGAGTTTTTTAATATTGGACTTCATTACGCGAATAATATTCTCCATATACCGGCGATCCTGCCCGGATACAAGCGTAATGGCATCTCCGGTTGCTTCAGCACGGGCGGTTCGACCTACACGATGCACATAATCTTCCACATCATGAGGGACACTGAAGTTAATAACATGGGATACTCCAATCACATCTATACCCCTGGCCATAACATCAGTAGCAACAATAATTCGATAATCTCCCTTTCGAAAACTTTCAAGCGCTTTTTCGCGTTCTGCCTGACTTCGATCACCATGAATGCTGGTAACACTTGCGCCTTTCCGGGTCAATTCCCGCGACAACTTGTCGGCACCTCGCTTGGTGGATGTAAAGATAATCGCAGAGGCCCACTTTTCCTGTTCGTAAAGATGCAGTACAAGCGGAAGCTTGTCGCGTTCCTCAACGTAATACATACCCTGTGCAACACCTTCAGCAGCTTTGTTGGATGGAGCCAGATTAATCCGCTCCGGATTTTTCATCATGGATTTTGCAAGTTGCACAATTTTTGAGGGCAGCGTTGCAGAAAACAGGAGTGTCTGGCGATTTTCCGGCAGACGGCTGACGATATGCGTTATATCGGGAATAAAGCCCATGTCAAGCATACGGTCGGCCTCATCCAGGATCAAAAAATCCAGATTACTGAAATCCACATCATGGATCTTCATATGGTCAATGAGACGTCCCGGTGTAGCAACAATAATATTGGTACCACGGGATAGTGCTTTTTCCTGACGTGCCCAGTCGTCGCCACCATAGACTTTGGCTGTTGAAAGGCCGGTATGATACCCTGTAACAAAAAAAACTTCATCCACCTGACCGGCAAGCTCACGGGTAGGGGTGATGATCAGGGCACGGATGCCCTCTTTATCATCTCGTTTCTTTTGAGATAATTTCTCCAATACCGGTATGGCAAAAGCGGCGGTTTTACCGGTGCCGGTTTGAGCTGAGACCAATACATCGCGCCCTTCGAGAATAGAGGGGATACATGCATCCTGGACGGGGGTGGGCTTTTCAAAACCCATATCCCTCAATCCGTTTAGAACCTCTTCGTGGAGGTTGAATTTTTCAAATGACAAAATTTATAAATCATATTTTTGATAACGGCCTATTATTTATGAATAGGCGGAATTTCCTAAGGGCCTAATATAAGAAATTCAGAGATCAAAGTTAAGAATTCCCTGACAAAGGCGGGCTTAACAGGGATGCTGAAATCTTCAGCCCGGATCCTTTAATGCGATGCCACACGAGTACAGCTATCAGGAGAGCCATCACCCCGAAAATTCCCAGAAGTCCACCTTCCGGACCGAAGCTACCCCCGGTCCAGCTGGCCGGGCCCGTATGTTCAAACTGAAGAATGGATTGTCTGAACCTCATTCCACTGACCGGGAAGCCATATACTCCACCCTGTATGAAGTTCCAGGCGAAATGAATGCCCACGGACATCCCCAATTGACCTGTCAGCACATAAGGCAGCGCCAGCATCACTCCGGCAAGTACGATCACAATGGCCCCGAAAACCGTGGCATGGGGATTACCGAGATGCAGTGCACCAAATATCAGAGACGAAATAGCGACAGCCACACATACCGCAGCAAATTGGTTATTGGCGAAAAAAAATCCTTCCGACAGGTTTTTTAATTGGTAACCGCGCATCCAAAGCTCTTCATAGAAACCGACCATGGCCATGGTCACCAAATACCCGCTTAGAATAATCATATAATGTTGGTCCGACGACCGGTTCCAGCCAAACCCGGTAAATTCAATCCATCCCATAAGCCATTGACATAAAACGACAAGACTCATAACCAATGCAGCCATGAAAAACCCCACTGCACAATCTCTCCACCATTGCATGTCTAATTTCAATCCAAAATCCCGTATCGGGCGTTTATCCATGATCCACCCCGTTACCCAGACAGAGAGTGTAATAGCAACGCCCCATGTCAGAATCTGAATATTACGACCTCCAATCCAGGCTCCAAGCAATTGAAGCGGGATCAGAAATAAAAGGGTGAGTAAAATCTGAATAATCAGTCGCCATCCGGCACGCAAACGCGAATCATTGGAAACAAAAACGGAGTGAATATACTTGATCGGCATAGCAAATCTGGTAACATTTCATCTGTTTAAATTTTTTGTATTTATATGGTCAGATGCAATTCCATGACCGTGTTTAATCATGCACCTGCATAACAAGGCATTTGCCCGGTCATGTCCATTTCATGTATCTTATCCGCTGAAATACCGGTATCGATCATGTAGAATAACAGAAACTGAAGCATTACAATCAGAAAACCGAATTTGAAACGGAACTAACCATTATGTGCGGTAGATATACGCTTTATTCGAACAAAAAAGCAATAGAAAATCAATTTGATGTGGAAATACCGGATGATATGCTGTTAACACCCCGCTATAATATTACGCCGGGATCCAATACTCCGGTTGTTTTAACCGAGGGTACAAGTGACCGAATTATTAATACTTTGAAATGGGGGCTGACCATTTCAGAAAATGAAAAGCGAACGGGAACATCAAGCCGAACACAAATAGACGATCAATCCCTTTTTCAAAATTCCGTTCTTCGAAAACTTTTCCAAAGGAGGCGATGTATTATTCCCGCAAACGGATTCTACGAATGGAAAGATTTTGGCGATCATAAACTCCCTTTTTATATCCGGTTGCTGGATCAGGAGATATTCGGAATGGCCGGGATTTACGATATTTCCATTGACAAAAATGGTAACAAAGTGAAAACGTTTGCCATTCTGACAACCACGGCCAATGCGCTCATCCAGCCTCTCCATGAGCAGATGCCGGTTATCCTGTTGAAAAAGGATTACACATACTGGCTCGATCCGGTTCAATCACAATCTGAACCGATATCCTCTCTACTCCAACCGTATCCCACTGAATACATGTCGGCTTTCAAAGTAAGTTCAGACGTCAATAATCCTGAACTTGACCAACCTGAACTGATCAATCCGAAACTTCGGTAGCCGGGCAGAATGACACGGCTCCCTCCGATATATGATTAATACGCGCTCCACGCTCGTATGATGCGATGGATCGTACCGTGAGTTCTCCAGCCAGACTCTATACACTCACCTGTGCGTACATCAATCTTCCGGAACCGGAAGGGGAACATTACCCTCTGGCATATCCTGCTCTTCCTGTTGCTGTTGAGGCAGTGCAGGTGACGTTTGAGCAGGGGTATCAAAATTATCCTGCGTCTGTGCGGGGAGGCTTTGTTCCTGAATGGTACTTTGTGTGACCGTATCCTGATCAATAAAAAAGTTGGCCAGCACGCACAGGCTCAGGAACAGGCCTGCAAGGATCGAGGTGGCCCTGGAGAGAAAATCCGCTGTGCGCCGGGCGCCCATCATATTGCCTCCGCCACCCATTCCACCTGCGATACCACCGGAAAGGCCTTGCCCCTGTCCGCTTTGAAGCAGCACAACAAAAACCAGCAAGACGGATATGATGGTGATAAGTATGATTGAGAGGGTATAAAGCATAATATTATAACTACTTTTGACTTGGTAAGAATTGTAAATTACTTAATTATTCATTCATTTCAAACATTTAACGGTTGCAAACCATCCGGATTATGTCACAGGAAAACATTGATATCTACAACCGTATTACTGGAAATATCGCTGATCTGACCGATCTGAGCCATACCTTTATGCATAATCTGATTTCCACCCTTTTGGTCATTTTTGCACTATGGCTGATCCGGTTGATCATCCTGCGCTTTGTATACCGGCATTCATCGGATCCGGAATTGCACTACAAGTGGCGAAAATACCTCTCCCGAGTACTGTTTTTTATCGCATTTCTGATTTTGGCCCGGACCTGGTTCGATGGATTTCAATCTATAGCTACCTTTTTGGGATTGCTTTCAGCGGGTATTGTTATCGCATTGAAAGATTCGGTGGCTGATTTGGCTGGATGGATTTTCCTGTTGTGGCGCAAACCGTTCGAGATCGGAGACCGCATTGAAATTGCCGGAGTGAGCGGAGATGTGATCGATCTGCGAATCTTTAAATTCAGCGTGATAGAAATTGGCAACTGGGTGGACGCGGACCAGAGCACCGGCCGGGTGATACACATTCCAAACCACAAAATTTTTACCGAGAATATCGCCAATTTTACAGCGGACTTTCAGTTCATATGGAACGAACTGCAGGTACGGATCAGCTTCGAAAGCAACTGGAAAAAAGCCAAAGAGTTGTTACAAAAGATCGCCGACCGACACTCAGTCAATATTTCCACCGAGGCCAAACAGCAACTTCGCAAAGCTGCCCGATCCTATTTGATCACGTATCGTACCCTGACTCCTACGGTATATACGGATGTCAAGGATTTCGGAATTGTACTGAACATTCGGTATTTGACCAACCCCCGGACCCGGCGCGGAACCGAACAGCAGATATGGGAGGATGTTCTCTCTGAATTGGATCAACACGACGATATTGCATTTGCTTATCCGACCATCCGCTATTACGATCATGCCCGGGAAGGGCGATCAGGGACCCCTGTGAGCTACAGGGGTGGTGGAAAACCATCGGATATCAGCCGAAGTGAAGATACGGACAGCTGAAATACAACATCATGATCACCGTCGAAAAAAAACATTCCGGACAAACCCCTTTCCCTGACGCTTTTGTTCATCGCATTCGAGATCAATTCCCGGGCGAACATCACCCCTTTCTTGCAGCCCTGGAACATCCTCCGGAAACTTCTATCCGGATCAATCCGTACAAACAGGCACTTTTGAGTGATCCGTCGGTTTCACCGGCAAATCCGGAGCTCAATACCTCTTCCATACCCTGGTCCATAAACGGATGGTTGCTCCGGGATCGACCGGCTTTTACTTTGGACCCCTTGTTCCATGCCGGATACTACTATGTACAAGAGGCGAGTTCCATGTTTCTGGAGCATGTTTTATCTCAACCCGTGTTGCGGGATCATTGTGAAGTTGTGCTTGATGCATGTGCAGCGCCCGGTGGAAAAACCACACTCATTGCCGCACTGTTCCCTGATTCCCTGGTAGTGGCCAACGAGGTGATTCGCTCGCGTGTTCCCGCACTACGGGAAAACGTCATAAAATGGGGAACCGGTAACATGGCCATCACACAAAGCGAGCCTTCCCGGATCGCCCGGTCAACTGATTTTTTTGATTTGGCTCTTGTGGATGCTCCCTGTTCCGGTGAAGGGCTGTTCCGCAAAAATCCGGTATCACGGGGGGAGTGGTCTGAAGAAAACGCCAGGCACTGCGCATTGAGGCAGCGATCCATTCTCATGGATATCTGGCAAACGATTCGTCCGGGAGGACATTTAGTCTATACTACATGCACCTTCAATCCCGAAGAAAATGAACGAAACGTAGCATGGTTGCTTGACAAAACTGCCGCATCTTGCCTGAAAATACCGCTGGAAAGCCACCGTCACCAGCATTTGCACATGATTCAGGAAGTAGAAGAAGGGCCGGTGACAGGGTACGGATTTTATCCGCATCGCACTCCAGGGGAAGGCTTTTTTCTCTCTGTTATTCAAAAGCCCTATCCCATAGCAACCAAAAACACCGGGGGCCGTACAAACACACCCCTGGAGACCGGTCCGGCCGGTGAAATTAAGCGTGTTCATCGGAGAAGCCCTCGGCCTCAGCACATCTCGGAACCCGACCCTTCCATCATACAAAAACTGGATCCCTGGTTTACCAAATCACCCGTCACGGCATCCACAGAATCGGGTGAAACAAACCCTGCAGGCCGACCCGGCACCTCCTCTTTCGGCTGGTTTCAAATCCGGGACCGTGTTCACCGCATCCGTTTGCAACATCTTGGATTCCTGCATTCCCTTTCATCCCACCTGAACATCCTTTATTCCGGAACGGAAGTTGCAAAAGTAATCCGGGACGAAATACGCCCGGTACCGGCGGCAGCACTGGATATCCATTTGAATAAAAGGAACTTCCCGTGTTTTGACTGCACCCGTGATGAGGCTCTCTGTTTTTTGCGCAGGGAAAGCCTTACCGTACCGGACGATACTCCAAAAGGCTGGCTGTTGGTCATATATAAAGGTTTGCCCCTGGGCTGGATCAAGAATATCGGGCACCGGACAAATAACTATCATCCCAAAGCGTGGCGGATTCGCTCGTAATTGCTACGGCTCTCAATCATTGATGATACTCTATATGGATAGACCCGCGTGTGGTTCACGCACGGTGATTGCGACACGGTGATTGCAGCTATTTTTTACTCAAACAACACCGGGTATCCGTGAATGAAGGAGATCAGAGAAATCCGTACCTTATTGGGATACCCAATGATCCATTCAATCTATGCGAACTCGTATTCCCCATATCTATGTAGACACGCTCGGCTGTTCAAAGAACCAGGTCGATTCAGAGGTGTTTATCGCCCAGGCGAAAGCCAACGAATTCAAAATTGTCAACAATCTTGACGAGGCCGATGTCCTGGTCATTAATACCTGCGGATTTATTGAAGACGCCAAAAAGGAGTCCATTGACCATATAATGGAAGGGATAGCACTGAAAGAACAGGGCAAACTGGACCGGCTTCTGGTCATGGGGTGTCTTTCGGATCGCTACATGAACGATCTGAAATCGGACATCCCGGAAGTAGACCAATATTTTGGGAGCAGCCACACTTCGCTTCCCCAAGTGTTACAGGAATTAGGCGGACGTTATCGAAAAGAACTTGTCGGGGAACGGATGCTGACCAACCCATCGCACTATGCCTATCTGAAAATATCCGAGGGGTGTGACCATACCTGCTCGTTTTGTGCTATTCCCATCATGCGAGGCGGGCATGTATCACGCCCGGTGGAAGAACTGGTTTCAGAGGCACAAAAACTTAAATCAAAAGGCGTTCGGGAGTTGATCCTGATCGGGCAGGATCTGACCTGGTACGGGTTGGATCTGTATGGGAAGCGAATCCTTTCCGATTTACTCAAACGGCTATCGGATATCGGTTTCGACTGGATCCGCCTTCAATACGCTTATCCTGCCAAATTCCCGATGGATATCCTGCCGGTAATCCGGGAACGCGATAATATATGCAACTACCTCGATATGCCGGTGCAGCACTGCCATACCGAAATTCTCAAATCGATGCGGCGCGGGTTAAGCGGAAACAGCTTGCGCGAGTTGCTGCATCACATTCGTGATGAAGTACCGGGCATCCGGCTGCGAACAACGCTCATTGTCGGATATCCTACCGAATCCCGTGCATATTTCGAAGAGCTGCTTGATTTTGTACGGGAGTTTCGTTTTGAGCGCCTCGGCTGTTTTGCCTATTCACAGGAAGAGGCAACCATCGCCTGGGACCTGGGTGATCCCGTTCCGGGCGCGGAGAAACAGCGACGAGTACAGGAATTAATGGCACTTCAGGAGACCATATCGCGAGAGCACAATGAGGCATTGATCGGCCAGGTGCTGCCGGTCATGATCGATCGTATAGAGAACGGAACGGCATACGGCCGCACCGAATGGGACACTCCGGAAGTCGATAATGAAGTGATCATTCAACAGGCGATGAATGGGTTCCATCCCCATGAATTACACGGCGGCTCACTTTATGATGTTCACATAACAGATGCAGAAGCGTTTGACCTTTTTGGCACTATAGCTTCTATCAGGAAAGATGCAGACCGGGTTAAAACGCAAACCCTGCAGAGATTGTAATCATTCGGTTTTTCTCGCCATTATCATAATCCTCCTGAAAAACCGGTTCCAGGCCCGTGGTGAATCGTGCATCGAGATAGATCGACAATAACAACAAATGCACCTCCGTCCCGATTCCGACAACCGCTCCGAATTCCCGGTCGTTCAAGCGTTCTGTTATATCCGTAGCATCATCGCGCTCCGATTCATAGGAAGAGTCCATTAAAAAGCCGAGATAAGGCCCGGCATACAGATGGGGGTCCATCGGCCCGGGCATAGGCAGATATAATTTCATCAACACCGGAATCTGCAGATAATCGATTTTCAGCGGTTCTTCATGTTGTTCGACAGTTGAAAATGGTCCATTTAATAAATCTTCCTCATCAACATCCACCCGGTAGACGGTTCCAATCCGGGAATACAGAATCTCCGGCTGAATGCCTACCGGTGAGAGCGGAGGGCTGATATTCAAAAAAGCACCCACATGAAATCCCTTCAGATAATCCGTGTTTTCCGTATTGGAAAGTGTGGCTAAATTGGCTCCGCCTTTCACACCGCCATCAAAAAACTGTGCCTGTACCGGCCACGCCGATAGTATCGCGATACCGTACAGTGTCAAGCCAAATATCTTCTTAAACGTATTCATATCTTTTCAATAAGATAATGCGTCTTCATTTACCGATACAAAACCGCGAGAAAATACTCTCAAGTAGATCTTCAGTAGTAATTTCGCCCGTAATTGTGCCCAGTTCGTTGAGTGCCGCACGCAGATCAATAGCAAGAAAGTCGCCTGTCATGCCCTCCTGCAAGGCATTAAGCGCTTCGCGCATATGATGACGTGCCTTCTCGAGCGCATCCCGGTGCCTGCTTGATGTGACCAGCAGCTTCCCGGTGTCAATTTCACGATTCTTCAGAACTTCCGATCGCATTCGCTTTTTCATCTCCTCCAAACCGGTTCCCTCTTTGGCAGAGATCAACAGATCGTATCCGCTATCCGGACCGGCTTGTCCGGGCGCGGATGTTTTTTTTAATTGTTCCGAACCTTTCGTTGGCCCGGCAACCAAATCTATTTTCGTACCCACAATGAGCAACACTTTCCTTTCCGAACTCTGTCTGATGCGTTCCAGCAACTGCACTTCTTCCTCATCCTGTGGTTGGGATACATCTTTGAGATAGATAATCAGGTCGGCATTGGCAATCGCCGATTCCGACCTCCGGACTCCTTCCGATTCAATCTCATCCACAGTCTCTCTCAAACCGGCCGTATCAATTAACGTGAACATCAGGCCATCATAGCTCCAATCGGCATCAATCACATCCCTGGTCGTGCCCGCTGTAGCCGAAACAATGGCCCGGTCTTTCCCCATAAGCGTATTCAGCAGTGTTGATTTACCGGCATTCGGCCGGCCAATGAAAACGGTCTGCACTCCGTATTTTACCAACCGGCCCGATTCATATGTATCCAATAACCGGCCGATTTCCGCATCCACATCCTGCAACAGCTTCTCCAATTCCGCTTTGTTCGCAAATTCCACATCCTCTTCGATGAAATCGAGCTCGAGCTCTACCATGGCCGTTGCATCGATAACCCTTTGACGGAAAGCCATAACATGCCGGCCTAATGCCCCCTCCAGTTGTTGCGTCGCCGCTTCCACCGCTTTGCGGCTCCGGGCGTGAATCAGATCCGCCACCGCTTCAGCTTGTGACAACTCCATTTTGCCGTTCAGAAACGCCCGCTGTGTAAATTCTCCGGGTTCCGCATGACGCACCCCCTGTCGCAGAATCGTTTCGAGCACTTCCTGAGTCACCAAAACCCCGCCGTGACATGATACTTCCACGATATCTTCACCTGTATATGAACCGGGAGAACGAAACAGTGTTGCAACCACTTCATCGACAACGCGATTTCCATCGATGATTCGTCCGAAATGTGCGGTGTGGGTAGATTGGGCGGAGAGCTCTTTTCCACGAAACACTCCGGACACCTTTTCGATAGCATCTTTCCCCGAAACCCGGATTACCGCAATACCTGCTTCCCCCACAGCGGTGGCAATAGCGGCTATAGCCGGTTTTTGATTTACCTCTGCAGACCCGGAACCTTTGGATTTATAGGGCGGTTTTTTGCTGTTTTGCAAATTCTTCACATAATTTACCGTTTTGTGTCAAATCAACTCCATCATCTGGAAATGCGGTATATGTACATCCCGAAGGTATCTTCGCTCCAGTACTTGTAATCGATTTCATCCCCTGAAAATACAAAACCTGCTCATCCCAATCGATACCACATCCGTTGATCCACACAACACTTCCCATACTTGTGAATAAACACACATTAAAGTATTATCCCCGATTAACAGGGTTTAATATGCAAACGCCGGTGCCCATTTAATCAAACCGGCTCAGAACACGGAGGCTTGCTTTGATCTTCTTCATCGTTGTCATCGGATACCTGATCCTGCTGATGTCCATTTCCATCTGGAAAAGTTTTAGGATCCATAACCAGGAGGATTTCATGGTTGCAGGCCGGTCGGTCTCCACGCCGAAACTGGTGGGAACGCTGTTATGCACCTGGATGGGATCTGGCAGCCTGCTCGCCGGTGCAGGCCTCGCTGCCAAAATCGGGTTCTCCGAGCTCTGGATGGCGGCCGGCGCCTGGGTCGCTATTGTAATCGTCTTCTTTCTGGCCGGGCGGGTCCGCAGAATTGCTGAATTCACCGTTCCGGACATACTTGAACTTCGTTACAACAAATGGGCCCGCATACTTGGTACGATTGTGATCGTGATCGCCTACACAACCATTGTCGGATACCAATTCCGCGCCGGTGGTTTCGTACTCGACCTGGTGGCCGGTATCCCGGAATGGCAGGGTGTACTGCTTACCGCCGGCTTTATTGTGATCTTCACCGCCTTTGCCGGAATGCTCTCCATCGTCTCGGTCGACATTATCAACGGCGCGGTGATTACGGCAGCTGTGGTTATCTCCGTTCCGCTTGTGTATATCCATATCGGTGGAGCTGATCATCTGTCGGCCACACTCGACTCTTCCCATTTTACATTTTTCGGTGAAAATAATTTCTGGTGGGCGATGGGAGTTTTTCTGCCCACGTTCTTCCTGTTGTTGGGAGAATCGAATATGTATCAGAAATTTTTCTCGGCTCGAAACGAAAAATCGGCTAAAACTGCGGTGGTATGGTGGGTGATCGGAACCATCATTGTGGAAACCGCTCTTGCCTCTCTGGCCATCTTCGCTTTCAGTTATTTTAATGCCCTTCCGGCTGGCTCCGAATTTTTCCTGGGCAGTGCTGACTCTGAACGCATCATCCTGCATACCGCCCGGTACGGCTCGGAAATTGGTCTGCCATTGATAGTCGGACTGCTACTGATCTGTGCATCAGTCGCCATCATCACTTCCACCGGCAACAGTTTCCTGCTGACACCGTCCACCAATCTGACCCGCGACATCTACCAGCGTTTCATCAATCCGGATGCCGACAGCCGTTTTATCGTGGTTTATCAACGGATGATGGTGGTTCTTCTGGGTGTGCTGGCATATCTGTTGCTTACCCAGTTTGAGACCGTACTGGCGATGGCGCTGACAGCCTATACGATGGTCGGTGCCGGCCTTACCCCTGCATTACTGGCCGCTTTTTTATGGAAAAGGGTAACTGAGGCGGGAGGCGTTGCATCGATCGCAACCGGTATGGGAGTTACCCTGTTCATTACGGTTGCAAATGCCATCCTGTCCTCCCTGACCGGTGAACAGCTCCTGAATGAACAATATATCATACTTCCGGCCGCATCAGCCTCCATTCTGGCATTGATTGTGGTTTCACTGCTCACACCGCCCGACCCTTCATCCAGGTGGAGCCGGTTCTATACCGGGGAAGCTTCTCTTGCCGATGCCCTTCAGGAGCAAAAAAAAATACCCCGATGTTGTAGTCCGGGAGGATAAAAGCTTAAATAATGATAAAAATCCAAGCTTTTGCATGTGAAATATCGTAGTATCCTATTCGGAAGATGTAAAAATATTTTTTGAACCCGAAAATATATAATTTTAGCTATGACACTTCGCATTCTGCGGATCGTTCTTTTTATTCTGGTCCCGCTTATCCTGCTGATTATCACCTCCAGCTGGATCATGGAATGGCTTTGGCTTCGGGAATTGGGCTATACCGAAGTATTCCGTGTGTTGAAAAGCACGCAATTGCTATTATTTTCAGGGACTTTTTTCCTGAGTGGTATCTACCTTGTATCCAATTTCCGCTGGCTCGCACGTCAGATGGGACCCTCGCGATTTGTCTCGATCCTTGCCGGAAACCTGAACATCGCCATCCCTCCGGATCGTCAACAGAAATGGATCCGGCGCGCTTTTACCGGGGCCGCTATAGGGATTGCATTGATCTTTGCTTTTGCAATCATGATTCGGTGGGACGATACCCTCCGTTTTTTCTGGAGTCAACCCATGGGCGCCGTTGACCCTGTTTTCGGAAAAGAGATCAGTTTCTACATGTTCCAGCTTCCGATATTAAATTTGTTGCAGAGTTCGTTGGCCGCACTCACTTTTTTCACAACGTTCCTGCTGGCTGTCCTTTATTTTGCCACTGATATGATCAGCGCCCGCCCGGGCCAGGGCTTTCGTGCCCATCCTGCCGCACTGATACAGATCAAAATTAACATGGCCATCTGGCTTCTTGCTCTTTCAGCCGGGTTTTTCCTGTCGCGATATGAGTTGCTCTTTCGGGCGGACGGTGTTGTTTTTGGGGCCGGCTATACCCACGTGGTCATTGAGCTTCCGGCATTATGGGCCGCTTCCGGTCTGACCGCACTGCTTGCCGTGCTGTTGATCGCAAGCAGGTGGATCTCCCTCAACAAAATACTTGCCGGAGTAGCCGGACTCATTGTGCTTACATTGCTTGTCGGTCGCCTTTTATTGCCGACTGCAATACAGCAATTCCGGGTAAATCCTTACGAACTGGAAATCGAACGCCCGTACATTGAACGCAATATTGAAATGACGCGCCTGTCTTACGGATTTGACAGGATTCGTGAAATCGACTATCCGGCCGACGATACCCTTCGCGCGGATGATATCCGGAACAATCAGAATGTAATTGAGAATATCCGCCTGTGGGATCCGCGGCTGCTGATCCAAACGTACCGGCAGCTCCAGGAGATCCGTCCATATTACCAGTTCAATGCCGTGAATATTGACCGGTACATAATTGACGGTAGAAAACAACAGGTAATGCTTGCCGGACGGGAACTGGCACCCCAGCTTCCGGATGCCTCCAATACCTGGGTCAACAGGCACCTTCAATATACCCATGGTTTCGGCGTGGCCATGAGTCCGGTCAACCTGACCAACAGCCAGGGTGAACCCGTCATGCTGGCCCGCGACCTCCCGCCTGTCACACATCCGGATATTGATATCCGGAATGCGGCAATTTATTACGGAATGGAGAATTCGGGATACTATATTGTCAATACGGAAACCGAGGAACTGCACTATCCTTCCGGAGATGCCAACGTCTACCATAACTATTCCGGAAACGGTGGCATACCTTTCCGGAGCTGGTTATACCGTCTGCTGTTTGCCTGGGAGCTGGGTGAAATCAATATACTGCTCTCCGATTATATCACGCCTGAAAGCCGGATTCAAATCTGGCGTGGTGTCCAGGACCGCATCAACCGGATTACGCCTTTCCTTGTACTCGACGAAGATCCATACCTGGTCGTGCATGACGGTCGTCTGGTCTGGATCCAGGATGCCTACACCACCTCTTCCAAATTTCCCTATTCCGATCCTCATGGATCGATCAACTACATCCGCAACCCGGTCAAGATTGTAGTCGACGCCTATGAGGGATCGGTCGATTACTATGTCGTGGATGACAGTGACCCAATAATCCGGATTTACAGCGAAATATTTCCCAACCTGTTTCAGCCGGCCGAAGCAGTCCCTGAAGGACTTGCCGAACATTTCCGTTACCCGGTCAATCTGTTTGAAGTACAGCTGGAAAAGTATAACCGCTATCATATGGTCAATCCGAGAGTATTTTATAATGACGAGGATCGCTGGCAGCGGCCGTTCGAACAGTATGGCGGACAGCGCATGCTGATGGAACCCTATTATGTGCTGGGCCGGTTGCCCGGGGATAATACAAATCCGGACGAACTGGAGTTCAAGCTGATCAGCCCGCTCACACCTCAAGGCCGCAACAACATGATTGCATGGATGGCAGCTCGATCGGATCCAGCGCATTATGGAGAGCTGGTGACCTACCGGCTGCCGAAAGACCGCTTGATATTCGGGCCGGCACAGATCGAGTCACGCATTGATCAGGATCCGGAAATTTCGCGACAACTGGCTCTTTGGGATCAGCGGGGCTCACGGGTCATCCGGGGCAACCTCTTGGTAGTTCCGATCGAGAATTCGTTCATGTATGTGGAGCCGGTATTTTTACTGGCCGAACGGGACGATATTCCACAGCTACAGCGGGTGATCGTGGCTGTAGGAAATGACATATCCATGCAACCGACCATACAGGCCGCGATGATTGACCTGTTCGGGGATGATGCTGATTTTCTTGACACGGATGTCGCACCGGTATCGATACCGGACGAAGAGGAGTTGATTTCCGCAATGGATGAGCCATTGCCGGTTCAGGAACCGGAAGGACCCACTATGGAAGATATGACATCCCGCGAATTGGAAGAGATACGCACATTATGGCGCGATCTGCGCCAGGCCATGAACGATGGCAACTGGGCTCGTTATGGTGAGCTGCTGGAAGATCTGGATAGCAGGCTGGAAGAGTAGTCGTGCCCTGGGGAGTCCCGGTTGATTAAAGCTAATCATTCCACCATCTTAACATTGGCAACTCATCATTCCTCAACAAGCTTCCGATTCAGCCATGAATCATTCCGTATGTAACAAAATACGCTTCCTGCTATTTCTTTTCTTGTTTGGAATTTTATTTGGTGGCTGCTATAAGACCATTGAAACCGGAATACATTACCGCATACCCGATCCGGCCTTTGGGGATCGCGATTATTTGTCAGAAACCGATCGGAAACGATTTGAATTTGCCGTGGCTACCGCTAATCCGTTAGCAACGGACGCCGGGTTTCAGGTCATACAAAATGGTGGATCCGCTGTAGACGCTGTTATCGCTGTACAAATGGTTCTTTCACTGGTAGAACCGCAATCAAGTGGAATCGGGGGAGGAGCGTTTATGTTGACCTGGGATGGTGCCGACATTTTCGCTTATAATGGCCGGGAAAAGGCACCGGGAAGTGCCGAAAGCGATCTCTTTTTGGATGAGAACGGAGACGAGCTCTCCTTTACCGACGCCGTTCTCAGCGGACTTTCCGTGGGTGTTCCGGGTACTGTAGCCATGCTGGAGCAGGCACACCAAAAACATGGCCGCCTCCCATGGGCCGATTTGTTTGAACCGGCAATCACACTGGCTGAAGCGGGATTTCATATCAGCCCCCGACTTCATAACGCTCTGACCCGGGATGAACAGCTGCGAAAAGACGAAATTGCCTCTGCATTGTATTACGATGAAGATGGAGCCGCACATCCCATTGGCTATAAATTACAAAATCCGGCGCTTGCAGCGATATTACGACGTATTTCAAAAGAAGGCAGCTCCGCTTTTTATCATGGTGAAATCGCACGGGATATTTTGAATCGTATTCATACCCATCCGCGCCCCGGCCTGATGACCAGGGAAGACCTGGCCGTATACCCGGAACAAAACCTGACTGTGAATGCGATCTGCACGGCCTGGCGATCATATAATATCTGCGGTTTTCCACCCCCTTCCTCCGGACATCTTACCATCATGCAAATACTCGGTATTATGGAAAAGGTTGACGTGCCGCCCGTTACACTGATTAATGGTTATATTCCACCGGCAGAGTGGCTGCACTATTATTTGGAGGCTTCCAAACTGGCATTTGCTGATCGTAACCGCTATATAGCCGACCCGAAATTTGCCGATCCTCCCGGGATCAACTGGGAAAGTCTTCTGCTGCCCGAATATCTGACAGAACGTGCTTCCCTGATTAAAAAGGAGACCATGAATGAGGCCATGCCCGGCACCCCGATGGTACAGAGTGATGTTAACGGCTTGCATCCTGTCCAACCTGAGTGGGGAACCAGTCATATCAGCATTGTGGACCACCATGGTATGGCCGTTTCCATGACTACTTCCATCGAGCAGGAATTCGGCAGCCGCATCATGTCCGATGGGGGAACCGGATTAAAAGGCGGTTTTCATTTGAACAATGAGCTTACCGATTTTTCACGCGTACCGGAAGATGACCAGGGACGGCTTATCGCCAATCGGGTGGAAGGCGGCAAACAGCCCCGATCAAGCATGAGTCCCACACTGATTTTCGACCGGGAATCAGGAAATTTGGTTGCTGCTGTGGGTTCTCCAGGAGGAGCGGGAATCATTCATTATACAGCCAAAACTATCATAGGAATGCTGGATTGGGAACTGGCCCCTCAACAAGCCATAAACGTTCCCAATTTCACCAATTTCAACACTTCTCAGGTGATGCTCGAAGATGGTGAGTTTCCTGCCGAAATCATCGGAAACCTGGAACAAAAGGGACACGAAGTCAGTCCGGATGACTTGACCAGCGGGCTGCAGGTGATTTTACGGCTGCCGGACGGGTCGCTCCTCGGTGGCGCCGATCCCCGACGGGAAAGCCTGCTTATGGGTCAGTAAGATGAGATCCGGTGAACGGCAAAGCGACATGTGATTGCCCGTGTATCAGATGGGCCATCCATAGTTTAATCATGCGCCTGTGGGTTGAAATCTCAACATGAATGCTTCAATTACAGCCATATACATTCCAATATCGACGCCAGGTTAGCAGTGCCGCCATCAACATTAGCGCGCCGAATTGATGTACAGAAGAAATCCATACCGGTACCCCCCACAGAACATTGAGCGCTCCGGTCAGGATTTGAAGACTCATGATCAGCAGCAATATAAATCCTGTGAGTCGTAACGGCCTGGCTGACGACCGAAACCCGGCAACGATCGGAGGAATCACAAATAATGTCAGCAGCAAAGCCAGCAGCCGATGGAAGAACTGCACAGAAATGGCATTATGGCTTATATCAAACCACCAGGGCGACATAAATCCGAGTTCCGGTGGTATCCAGAATTCGCCCATTTTAGGAAATGTTGGATAAACGTACCCGGCTTTCAATCCTGCAGTCCAGCCGCCCATAAGCACCTGTAGAAACAGCAGCACCAGTGCCGTCCGGATAATAGGATGTATTAGCCGATGTAATGGAATGTGATACATCCGATGACTTTGGCCGTCGTGGTTTTGATTACCGACGCTGTCCCGGGATAAACCCGGTATCCGGTTAATTGCCATGGTCCATAAAAAATAGAAAAGCAGAAACGCAACGACCAGATGAATCCCCAGACGCAAATGGCTGACGACCGGCTGATTGGCAAGACCGCTTTGTACCATATACCACCCAAGAAATGCCTGAATTCCACCCAAAAGTGCAATCCCACCAAGTTTTACCGCATCGCCGGCAGGCATTGCCCGCTTCCACACAAATATCACAAACGGAATAAGAAACAGCATGCCGAGCAGTCGGCTAAGCATACGATGGGTGTATTCCCACCAATAGATGATCTTGAATTCAGCGATTGATATCCCCTTGTGAATCTCCCGGTATTCCGGAAACTGCCGATAGATTTCAAAAACTTCGTCCCATTGCGATTCCGTAAGCGGTGGTATCACTCCCTGTATTACATCCCATTCGGTGATAGAGAGCCCGGCCTGATTCAATCGCGTCAATCCACCGACAACAAGAATAACAGCAATCATAACGCATCCACTAAAAAGCCAGATAACGCGCATTCTCTGCCAACCCTGCGAGTCCGTTCGATTCATCTTCCTGCTATTATCTCTTATTCAAACATGCATTACGCTTTTTTCATAATGATGAGGGAAAAACTGAGTGGTTCCATTTGTATCTTCTTCATTACGACAACCAACGATGAGCAATATTACCATTATGAAAAGGTGAAGATGATACAAAATAATAATTTTAAGGTGCCTTATATCTTAATAAAGTTAAAAAGAAGCGGTAGTTTCGTCATCGGAAAGAGGTGATAGCCCGGTAATGGGTTGTGGTGTCAGTTCCGTAAACCGGGTAGTAGAAAAAAATGTGTCGATACGACCGTTCAAATCCTTCCACTTCCTATGAAAATCAGGTGTCTTGAGCATCTGTTCTTCCGGGATACCCAGCCAAAACGGCTCAAATGCTTTCTCCCCGTCAATTGCCATTATAATATCTTTCAATGTGATTACACTTGCAGGTTTTGCAAGCGCCACTCCCCCTCCAAATCCACGAATTGTTCTGACAATCTCACCGGCTGCCAGCCGCTGCATCACTTTTGTCAAGAATGCTGCCGATATTTGCAGCCGGCCACTCAGTTCACGGACAGAGATAATACGGCGTTCCTGTTGTGCTGCTATGTATACAACCGACCGAATTCCGTACGTACTTGCTTTTGAAAACTGCATATATAATATTTAAGAGTACTATATCTTAATTTAAAAGACTATGCTCAGTTTAACAAGCAATAAATTATTTATTTCAAGTAACCGGTAACTAAAGTTTCAGTTATATTCCTGATAACTTATTGTAGTAAAATGGGATATAACAATGAAATAATGCCCTATATGTAACAGACCGGGATTTTCTTCCGCATGTATCATGTATTATATTGATTTTTCGCACTGCGATCAGCAAATCTGAAGTCGTAAAAATCCTTTTTTTATGTTCCTCCGGATCCCTTCCGCTTTTTTTCTCGTCGCACTTATTCTAATCGCCTTCTTAACATTTTGCGTCTTTTATCTCTGGATGAGAACGGACGACCGTGTCGAACGGGTCCCCGATTATCGCATGCCGGCCGATCATGTCTTCGTGGGGGACCAGCAGTGTCAATCCTGCCACAACAAGGAGTGGGACGATTGGAAAACATCGCACCATTTTTTCGCTATGTCCGAAGCCACCGACAAAACCGTGCTTGGAGACTTCAACAACGCCACGACCACCGAAGGATACGACACCTATCGCTTTTTCCGCGAAGGTGACCGTTTTATGGTGGAAGCGCCGGATCCGGACGGCAATTTGGAAACGTATGAAGTCACCTATACCTTCGGATGGGAACCGCTGCAGCAATATCTGGTTGATTTTGGAAGCGGCAAACTTCAGGCCTTGCATGCCTCCTGGGATACCGAACGCAAACGTTGGTTTGTCCTGTATCCGAATGAAAACATCCAGCCGGGCGATTGGCTGCACTGGACCCGTGGTGCCATGAACTGGAACACCATGTGCGCCGATTGCCACTCCACTAATCTCCGGCAGAACTACTTCCCTGAAGCCGATTCGTTCAACACCCGCTGGTCCGACATTAACGTCAGCTGTGAAGCCTGCCACGGCCCTGGAGGAAAGCACGTGGAGTTCATGCAAAGTGACGCATCTATGAATGCAGGCCCCGAACGCATCCGCCAGGACCTCAACCTGACCCTGGCCGCTTCCCAGGACGGAGAGATCAATATGTGTGCCCAGTGCCATGCCAGCCGCCAGGAACTAACCGGCGAATATATCCACGGCGAGGAGTTTCTGGATCACTACGACCCACAGCTTCCCTACTATCCGTATTATCACCCGGACGGTCAAATTCTCGACGAGGTGTTCGAATACGGCTCATTCCTGCAGAGCAAAATGTATATGGATGGTGTGCGCTGCACCGATTGCCATGACCCGCATACCGCCCGGCTCAAGGCCAATATCACCGACAACACCCTCTGCATGCAGTGCCACGAACCCCGCTACAACACCATCAATCATCATTTTCATGAGCCCCAAACCGAAGCCACACAATGCATCAGCTGCCACATGCCGGGTCGCTATTACATGGAAGTCGACTATCGCCGAGATCACAGCTTCCGCGTGCCTCGTCCGGATCTGACTGAAAAATATGGGATGCCAAATACCTGTAACGACTGCCACTCCGACCGGTCCGCCGCCTGGGCTTCCGATGCCATTGACAACTGGTACGGGGAGGAGCGGGCTTACCATTTTTCGGAAACCCTTGCCATTGCACACTCTGACGGCCTCCGGGCCGTTCCGGACTTGAGAAAACTTGCCGCCGACACCACTCAGCCTGAAATCGCCCGGGCTACCGCCATTTGGTTTCTGGGACAGTTCCCGGACCGGTTTTCGGATGAACAAACGCTGACTTCCATACAACATGCCCTGCAATCGGAGAGTACGCTTATCCGGAAAAGTGCCGCCAATATCCTGGATCAGTTTCCTCCGGATATCCGGAATCAGTTGCTGGTATCGATACTGGACGACCCCGTCCGTGCGGTCCGCCTGCCGGCCGTCAGAGGGCTCGCCGATTTTTCACCGGCCGACTTTACCGGAGAAAACCGGGAATCCTTTACCCGTGCCCTGGATGAATACCGCCAGTACCTGGATTTCAACCAGTACTTCCCCGAGGGACAGATGAACAGGGGCATCTTTTATGATAAAAAGGCAGAGCCCGGCCTTGCCATCGCAGCTTACCGGGAAGCACTTGAAAAAGATCCCGGACTCAATGAAGCGAGAGTCAACCTGGCCTACCTGTACAATCAACGCGGTCAAAACAATAACGCCCTGGAACTGCTCGAAACAGTGACTGTCCAGGAGCCGGATTTCGGCCACGCGTGGTACTCCATCGCCCTGATTCATGCCGAAGAGGGCCGGATCGAAGAATCCCTGGAGTACTTTGAACAGGCAATTCGACGGATGCCGGATCAAGGCCGGGTCGTTTACAATTACGCCATCGCCCTGCAAAGCCTGGCCCACTCCGGGGAGGCGGAAGAGGCCTATCTGGAGGCACTTCGCATCGATCCGGACAACCCCGACTACCGGTATGGTCTGATTACCCTGTACCTGCAAAACAACCGGTTTGAAAATGCCTATGAGCACGCCGTTCGGCTGGTTGAACTATTACCGGATGAGCCTGGAGCTCGTCAATTGCTGCAACACATCCGGCAGCAGATGTAAACGCTTTCCGGCCATATTGTCCGGTGGGTTCAGCCGGACAACGGTCATCAAATAGAAAAAACATGAATCCTGTCTGATTTTTTTGTAAATTAAAGATAAAATACTCTTAAATTATAAAAAGAAATCCTGACCTGTAATCCTGAAAGCCAAACCATATTATGCATAACCTTGAATCTGTATTTGCCACACAAAAAGTGGGTGACATCGTCGCAGAAAACTATCATTCTGCTGGTGTTTTCCGCGAATTCGGCATCGACTTTTGCTGTGGAGGCGGAATCACCCTGAAAGAAGCCTGTGAACAAAACCATCTGGACCTGGATCAAGTGACCGGAAAACTGAAACAAACTTCCGGTTCCATGGCATCCGACAGCAGTAATTTCAATGAATGGGATCCCGATTTGCTGATCGACTATATTGAAAAGTCTCACCACCGGTTCGTTCGCAGAAAAACCACGGAAATCGCTGCTTATGCGGAAAAGGTAGCCCGGGTTCACGGACATCGTCATCCTGAAAATGTTGAAATTTTTCAATCGTTCATCCGGCTTTCCCGTGAGTTGTTGGAACATTTGCAGGAGGAAGAAAATACGGTTTTCCCGCTGATCCGCCGGTTCTTTAACCGCTTCAGTGACAACGGGAATCCGGATGATCAACTTAAAACGGAACTTCGCAACGAACTGGCGAAAATGGTCGACGATCACCAGGGTGCCGGTGAGCTGATGGCCCATATCCGTGAACTGAGCAACAGCTTTACTCCTCCGCCTGACGCCTGTACCACCTATCAGGTCCTGTACCAAAATCTGGCCGGTTTTGAACAAGATCTGCACAAACATGTACATCTGGAAAACAATATTCTCTTCCGGAAAGCCGGGGTCTTGTTGAATTAATGTGCTGTATATGTATACCTGGGCTGTCTTTTTTCATGTTCTGATCGCCATATTCTGGATTGGCGGCATGCTTTTTACCGTCGCCGTATTGGTACCGGCTACGCGGCAACGACTTGCTTCACAAAAGGGCCTCCTGTTCAGCGAGCTGGGAACACGCTTCAGTCAATTGAGCTGGGCACTGTTCCCCTTACTCGTGTTCACCGGTGTTCTGGCACTCCTTGGAAAAGGTTACCGCATACCTCATTTGATCGCTGCGGATTTCTGGAAATCCGGATACGGCATGATACTCGGTAAAAAAATCGCATTTTTTGCCGTGGTACTGATCATCAGCGGGTTGCATGATTTCTGGCTCGGCCCCAAAGCAGCCCGGCTGATGGACTCCGAACCCGGACAGCCACGCACCCGCCGGTTTCGGTCCGCTTCCCGCTGGGCCGGACGGTTCAACCTGATGCTGGCCCTGACCATCCTGTTTCTGGCTGTATCGCTGATACGTTAACAATCTCCTCAATGGTGCAAGTCGATAGAGAAAATGATGAAACAATTTAACAGGGTATAAAGCGAGGAAATCATATCAACGCCGCTAACCGTTGATGCTACCCCCAGCGCGACGGCCTGCAGCAGCGTGCCAGAGAAGGCCGGCGGCAATGAGCGACAATCCGGTGAGCCAGATTTGCGGATCGATCCAGAATGCCAGTGACAGGCAGCAAAGCAGCCCCAGGGCAGGAATCCAGCGTGGGTAAAGACGCTTTCCGGCCGGCAGCATCAGCGCCGAAAGATTCGTAATCGCATAATAGATCAACACGGTAAAGGCACTGAATGACCAGGTAAACGTGATATCACCGCTCATCACCAGCAGGCCAATAACACCACCCGTTACCCAAACGGCGGCAACAGGACTTCCGCTTTCTGCTTTCACCTGTTCCATAAACCCCGGAAGATCGCCTCGCCGGGCCATGCCCAGTATAACCCGTGACAGCCCCAGAATGAGGTTGAGCAATACACCTGTCATGGCTGTGACAGCCGCTATGGAAACGACTGATACCATGAATATTTTGAAAGGACCAGCAAGAGTCAATGCCCGGGCGACCATTATAAGCGGAGCCGCCTCGCTATCCACCGTGCGTCCGAATGCCTCGGATCCAAGGACCTCCAGGGCGGTCAGTGATACGGAAAAGTAGATTATTACAATCACCGCCATGCTGATAACAATGGCTCTTGGTATGGTATGTTCCGGCTTGATCACTTCTTCACCTAGTGTAGCGATTCGGCCATATCCTGTGTAAGCAACAAACATCAGCGCTGTGGCATAAAGTACCGGGCTGATTCCATGAAATTCAAAACCTGACCACGCAGCAACCGCAGGCCTGTAAGGAATGCCATTTGCCATGATGCCCCCGGTCACCAGTACCAGTAATCCCGCCAATGTTATTCCAACGATAACGATATTGGCGCGATTGCTCCGCCGAATACCCCCCGCCACCAGTGCCGTGGTGCCTGCCAGCAGAAGCAATGCAAGGAGCACATGCCCCTGGCCGGCACCCCTGAACAGGCTTATCATCGTCCCGGAAATCACACCCATGCCGGATGCTTCACCCGATACGACTGTCGTCCCGGTCATAGTGCCAAAAAGATAGATCAGATACCCGGCACAACCGAGTGCTGCCGTGGCCGCCGAGGCCGACTTGGCAATCAGGAACATCCACCCCGCCGTAAACCCGAACCAGGAATTGAGCACACGGTATCCGTATTCATAAGTACCTCCGCTCACCGGGAAGTTGGCAGCCAGCTGAGCACTGCTGAGCCCGTTAAGTATTGCTACCAGTGCAGCGAGGATAATCGCAATGAGTACACCGTCTCCCCCTATTTTTGTAGCGATAGCCAGGCTGACAAACAGGCCTGTGCCCAGTATAGACCCGAGTCCCGTCATCACCGCTCCCGGAGTTTTAACCGTTCGGCGGAGATTATTCATTTTTTATATTCGTCTGGAAGGGCAAAACGAAGATTTAATTGATCAATTTTCAAAGCTGTATCACCAAGAGTTTTATTTCGAAAGGATTCAAATAGCTGCTCCCGGATCCCCGCCCATTCATTATGAACCGGGCAAGGATCCTCATTTCCGCATCCCGGCAGGCCGAGCAGGCATTCACGGAATACTTTCAAACCGTCAATGGCGATAACAACATCAAGCAACGTAATATCTTCAGCAGCCCTCATTAGTGTCACGCCGCCTTTGGGACCTTTCATGGATGACAATATCCCGGCAGATGTCAATTCCTGGAGGATTTTTGTTAGAAAATGGAATGAAATATTGAGCTTCTCGCTCATTCGTCTGATCGAAACATAACCTGACGATCCGGCCGACTCTCTTGCAATGTAGAGTGAAGCCAGGATTCCATATGTACATGCTTTGGAGAGAACCATATTGATTGGTTAATGGCCTGAATTATGTGGGTCCTGAATATGAGTAAAGGGTATAAATTACAGAGGGGATCCCTCCGTCATATTTGTACTCGTCTATTTTCCATGGCAATGCTTATACTTCTTTCCGGAGCCGCATGGACACGGGTCATTGCGTCCAATCCGCTCTTCCGCAACCGCCGGCTGACGCTTCGCCTGTCCGCCACGGCCCGCTGAAGCGGCTTGCCGGGAACCCCCGCTATCAACCTGACTCCCGCCAAACTGCAAACCCATATTTTCTGCTGAGTCATGTTGTGTCTTCAGTTTGTCCAGGTCAACCCTGCTGCGAGCCGGCTGTTTAGCCTGCTTCAGCTGATTCGGGCCACCTGCTACTTCCGGCACCGCCCGCCAGATCAGTGAGATCACATCATTATTGATATCTTCGAGCAACTGCGAGAACATGTTAAACGCTTCCCGTTTGTACTCCAGCAGCGGGTCTTTCTGACCGAACGCCCGCAAACCAATACCTTCCTTCACGGAATCGAGATCGCGAAGATGTTCCATCCATTTTTCATCGATCACTGAAAGCACTACTGCCCGCTCCAGCGCACGGACCACCTCACGGCCTTCGTTATTTACAGCCTCTTCGATATTGACAACCACACGCAACCGCTTCACCCCGTCAGTGAACAGTACCTGGACATTTGAGGGTTTGTTTTCGGCATTGCTTTCACTCACCTTTTTAATCACATTGTAAAATGGTGTCCTGAGTCGTTCTTCTTTTTCCTGATAGCTCTTCACGGCCTCTTCAAAGATCAGATCTGTAACGCCGTCTTCCTGCAGACTTGACCATTTTTCCCGATCCACCTCAACATCAACAGTCAATTGCCTGAGCATACGCTCCCGAATCCCGTCATAATCCCCCTCTTTATAAAGTTCGTCCACAACAGTACCGATCATATCTTCCAGCATATTCAGTAACATACTGTTCAAGCCATCTCCCAACAGTGCCTTGCGTCGATAACCATAAACAACATTCCGCTGATTGTTCAGTACGTCGTCGTATTCGAGTTGTCGTTTCCTGATACTGAAATTATTCTGCTCCACTTTCTTTTGAGCCCGCTCCAGTGACTTCGAAACCCACGGATGCTGAATCACTTCACCTTCTTCAAACTTGAGGCGATCCATCACATTGGCCACCCGTTCCGAACCGAACAGTCGCATAAGATCATCTTCCAGAGATACATAAAACTGAGATTCACCCGGGTCACCCTGCCGGCCCGAACGTCCACGCAGCTGCAGATCGATACGGCGCGATTCGTGCCGTTCCGTTCCCAGTATCGCAAGGCCTCCCAGGTCTCTGACACCTTCTCCCAGCTTGATATCCGTACCTCGCCCGGCCATGTTGGTTGCAATCGTCACCGCACCTTTCCGGCCTGCTTCCTGCACTATCTCGCTTTCACGCTGATGCTGTTTGGCATTCAGAACATTATGACGGATTCCCGAACGCTTCAGCATCCGGCTGAGTGTTTCGGAAACTTCCACACTGGTAGTACCGACCAGTACCGGCTGCCCACGCTCGTTATACTCACGAATCTTGTTGATCACAGCATTGTAACGCTCGCGTTTGGTCCGAAAAACCATATCTTCGTGATCTTCACGCCGGATAGGCACATTCGTCGGAATTTCAACTACTTCCAGCTTATAGATTTCGAAGAATTCTCCCTCTTCCGTTACCGCCGTACCGGTCATCCCCGCCAGTTTGTGATACATTCGAAAGTAGTTCTGCAGGGTGATAGTCGCATATGTCTGTGTGGCGGCTTCCACTTTCACATTTTCCTTGGCTTCGATAGCCTGATGCAGTCCATCCGAATAACGGCGTCCTGACAGCACACGACCGGTGTGGACGTCAACAATCTGAACCTTTCCATCAGAGACGATGTACTCGTCATCGCGCTCAAAAAGCGTATATGCTTTGAGCAGCTGGTTTACCGAATGAATGCGTTCGCTTCGCTCGGAAAAAACCCGGTAGAGTTCCGACATTCGGTCGGACCGCTCCTTCTTGATTTCATCCTTAATATTGGCTATTTGCTGTTGCTTGTAATCGTCGCTGAAGTCCGCATTATTTTCGATTTTCGAAATATTCTCACGTTCCTTTTTCTCCAGGTCCTCTTCAATAAGCGATGTTTCGGTACCCATATCGGGTATCACAAAAAAGTTTTTGTCCTCACTCGAAGGAGTAATGAGTTCGCGGCCCATCTCGGTCAGCTCAATCGTATTGTTCTTCAAGTCGACGGCATAATACATTGCTTCGTCAACAATATGCATGTTCTTGCCCTGGTCCTGAAGATAGAAATATTCGGTCTGCTGGGTTAGCTTTTGCAGGGCAGGCTCCTGCATCATTTTCTGGAACTTCTTGCTTTTAGGAAACCCGCGACGTGCGCGAAACATGGCAAGTCCGGCCTTCTCCTGATCCCCCTGCTCATAGGCTTCTTCGGCTTCATGAAGAAATTTGGCGATCAGGCTTTTCTGTGCATCCACCAACTTCTGCACCCGCGGTTTGAGTTCGGTAAATTTCTGGTTCTGATTGTCCTGCTGCGGAACCGGTCCGGAAATGATGAGCGGGGTCCGGGCTTCGTCGATAAGTACGGAATCCACCTCATCGACGATGGCAAAATGATGCCCGCGTTGCACAAGCTGATCTTTGTTGATGACCATATTATCACGAAGATAGTCGAAACCGAACTCATTATTAGTGCCATAGGTGACATCCGCACGGTACGCATTTCTGCGGGCCTCGGTATTGGGTTCATAACGATCGACACAATCCACTTTGAGTCCGTGGAAATTAAAAATAGGTTCGTTCCATTCGGCATCTCGCTGGGCGAGATAAGAGTTCACCGTAACGACATGTACACCGCGCCCGACCAGGGCATTCAAATAACAGGGGAAGATGGCTACCAGGGTTTTGCCCTCACCGGTTTTCATCTCTGCAATTTTCCCCTGGTGCAGCACCACCGCACCGATAAGCTGCACATCAAACGGAATCATGTTCCATTCTGTGTCGTTACCGGCAACCTTCCAGCTTTTTCCGACAAAGCGCCGGCACGTCTCTTTAAGTACGGCATAAGCTTCCGGCAACAGCTCAGCCAGCATTTCATCGGCAATCTCCAGCCACTCTTTATCAAGCTCTTCGAGCTCGGACTCCAGGTCATGACGCTTGTCCAGTGAATCGGCATCACTTGTATGGATGGTCTCCAGTTCAGCTTTGATCTCGTCAATTTTGTTCTGTGTTTCGGCAGTGGCCTCACGGATATCCTCTCTGAACAGTTCCGTTTTAGCTTTCAGATCCTCATCAGAGAGATTTTTCATCTCCTCTTCATAAGACTTGATCTCATCGACAACAGGCTGAATTTTTTTGATGTCACGCTCGCTCTTGGAGCCCATTATTTTGGAAATGCCGGCAAATATTTTGTCTATCATAACAGCCTTGAGGCGTTTTTTTTAAATACTAAAATAACTTACTAAGGTACGGCTTATTCAAAGTACGTTCAACTTGTCGTTTGTGAGTAAAGCAGGCCTTGTACCACAATTTGTAGTGGCAAACGAACAAATCAAAAAAATAGCTTATAATTCAAGGTTCAATCTTAGTTAAAAAACTTGTATTTTTCAGGCCTTTGTTAATTTCAAATAGAAATTCAATAGAAAACATTTCAAATTTTTATTAGCCGATGACACACCCATATTGAGGTTTCAACAAGCAGGTGCATGATTTAAATCTCATGGGTATGCTATGTGACATTTTGATTCCTAATTTTTAGACACATGAAACGAACTTATCAACCCAGCCGGCGCAGTAGAAAAAACACGCACGGATTCCGTTCCCGGATGGAGACCTCCAGCGGACGTGATGTATTGAAACGGCGCCGGGCAAAAGGTCGACACAAGTTGACCGTCAGCGATGAAGGATTCCGCAAGTAACCTTGAATGGGATTACCGCCTGCCCCGCTCTCGAATTCTGCGCGGTCGCGAAAATATTCAGCGTCTGTTCCTGAAAGGCAGAAAACTCAAAGAGCGTCATGTTGATTTACGTTATCTTATTTTTCATGATCAACCCGGGATCTGTCAGATGGGTTTTATCACCGGCAAACGACTTGGGAAAGCTCACGAACGCAATTTGGTAAAACGCCGTATGAAAGAAGCATACAGGCTTAACCAGCACCTGATCCTGGATGCCGTAAAATTCGGAGAGATCGGATTCCACGGCATTCTTGTTGCCAAAAACAGCCGGACATCCTTTCAGATACTCAATGAGGAGTGCATCCGATTGCTTACCCTGGTGCGTGACCAATTGCAGCATCCGCATTTACAACAAGGGGGTGCTTCATGAAGTACCTGCTGATCGGGCTGGTTCGTGCTTACCGGTTCTTTATCTCACCCTATTTCCCGACAAGCTGCCGCTACTACCCTACGTGCAGCCAGTATGCCATCGATGCGCTGAATAAACATGGAGTGATCAAAGGTTTTGCACTGGCCGTATGGCGAGTGCTTCGATGTAATCCGTGGAGTGCAGGCGGTGAAGACCCTGTTCCCGAACCGACATCAACCTGTAACTGCCCGACGAAGTCCGGTTCCGAAAATACCGGAACTGCACCGGATTATAACAGTGAACACGCTAATCACAACGCAAGCCCTATACAGGCACAGTCTATCCATAACCGCAGAAGTCCGATGAATTTTTCGGAAGATCCTGCCATTCCTCTTCACAAACCTGATTTTTAATCATCTATAATATTGGATCGTAACACAGTAATTGGATTTATACTCATCTTCGGGCTGATGCTGGCCTGGATGTATTCCACCATGCCGTCACAAGAGGAACTGGAACGACAACGGCAGGAACAACTTGAACGAGAAATGCTTGCTGAGGACCCGGAACCCCGGGCAGATCCACTGGATCCGGATATGCAGGATGAGGAGGCCGGCCCTGTATCGCGCCCGGCAGGCCGGCAAGCCCTTGGCGTTTTCGAATACACTTCCACTTCCGATACCCTTTCCACCTGGGTCGAGACCCCAAAATACCGGGCACGTTTCACCAACGCGGGAGCGGGTCCGGCAAGCTTCCATTTGAAACAACACCATAAATGGAATGGTGATCCGGTACAACTGATATCCGATACCACCCGTTCCGCCTATTCACTGGAATTCCTTTCCACTGAAAACTATAACATCGAAACCGACAAACTGCTCTTCCGCCCGGTGGCGCATGAACCCCGAATTACACTTGGAGAAGGTGAAATAACCACTCTTCAATATGAGCTTCTTCTGGAAGACGGAAACCGCATCCTCTATACTTTCACACTGGACGGTTCGACCTATCAAATTCAATTGAATATCAGATTTTTCGGTGCTGAACAGTACATCAGCGGACGAAGTTATGAACTGGTATGGAAACCGGCCATTCTTCCTTCAGAGCTGGATGTCCCTTCAGAGGCACAATACACTTCCGCTTATAGTTACGCGGGCGGTGTTCTGGAACAATTTCAACCGTCCGAAACCGGATATTCGGAAAGTATCATCACCGGAAATGTTACATGGGTAGCGAGCAAATCCAAGTTCTTCGCGCAGATCATGAAATCGCAGGAACCCACAGACGGCGCCATATTAAGTGCCAATCACTCGATGGCTCCGGAAAATGGTGAAATGATTCATGATTATTCTACGGCACTTCGCACCAGGCTTTCCGGGCAAAATACCAGCTTCGATTATCGCTTCTATCTGGGGCCGCTCGAATTCCGGGAACTCCGCGATTTCGATGCGAACGCCTATGATATGATCGACACCGGATTTCGCTTCATTCAATGGTTCTCCGATCCATTTGTAAAATATATTATTCTTCCGTTTTTCGGTTTTTTCGGAGGCGTAACCGGGAACATGGGTATTACGATCATCCTGTTTGCTGTATTGATCAAAATTGTTCTTTATCCTCTTACCAAAAAAAGTTTTGAAAGTATGGCCGCCATGCGGGAGCTACAGCCCGAAATGGAGACGATCAAGGAGAAATACAAAGACGATCCCCAAAAACAGCAACAGGCAACCATGAAGCTGTTTAAAACCGCAAAGGTAAATCCTCTGGGAAGTTGCCTGCCAAATCTCCTTCAGATTCCCGTACTCATCACCTTCTGGCGTTTTTTCCAGAACGCCATTGAAGTGCGGCAGGAGCAATTCTTGTGGGCGGATGACCTTGCCGCACCGGATATTATTCTCAATTTACCGTTTACGATTCCTCTGATGGGCGATCACATAGCCGGTTTTGTGCTGTTAATGACGGCCTCTATGGTAGTTCAGATGAGGATATCCGGCCAGAGCAGCACGGCGCCGAATCCTGCGCTCAAAATGATGCAGTATATTATGCCTGTAATGCTGTTATTCATATTCAACCGGCTCTCTTCCGGACTCAGCCTCTATTATCTGATATATAATGCGCTTTCCATCGGCCAACAAATGATGATTAACAAAAAGCTCGACCATGTCAAATTGATGGGGTCCGTCGACAAGAAAAAAGCAAAAGAAATGCGAAAGGAGAAAATGCTGAAGGAGAAGCAAGAACGGAAGGAACAAAACAAGCAACTTCAGCAACAAAAACCATAACAGCCCGCGTGACAAAAAACTTTCCTTAGTTAAAAATTTTTATTTATTTGTTGCATCGGATATTACCATTTCAGTTTATTGAACGATGCATGATTTACTCCACTCGTATTATCATATCCTTGCCGTATTGCTGTTTGCCACACTTTCTTTTGCATTAACCACGATTGATGTATCCGGAAGGACGGGGGAGCTCCGGTCAGACGAGGAACTAGAGGGACTAAATGACGATATCTTTTCACTCAATGTGATCGTTCCCGGCAGAGACACCCTGTTCATCACCCGGAATCGTCATCGGATTGCGGCAAATACCACTCCGGGTGCACGTGCCTTTCTCAATGACAAAGAGGTCCATGTCTATCCCAACGGAGCTTTTGCAGGACTTGTGGAAGTCCCTACAGGTGAAAGCACCTCGGAAATCCGGGTAGTGTCGGAAGAGGGGGCAGTCCTCCGAAAAACCCTTTATTTCCGTCGACCCCAACAGGAAAAGACCTCTCCTGCACATCCGCTTGTTATTGAACCGGACGGGATGGAACCTGACCGGTATCTCGAGTTGAATGAAGGCGATGTACTCGACGTGCAGTTCAAAGGGAGCCCCGGCCATCAGGCTTTTTTCAGTATCGATAATATTGTAACCAATGCCCCTATGGAAGAATTACCGGTATCACAAACAGATGGTATCGGTGGTATATATTCCGGCCAGTATACGGTACAGCCTGGCGATCATGCTGAAAATATACCGGTAGTATTTACTCTTGAAAACAATCGTCAAAACCGGGAAACAGCTGAATCAGGCACCCTGATCTCCATCACACCCGGTGCGTTTCCCAAAGTGGCGGAAATTAAAGGACGGATGGCTTATTTAAATGCAGGAACGGACACCGACCGTCTCGGAGCATCCCGGCTTGGATACATAGATAACGGGGTAAACATCGAAGTAACCGGGCGTCGTGACGGACAATTCCGTGTACAGCTCTCCGATCAATTGGAAGGCTACCTGCCTGTACGATTTGCCCATATCCTTCCCGATCATACCCCTCTTCCCCGCTCATCTACCGGTTCCATATCTGTGTACGGCAACGATGAATATGATGTGATCTCCTTGACATTGAGCAAACGACTTCCTTATACCACAACGAGACAGACCAATGCCAATATCATCGAAGTGGATATATACGGTGCCCATGACAACACCAACCGGATCACACACGAGAAAAGCGCCAAAGGCATCCGGAGTGTAGACTGGGAGCAGGTCGAAACAAACCACTTCCGCCTCTACATCCATCTTGAACACGATATGCATTGGGGTTATCAAACAGGTTACGGAATTGGAACCAGTTTGCGGATTCGGGTTCAGCGGCCACCCCGGCTTACATCATCCGACCGTTTTTTTGAGGGTATTAACATTGCTATTGATGCCGGTCATGGCGGAAGCAACCTCGGTGCTTTAGGCGCAACCGGTGTTGAAGAAAAGAATATTGTATTGGACATTTCCAAAAAAGTACGCGACAGACTTGAAAGCGAAGGAGCACGGGTCATAATGACCCGTCACGAAGATGAGTATGTATCGATGGTGGAGCGAACAGAAATGGTACTCGCCTCCAATGCCCATGTGCTGGTCAGTATTCATGCCAACTCCGTCGGGTACAATACCAACCCGCTATCGATACAAGGTACCAGTGTTTATTTCCACCACATTGGTTTTCGTCCGCTGGCCGGCATGATACACCATAGCATGCTGGAATTGCCGTTACGTGATTTCGGTTTGATCGGGAGTTTCAACTTTACGCTCAACACACTGACCAAACTGCCAAATGTGCTTGTCGAAACCGCGTTTCTCTCCCACCCGGAAGACGAAATAATGCTGACCGATCCGGAATTCCAGGAAAAATTAGCAGATCAAATCGTCCAGGGATTACGCAACTTTTTCCGGAACCACGCTGAAACGGACTACAACTCCCCCTCCTGATCCGTCTTTTTGAAGCCCGGAAAATTCCCCGGGAAATATTCCTTTTGTGTTTCTTCTCTTGTTTTGACTTTCCCCAGAAGATATCCGTATGGCCGCAGGGAATCCACTTCATCAAAAATCTCCTTAAGCATAGCCAGACATGGAATAAAAAGAATCATTCCCGCCAAACCCCAGATCATCCCTCCTATGAAAATGGCCAGCAATGTTACCAGCGGGTTCAGGCTGACGCGCTGTCCGACAATCATCGGCGTGAAGAGGTTGCTTTCAAACAGTTGTATTACATAGAATGTCGCCAGCACAGCAATCGGATACCAAAGTGATTCCATCGTCAACAGTGAATAGATAATGGGCAGAATGGAACCTATAATCGGCCCCAGAAACGGAATCACATTTAACAAACCGGCAAAAACTCCGAACAACATGGGGTGATCAACACCAATGATAGCCAGGGCAGCACTGTTGAGCACTCCCAGAATACAGATGACGATAAACATCCCGGTGATATAGCTTTGAACCACATTGCGAACCTTGTTTAACAGATATTCCACTTTATCTTTCCCTTCACCCCGGGTAAAAGCCAGCAGAAAAAAATCTTTCAGAAAATCGCGGTACATCAGTAACAGAAAAGTATAAATCGGAACCAGGAAAAACATGGTGAGCGTGGTCGCGGCGGTCAAAACACCTCGTGTAAGCGACTCCATATTATCACGCAGGAATGTTACAATGGCATCCCGGGCCGATTCGAGCTGGGCATCGGGTTCCGCGTCGAAATAAGCATTGAAAAAACCGGAAAACTGCTCGAACAGCTCATTAATCCGATCCTCAATGATCCCGATATCCTGAGCCAAACTGACGATTTGACTGTAAAAGAAAAAAATCACCCCGGACAAAAAAGTAATTCCCAGCAACACACTGAATAATGAAGAAAATACACGGTGAATAGGGTATTTTTCAACAAACGACGAAATCGGGGTAAGAAGAATGGCAAAGAAAACCGAAAACAGAAAGGGAATGAGTATGGAACTGGCCTGGATTAAAAAATACACGCCCAGTGTCAATCCTCCCAGGATCACAATCAGTTTTACATACCAGGGTAATTCAACTCTGTATTCCAAATTTCTATCCCGATTGCACGATTGATATTTTATTTATTCCCATCCACCCGTGTTTCGAATACATTCACTATGGATGTTCATCACTATAAACCGGAAAATAGTATTTATTGCTCCCAAACGGAATTTTTACGGTTGATATCCGGCAGGTGTCTGCCTGCATCGATTTCAACCCGTCGGACTTCCCGCTCAGGGATGACGATCTCCGCCTGTCTTTTTCCCTGCAGCCAGGGGTCGACCGGAATGGTGTACTCCACTTTCTGATCACGATCGAAAGTCACGGTCAGCCAAACCGGCATCGGTACATTCCCCTCATCCCGGATAACAATGCGAGTCCCTTCATCGGTCTCCTCGACAAGTTCCACGGCCTGATTCAGCTGCCATGTTTCGTAATACCAGCTTCGCCAGAACCAGCCAAGATTACGGCCGCTAACCCGTTCGAACGTATGAAAAAAATCCCATGGATACGCATGCTTGAATGCCCAATCCTCAATAAATGTCCGGTATGCTTCCCAAAAGGCCTCTTCTCCCAGTAGTTGCCGCAACGCTATCAACACAGATGCCGGTTTGCGATAGGAGGCGATAATGAATTCAAGGGTCGAGTAATGATAGTCTGAATGACGCATCATCGGCCCCTCTCTTTCGAGGCGTGCTGAACGAATGTATGCAGTTTGTGCTTGCAGGTGAGGGCGTTCTTCCGGGTAATGGTCCATCACCGCTTCACCTGTACTGAAAACCGTATTCCCTTCATCAAGCCAGCTATACCTTCGCTCGTTCGTGCTCACGATCATCGGAATCCACATATGAGCCAGTTCATGTGCTGTGACCGAATAAAGTGATTCGGCACCTTGGCGATTGTAATCGCCCATAATCGTCATCATCGGAAATTCCATACCGCCCCCGATGATTCCGGCACCTTCCACAGCGGTCATGTGTGGCCAGGGATATGAATAACCGGTCAGCTTCGATAAATAGGTGATAGCATGCTGCTGGTAAGCGGTGACTTCTGACCAGAGCGATGCTTCGTCCCTCCACACTGCGTTGATTACAGTATAACCGGCAGAACCGTCTCCCGAATGATCACCCACGACGGTTCGGGCGACATCCCAATTCGATTCACTTGTTGCACTGAAGGCGACGTCACGGACATTTTGTGCTGAATAACGCCAGGTGAGGAAGGATGTGTTGGAAGAATGGGTGGAAGAAGCCTCATTCCGTTCATTCCATCCCGAAGTTTCCGCAGCCGCACCGGAAGTACTTGTCGTAACCGGTTGCCCCTGGCCGGCTGTATAAACCCGTAACGGTTCATCACTCTGTTTCGCCTCTTCCCAACGCTGAAGCACATCCTGAGCCAACACTTCTTCAGCATTTTGAAGCTCACCGGTTGCCATGACAAGCCACTGCTCCGGAGCGTGGATGGTCAAATCATAATCAGCAAAACCATGGTAAAACTCAGCTTGACCCAGATACTCATCCGGATGCCATCCCAACACATCATCGTAGACCACCATGTGCGGATACCAGTATCCAAGAAAGAAAAGGTTGTCATTACTGTATCCCATACGGTTACCCGCTCCCTGCTGGGGAATCACAAAATCGTACTCAATTTCAATAACCGTCTTTGATCCGGGTGCTAACGGTTCCGGAAGATTGATGATCATGCGGGTACCTTCCAATTGATACCGGGCCGGCCGGCCTCCTACGTCGGTCGATTCAGCATCGCCGATCGCCACACTATGAAGATTCATTCCTCCGGTCACTTCCACCTGGCGATTTCTCCTGATCCCTTCTGCATGAAGGTTTTGAACCAGTTCAAGTTGTAACTGGCGAAGTGTGTCGGGTGACCGGTTGTAATAAACAATCCTGGCGCAGGCGGCAAGTGTGCGTTTTTCCGGAATGAGTGTGGCCTCAAGCTCATACCGGGCAAACTGCTGCCAATACGCTTTTCCGGGCCGGCCATTCCAGGTGCGCGTTTCCTTTTCTACAGCTTTCCGGTAACCGAAAGGCAACTCCGGTTTCCCGGGAAGCGGCCGTTCAAGCAATACCGGTTCTGTTTGATTTCCGGAATGCATGCTCTCCGAAGTGCGTGCCGGGCCGGTTGATGAACAAGAAACCAGAGACTGCGACAGAATAATAATAGCTGAAAAGTTGATGAACAAAAATCGCATAGGTGTCACATTTGTAATTAAACTGGTACCATACAAGAAAATACGAAAATTTTGTTCTGATGAGTTGTAACTTTAATCAACATCTTGCGTCATATTGTCAGCAGTTATGGCACAAGATGATGGAAAACCGGGCTGATGACTGGAAACAGTGGTGCAGAAAACACTCGTGTACACAGTACAAGCACACCGGTCGGATCAGCCTATCGTCGAACATTTATCTTCTGCCAACGGACTAAATATGGATTCGGTTGAACTTACCGATAATGAAATCATAAACCGTATTCTGAATGGGGAGAAAGATTTATACCGACTCCTCATGGAACGATATGCCACCCTGGTATTTAGTATGGTACGTCGTTTTGAAAAAGATAACGTTCTGATTGAGGAAATGGCACACGATGTATTTATTAAGACATACGAACGCCTGAATTCATTCAAAGGTGATTCGGCTTTTTCATCCTGGCTTTACCGCCTGACCCAAAATCATTGTATTGACCAGACCCGGCGTAAGAAATATAAAAATACCATTAATTATGATCCGGCAGATGATACCCTGTCCAGAATACCATCCGGGGATTCGGATCCTGAAGACAACATCCGCGCTGAAGAACAGTCTGTCCGGCTCTGGAAAGCATTAAACAATGTTAACGACAGTTATGTGACTCCCTTGCTAATGAAATACCGGGATGGAATGTCTTATGAGGAAATATCCGAAATTCTGGATGTGCCGGTTGGTGCCCTGAAAGTCAGGGTACACCGGGCCCGCAAGGAACTGAAAAAAAACCTGGAGTAATGAGCATGAAAAACAGGAAAGATGAATGGCTTCGCCGTTATCTTGACGGAGAACTCAGCGACAAAGATGATGCCCGGGTGCTGCATCTTATCGCTGATGATCCGGAATTAAGGGCACTGTTGAAATTTGATCTGCAGTTGAGACAAAATTTTGCTGCAGATCCATCGGCGCAAGAGGCCTTCCATGCGATGTCCGCCCGTGATAAAGCGCCACAAACTCTGCCGGATGGCTTTGCCGATAAAGTCATGCAGAGCATTTCCCGGCTAAATCCACATGAGGAGCCACAAGTGGAGATGGATCAGGACACTGATGAGGCAGATTCCAGGGAATATAGGGAATATGAATCCGGCTACCCGGATACCGGCACCATTCACGGAAGAATGCGTACCCTCCGGAACAGGCTCTGGCAGCCCCGGCCGGTCATGTGGAGACCGGTGTGGTCCGCAGGCATCGCTGCGATGTTGCTGGTCCTCGTTCTTGCCACCCCGTTTCTGATCACCCTCCGGCAGGAGTCCCCACCCGTATCCGAATATCCGGTACAACAAATCGTGAACGAACGTCCGGATCGAGTCATGATGCGTTTTGTCTATGTCGATCGAGATGCCAATTCCGTAGCAGTGGCTGGCGATTTCAGTGACTGGGAACCTATTTCCCTGAACAGGCAGACGATCAATGGGGATATAGCCTGGACGGGTATTGTCCCATTGTCCCGCGGAGAACATCGTTATATGTTCATAAAAGATGGGGATGAGTGGACTACCGACCCGTTTGCAAGCCGCTTTGTTGACGATGGATTCGGAAATAAAAATGCCGTAATCAACTTGTAATGAAGCAATTACTGTTGTTCGAAATCATATTAACCGTACTGTTATTACTCAGTAAACAGACCTCCGCTCAGCGGATCGAGACCGGTGTCGCACTATCCGCGTCGAGCGGATATGTTTCGAACACCTATCTGGTTCCCATGTTCACCGACTGGGACCGCAGTCGAATTTCCGCTTATTCATCTATTACCCCTTCCTTTAATCTCCAATGGGCCGGGAGCGGACGCAGTCTATCTGTCAATACATTTGGAAACGCATTGATTTTTTACAACGATCCGGCCGCATGGTCTGCCGGTCATTTTACTTCGCTGTTCCGGCAACGCTTGACCCCATCTCTATCGATTCGTGCCGCCGGCGGCGTGCACTATTATTCAACCTCCTACATCCGGAATGTACAGTGGCTACAAACCGGATTGGAGTGGATGGTATCTCCATTTGTCAAATTTGAGATCATGGCCGGACCGGGCCGTCAATCCTACAGTCTTTCGAATGATGAGGAACCTGTCTCCAGCAGTTATGGCTCCTATGGCCTGGCGGCTGAATTCTGGCCAGGCTACCGATGGCGCCTGAAAATGAATTTTTACAGCAGCCTGTCACACTTAGACCGTCCCGGGGATGGTTTCAGCAGCACGGTTTCTGTCTCCCGTATTACCCGAAACAGAACAACCGTTACTTTGCAGACCGGACTCGAACAATATTCACGTGAATTTCAGGTCCTTCCGGAAAACGGAGGCGGGCTTTCCGGTTCCGGGGATATGACTTCGGTGAGTGGTACGGGCTTTCCGTATGCTTCAACAGAGGAAGTAAATCCGGGCGACACTATTATCCTGGAGGACCGTTTTCACCGGACTTCTCTTCATGTATCATATCCCGCCGGCAATCGTATCACCCTGACCGGTATGCTGGCGGGACTGCTTTGGTTTCACAGTGAAGACAACTATGCCGAACCGGACTATCAGGTCTCCATCGGTGCACAAGTACCGTTTTCACTTAAAAGATCACGAACCGGCAAAATCCGGTCTATAAGGTGGGAAACAGAAGCGTCTCGATACGCCACCCTTACTTTACGATATCGTGATGGCCAGTCGCTGTATTTAACGGGCGACTTTAACGGCTGGGAAGTACCGGGAATTCCACTAAGACAGACCGGACGCAACCAGTACCGTGTTGATCTGGATTTAACAACCGGCACCTACGACTACAAAATCGCCATACGCAATGATGATCAAATCGAATGGCTGGAATGGCCTGATGATACGCCGGTTGTCCGTGACGGTTTTGGCGGAGAAAATGGAAGAGTTTTCATTGATTATTAAATACGAGGATGTATATGACATTCCATATAAAATATAGTAAACAATTTTCCGGAGTCTCCCGGATCCATACCGGAACATTTCGGGCGATAATCCGCTTATTAATGCTTGCACTGGCTCTGCCCATGTTATCCGTATTGGAATCCGGTGTAATGGCACAAGATTCGGGAAATGTAAATCAGGGAAACGGTCCCCACCAGGATATCCTGGACCGGGGCGTCCTGGCCGGCATTGAAGAAGAACGGCTGGAAACGTTGATCACACGGGCACGGGAACGTCAACTTTCTTCCGATGAATTGAATTTGCTTATTCACCCGGCCATTACATTGGCCGAAGAGGGACTTCCCCATGGAGCCGTTATGCAAAAAACCATGGAAGGCATAGCCAAACGGGTTCCCGTGGAATCGATCCGGCAAGTGCTCAATAACATGCAAGCCGGCCTTGTACGGTCAGCCACCCTGGTCGATCCATGGCTGGAGCATGAAGAGGTACAGGGAATGATACACGCCGGCAGGGGAGGACAAGAAACAGCCGAAGCTGCAAGAACTTTTCGAAATATGATCCTCGAAAACACTTCATACGCTATACAGCAGAATGTAAGTGAAGAGATTCTGCATAATTTTCTGAATCAGATCGTCTCGGAAAATGCACTTGAACGGAGCAGCATGACCATGATTGCTTCAGCTGTACGTGCATTTCCGGACCTTCCCGACGTTCGGGAAAACCCGGAAATGGCAAACCGGATATTAATCAGAGCATTGAATGCCGGTTTCCATCCTGGTGAAATTCAGCAACTTCCTGAGGCTTTCAGATCCGCACAACTTCGCAGTCAGATGCCGCTTGAAAATATTGCCAGAGGGCTGGACCGTCAAATGGATCGTGGCATTCCTGCCCAGCATATCCTGGAAAACCTTTTTCAAGGTAATATAGGTGGCGGCCCGCCCGGGTTCACTCCTCCCGGCCTGGAGAGAAACGGAGACAGTGACGATCAATCCGGCCGCGGGAGAGGGAGGGGCAACAGGCCTGATATTCCTCCTGACGATATTTTAATCCCTTTTTAAATCCCTTTTTAATCCCTTCGTGAAATACCCTTTGTTGAGCCTTCAACACACACAGGTATGACGATCAGCTCCCGGGAAATCCTATTGGGCTGTTTAAATCAGAATATTTGAACAGATGCAACATGAATGCGCACTATGATATCTTGCCTTGGTGTCTGATCATTTCCTGATCAATTCCAATATTTGAACAAACGCATCATATAACGCGCATTCATCCGGTGAAACGCACTCATTTTTATTGTAACCCTTTGCCAGATTGTGCGTCATACAGGTGACTTCAAAAAAAGGAATCCATTTGCAGATTGAGCGTCCTGCGAATGAATTGATATAAAATGAGTTTTAAAAAAAAATGTATCCCCCATTTGCACATGAAGGGATACGGTGTTCACAAAGCATTATGCTTTGTGAACACCTTTAATACTTAACTTACCAAACGGCAAATACCATGATGATCCAAACTAAGATTCAACGTACCTGTCTTCCCCATTTATTACAATCCATGCTGATACCCGCTGTAATGCTCATTACCCTGATGTTAACTGTACAGGCTTGTGATGATTTCTCAACCGGAACATCATCCGAAAGCGGTACAATGAAAGTTCTGATGCATGACAACATCGGGGACTATCAGGAACTTTGGGTGGACATTCAGAGGGTTGAAGTAAACAATCTGGCCGATGAGGATACCTCATGGGTCGTAATCTCCGAACCGCAGGAAAGATACAATCTGCTGGAGCTTATCAACGGTGCTCATGAAGTTCTTGGAGAGGCCGAACTCGAGGCAGGGATCTATCATCAGATCCGTCTGATCCTCGGGGATGACAACACCATAGTAGTGAACGACAGTACCTATCAACTTCAAACACCGTCCGCACAACAAACGGGTTTAAAACTCAATATTGATGCGGAGATACAGGAAGACGAATCATTTATCCTGGCCCTTGATTTTGACGCCGACCGATCTGTCGTCCGAAGAGGCCCGCCGCAATTTCCTGATGAAAATTCCTATCTGCTGAAACCGGTAATCCGTGCCTATAATCAAGCAACAACCGGCTCGATCATCGGTATAGTGGATCCTGCGGAATCCAACCCCTGGATTTATGCTATCGCTGGTGAAGACACGGTTTCCTCAACACACAGTGAGGCCAATACCGGTGAATTCCGTCTGTTGGGACTCCCCGAGGATACTTATTCCGTATCGGTAAATCCTACGGAGGAAGGATTTGATGAAGTAACCATTACCGATGTTGAGGTATCGGCCGAAACAGAGACCGACCTTGGAACCATCGAACTTTAAAAAGTCTTAAAACATAAAAACAGAACCGGGAAAGCAGCCCGATACACCATACGTGATTTTTTGTATCAGCGTTTTTTGTTGTTCAGCGTTTCATGCTTTTCCGGAGACTCAACAGAGGTATCCATGACAGGATCATCGGGGGACCAGGTATCCAGCATAGCGGAAAACGTCTCGAAAGCGGGATCCGTGAACCCATAGGGGCATTCGAGATGAAGGCCTATTGGAAACCCAAGATCCCGGACTCCGTCGATCACACGCTTGTAGAGATCAAGCAATTCGACCCGTTTCTTTTCCTTCTCCATTTCAGCCAAATCTCCAACAAACTGAATCTCCTTTTCAACAAGCGGATTGTTATCCTTAATAAGCCAGCGAATGAGCTTCACCCGCGTTTCCGCTTTGGGGACAAAACCAAAAGAGAGCAAAATCTCCGGCCGGCGGTCTGTATGCTCTCGCATCTCACGTAAAAATTCCACAATGTGATCGGAATAAAGCAACTGACACAATGCAAAGTCTGCCCCTTTGTCGAGTTTGAATTTAAAGCGGCCGGTTTCCCCCTCCCGCGTAGGAATAAGAATCACTCCGCGTGATGGCATCTCATCCTTAAACCGTTCAAGCGCCTCCGTCGGCGGAACACCACCTCCTTCTCCATCACTCATCGTCCGGGGGACCCCAACACACACAGCACGATGAATACCGGCATGGCGCAGACTATGAAATCGTTTGGTAAGCTGGTTTTCGGAGTGAAACGCCGTAACCTGGGTAACCATGCCCTGCAAAGGCAGATCTTCCCGGATAGCTTTCCAGGTATCCAGCGGATCCATCCTCTTTTTTAACGGAACCGGCCGATCTCCCTCCTCTTCAATCATTCCGGGAATGAGCAGTGAATTGACCCGGCCTTCCATGCCATAGCCGGAGAGAAATTGCCGAACCTTGCGGGCTTCTTCCCTGGCTTTTTCAGGCCCACCCTCCAATACCGGAGGGACAAATTCAAGTGCAACCGTACTCATATACAGGTAGCCTCCTTTACGGGTTTTTTATTAGATACGTGCTCTGGACTCGTCAACTTGTAAAATAAGATTTCATCTGTTTAAAATTTTATGCCTTACAAGGCCAGATGGAGCACCCATGGATTGAATCATACGCTTGTGTGTCCGGGGTTCCGGCCATGGGTGTTTCTCCCATTACTTTTTGATAAAATGAAATATCCCCCAGGACAAGTGGCCTTTGCCGGCACCGTTAATCCAATGCTGCAGTCCGTTTTTCATATTCCGGATATATTCATCGCTAACGATCCCTTTAAGTTCCTCTTCATGATCAATCGTCTCGTTCAATACGGCTGTATAGTGCCGCTTTAAATGCTCTGTCAGTTCATCGAACTTCACCAGCTCAAGTCCGGCATTTGATGCCGTTTCTTTGTAAAACTTCGGTGAACCCATACTTTCCAGATGGATACGATCAAATATGGGTTGCAAAACCCCTTCCGGACAATCATCCGACTGCATGGGGTCGGTGAAGACAAATTCACCGCCCTGCTTCATGATGCGGGCAACCTCCCGGATGACCTGTCTTCGATCCGGGCTGTGTAAAAAAGCATCCTGGGACCATACCAAATTAAATGCAGCATCCTCGAATGGTATACTCTCAAAATTACCATCCATCACATCAATCAAGTGATCAAGCCCCTGATCACGATTCATTTTTCTTGCCCGTTCATTCTCGACTTCACTGAGATTCAAAGCCACTACTTTACATCCATATCGTTCCGCCATAAATCTTGCCGATCCGCCATAGCCGGAACCCAAATCAATCACCCTGTCACCAGGGCCCGGTTTGTTATTCAAATGAGCCAGCATACGTTCCTGATTCCGGCGGCTTGCATCGGAAATACTTTCATTTACCGACTCATAAAGTCCGACATGGATATCTTCACCACCCCAGATTGTCGCATAAAAATGGTCGGCATCTTCACTGTTATAATAATTCCTTGCAACTTCTACTGCGTTTTGATTTTCATTGCTCATGTTTTACATCCTCCATGGTTAATTATGATTCATAGATTAACCTTGTATTGATCCATTGTATCAGGCACTCCAATGATCCTGTTTCCGAAATATTCGATGCACCGATAACCCCGGTATTACAGGCTATTGCGGGATTATCATGGGCACCCTTCACGCAGGATACCAGGCTATTCCTCATCTTTGAGATATTTTTTATCCGCCACATGAATGAAGAAGTCCGGATCTTCCTTGCGATAGGTTTCATGGAAATCGCCATATGTTTCAACTTTCTGAAAACCAACCTGATCCATAAGCTTCCGGGTGTAGTCCCGTCGCAGCGGATACATATTCAGATAGTAGAAATCCTCATCATTTTCAAAATGGTAGCGAAAACGGGCGAGTCCCTCATCCACATATTCCGGTTCCACTTCCACCTCTTCACCACAATAGTAGTACTTGTGTGTACTCGAATAGCCATGATCGAGAATGGCATCGTAGTTTCGTTGATCCAGAATCAGAATACCGTCATGGCGAAGAACGGAATAGAATTCGGCCAGTGCCTTGCGCCTGTCATTTTCTGAAAAGAGATGGGTGAATGAATTGCCGAGACAGATCACGGCATCAAACTTTTCATGGATATCCTTATTGAGCCATCTCCAGTCCGCCTGTACCGTGCGGAGCAATTCTCCCTGGATTTTGGCATTTTCAAAGGCACGGTAGAGCATTTGCGGACTGCCGTCGGCGCTTACCACATCATAACCAGCTTTAAGCAACCTGACTGAGTGATAACCGGTTCCTGTTGCGACATCCAGTACTTTCTCAACCCCGTGATCCTCAAGAATATCAATGAAAAAATTACCTTCACCCTCACCTCTTTTATCCCAGTCAATCAGATCATCCCATTTTTCAACAAACTGCTCGATATATTCCTTCTGGTAATGATCGCTTTCTCTTACTGCGGTTGGATCGTTCCCATAGCTCTGTTGCTGTGACCTCATAATAAAACACCATATAGTTAAAATTTACAGATTTTTAACGGCATGCAACCAGATATACCCATACAGGTATCAACTAACTCAGTAGCATATTATTCTGTATGATTTCCGGTAACGGACAGAAGAACAAAAAAAAGCGGTACGAAGTCAATTCTAATTGAAGGATATTCGCTTTTCCCGCTTCCGATTAATGATATTCTCATTGAAATTAATCGCAGTTCATTCTTCGTTTTTCGTGCATACGATACTCATCATAAGTCATTGATGTTTAAATAATTAACAACCTATTTGGGCGGACCGGTTACTTCTGATGAGACTTACCGCATTTCCGCTTTCTGGAAGCATCAAAACTAATTGCTGTTTTACCTGGCGTTACCTTCCGGTTTAATGTCCGGTATTGGAGAAAGACGGGGGGAGAGCAAAAAACAGACAACAGCGATTACCGGAATACCGTATCTGAGGTTCCCGGTGCTGTACCGGATTCGTATCATTTTTTCTCCATTCAAATTATTATTTTTGATGATTCGGTCTTTACGTTAATCAGCCTTATCATTAATGCACCATTTCATTCATGGGTTTTATCATAAATCAGCCCTTATTATAAATAAATCAGCCTTTTTTAATACAAATCGGCCTTATCATCCGCTTTCCAAACGTTGCTTTGAGTTGTTGGGAAAGCACATTTATTCAGACAGTGAACCATGGCCCTTATCGCAAAAAAGTTTTCGCTCTTCATGAAATACGCACTGCTTCCGCTACTACTATTCATATCCACCGCTGTTTCCTGCCAGGATTCCGATCATAATTCGTTATCAAAGTACCTTCAATCCGACGAATTCACAGCGTATATCGACCACCGGATGTCGGTCGAACAGATTCCCTCCATCAGCATTGCAGCGATCGAACCGGATGGCCAGGTTCATTATCAAAGCTTCGGGGATGCCGACCCGCAAACCGGCCGGGAGGCGGATGAACACACGATTTACGAGATCGGTTCCATAACCAAATCCATCACCTCGGCTATTCTGCACATGCTGATGCAGGAAACGAACACCATGGAAGACACCGGCAATCCCTCTCCGGAATCATCCGGAACTGACACTCCAGGTAACAGGCAGGACACATCCAGCCTCAGCTCCCCGGGCCGCCGTTCTTCAGTCCACAGCTCCTCAGGCCACCGTTATCCAAAACACATCACTCCCGAGACACCAGTCAACGATCTTATTTCCGGACATGCACAGATCGATCCCGTTGACGGAACACCTATGAACTTGCATCATCTGCTGACCCACCATGGAAGCCTCCCGCAGTTTCCCGGAAACCTCCAGCCGGAAAATCCGGCGGATCCCTTCCGTGATTATTCCATTGAGATGATGTACGAGTTTCTGGATCAATACACGCTTCCGGATGCACCTGGAAGCCGGTTTGTATTTTCCAATACGGGGTATATGCTGCTGGGCCATATTGCCGAAATAATATCCGGAGATTCCATGGATGAACTGGTCCGCCAATATATCACCGGTCCGGCAGGAATGACCGCTACCGCGCGTATACCTGTGGATTCCAGCCTGGTCGCCATCCCAACCTCAGGCGGGCTATCTGTGCCGGAATGGAATTTTGACGGGGTCAAAGGATTCGGCGAACTGCGCAGTTCGGCACACGATATGGCCATATTAGCGAAAATCATGTCGACCGGGGGAACCGAATCCAATAAAATTTACGACTCTGATGGGATGAACGCCGACGAAGGCATAAAGCGCATCAGTCAGGCCTTTCAAACTGCTGCGGCATCGAGAGTACCGCTGGGTGACAACCGTTACATAGCTCGCGGATTATTTGTCCATACCCTGAACGACGACGAAATTGTCTATCATGCCGGAGGGACAGGCGGATCCAGCTCCTTTCTGGGATACAGCGCTGAATCCGGTAAAGCTGTGGTCGTTCTTTCCAATTCGGATCGGGATATTGACGACATCGGTCTACACTTGCTTCAGTCGCAATACGAACTGAACGAAGTAAAGGAGTACCTGTTGCTGGAGCGAGAACAACTGGAGAAACTGGAAGGCCTGTATGTTTCCGATGAACTGCCTGAATTCAGAATTATCCGCGACGGTCCGTGGCTTTACGGACAAATGAGTGGTTATACCCCTGTCCCTCTCAACGCGACCAGCGAAACCGAATTTGAAAACGAAGCTATTCGTGCGGAGGTTCATTTCGAACTCGAAGACGACATGGCACGAAGCCTCACGCTGACCCAGGGAGGCCAGACATATCATTTCAACAGGGGATTTTCTTCCGATGTCAGCCGCGAGCCGGAAATCATCGAAATAGAAGCGGAAAAACTGGACGAATACACCGGAACCTACCGGACACCATCCGGCATGGAACTCACGGTTACTCGTGCCGGCAACCAGTTAACCGCCCGGCTGACCGGCCAGAATACCGTGCCGGTGTATCCCGTAGAGGCCGACTCGGATATCTTTTTTTATCGGGTGATTGATGCGGAACTCCATTTTTCACGTGAGGAGTCCGGAGAAGTAACATCTGTAACGTTCCATCAGGAAGGACGGACATTCCGTTTTGAACGTACCGGGGCTGGTGGATAATTCATATCCTTCAAACATCTGCTCAGCACCTGTTATATCAACCACCAAATATCCATGTCATCATCTATGATATGGCCCGTTCCGGTCTTTACCCGGATAACATCTATCCACATCCATTTTAACAAAAACTTAAAAAATGTTTGCCTGAAAAAGTGGATTCCTTTATTCCGGGAGTGGAGGAGAAGCAAAATTCGAATCAGAGAATCCGGTGATATCAAGTTTAGGAGCTGTGGTATATAATGTGGTATGAGTTTAACTGCAAGGGCAACATTAGCGGGAATATAGGAGATGAGCCGGGATACTTCATCGACAGACAACACAACGGGGATTCTTATCGCTTTCTTCGACCATTCGATGTTTTCGATATTAGGTAGATCCAACTTGAGAACATTTCGATAAAGAAACAGAAGAGCACTCAGAGCCTGATTTTGAGTCAATGAAGCGACATTGAGGTCATTTGCGAGATGATTCAGAAAATTACGGACATCCGATGCCTGAAGTCGTTCGGGGTATGTTTTTTGATTAAACAAGACATACTGTCGAACCCATTTTGTTCAAAACATCTGCACAAATGGAGTTGAACACGTATAATAGATTACGAATAATCACTTTACTTACACTGGAAAGGACAAAATGACTGTAAATTAATAGGATTTTTTATTTATCTGGTTACTTATAACATCTTCAAACAATCGATACATCATTCATATCTAATGATAATTCAAGTTTAGATTACTTATCAGTGTTCTGTAACCTCAGATAAATAATAATCGACGAAGCAACTAAAATTCACATCGGCTTATACAGACCCCGAAAAACCGTTAATATATAGTTACATGCCTCGCCACACACAACGATATTCTATAAAAATCAAACCTGATTTGTT